>DWVJ01000007.1 GCA_019120315.1 Candidatus Ruminococcus avistercoris
TTCCCTCGGTCGCTCTTTCACCTCTCACGGCTCTTTTCGCCGTGCTCACCTCGCTTCCCTCGGTCGCTCTTTCGCCTCTCACGGCTCTTTTCGCCGTGCTCACCTCGCTTCCCTCGGTCGCTCTTTCACCTCTCACGGCTCTTTTCGCCGTGCTCACCTCGCTTCCCTCGGTCGCGGGCTTTCGCCCTATATTCGTCAAAAAGCTTCTGCTTCTCCGTGCAAGCACGGGAAACAGCGCTTTTTGCGAATGCACGGCTCAATGCTTACGCGCAAAAAAATGCTCGTCCTGGCAGACTAAACTAAATAGATAGATGTCTGTCAAGGACGAGCAAGATATACTTCACCCGCGGTGCCACCTTGATTCACGGAATGACCCGTGCGCTTAGCGGAATACCAACATATTCCCGGCAACTGACGTATGCCTCACGTCGCAGAATACTCAGCCAAAGCCTTTGACTGCGCCCTCAGCGGTCCATTTGGTAATTTGCATTTCGGCCCGGCTCTCACCCTCCCGGACTCTCTGTGCGCGCATCATTACTTTGATCTCCGCTTCAACGGTTTAGTAGATTAAATTTTCATTAAAATTACCATACATTCGGAAACCTGTCAACCCTGTTTTTATCATTTCACAAAATTACGCAAAATATTCCGCTAGATTTATTTTTCTGTCCGGAAATAATTTCTGCAATTTCTGTTCTATCTCTTCCCGTGAACAGCCTTCCTCCAGATAATTATGTATGAATATCCGAATCATCGTTTTCTCCGCTTCACTTCTGCCCTCTTCTCTCGCGTCTGCCAACATATCATCTATCGCTTTACACATGTTAATCCTCTCCCTTCCCATCTGGTTTTCTTTTTTAATTCTGTCCAGTTCTTTCGTATTTGTCATCGCTCCAATCAGATCGTAAGCATCCTCCGCCAGTTCGGCAAATCCCTGCTTTTCCTTTTGAGCAAAGGCCTGCAGTTTTTCTTTATCGTCGGCATTCTGAATAAATCCAAACACCAGTTTCAGATCTGTGGTGAAATCTTCCGCCCAGGGATAATTTCCTACTTCTATCACGGAAATGGGATAATCTGGCTCCATCCCAGTGTTTTCCAAAATACAGAACGATGGTAATCACCGGCTGCAGACGTTCGCCTTTCGCAATTCCGGACAGATACTCGTCTCCTTTCAGATCTCTCCTCTGCGCATGTTTTTGTTTCCGGATCAGAATCTGCTGCTCATACCTGCCCGTATCATATCCCATAACACGTACTGGCATAGTATAATCCACATAGCTTTGTCCCTCCACGCAGATAACCGTAAACTTCATTCCGCAGGCCACTCTGCGCACAACATCCCGATATCTTTTGCGGGATGTTATCTTTCTCCCATCCCGCTGAATCCGGATTTCCACACTGTCATCTTCCCGTACATCTTCCGGTTGGATCACGGTGCGCCCGCCAAAACAGTGAACATTGATAAGATCCGCAAATCTGCTGTTGCTTCTCAGATACGCCGCTGTCAAATTGTCTTTGTTCCTCATGCATTCTCCTTTCCGTCAAATGCACATCAAAACTTTGCTATATTATACAAGAATATAGATGCAAATGCAATACTTCAAATTGCATTTTTGCCGGAAGTACTGCCGTCCGGATATCCATCTGACTTTTTCAATTGTTAATGTGGAGTATTTGGCCGAAAAGCCATTGATGCCGGTAAGAGAACCGACGGTTAGAATGTTTTTTTATATTACCATAAACTCTTCATCCGCGCAAGGTCGATTTGTATTGCATGTTTCAAAAGGCAAAACCTCCCGCACGGTGCTTTCTTACCTGGCGGGAGGCGTTGTTTTTTGACCTTTTCTTTTTTTCCTGTATTCCCCCGGAGTCATATTCAGCGACTCACGGAAGGCTTTCACAAAGTAGCTGTCGGAACGAAATCCGCATTTCTCACCGATCTCAGTTACCGTATCGCTGGTACGAAGCAGCATTCTGGCGGCAGCCTGTACCCTGAAATCCCTGAGATAGCTCCAGGGAGTCATCCGGATACTGCGCTGAAAACAGCGGGAACACTCTCTTTTTCCGATGTTGGCAGCCCTGGCAATATTTTCCACAGTAATCTGCTCCATGTAATGCTCTTGGACGTAGCGCATCATTTCTTTGATTCTTTCCCCGTCCAGATCCTTTCGCTCTCCTGCTTTCCCCCTTATCTCTTCCGTCTCCTCCAGCAGCAGATACCAAAACCGGCTGAGGAGATGCCGGACCTCAAACTCATACCCGCCCGGCTCCTGCTTCACCGTGTCAATGGCCTGTACGATCAGGTTAACCATCTGCAGTCTCCTGGGGCTGTCCGGATGAATTTTCACAATCTGCAGATCTTTGCACTTCAGTATGGGCAGGAAATACTTTTGTTCCAGCAGACTGTTGTACAGCCCGGACAGGAAGTGCACATCGAAGAGAAAAGAGTAGATTCCAATGTTGTCGCTGACCTTGCTGGCATGCATCACATCGGAATTGACAAAAATCACATCGCCTGGTTCCAGCTTTTCATAATTCTCCGTCGACTGAAAATGATCTTCTCCCTCTTCCACAAAAGAAATCTCCAGAGCATTGTGCCAGTGCCAGGGAACTTCCTCCATCAGGTAACTATCCTTTCTGGAATACCTGCAGACGAAAGGGCACTCCCCTTTCTCCACCGGCAGAATTTCTTTATTGTCTTCTCCTATGTAAAATATATCTGTTGACAGCATTGCTTATTTATGTCCCTTTATTACCATTTTGTGTCCCGCTGACAACATGATCCCTTTCTTTTATTGATTTTATCAGAATCATGCTGCCTGCATTTTCGTCCTGATTTTTAAATTCCCGGGCGTAAAAACCACTGACCTTTACGCCGCTTTTCTTTTATAATCATATCAGAAAGAAACAAAAAATCCAAGCGCCTGTTAACAGAAAAGGCGATACAGGAAAGGAAGCAGGAGGTAACAGAATGAAAAAAGTAAGAGTTGGCATTGTCGGACTGGGAAGGCTGGGACGTACCCATGCGGAGAATCTGGCATTTAGCATCCCGGGTGCAGAACTGACGGCAGCCTGTTCCATCGTCGATTCCGAACTGAACTATGCAAAAGAGCAACTGGGAGTAGAGAAAACCTATTTTGATTTTGCCGCCATGTGCCAGGATCCGGATATCGATGCCGTGGTAATCGTATCCCCGTCTACCTATCACCCGGAACAGATTTCTCTGGCTTTGAAAGCCGGCAAACACGTTTTCTGTGAAAAACCGCTGGCAGTCACCCTGGAAGAGTGCAGGGCTACCGAAGAAGAAGTAAAAAAATATCCTGACCAGGTCTTTATGCTGGGCTTTATGCGCCGCTATGATCCTTCCTACGCTTATGCCAAGAAGAAAATCGAGTCCGGGGCCATCGGAACTCCTTACCTGGTAAAAGCTACCGGCGTGGATCCCGACGCAGATGCGGAGTCTCTCCTGGACAGCGGATTTGTCCCCAAAAGCGGCGGTATCATGATGGATATGGCCAGCCATGACATCGATCTGATGCGCTGGTTCCTGCAGGACGATCCCGCAGAAGTCTATGCCGTCGGCAGCACAGTGAAACATCCCCGTTTCCGAGAGCAGGGAGATGTGGAGACTGCCTGCGCCACCTTTAAATTCAAAAACGGCGCCATGGGCCAGCTTCACGTAGGCCGCGCCTCCGTCCACGGATATCACATCGAAACGGAGATCATCGGCACAGAAGGCTCCATCCGGGTCAGCCCCGTACCCTGCAAAAACCTGGCCATGCTCTATGACAAGACTGGCGCAGTACAGGAATGCGTCCGCAACTTCCCGGAACGGTTCCACCAGGCATACGTGGAAGAAATGAAAGAGTTTATCGACTGCATCGTGGAGAAGAGAACTCCCGGCGTCGACGTACATGACGGAACACAGGCAACTCTTATCTGCGCCGCCGCTCAGAAAGCGCTGGAAACCGGCGCCATTGTTACTATCTGAACGCTTCCAGCGTCAGAATTTTTTCTTCATCCGGTATAAATCATTCAAATGCTGGGCGCCTCTGGCGCCCAGCCGTTCAGACAACGCCACCACCAGCGCATCCACCAACGCAGCGGCAGCTGTCATGGAATGATATTCCTTTTCTTCTCCACGGCAGACATAGAGATTGATATCAGCCTTATCTTCTTCCGGAACATGAAGCCGGCCCGTAAAGCACAGCGTACAGTAGCCGGCTTCTTTCTGTCTGTCCAGGATAGCCCTTCCCTCCCTGGAAACTTTGGAAAATCCAAACAAAACAACCAGATCATCCCTGCCGGCCTGCACCAGCCCCTCCAGCACTTCGGAGCCGCCGGAAGGCAGCAAGGTCACCTGCACGCCCAGCCGCCGCAGGCGGAAAAAAAGCAGCTGACCCATGGAAGCAGAGGCACTTTTAGCATGGATGAAAACCTGCCGTGCCTTTAAGAAAGCTTCCAGGGCTTTTTCAAACTCCTGTCTGTCCAGGCGTTCCATAGTTTTCTGCAGACAGACCTGCTGCTTCTGCAGATAAGATAATGCCTGAAAAGATTCCTCTGACAGCAGCGTACTTGCCAGCTTGCCCGCCGGGCCTTCCAGGTGATTCTGTCGGATAACAACATTTTTCAGTTCTTTGAAATCCTGGCAGCCCATATGCCGGGCGAAACGGGAAATAGTCGCCTCAGAAATTTCCAGCCTGTCAGCCGCCTGCCCGATAGACATAAAAAGAAATTCTTCCCGGTTGCCCTCAATAAATTCCAAAATACGCTGTTCTGCCGGAGTCAGTCTTTCCGGTGTCTTTGGAAACTGCAAATACATTTCTCTCACTCCTCGTTTACTCATATTCATCCCACTGATTTCCGGCAAAGAGCCGTCCAGGCGGGATCCTTCCCCAATAAAACAGAGACATAATCGCCGCCAAGAGCATAGATTTCTTTCAGGGATCTTTTCAGCAGATTGGCCGTCTGCACCTGAAAAGCCGCCTGGTCGGAAATGCAGATCTCATAACTTCCCTTCTGCATCTCCCGGTAAAGCTCCCCCACCTCATTTACTGTTTTTTCAAATCTGGTGCGGATGCAGCCGTACTGAACCGCCTGATGTGTATCGCTTCCGCCCACCACCGGTTTCCGATACTGTTGTCCCAGCTTACGGGTCATCTTTTCTGTAGCCTCCCGGTCTTTCGCCAGATCTCTGCCATTGAGATCAAAAAAGTGAAACCTCTTCAGCTGATCCGCCGGCAGCTGAGGGATATGTCCGCCTTCCCGGAAGGGATGTCCGCCTCCCACCAACACCGGATACTGCTCGAAAAGATCCATCAGCAGATCAAAAGGCAAAAACCGTCCCTTCTCTTTATTGGGCTCCAGTCTCCGGTTCAGCTCCAGAATAACCTCCATCGGGCCAATGGTCAGAATATGCCCTCCCTGTGCGATATCCGTCTCCATCCCCGGAAAGATACGTAATCCGTCAAACAGCAGTGTGTCTTTGTCTCTTTCGGAATGCTCGGCAATATAGCGGTACAGCTGACGAAATCCCAGCGTATTAAAATGTTCCGTCAGACACAGGGCGTCCAGACCGGACATACGGGCTTTTGAAAACAACCAGTGCGTATAATCTTCAGAGAAGGGAAGTTTCTTTGCCAGTTTCCCGTGTGTATGAAAATCCAGATACAATGTTTGTCACCTCCTATCGCAGCATACCGCAAATCAGAATCACAACAGCCATCCATAAAAAAGAAACCGTCAGAAAGATCAGATCATCCACCGTCAGCTTCAGGGAAGACAACTTGATCTTCCTTACCTCTTTGCTGGACGCCGCATACCGGTAGCCTTTAATTTCCAGAGCCTCCACTGTCGTCCGGCTGCGCTTGGCTGTATTCAGCATCAGCGGATAAAAGGCATGGATGATGATCTGAACCTGATATACGAGATAACGAATCTTTCCCGCGAATGTATCGTGTTCCGGCGGATTTCCCCGAAGTCGGTAGGAGAGCATCACATTCTGGAATTCCTCCATCAGCATGGGAAGCATCCGATAGGCATAGGAGATCGAGAAAGATAACCGCTCCGGGCATCCGTACCACATCAGCCCGTTGGACAGACGGTCCGGATCCAATCCGGAAAACACCGTCACGGAAGCCAACGATACCGTGGCCACCTTCAGTGTCAGGACCAGCAGCGGCGCGACTGCTGACGCATCGCCTCCAAACAGCAGAGTCACAATCAGCAGATACCCGGTCTGAGAAAACACACCCAGCCCGAACAGAAAAAGCACCAGACCGGCCACGCGAGCCAGCAGTGTGGTCACCATCACCAGCAAAAAGCATCCCAGCAGAAAAATGATATCATGAACAAACCAGGGTACCAATCCAAAAAAGAGATACCAGATCAGAAGTACCCGGGGATCCCGTATGGCAATCACCGTGTCATTGTTGCCGTAAGCATTTTTCAACACCTGACTGCGCAGGAAATCCATGGAAAATTTATCCAGTATATTTTCTGACAGTTTTTTTATCATCTGCTCCCCCTCCTTCAAACATCTGCAGGAATTCCTGAACAGTATAACACAGCGCATTTTCGTCCAGTTCCCTTCCCATGGAAAAAATTTCCGGCGGCCGGATTCCCACCTGCTTCGTCAAAGCTTCATCTCCGAAGATTTCATTGCGCGTACCGTCGCCCACAATCCGACCCTTGTACAAAACAATGATCCTTTCGGCCCATTCACACACCAGCTGCATATCGTGAGTGGCAATCATCACCGTCTCCGTGATTTCTTTCATATCATTTAACGTACGCATGATTTCTTTTCTGGTGGCAATATCCAGATTTGCCGTGGGTTCATCCAACAGCAAAATACCTGGATTTAATGCTACGCCGATGGCCAGACTGGCCCGGCGCATCTGGCCTCCGGAAAGCAGACGTCCGTCCCGTTCTCCCAGTTCCTGCAGGTGAAACCGCCGCAGCAGTTCTTCCGTCCTTTGTTCCCAGTTTTCCACCTGACGCACCTGCATAGCATAAGCGATATCTTTGCGAATGGAATCCTTAATGAACATTTCCTCCGGATTCTGATAAACCAGGGAAATCTGCCGGGAGAGTTGTTCCGGCTTTATTTTGTTTAAAATTCTGTCATTTAGCTGCACCGTTCCCTGGGAGGGTTTCAAAAGCCCTACCATCAGTTTCATTAACGTGGATTTGCCCGCACCGTTGGAGCCGATCAGAGCAATCTTTTCTCCCTTATGCAGCTGAAGATTCAGTCTGTCAAAAACTACATGGGGCTCACCTTTTACCGTGCGGTAGGAAACACTCAGATCGCGAAAGGCCGCCACAACCGGTTCTTTCTCCGGTTTCCCGAAAGATTTCTCTGATTCAGCCCTATCCCGCTTGGCTCTTGGCAGTGAAGAGAAGGCCCTTTTCCCTTCTGCCACTGTCACAGGCAGCATAGCTTTCCTGTTCAGTTTTCCCTCTTTCTGCAGCTGCCAGGCCGCTATAGTTACCTGCGGAGGAAAGATATTGCTTTCCTGCAGTTCTTCCACCCGATCCAATGCTTCCCGCACCGGCAGCATCCAGGCAACTTTGCCATTTCTCAGCAAAAGCACATGTTTACAGTAATCCGCAATATACTCCGTATGGTGCTCAATGACAATGATCGTCTTGCCATATGTCTCATTTAATTCACGCAGTACTCCGTAAATACGGTCGGCATGTCCAGGATCCAGCTGTGCGATAGGCTCATCCAAAATCAGAATATCCGGTCCCAGCGCTACGGCTCCCGCCAGCGCCAGCAGGTGAGTCTGTCCGCCGGAAAGCTGCCAGATATATTCCTCTTCCCATCCCTGAAGACCGCAGCGGGCCAGCGCTTCCCGACCCAGCTGCAGATAATCCTTCATACCGTAATTCAGACAGGCAAAAGAAGCATCGTCCAACACCGTGGGACGAACGATCTGATTTTCAAAGTCCTGATACACATAGCCCACACGACGAGCCAGGGAGCCCACATCTGTATGCAGAGTGTTCTCCCCTCCAACTGTCGCCCGTCCTGCAAAATCGCCCTCGATAAAGTGGGGGATCAGACCATTCAGAACTTTACACAAAGTGGATTTCCCGCATCCGTTATTTCCAACGATGGCCAGAAAGTCTCCTTCCTCCACTTCCAGATTTACGTGATCCAGTGTGGGACTGTCCGCGCCGGGATACGTAAACTGCAAATCCTCTATTTTTATGATACTCATTTCGTATCACTCACCTTTTCTGCCGCATTTTTCCTCATTGCTATCAGAATCAGAAGCGCCGCCGCTGCTGCCACAATCATGCCGGCAGCCATGGAAGTGGTATTCCCAGCCCATCCGGCTTCCCAGCCGATCAGTTCAAACCCGCTTTCTGCCAGCATCTGAGACACCACCGCACAGATGAATCCAACCAGACAGACAGCAATGATTTTCATACTGATATGTCCGGAAACGTTTGCACTGGTGCGGGGCTTCATCCCCAGCAGCGGCTCGATCTTGCCATACAGCTTCGGAACCAGATACAGCGTGGGCAGCAGACAGAAGAGAATACCGGAAAACAGCAGGTCATTCAGAAAAGCAAATCCTTCCGTCACAAAAACGCTCTCCGGGAGTCCGGCTACCGCTTCAAAATCCTCGATGGCAAACTGTACTTTACAGATATCCACAATGGTACCCATCAGAAGCTGCAGACCGGTTCCGGTAATGGCAGCCGCCGCCACCCTTTTGCGGTTGCGCGGATCACTGACCACCTTTCCCGCAACATATACGCCGATGGTTACCGTCAGAAATTTTTCCAGCTCTCCCAGTCCTCCGAACTGTCCCAGCATAATCTCGCTGAACACCAGCTCTCCGGTGGCTGCGCCCAGCGCTGCTGACAGCGGATCAAACAGCATGGCCAGCACCAGCGGGATAAACAGAAAATACTCCACGGAAAATTCCACGATACCCACCTGGAATTTCGGAATCAGTTCTGTAAACAGCGTGGCCAGACCATACAGCGACATGGTCAGAACAAAAATCATCAGTTTCTGGGACTGACTGGCCGTTTTGGTTTCCATTACATCCATTTCTAACATCCTCTCTTTCCCTGTACTTACTTGGTTTTTTTCAGGTTATCTGTATTATAGAAAAGGGATGAAAATTTAACCATCAATCTTCCGTAAAACGAAAGTAAAATTTCAGAAAAGTGTTATAAAAGCAGCCTGCTCCTTTTACGGAACAGACTGCCTGTAATATCAATTGTTTTTATTTCTCTTTTTTCTTCTCGCCGTACTGCTTGCGCACGCTGTTCACCACGCCCGCTAAAGCCCAAAGAGCCAGGGCATTGGGAATCACCATCAGTCCGTTGAAGAAGTCGGAAAGGGACCATACCAGATCCAGCTTCAGCGTGGAGCCGATGACGATGCAGATTGCCACAATCACAGAGTATACCTTGACCGCCTTGTCTCCCAGCAGATACTTTACGTTAACCGCCCCAAAGAAATGCCATCCGATGATGGTGGAAAGGGCAAAAAACAGCAGACAGATGGCCACAAAGATATCGCCGAATCCTCCAAAGCCGGTGGTAAAAGCCGTCTGAGTCAATGCGATTCCATTCTCGCCGCTGTCCAATACGCCGGTGGTCAGAATAGAAAATACCGTCAGGTTCAGCACGATAAAGGTATCGATGAAGACGCTGACCACAGCGGTAAGTCCCTGCTCATGGGGATTTTTGGCAGCCGCCCGGGCATGGGCATGGGGTGTGGAACCCATACCGGCTTCGTTGGAAAACAGGCCGCGGGCCACGCCGTAACGGATCGCCTCCCGGATGGTGATACCGGCCGCGCCGCCCACGATCGCTCTCGGGGTAAAGGCTCCCACAATGATCATCCGGAAAGCTTCCGGAACTTCCGTGATGTGCATGGCAATCAGTACCAGACTTCCTACAATATAAATCCCGGCCATCAGAGGCACCAGTTTTTCTACCACGCTGGCAAGCCGTTTGGTTCCGCCCAGGAATACAAACAGAGAAAATACCGCGATCAGCAGTCCGATAATAATCGGAGAAACCTCCAAATTTCTGGCATCCAGCACGCTGGAAAAAGCTTCGCTGATGGAATTGGACTGTACCATATTGCCCATAAAGCCCAGGGCCACCGTGATCAGGCAGGCGAAAATCACCGCCAGCACCTTGCCGAACTTCCCTTTAAATCCCTGCCGGATATAATATATGGGACCGCCGGTCACTTCGCCGTTTTCCACGGTTTTGTATTTCTGCGCCAGTACGGCCTCCGCGTAAATCGTCGCCATGCCGAAAAAGGCGGACATCCACATCCAGAAAATCGCTCCCGGGCCGCCGCCGATCAACGCTGTGGCAGCGCCGGTTAAGTTCCCCGTACCTACCTGAGCGGCGATGGCAGTGGCCACCGCCTGGAAAGGCGTCATTTCCCCATTGTCCCGTTTCTTCCCGCTCAAACTGAAGCTTCCAAAGACTATTTTCAATCCTTCTTTGAATTTGCGCACCTGAATGAACTTCAGTTTCAGGGTATAAAAAATACCGGTCCCGCACAACATCACAAGCAGAATAGTATTCCACAGAATATCGTTGGCAGAATCGATCCAATTCAATAAAGCATCCATGTTCTTTCCTCCCTCTTTTGTTTATTTCTCGAGAGAGATGAACATTACCCTGTCCTTTTGCCTGAGAGATCAGCAGCTTTCTGCCTTACACCTTCGGCGTTCCCGACGGACCGGCACATAAAAACCAGCCTCAGGAAGCTCTCCAGAGAATTTATTTTTTAACAGCGGATTTACTATAGCATAAAGTTTCACAGGATACAAGAGAAATGTAAAATTTATGTCAATTCTCCCCAAACGGTACTGCACTTCTTTTTCGTCCTCAAAAAGTTCAAAATTCATTTCGTTTTTTATTGAACTTTTCTCCATCACATGATATACTGGCTTCAGCAGTTTTGAACTTTTGCATTTTATTTTGAACTTTGAGAGGTGAACCAAAACATGCCGAAGGAATCATTTGCGGACCGGCTGAAACTGGCCATGGAACAGCAGGGTTTCAAGCAGGTGGATCTGGTCCACGCCGCTTTGGAACAGAATGTGAAGCTGGGAAAGAGCCATGTCAGTCAGTATGTCAGCGGAAAAACCGTTCCCCGGCCGGAACTTCTCCATTTCCTGGCAGAAACACTGCAGGTGGAGGAAGACTGGCTGAAAGGGGAAAAAGATCTGCCGGAACAGGCGGCGCCACAGCCAGAAATCCGGAATCCAAATAAAGAATCTTCAGGAGGAAAGAACATGCGTGAATTTAAGAAATCATCAAAACTGGATGATGTATTATATGATGTAAGAGGACCGGTTGTGGACGAAGCAACCAGAATGGAGGAGGACGGCACTCAGATTCTGAAACTGAATATCGGAAATCCGGCTCCTTTTGGCTTTCACACACCGGACGAAGTGATCTACGATATGCGCCGCCAGCTGACAGAATGCGAAGGCTACTCCCCCGCCAACGGGCTCTTCTCTGCCCGGAAAGCCATCATGCAGTACGCCCAGCTGAAAGGAATCCCCAATGTAACCGTGGACGATATCTACACAGGCAACGGCGTCAGCGAACTGATCAACCTGTGTATGTCCGCTCTTTTGGACAACGGAGACGAGATCCTGATTCCCTCACCGGACTATCCGCTGTGGACTGCCTGCGCAAACCTGGCCGGCGGCAAAGCCGTCCACTATATCTGCGATGAACAGTCCGACTGGAATCCGGATATGGAGGACATCAAACGGAAAATCACGGACAAAACCAAAGCCATCGTAATCATCAACCCCAACAACCCCACCGGAGCCCTCTACCCCAGAGAGATCCTGCAGCAGATTGTGGACGTGGCCAGAGAACATCAGCTGATCATCTTTTCCGATGAGATCTACGATCGTCTGGTGATGGATGATGAGAAACATATCTCCATTGCTTCCATGGCGCCGGATCTGTTCTGCGTCACCTACAGCGGACTGTCCAAGTCTCACATGATCGCAGGATTTCGAATCGGCTGGATGATCTTAAGCGGCAACAAGCGGATCGCCAAAGATTACATCGAAGGCATCAAGATGCTTTCCAATATGCGTCTTTGCTCCAACGTGCCGGCGCAGTCCATCGTACAGACCGCCCTTGGCGGCCACCAGAGTGTGAACGATTACGTGGTACCCGGCGGCAGACTGTACGAACAGCGGGAATTCATTTACAATGCCCTGACCGATATCCCGGGCATTACCTGCGTTAAACCAAAAGCAGCCTTTTATATGTTCCCGAAAATCGACATCGAAAAATTTAATATCACCGATGATGAAAAATTCGCCCTGGATCTGCTGCGCGACAAGAAAATCCTGCTGATCCACGGAGGAGGCTTCAACTGGAAACAGCCGGATCATTTCCGGGTGGTATACCTGCCGCGTATCGAAGTGCTCAAAGAAGCCGCCCGTAAAATCGCCGATTTCTTCAGCTATTACCGCCAGCAGTAATGCGGCGGTACGGTTGAGGGAACCTGGACGAAACAAGAGGTGACAAACCATGAAAAACATACATATCATCGGCGTTCCCAGAGGACTTCTGACTTACCGGGACGGAATCCTGTGGAAGGAATTTTTCACACAGCTGGGTTTTTCATACATTTTAAGCCCCAGAAGCGACCGCAGTATCCTGGAGGAAGGAACCGCCCGCGCGGTGGACGAGACCTGTCTTCCCTTTAAGATGTATCTGGGCCATGTACAGCGGCTGCTGGGAAAATGCGACGCCCTTTTTATCCCCCGGGAAGGAGGATATACTCCCCGGGAAAAAATGTGCACCCGTTATGAATCCCTGCCGGATCTGATCGCCAATATTTTTCGCGAAGAACGGCTTCCCCTTCTCACCGTCAGTTACGACTGGTATGACAAGACCAATGAGGAGGCCGTCTATCTGAAACTGGCAGAGACACTGGGAAAAACAAAAAAAGAGGGAAAAAAGGCCTACAACAGCGCCAAAAAAGTACAGGACGCCTGGTACAAGGCAAAAGAAAAACGTCAGATGCAGAAGCTGGACAGTTCCAAAAGCAAGGTACTGCTGGCCGGTCATCCTTATGTGCTTCATGACGCTTACATGGGATCAGAACTGGGAAAGATACTGGAGAAATTCGGCGTTGAAGTCCTTTATACAGATTATGTCAACAAGAAAAGCGCTTTAAAAAAGAGTTATGACCTTTCCCGGGTGATTCCCTGGCTGATCAGCCGGGAAATCATCGGCGCCAGTCTTTTGCTTCGGGAAAAAGTGGACGGCATCGTGCTGGTCAGCGCCTATCCCTGCGGGCCGGATTCCCTGGCCGGCGAACTGCTGCAGCGGCATCTGAAAGGCCTGCCCGTGCTGAGTCTGACTCTGGACGCTCAGAGTGGAACAGCCGGGGTGGAAACAAGACTGGAAAGTTTCATTGACATCATCAAATATCAGAAGGCGGGCGGTTATGGATTTAAGAATTGAAGACCGGAAAAAAATCGCGTTCCCCAGGATCCATCATTATAATTACGCGATCAAATACATTATCGAGCAGGGGCTGGAGGCAGATTATCTGCTGCTCCCTCCTGCCACCAAAGAAACGGCTGAACTGGGCAGCCGTTACAGCCCGGATTATGTCTGCGCACCCTTTAAGCATACGCTGGGCAGTCTGATCGAGGCTCTGGAGGCCGGAGCAGATATCCTGGTGGAAACCGGCGGTCTTTGCCGGCTGGATGCCTACGGACAGCTGCAGGAAGAAATCCTGCGGGATCTGGGCTATCGCTTTGAATTCGTCAACCTGGCGGAATATATGGGCGGCAAAAAGCGGGAATGGCTGCGGCTGGCAAAGAAACTGAGCCCCAAACTGAATCCGGCCAAAGTGCTCACCGGCGCTTACGACGGTGTGAAGATGGCGGAATATATGGATGAGATCGAAGCTTTGTACTATCAGAATGCCGGCTTTGAAGCCGTAAAGGGAAGCTTCCGGAAAGTTTACCGCAAATTTCTGCTGCAGATGCAGACGGCGGAAAACCGGCGGGAAATCCGGGATGGCTATCAGGCCGCCAAACAAAGCATGGAAGAGCTGGAACTGAAGATGCCGGAACATCCCATCCGCATCGGCGTGGTAGGCGAGTACTTTACCGTCATGGACGAACATTCCAACCAGTTTCTGCAGGAGAAGCTGGTACGGCTGGGCGCGTCGGTTCACCGGTTTTTAAACGTAACCAACTGCCACTTCCGCGCCAAGGAACCGGCCCTTCGTCCCCGGATCCGGGAATATACCCGATTTAACATGGGAACCACCACCACCTGGACTTTAAGCGCAGCGCTGGATTACGCCAAAAGGGGCTTCGACGGCATTATCCATGTGAAATCCTTCGGCTGCACACCGGAGATGGACGCTATCCCGGTTCTGCAGAACATCAGCAAAGATTACCATATCCCGATTCTGTATTTAAGTTACGACACACAGGAGAGCGATACCGGACTTGACACGAGACTGGAAGCATTTTACGACATGCTGGAAAGAAAGAAGAAAATACTACGATGAAAAAGAAAGCTTATCTGGGAATCGACATCGGTTCCATTTCGACAAAAGGCGTCATTATCGACGAAAACAACACTTTTCTGGCGGAAAGTTATCTGTGGACAGAGGGCAATCCCATCCAGGCAACCAGAGAAGTTCTTCACGCACTGGAGGAACAGTTTGACCGGGAACACTACCGGATCGCCGCCTCCGGAACCACAGGCAGCGCCCGCAAACTGGTGGGAAGCATGATCGGCGCCCAGGTGGTGAAAAACGAAATCACCGCCCATGCTGTGGGCACCACCACCCTGCACCCGGAAGTGCGGACTATCCTGGAAATCGGCGGGCAGGATTCCAAGATCATCTGTGTGGAAAACGGCGTGGCCGTAGATTACGCCATGAACACACTCTGCGCGGCCGGTACGGGGGCTTTCCTTTCCAGCCAGGCTCATCGTCTGGGCGTGGAAGTGGAAGAATTTGGCTCTATTGCATTAAAGGCAAAAAAGGCCGCTCCCATCGCAGCGCGCTGTACTGTGTTCGCCGAATCCGACCTGGTACACAAGCTGCAGGTGGGCTGTCCCAAGGATGAAATCATCGCCGGACTGTGCAAGGCTGTGGCGGGAAACTACCTGAACAATGTGGCCAAAGGCAAAAAGATCATTGCACCCGTGGTCTTCCAGGGCGGCGTCAGCAAAAATGCCGGCGTGGTACATATGTTTGAAGAAGAACTGGGTATGCCGGTAATGGTGGATGAAAAAGGGCATCTGATGGGCGCCTTCGGCATCGCCGTGCTGGCCCGGGAAGATCAGAGCGAAGGGGAATTTTCCTTTGACGTGGCACAGATGGATTTTAAAACCCGGGAGGTTACCTGCGGAAAATGTGCCAACCACTGTGAGATCATCTGCGTCTACCGGGACGGCAGTCTGATCGATTCCTGGGGAAACCGCTGCGACAACGGCGCCATCCGTCAGTAAACATTTTTGTACAGACTATGCCGCCCGGCCATCTTTCACCGATGGCCGGGCGGCGCTTTTTCGTTATTTATAAGGAAATGAAAATCAGTTCCACCATCCCCACCACCAGGGATCCTCCTGCTCTTCTTCCTGCTCCTCTTCCTCACTTTCTTCCGGTTCCACCGGTTCTTCCTCCTGGTCATCCCATTCGTCCTCTTCTTCCCGGTTATCCTCCGGCTCCTTTGTCGGCCGGGAGAAAAGGCCGTGCTCTTTGCATCTTTCAGTGGGAACTGTAGCTGAGGAAAAATACTCCGTGGTTCTGGTACAGCCAAATCCGGGCAGCAGACCGCTGTCCGCACAGATGGTCACTTCCTCCACATCATCCGGCTGGGAAAACTCCTGATCCGGCAGATTCTCATGGATACGGTTCATCACCCTGGTCCAAAGCGTCTGATGAAAGGTTCTGCCCTCTTCCGGAACCTCCATATTGGTATCATAGCCGGCCCAGACGGCAGAGGTATAATAAGGCGTGTATCCGGCGAACACCAGATCCACATAGGAAGTGGTGGTTCCCGTTTTTCCTGCCGCCGTCATATCCTCCAGCTGCAAAGCCGTTCCTGTCCCTTCCTCCATGACGCTTTCCATGGCGCTGGTCAGCAAAAAGGCTGTGCTCTCACTGAATACCCGGGTTTCCTCAGAGGTATTCTCCAAAAGCACGTTTCCCTCCTTATCCGTCACCCTGGTATAAAAAGACGGTTCGATATAATTTCCCTCATTGGCGATAGCCGCATAAGCCGCCGTCAATTCCAGGTTTGTGACACCGTTGGTGATGCCTCCCAGCGCCAGAGGCTGATACGTATCCGACTGGGCATCCAGCGTCGTAAATCCCAGTCTGGTCAGATAGTCATAACCGGTCTGGGGCGTCAGATCCGTCAGCACCTTCACCGCCGGTATATTATAGGAATACGTAATAGCCGTCCGCACGGAAACCGTCCCGTGATAGGCGTCGTCCGCATTGCTCAGCGGCGTTCCATCCGCGTATTCATACGGTTCATCCTCAATCATCGTCGCCAGAGTAATCTCCTCTTCCTCCAGAGCCGGTCCGTAAGTGGACAGAATCTTGAAAGTAGATCCCGGCTGACGGGTGGCGTCGGTCGCCCGGTTGAGCGTGAGACTGGCTGTCTTTTCCCCTCTGCCGCCCACGATTCCCTTCACCTGCCCGGTGCTTTGTTCGATCACCGTCATGGCCGCCTGGGGCTGGGGGGTAAAATCAACCCGCTCCGCCACGATGGTATCCTCCGGCGTCAGAACCGCCGCCTTGTACTGATCCACAAAGCTTTGCGCCTCATCCTGGCTTGCGAACAGCAAATCAAAAGAAGCATCGCTCTCACGGAAATAGCTGCGCAGCATCTCACGGCTGTAATTTTCCTGGGTACCGTCTGCGTGTTCCACGGTCAGCGCCCACTCCAGTTCATACTGCACATCATCCGGATAATTTTCTTCCTTTTGAAACTCTTCATCCATAATCGCCTGAATGTCGCTGTCCTGGGTGCTGTAAATGCGCAGACCGCCGCTGTAAACGGCTTTCTCCGCTTCTTCTTCCGTATATCCGCACCGCTGAATCAGATGCTCTTCCACTTGCTGGATCAATCCGTCCACAAAGTAGGAATAAGGCTCGTCTTCATCCACCACCGCCGTCTCCTGAATGCGGGAATACACATCGTCAGCCAGCGCTTCTTGCTGCTCTTCCGCTGTGATCCAGCCCTGCTCCGTCATATAGCGCAGCACCACCTCCCGGCGCTTGGCGTTTTCCTCCGGGTTGGTTCGGGGATTCCACCGGGTGGGATTCTGCGGAATGGCCGCCAGCACGGCACATTCGGACAGCGTCAGGTCTTTACAGTCTTTTCCGAAATAAGTCTGTGACGCCATTTGGATCCCGTATGCGCCGGAACCGAAGTTGACGGTGTTGAGATAGTTTTCCAGAATCACACTTTTGGCATCCTCTCCCTGTTCTGTCAGATATGCTTCCAGTTCCACCGCCAGATACTGTTCCTGGATCTTCCTTTTAATGGAATCCCAGGTGCTTTCACTCATCCAGTCAGTAAAAACATTATTCTTCAAAAGCTGCTGGGTGATGGTGCTGGCTCCTTCCATACGGCGAAAACCGCTGGTCACGGCATTGACCACCGCCCGCAGCATACCCCGGTAGTCCACGCCGTTGTGCTCGTAAAACCGGGCGTCCTCTATGGCTACGATGGCATGCTGCATATCCGTCGGGATCTCCTCTATGGAGACGGAGATCCGGTTCCCTTCCGCAGAATTTAGCTGCTGTATCTGCTCCCCTTCATCGTCATAGATGAAAGTGACATTTCCCGCCGGCGTAATATCGATCGCCGAAACCTGCGGCGCCTCAGAAATGATTCTGTTGTAAACTACAGCGGCTCCCACGCCGGTCACCGCCACTGCCAGCAGCAGGAAGAGCAGGATCACCTTAAAAACCAGCATGCCCCTTCTTTTCTTCTTATTCTTCAGTCTGTTCTGTGTCTTTTGCTTACCAAAATGCAACGTAATCCCTCCAGATAATCGCAAAAAGGCCTTCAGAAAGCGGATGAGCAGATCATACTCACTCTCTGAAGGTCTACTGTTTCACCTGATAACTCCCCCGAACTTTTCACACGCCTTCCCTAATCTCCGGTCGCGTCTGATGCTTTCGGCGTTACAGTTATACTACCATATTTGGGATTTTGATGCAAGATGAAGCCAATTCTTTTAAGAAGCAAAATTTCCCGTATACAGCTGATAATATTTTCCTTTCTCCTCGATCAGTTCGTCATGGGTACCTCTCTCGATAATCCGCCCATGCTCCATGACCATGATACAGTCGGAATTTTTCACCGTAGACAGACGGTGGGCGATGACAAAGGTGGTCCGCCCTTTCATCAGCGCGTCCATGCCGGCCTGCACCAGTTTCTCTGTACGGGTATCGATGGAAGACGTGGCCTCATCCAGAATCAATGCCGGCGGATCCGCCACCGCCGCCCTGGCAATGGCCAGAAGCTGCCGCTGCCCCTGACTTAAGTTGGAACCGTCTCCCGTCAGCATGGTCTGATAGCCGTCCGGCAGACGATTGATAAATCCGTCCGCATTGGCCAGCTTCGCCGCCGCAATACATTCCTCATCGGTGGCATCCAGTTTTCCGTATCGGATATTCTCCATAACCGTTCCCGTAAACAGATGGGTATCCTGCAGCACCATACCCAGGGACCTTCGCAGATCCTGCTTTTTGATCTTGTTGATGTTGATATCGTCGTAACGGATCTTTCCATCCGCAATGTCATAAAAGCGGTTGATCAGGTTGGTGATGGTAGTCTTGCCGGCTCCGGTGGCTCCTACGAAAGCGATTTTCTGGCCCGGCTTTGCCCACAAACTGATATTGTGCAGCACGATCTTATCCTCCGTGTAACCGAAGTCCACATCGTCAAAGACCACCTTACCCTCTTGCTTCTTATAAGTGATGGTGCCGTCCGCCTTGTGGGGATGTTTCCAGGCCCACAGATTAGTCCGCTCGGAAGTCTCCGTCAGATTGCCGTTTTCATCCTCTTTTGCGTTGACCAGTTCCACATAGCCTTCATCCTTCTCCGGCTCCTGATCCATCAGGTCAAAGACACGCTGCGCGCCGGCTGCGGCATTGACCACGAAATTGATCTGCTGGCTGACCTGGGTGATGGGGTTGGTAAAGCTTTTATTCAATCCCACAAAAGTGACCACCGTGCCGATGGTGACGCCGGCCAGTTCATTGATGCCCAGGATCGCCCCCACGATGGCCACCAGCGCATAGCTGATCCAGCCGATATTGGCGTTGATGGGCATCAGCAGGTTGGCATAACGGTTGGCTTTGTTGGCGCTGTTTCGCAGTCTTTCGTTCACCTCGTGGAAATCTCTTTTGGCCGCTTCTTCATGACAGAAGACTTTGACCACCTTCTGGCCGTCCAGCATCTCCTCGATGAAACCGTCCACCGCGCCCAGATCGATCTGCTGACGGATAAAATATTTTCCGGACAGGCTGGAAAAGGTCGAGGTAACCTTCAGCATGACCACCGCCGTCAGAATGGAGATCACCGTCAGCGCCGGGTTCAGGATGATCATCGTCACCAGCGTGGCCGCCATGGTAATCAGTGAGTTGATCACCTGCGGTATACTCTGGCTGAGCAGCTGGCGAAGGGTATCCACATCGTTGGTATACACCGACATGATATCGCCGTGGGCGTGGGTGTCAAAATATTTTATGGGCAGCGCCTCCATGCGGGAAAACAAATCGTCCCTCAGATTGCGCATGGTTCCCTGGCTGACGTTGACCATGATACGGTTATAGGTAAACGCCGTGATAACGCCCAGCCCCATGATGCAGACCAGACGCACCAGATCACCGGCCAGGCCGCCAAAATCCGTGGAGCCGCTGGCCAGCATGGGCGTAATGTAATCATCCACCAGCTTCTGCGGAAATGTGGCTCCCACCACCGTGGCAATCGCCGTGATCAGAATACAGGCCAGCACGATGAGAAAGGGAATCTTATAGTAATGAAGCATATAGCGGATCACCCGGTTAATCAGCTTTGACGCCGTATTCACCCTGGATCCTGCTTTTTTTCCGTTTGTCTTATCAGTCATGATCCGTTCTCCTCCTTTCCAAATCAAGCCGGCTGATCAAAGTCGCCGCTGCCTTCCAGCTGTGAATGATAAATATCCTGATAGATAGCATTATTCTCCAGCAGATTCTCATGGGTATCAAAAGCATCGATCCGTCCGTCATCCAGTACCAGAATCCGGTCTGCCGACTCCACACTGGACACACGCTGGGCGATGATAATCTTCGTTGTCCCCGGAATCTTTTTCGCGAAAGCGGCGCGGATACTGGCATCTGTGGCCGTATCCACCGCGCTGGTGGAATCATCCAGGATCAACACCTTTGGTTTTTTCAGCAATGCTCTGGCGATACAAAGACGCTGCTTCTGACCGCCGGAGACATTGGAGCCGCCCCGCTCGATTCTCGTCTGATAGCCGTCCGGCATGCGCTCGATAAATTCATCAGCGCAGGCGGCCTGACAGGCTTCCACACACTCTTCCTCTGTGGCGTTTGGATTACCCCAGCGAAGATTTTCAAGGATCGTTCCGGAAAACAGCGTATTTTTCTGCAGTACCACGGATACCTGATTTCTCAGAACTTCCGTATCATACCGGCGGACATCCACGCCGCCCACGCAGACAGATCCCTCATCCACATCGTACAGCCGGCAGATCAGATTCACCAGGCTGCTCTTTCCGGCGCCGGTACCGCCGATGATGCCCACCGTCTCGCCGCTTCGGATATGCAGGTCGATATCCGAGAGAGAATTTTTTCCGCTCCCGTGTTTATAGGAGAAATTCACATGATTGAAATCGATGCTGCCGTCGGCCACTTCCGTCACCGCATCTTCGGGATCCGTCAGATCCGCTTTTTCATTCAGGACCTCGCCGATACGGCGGATGCTTGCCATGGACATACTGATCATGACCACTACCATGGAGAGCATCATCAGGCTCATCAGCAGCGACATAATATAACTGAACAGACTGGTCAGATCACCGGTGGTCATAGACCCGCCGACGATAAAGTGCGCTCCCAGCCAGGACACGGAAATAATACAGAAATAAACGGAAACCATCATGGCAGGCGCGTTAAAGGCCAGCAGCCCTTCTGCCTTGACCGACAGTTTATAAAGCATCTGAGATGCTTTGGAAAATTTCACGTTCTCATAGTCCTCCCGGACGAAGGCCTTTACCACGCGGATGGCCGTCACATTCTCCTGCACGCTGGCGTTTAAATCATCGTATCTGCGGAATACCTGTTTGAAGATTTTCAGCGTAACCGCCATAATCGTACCGATAACCGCCACCAGGAAAACCACGGCAATCAGGAACATGCCGCTCAAAGGCGGGCTGATGATCAGACACAGGGCGAAACTGAAAATCAGGTTCAAAGGAGCACGGACCGCCACACGGATAATCATCATAAATGCGTTCTGCACGTTGGTGATATCCGTGGTCATACGGGTAACCAGTCCCGGCACGCTGAACTTATCAATATTGGAAAAGGAAAAGGTCTGAATATTTGCATAAATCGCCTCCCGCAGGTTGGCGGACAGCCCGGTCGCCGCACTGGCGGCATTTTTTCCGGCCAAAGCGCCGAAGAGCAGGGCGAGAAACGCCATCAGCACCATCAAAACGCCATACCGGTAAACCACGGGAAGATTTCCCGCTTCCACTCCCTGATCGATGATAATCGCAGTGATAAATGGCATCAGAATCTCCATAATCACTTCCAGCGCGGTGAGACCGATACACGAAAGGGTGTCCCGCTTATACTGTTTCAACTGTTGTATCACTTTTCTCACGGTAGATAAACCTCCTGTTTCTTTTTTTCACTGTCTTCCATCCTGGTCAGCTGCGTCAGAATCTTTTTTTCCATTCTGTACATCTGGATCTGCTCCTGATGATCCAGCACGCTGAAAATCTCCGCTTCCGTCCGATCCGCCGTCTCCAGCAGCTGGCTCTTGCGGATCAGAAGCTTTTGGGTGGGAATGATCCGCTTCCTGCGGATATCCTCCGGATTTTTTTCAAAAGCAAGATAGCCCTTATCCTTCAGCTTCCTGACCAGTTCCGACAGCGTTGATTTGGCCACTCCAATCTCCCTGCACACCTCTGTGATATAGGTGCCCTGAGGATGATGCCTCAGGATATATACCAGAAAATAGACCTGGATGCCGGTGATGTTCTCACCGTGAAAACGCATCTCCATCCGGGCCGTCCAGTCCAGACCGATTCTTTTGATCGCAAAAAACAGATCCTCGGCTCTGACACGTTCTGTCATTCCTGTTCACACCTCCCAGTATTCGTTCGGATCAGAACTGTTCGTATCCTTATCAATTTCTGTCCATATGAATTCTATCTCAGATTCCGGAAAATGTGAAATTCAAAATTGTTATATACTATAAATATTTTTTATAGATACTGCTGTCCAAAATAAATTTCACAGGAAAGCAGCATGCGAAGCCGTTCCCGATAATCCTCCAACTGAAATCCGGTGATTTCCCTGATTCGCTCCAGGCGATACAACAGTGAATTCCGGTGAATATAAAGTTCCTTCACCGTTTCCGTCGTCCGCCGTTCATTCTTCAGATAGATATAAAGGGTTTTCAGAAATTCCGTATGATTGGCAGAGTCATACTCCTCCAGCGCCCTTACAGCCGGATGCAAAAAAAGATCCCGGGAAACCGCCTGTTCTGCTTCCCGCAGCAAATGCGGTACGCTGACATGATGATAGGGGAGAATCCCCCTGCCGGAAGAAGAAGCGTATGCTGCCGCCAGTACCGCCTGACGATAGTAGATGGAAAGCTTTCCCATCTCACGAAAAGAGTCACTGTAACCGATGCTGCCGCCGCAGTTTTTCGCTATCATCTGCAGCTTTTCCTCCAGATAACGTACCGGAGTATACTCTTTTCCCATCTGTGAAATCAGATGGGTTTTATTCAGAAGAAACACCACCTGGTCATCGTAGAGAAACGCCTTGCAGGGCATCATCTCTTCGATTTCATACACGGTAATTGTATTCAGCTTATTCTGAACCTGCCAGAAGGATGGAATCGTCATAACACAGGCAATGTATTCGTCCTGTTCCTTCCATTTAATGGTGTTCATCAATGTTTTTCTCTCTGCTTCTTTTACTTCATTTCCTTCGATCAGATCGATAAAGAAGAAATCATATACGCTCCGCGCGGCCATGCTGCTCTCATCCACATAGTCCATCACAGGAGAAATCATCTCGCAGAAGTAATCCGCCAGTTCCGTTTCGTAGCAGGAAAGTTCATTGTGCATACCAATGATAAAGAGATGTCCGGTAATTCCCCTTGGCGAAAAGATCGTCCTGCTGACAAAGGGCATGTGGAAGGCTTCTGTCTTATGAAATATGATCGCCTGCTCCGTACGGTTCATAATCGTCATATCCCCCGATGAGATCAGCTTATAGATCGCCTGAAACGCCATATGCCCATGGAAATACTGATACCGCCACAGAGCGGAGATATCCATGGCCACCGGATCTTCTTTCATCACGCAGGTACGAAAACCGTTGTCCGTCAGATACCAGGGATTGATCGTCACCTGGTTCAGAAGCTGCAAAATTTCCTTCAGCGGCTTACGTGCGGAAACCTTCCCGGCAACCTCTTCCGCCCAATGCCGGAACCTGTGAAAAACATCGAAAATATCATCAAATACCTGTATCGGATCCACCGTCTCCCGGACCCAGATCACCGGCATATCCGTTTCCGGTTCCTCCTTGCCAATCCAAACCGTCCCGCCGGCAGCTTGTTGCATTTCGCCCGAAAGAAACAGATATATGGTATCCTCCTTAAAGCATGACGAAGGACTGCCAATGCTGATCCCGGAATATTTAATCCTCTGCTTTTCATTTATAATCTCCGTTTTATATGGAAGCTGACTGCAGATAAATCCCATGGAAAGCTTCATCATCGCTTTTATTCCTCCTCTTTGTGCCATATGCATAAATCTATTTTATCACGTTCTGGTATCCCGTCCATAGGAAAAACCGGTTTCCCATATTAAAATCAATTTTAAAAAGGGGGTTTTACCATGGAGGAAAAAGCAAAGAAATTATATGATGAACGTGTAAAAATCATGAGCGACGCCATCGCCATGAAAGAGCCGGACAGAATACCGGTGGCTCCGTTCCTGGCTTCCGTCGTCCAGAGACTGGAAGGCTCTTCCTACCGGGATCTTTATTACGACTATGACCGCGCAGGCCAGGCAGCGGTGGATTTCTATACAAAATATCCGGTGGACGCCTGTACCGGCTGCCGTTTTACCAGCGGAAAAGCCCAGGAAGTCGCCGGCATCAATATCATCGACTGGCCGGGACAGCCCGGAACCAAAATATCCATCCACTCTTCCCACCAGGTGCACGAAATCGAATACCTGACGCCGGAAGAGTGTTACGATACCATGATAAAAGATTTTGACGGATTCTACCTGCGCCACTATATCCCGCGGGTCTTTGACGGTCTGAAAGGACTGGAAAGCCTTACCTTCAGCCCCGCGACCATCTTAAGCACAGGCGGAGGACTGGGGCCGCTGCTGAAACCGGAATTCCTGGAAACCATCGACAAACTGAAACAGATCGCCGAATACGACGCCGAGGCCGCGGCAAAAAGCGCCTTCTGGTCAGCCAAAATCGAAGATCTGGGGATTCCCAAGCTCTTTACCGGCGGCGGGGAAGTGCCTTTTGATGTGATCTCCGACTACTTCCGAACCACACTTCCCGCCATGACCGACCTGTTTGAATATGAATCGGAAATCATTGAACTGTGTGATATGATCGCGGACCGTCAGATCGCTTCCTGGAAATATTTCGAAACGGCACAGATGCCGGTGAAGCGGGTATTCTTCCCCCTGCACAAAGCCATGGACGGATTCATGAGTCCGGAACAGTTTGAAAAGATCTATATGAAGCCTTACCTGAAAATGCTGGATTATCTGATCGGTATCGGAGTCACTCCTTTTGTGTTCACAGAAGGCCCTTACAATTCCCGTCTCGATCAGATGGCGGAAATGCTGCCAAAGGGCTGTCTGGTGGCCTTTGAGACAGTCGATATGAAACGCGCCAAAGAAACAGTCGGCAAGACCAACTGTATCACCGGAAATCTCTCTTTGTATACATTGGAATTCGGCACAAAAGAAGAAACGATCCGACAGACCAAGGAGCTGATCGATATCTGCGCGCCGGGCGGCGGCTATATCTTCGGCGCCAGTGGCTGTGTGGAAAACGCAAAGCGGGAAAATCTGGAGGCCATGCTGGAAACACTGGACACTTACGGCCGGAAATAAAATCTTATCTCTGTAAACAGATGCCCTGCCGGGCAGACAGGTAAATAAAAACCTGTCGCCCGGCAGGGCATATTTTTATAGCACAGATTCTTTAAAACATACATCATTTTTTTCCGCCGACTTTCTGCTATACTGGATGTGCCGAAATTTTTTTACTTTTTTTGTAACGAAATCCCTGTTTCTCCGTCTAACCGGTGTACAAGGAGGAGGTGAGCTGTCCTGGACTACGAAAAACTGTATCAAACCTATTACCTGCAGGTGTACTCCTATGTGATGACACTGGTCAAAAATCAGTCTCTGGCAGAAGAGATTACACAGAATACCTTTTACCGGGCCATGACATCCAAAAAGCCCTTTGAACAAAAGTCAAGTGAACTCACCTGGCTGTGCAGCATCGCCCGGCGTCTGAGCGCAGACGAATACAGGAAAAATCAGAAATTTATCCAATCAGAGGAATATGATACTACCGCTCCCGAAAAAAGCCCAGCCGAAACCGCAGAAGATAACGAAATGGCTCTTCAGATTCACCTGATCCTGCACGAACTGCAGGAGCCTTATAAAGAAGTGTTTCAGCTGCGGGTGTTCGGGGAACTGCCTTTCTCGCAGATCGGATTTATCTTCGGAAAGACAGAAAACTGGGCCAGAGTCACTTATCACCGGGCAAGATTAAAAATTCAGGAAAGGATGGAGGAAAATGGATAAAACAAATCTTCAGGAATGTGAGATCATTCAGGATCTGCTTCCCTTATATTACGACGACGTATGTACGCCTGCCAGCAAAACGCTGGTGCAGCGCCACCTGGAGAACTGCGAGACCTGCAGGAAACTCTACGAAGAGCTGAAAGACCAGTCTGTCGACCGGATCATAGAAAAGGAATCCCGTGATGTTCTGAAGCGGCATGCGAAAAAGGAAAGAAACGCCGCCTGGAAAGCCGGCCTTATTATCAGCGCTCTTCTGGTGATCCCGATTCTCATCACCTTTTTCGTCTCCCTGGCCAGCGGCACGGGACTGGGAGTATTTGCCGTGGTAGCCGCATCCATGCTGCTGACCGCCGCCCTGACGGCGGTACCCCTTATGGCAAAGCAGCAAAAACTGACCAAGAGTATTCTGGTGGGCATCTTCGCTTTGCTGCTGATTATCTTCTTTGTGGATCGCATGAACGGCGGCGGCAGTTTTCTCTTTCTCGCCATCCCGACCGTCTTCGGGCTCTCCATACCGCTGTTTCCCTTCGTGATCCGCGGACTGGCGCTGCCGCCTGTGCTGTCAGATAAAAAAGCATTGCTCACCATGGTCTGGGACACCGCATGGCTGTTTCTTACGATCTACACCGTCTGCAGCCGTTCAGGGGATGTGGAAGGACTGCAGTCCGGAACGATCATCAGCGTGATTATGATGACCGGCGTATGGCTGATCTTCCTCACGGCCAGATACCTCCCCGCAAACCGGTGGATCAAGGGCGGTATCATCCTGATCATCACCGGAATCTGGACCTCCTTTTCCACCGACGTCTATACACTGATCGTGGAACACAAAAGGCAGCTGACCATTCTGGCGGCCGACTTTACCGACTGGAGTTCCGCCGCGCATATCAACGCCAACACGTATCTGCTGATTCTGGCAGTGGGAATTCTGCTGGGAATTGCATTGATTGCCGTCGGAATGACAAGACATAAAAAATAGCAGAAAAACGAGGGCATGTCTGTCCTCGTTTTTCTGCGGTTATCTTTAATCGTTCACTTTCCTGATGGTTTAAGCGTACCGCTGATGTGCAATGTCCGGTTGTGGAGCGGATGATGCTCATTTAACAAAAGGTTTCTTAAGAACAGCTCCAGAAATTCTGTAGTTTCATAAATGCCGTTTTTCAGATCGTTATAATTTGCCCGGACAAGGGCATTACGGAAATACCATGCGTTTTCAGCAAAAATATCATTTGTCACATCAAACCCAAGCGTCTGAAGATACTTGATGAAAAACACAGCCGTTGTTCTGGTATTGCCCTCTTCAAATACGTGAATCTGCCACAACCTCGAAATAAACACCGCAAGATGATGGATGATCTCATCCATTGAAAGATTGCGATAGGAGAACTTTTTTTCTTCCGAAAAATCATAATCCAAAGTCGCCCTAAGTTCTGTTGCGCTGCCATACAGCACCGTTGCTCCGTCAAGCACCCATTCCTTCTTCGTTATATTGTAATCCCGAACGCATCCCGCGTGAGAATAAATACCCGTAAACAGTTTTCTGTGAATGGAAAGGTATTCATTTGGTGTGAAGCTGAACGCTTTCTCGGAAAGAACAGCTGCAATTTTAGCCGAAACTTTGTCTGCCTCCTCCGTTCGGTCATCCGCATTGCGAGAAGGATTTGCCTCATAATAATCCTGGAGAAGTGCATTTGCCTCTTCAAACGATATCTCCCCCTCAATATTACGGATGGCCGTGCGCGCCAGATATTCGGAAGTCTTCAATCCGTCAACCGCCTGCAGACCAATGGCTGTATGCCATACATACCCCTTGTCACGCTTATCCGGTTCGGATTCCCTGATATATTCTTTAAAAGGATCTTTCTCACAATTAAGACCGCCGTATCCAATCATCTCTTTCATGGGAATATTCCTCCTCTTATCTCCCCTTGTTTTCCCATTCTGCCTTCGTCATACAACTGGCATGTACAGTCCGTTTCTCATGCATAAGCGGAACATCCACATCTTTTGCTGTCCACTGATATCGGAACCCAAGCTTTTCCTGCACACGCTTTGATTTCAGATTTCCATCATAGTATCCGCACCAGACCTTACTCATTCCAAGATCCACAAAAGCGCGGCGGAGCATCTCGCGGGAAGCCTCCGGTATCAGCCCCTGTCCCCAGAATGGCTTCCCGATCCAGTAGCCCAGTTCACATTCATCATCTCGCTTCGTCATATCCGTATGCCCGTTTAATTTTAATTCTATTGCTCCAATCGCTCGATTATCCGATTTTAAACATACTGCATACGCCTCCGCTCCATCAAAAACGCTCTTGATAACAGTACGGCTCTCATCTATACTCTGATGCGGCGGCCAGCCGGCAATCGGTCCCACGTCAGGATTGCTGGCATACCGATATAAATCCTCTGCATCGCTTTCTTGCCAGCGGCGCAGAACTAATCTTTCTGTTTCAAGTGTCATACCTTGTCCCCGTTTCTTCTTTCTGTTGTATCAATAATTGTATCTCATGTTCTCTGATTTTTCCATCCCTTTCTTCTTTTCACTCCGAATACCGGATCCTGTCAATCAGGCTCATCCTGCGGAAATTCCGGGACACGGCATAGGTCAGGATCATCTGCAGCGCTGCCACGGCAACCGCCAGAACCACGGCCGGAAACGCCGGATAATGATACACGGTGATGTTCATCATATTTTCCGCTTTGGCATAGAGGAAGACGCCGTATCCCGCCAGACTTCCCAGCCCCAGGGCAACCAGCAGTGTGCCTGCCGTATAAAAAATCCCCTCCAGCTGCATCATCCGCACCAGCTGTTTTTCCGACATGCCGATCGCCTGAATGATCCCCAGTTCACGCCGCCTGGTGTAGACACTGTTGATCATGGTATTGACCAGGTTCATCACTCCCACCGCGCCAAGGATAACCAGGAACACATATCCCAGAACCGTCATGACCGTCGTGGCAGTTTCCCAGTTCTCCAGATGTTTTTCATAGCTGTCCGTGGCAAGATAGGGGCTTTCTTTCGCCAGCGTTTCCAGTTCTGTGAAAACTTCCTGGCGTCCGGCAGCGCTTAAACCTTCCTCCAGCCAGATCACGCAGGTGTCATTCAGATTGGCATCTGTAAATTCTTCCAATACGGAATCCGGCAGAAGAAAATTCGCCCAGGACACCGCGGACGCGTACTCTCCCACCGCCGCGATCTCAAAGGTTTTTTCCACTGTTCCTTCCGGTGTTTCCAGTTCCAGCCGCACAGAATCCCCCGCTTTTAGTTCCGGGAACCAGTGCAGCATATAGTCAGACATAAGGATCTTATCCCCCGCCTTTAATTCCTCCCAGGTGACGCTCCCCTGGGTCTGGCATCCTTCCACGATCTCACGGTAAGATTCGTCCAGTCCCTGGATACTGGATCCTACGATCTCCCGCTCCGGATCCAGATCCGCAAGACATCCTGTAAGGTATGTTTTCACCTTCACCTCTTTCACACCTTCCACGCTGCGGATTTTCTCCAGCATTTCTTCGTTCAGCGGATTATTCTGCATGAGATTGACCCAGGACCGATCCGGATTCATCTTATCCCCTTCCCAGCTGTCCACGGCGATTTCATAGTCTCCTTCGAACTCCTGCCTGGCGATCTCTTTGGGATCTGCGCAGCTTAACACCGTCGCCACCACCATAAAGAGAACTCCCACCGCTCCCAGAGTAACGATGGTCAGCACGGATCTTTTTTTATTCCGGGACAGATTGGCTCTGGTCAGTTTCATAAGACTCATCTGGGCAAACCCTTTTCTCGTCTTTTTCTTTTCCCGGCTTTCTCCCTGGTAACGCATAGCCTCCACCGGGGAAATCTTTGCCGCCATCCGCATAGGCTTCACCAGAGACAGATAAACCGTGATAAGCACGGCAATCACGGTAATCAGATAGATCCATCCGCTCAGTATCCGCACCTCTTTTTTCTCCAATAATTCCAGGCAGATCCGGTTCATTTCCATAGCCGCAGCGTCTGCATTGACTCCATTTACACTCAGCCGGTAGATCCAGCGGGTCACAGGGCCTGCCAGCAAACTGCCAAGCATCAGTCCCAGAGGCAGCGCTGCCGCCGTCACCAGAAGCCCCTCCCGGAACACAATCTGCCGGATTTGCCTTCTGGTCGCTCCCATAGCCTTCAGTTTCCCGTACTCCTGCACCTTCGGAGTCATGGAGACATAATAAATACTGTAGATGGTCAGAACTCCCGCCGCCACAACCACCAGGATGATACTGACCATAGCGGCAAAAGCCGCCGGATCTGTGTAATTCGCCATCAGATAATCGGTATTGATGACCACATTGTCTTCCGACACCTGAAAATCCCTTCCGATTTCCTTCACCCGCTCCTCGATAAGATCCGTGGTGGCGATCTGATTCCCCACATCTTTCAACCGGAACATCACCCGGTATTCCCGGCTATCCCGGGGAATCATTTTTTCCAGATACTCCCTGGAAACCAGCGCCGAATATGCCTTGTTCTCTTCATCGACCGTTCCGCCCAGAAATCCGCTGATGCAAAAAGTATCTTCTTTTTGGAAACCCAGTCCGCCATCTTCATAGAGCTGAAAAGGAAGGGTAATCTCATCGCCGATCCCGGCTGTGATCCCGTACTCGGAAAGCATTTCCTCCGGAAGAGCGATTTCCTTTTCCTCCCGGGGAAATTCTCCCTTGGTCAGCGTTATCTTATTAAGTTCCAGCGCCTGATCGTCCATCCAGAGAAACAAAATCAGAGAATCGTCGTCCACGCCCTCCCCAAGATCCGACCGCAGCCCCACTTCTTCCATATCATTGTGACTTTTCAGCTTCTGCGCATTTTCCTCCGAAACCTGGCGGAACATGGCATGATAGGGAGGATAATAGGCATTGACCCCCGCAAACCGCACTTTTACGGAAGCGTATCCCACAGTCAGCACCATGAAGATCAAAAGCGTGGTCAGAATGATGGCAGCTCCACTGATCACGTTACGATGTTTATTCTGTCTCGCATTGGCAAGCGCCGTCCTGGTTACTGTTTTCATGACTGCACCACCTTCCCGTCCTCGATGACAATCATTCGATCCGCCATCTGGGCAATGGTCTCGTCATGGGTGATCATCACCAGTGTCTGACCGTACTCGGTGACACAGTTTTTCAGAAGACTTACCACTTCGATCTCCGTGCGGGAATCCAGATTCCCGGTGGGCTCGTCCGCCAGTATAATAGCCGGCCGGGACGCCAGCGCCCTGGCAATGGCGACCCGCTGCTGCTGCCCTCCGGAAAGCGTTCCCGGCAGAGCGCGGAGCCGATCCTCCATACCGATTCTTTCTACAAGATCCATCACAAAATCCCGATCCACTTTCCGGCCGTCCAGACCGATGGGCAGTACGATATTTTCCCACACATTCAACGATGGTACCAGGTTGTAACTCTGGAAGACAAATCCGATCTTCCTCCTGCGAAATACCGCCAGCCGGTCATCTTTCAGCCGAAAAATATCTTTTCCCTCCACCAGTACCTGACCGGAGTCCGGACGGTCCAGGCCGCCCAGCATGTGCAGCAGCGTACTCTTTCCGGAGCCGGAACGCCCTACGACCGCTGCAAATTCTCCCGGTTCGATCCGGATATCCGTATGGTCAATGGCCTTTACCAGATTTTCTCCGGAGCCGTAATATTTCACCAGATCTCTTGTTTCCAATATTGCCTTCATGATAAGCCTCCTTTTCATCCTGTCCTTTGTTTCTGATCACAGGATACAACCCGGGGCTTACAAGACGATAACAAAAAGAATAACAGTTTTGTAAGAAAAGCAAAAATCCTATCGTTTCGGCAGGGTCATGACGAAATTGCTGCCGCCGTTTCCGCCGTTTTTCACACACACCGTTCCCCCCTGCCGTTCCAGGATCTGCCTGGTAAGATAAAGGCCCACGCCGGAACCTTCCTTTCGGCGAACACTTTCGGACTCGCCCCGGTAAAAACGCTGAAAAATCCGGTTTCGCTCCTTTGCCGGAATGCCCGGGCCCTCATCCTCCATCTCCACCATGACCAAACTGGCCATCTTCGTGACACGGATGGTGATGCGGGTTCCCGAAGGAGCGTATTTCACTCCATTATCCAGCACATTGGCGAAGGCTTCCGCCGTCCAACCCGGATCATGACAGATCAGAATATCGTCAAACTCTTGCGTCTCTATCGAAATTCCCTTTTCCATGGCCTTCACATAAACGCCGGCCACTGCTTTTGCCAGCGTTTTCTGCAGACTTGCTTTTTGCGGGCACAGCCGGATCATCCCGGTTTCCAGTTTACTCATCTGGGTAAACGCCTCCAAAAGACGTGCAAGTCTGTCCACATCCTCCCGCTCTTTTTCCTGAAATTCCCTTGCTTCTTCCCTGGAAAGCTCCGTGGAATCCACGATCTCATAACTCATCTTCAAAGAGGCCACCGGTGTCTTCAGCTGATGGGAAATATCCGTAATCAGCGCTTTCGTCTCCTGTTCTTCTCTGCGCAGGGCATTTTCCATCTGCTGATTCCGGATTTTTTCTTCTTTTAGCTTCTCTTCCAGATACTCCGCCTGTGCCCGGGCAGATTTTTGCTTCTTCCATCCATACCAGGAAAAAGCCGCGCAGCCCAGCAGACCCGCCGCCAGAATCAGCGCCATCCCGCCGGCATATCCAGGCAGCGCCCCAAGGCGCAGGCTGTCCGCGAAATGATAACCGTATTTCGCGAGCAATTCTTTTCCCTTCTTTGTCTGATCCGATTTTCCCGGCGTATCCTTTCCTCCGAGGATTCCCGCAAAGACTGCCTCCGATTCCGGGATTTCCTCCGCCAGCGCCGCCATCTGCCTGGCTGTACTTTCATAATTTTGCCGGGCTGCTTTTACTGTCAGAACGATTCCTGCCAGAAAAGCAAGAAAAAAAAGCCCTGCTGCCAGAGCTATTCTTTTACGCTTTCTTTGATCCACAGATATCCCATCCCCCTCACGTTTTGTATATATTCTCCGCTGATCTTCCGCTTCAGCCTGCTTACGTTCACCGGAACCGTATTATCATCCACAAACTGACCATCCACATCCCACACGTGTTCCAAAATCTGCTCCTTGGACAGAATCTGTCCTGCGTTTTCCATGAAATACAAAAGAAGCTGCCATTCTTTTTTGCTTAAGGCAAGCGGCTCTTCTTCCAGGTACGCCTTCATCTCCTGACAGGAGATCCGGATTTTGCCAGAGCAGATCGAGTGCCTGGCTTCTTCCCTTTCTCGGCGCGCCCGCCGCATCAGCGCATGCACCTTGGACACCAGCACCATCAGACTGAAGGGTTTGGTAATATAATCATCCGCTCCCAGATCATAGGCGTTCACCATATCCACCTCCGAATCCAGAGCCGTCAGAAAAATCAAATACACCTGGCTCTTTCTGCGAATATCGGCACAGAAATCAAGCCCGCTCTTATCCGGCAGATTGACGTCGCTGATGATAAGATCCGGCTTCACCACGTCAAAAAGCGCCTCCGCCTCCTGCACGGAAAAGGCGGAAGACACTTCATATCCTTCTTTTTCCAGTTTTAATGAAATCCCCCGGTTCAGATTCCGGTCATCTTCCAGAAGCAAAATTCTCTGCATGATGAAAGTCCCCTTGTCCTGTTTTTCTTCCCTTTATAGCCCGTTATATTTCCGCCTGCACAATATGGCCGAAATTTCTCTCATCTCTGAAAAGATCATAGATATATCCTGAACTCTCCAGATATAGTCCTGTTTCTTGGTCAAGAAGCTTTTCAAAAACTTCTGAATTATAAAACATATTCATAGCTTCATCATACTCAATATTCTGATCGGTCGCTAACATATCAACTATATCCTGTATTATATATTCAATAAGCTGACTTCTCTTACACATTCCTACTATCTTCCTTTCTCAAAAGCCTGATCCCTTTTTCCGTATGAAAAGAGTATTGCGAAGATGTTCTCTTATTATCAGCAAAATCTCACAGCGAACCTCCATTTCTCCGGCACAGGATTCCCAAATCTTCCAATACGGTTGCAAAGTCCAATGTATGTTCCACATCATAATTTTCCTTAATAAATGCAATACCTTTAAATTGAAAAAGATAGCGGAATGCTTCCTGGATACTCAGATTATGTTGTTGAGCAAATTCATTTACACATGCGATTGTAAAACCAATCTTTTTTTCTGTTCACTCATCCAAAACCTCCTGTTACCCATCCGTCTTCCTTCTATGATGATTCAAGTATAACACAGACCCAAGGCTTATAATATATCCTTTTACGCTTACTTTATTCTTTTCGTAATATTTCTTTCGGCGGCTCAATTTCATTGGCAAGCGTGTGCTCTGTTAACTCCGATAAACTTTTTAATTTCCTGTTTATAATTGGACGCATACAATTTGGTACGTGTTCCTGATGCGCTCTGTGTATTGCCACACACTCTTTACAGTTTCCATGATATCTGCACGCTTTCTGACAAGGGCAGTGATCCTGACTGGCATATTCTTTTCTGAACTCCGCCGCAAATTCTTCCTGAAGTCTTAAACCTTCCGTTCGGTTTCCCTTGTGAAACTCCGCCATCGCTGCCCGTTCTTTTTCATTTCCTTCGATTTTCATCTGCTGCCTCCTTTGTGAATTTAAATCCAACTGATCCTTTTGATGCCGTATCGTTTCCTTTTTCTTTCTCATATTGTTCCAGAGCCCGTTTTTCTATTTCTTGTACAAATTCCTCTTTCCCGTCACAATAACCATTTATATCATAAGGGAATCTTTTGGCAAGCGATCTTTTTAACTTTTCATATTTTTCGCGTTCCTTTTTGTGAGTGCGCATATAATCCCGAAACGCAAGATGCCGTCGGATATTGCAGGAATCCTCCATCTGAAAAATATGTATCTGATGCGTTCGTTCATCACCGCCCTTGCGAAGATAACGCCTGCCGGACATTCCAAACTCTCCGAGATACTCATACCCAATTTCAGAAAAATCTGCTGAAACGGCATCGACTCTTTCAAGACTTTTTACCACTGCCATAATATCAATGATCGGCTTTGCCGCAAGCTCCGGTACAGAAGTGCTTCCGATATGATAGATCGCCGTACAGTTCTCTTTCAGAATTGCCATTATTTTTTCTTTTTCCCTCTCATATTTTAACGGCCATTGTGGACTATATTCCACAACTGTTATATGCTGCCGCATCTGCATCCCTCCATATTTCTATAAAAAGCTCAAGGTTCTTTCCGGCTGTTTCTTTTCAAATCGTCAGAAAAGCACTGAGCCGTGTTTTTCGACCCAGCGCTTACTACTGTCACACTTTCTCTCTGTAATTCTCTAATTGATGGAAAATCCCTGTTACATATACAAAAGTTCCCTCTATCCGGAACATGATATACAAGATTATCCAGAAGTCCTTCTGTTTTTTCAGTAATGATCAGTTTATAAGCCATACCGTTCTCTCATAGATGAAAGAGATTTTCTTGCATCCTTTACCTTTCCCTCTTTGATCTGTCTCTCCGAAATCGCGATATCTTCATACATTTTTATCTGCTTCATCGTGTTTTCATAATTTTCCATGCTCATGATAACCATATCACCATACCCTATTTTATATCCCATTTTATCCTGCATATCTGAAAGTAAAGTTTTGTTTTGGCACAGAAAAAGGGGCGTATCCACTTTCGGACACATCCTTTGTTTCCATTTACTGCTTCTTCTCACTTTTCATAATATCCCGCATAATTTTCACACCTCTTGCGGTCAAATCTTTTTCATTTACTCCCCTGGCCTCTAAAATTCTCTCGATCGCCTGTGCAGGATCAAGAGAATGGTACGGATAATAAAGAGCGCGGAGTTCTTTCGGCTTAATAAATTTATATATTTGCTTACTTGTTTTCTGATATGTGCAGGACCAATAACGATAAAGATATCCAATCCAATATAGTTCTGCTTCGGAATATTTCTCTTTGCCGTAAGAACTTTCACCAAACTCCATTTCTATTTCCTGAAAGATCTGACTGACATCGCATGCTTCAAATAAGAATCCGCCAAGGTCCATACGCTGTGCCACCTGAGAATTCATAAATCTTCTCATAAATATAGGCGAACTGCAATTTGTTTCTTTTACAGAGGCAGAAAATACTTCCGCCTGTATTTTACATAATTTCAAGCCAATTTCATCAATTTTTTTCATTCCAAAATATCCTCTATATATTTACCCTGACCTCTATACTGCTTACGGGCAATTTTTACCTTATCGTTTCCTATGCGTGATTCTTCCCGTTTATAGGAGAGATAATACTTCTTTTCGTCAGGTGCCAAATAGCAATGGCGTAATATTTGCAACTGGCTCAACGCCTTATCCGTAACAAATACATATTGATTGCCAAGATTGGTTGCGGAAAGACAATGCTGACATTGCACATCCGTAATTTCTCCATCAATAAAACTGTCAATAATTTCAAACATTCGGTTGTCCGCGATCGGAGCAATAATATAATCAACATTTTCGAGCTTTGTAAGCAACTTTTGTATAACAGGATGGTCTGCATACTCCGTTAATTTATTTCGGAAAAATGCAATAAGCAACATCCAATCCCTGTCAACATTTAACTGCGTATAACTCAAATTGGTTTTATCAAACTCCAAAATATAAAGTGATGATTCTGGATAATTGGCAACAAACATAGCAGATTGTTCCAGACTTTCACCACAATAAAACCCTTTGCCAAAATCATTGGTACTTTTTGATTTTTCAATTGAAATCTGCCCGTCGATGTATGTTTTAGCGCCATGAAAAAGTATGACGGAATTGCCCTTGCAATCCTCTTTAAACAATTGCTCTTTTATTTTGTTAAACCGGATACCTTTGCCAAAAGCAAAGTTGTAAAAAGCATTCAGGTTGGAGGAAGAAACCTGCTCCTCATTTTTTCTCCACCGGGAAATTGTTGTCGGCGTAATACCAATAGACTCTGCAAGATCCTTCGCGGTTATATCCAACAATTCCATTACAATTTCAATATCTATACTTAGTGCAAAATCATTCATAATAAACGCTCCTCTTGCATTTTGCAAACTTATTATAACAAATGTTGATAAGAACTTCAATTGTTTTAAAACTTGTTTTCAACATATGTTTATATAAAGATAGCTCTTTGTTATGAAAGACGCACCCGCTCCATCACGCTTCCTTTCCCCGTCATATATTTCCCGGCAGCCAGCGGAATCAGAATACACACCAGAATCAGGAATGCTGTCATCACCGCTGCCGGCCAGAAAGGCACGGAAAAAGGTACCATCATATAGTTCATGGACTGATACACCAGATAGGTGATCCCCAGCCCCAGTGTCGCGGTGAGAAGCAGCGATCCTGCCGCGTACAAAAGTCCTTCCGTCACAAGCATCCGGTTCCTCTGCCGGTCCGTCATGCCGATGCTTTCCAGAATGGCAAGCTCTCTCTGACGGCTCTGGATGTTCCCGGTCACGGTATTGATGTAATTCAAAATCCCTATGAGAGCCAGGATAAGGGCGATGCCAAGCCCCACTTCCCGCATATTCCCCTGGGCACGTTTTACCTCCTGCATGGTTTCCAGCTTGGAATCCCAGGAAAGAGCATTGCCATCCGGGTTGCTCTGCACCAGCGCAAGCACTTCGTGTTCCGTGTTTTCATCATATTCCTTCGTATATCTTACCCCGATCTTGCAGATCCGGGGGTTTTCCACAAAATCCCGAACCACGGACTCGCTTACGATGATGGTGGGCAAAGTTCCCAGCATGGGGCCGGTATAATACCCCTCGTCTGTGAATCCGGCGATCTCAAAGGTGCGGGTATTCCCTCTGTCCCCGTATTCTGCGCAGGTCACCTGCTTTCCCTCCAGTTTTTCCATCGTAAGCTCCACCCCGTTTCGATAGAGGACGCAGCTCTTTCCGGACAGAAAAGCTTCCCGGTCCAGTGTGGTATCTGTCACTTCCTGCAGATAGGGGAACTCCTCCTCGCTGATTCCCAGAATGACAGAACCGAAATTTTCCGGATACTGCTGATATTCACTCCGATCCTCCTCGTAGGGGATCATCATCCATTTATCATAGAATTCTTCCATCCACTGATCTGCGAAATCCGGCTCCCAGGGAACCGTAATCTGCCCGTACAGCAGAGGATAAACCGCCGAAACTCCATCCAGACGACTCAGTTCTTCCATAAACGAAGCGCTCAGAATATCCCGGTGCTCTTCCTCATCTTCCTTTCGCAGAGAATCATTGGTAATGGTGATATCGTTATTCATGTGATTGGTCACAATCGTCCTGGCCGCCTGGCTTTCCAGCAGTGTACTGATACACAGGAAGACCGACAGGCCGGCCGCCAGAGACGTCATGATCACCAGAGATTTCTTTTTATCCTTCCAGATCTGATCCCAAGCCAGGCGAAACAGCAGTCCGCCTTTTCTTCTTTTACGGCCGCCGGTCTTCCCCTGCGCCGGCCGGTATCCTGCCGCCTCCAGCGGGGAGATGGATACCGCCAGCTTCACAGGTTTGCGGCTTCCCAGGTAAATCGTCAGCACCGCCAGCGCTACTGTCAGGAGCAGTACCATCGGATGCAGGGAAATCTGTATTTCACCCGCTTCCTTTGCACGGATTCCAAGAGCGCGGATCACCGATGGAAATAAAAAGAAAGAGACAAGACTCCCCATTATGAGTCCGCACACAATCCCTCCGCAGCCAAGGATCGTCATCTGTCTGCGGATCAGGCGCCGGATCTGCCGCCCGGTCATTCCCACCGTCTGAAGCAGACCATAATACCGCACATTTCCCGCCACCGACAGATAGAGGATGTTGTAAATCAGCAGATAAGCGCACAGGCAAGTCACCAATACCAGTCCGCACAGTCCAAAGAAGATGGGCAGGGAATAGCCCAGGTCACCGGTAAAGAACACCGCCTGCTGCTTCCCCAGATCCATGCTTTCGATAAACGCTTCCTGTTCGCCCTTCGTCATGATCACTCTATCAAAATCCAGATGGTACCTGCCGCAGGTCACCTTAGAGATATCGCAGCCGGATTTCCGGTAAAATGTTTCTGACACGTAAAAGGCCGACTTGGTGCCATACCCTTCCCATATCCCAGAGATCTCAAATTCTTTATCCAGGAGGTTCCCGTCTCCGTCCCGGTACCTGGCGCGGAAACGATCCCCGACGGTCAGCCCCGCAAGCCCAGCTTTTTCCAGGCCTTCTTCCGTCACCATAACCTGGTTTTCCTCCCGGGGATACGTCCCTTTCACCCATTCCCTGGCAGGAGCCATCATCTCATCCCATAAGACCGGATCACACCAGATACAGGCTGCCTCCACCGTGTCGTCCCCCTGGGTGGCTTCCAGATAGCCGCTCAGGGCGAGAATCCCCACTCTGCGGATATCCGGATCATTTTCACACTTTTCCCGCTGCTCCGGTGTAATCCCATACATGACAGCGTCATACTCCCCGCCGTTCAGCCGGATATTCTGAACCTTCTGCATCTGAAAATAAGTAATCCCCACCGTAAAAATAGAAAACAGCATAAAGGACGCCAGCACGATGGAGAGAAAGATAATCAGATTCCGTCCCCGGTTATGCTTCAGGGAGCCCGCCGCCATGCGGTCAATGACCTTCCGGTTATTATTCGCCAGCATACGAATCACCTCCCTTTGTTCCGGGCGCCGTATCTTTTGAACCCACGATCCGCCCGTCCTCAATATGGACGATTCGGTCCGCCATCTGAGCGATATCCCGGTCATGGGTAATCAGAATCACCGTCTGCTGGAACTGCTTCGCCGCCACTTTCAAAAGCCCCATCACATCGTGTCCGGAGGCAGTGTCCAGGTTTCCGGTGGGCTCGTCCGCCAGGATAATGGCAGGTTTTGCCGCCACTGCCCGGGCGATCGCGACCCGCTGCTGCTGACCTCCGGAGAGCATGCCCGGCAGCGCTTCCGTCTTGTCTGCAATCTGCAAAAGCTCCAGGATTTCCTTTACAAACTCTTTATCAATCCGCTTCCCATCCAGTTCAATGGGCAGAACCACATTTTCATATACGTTAAGGTCCGGCACCAGGTTATAATTCTGGAACACAAAGCCCACCTTCCTCCTGCGGAAAATCGCCAGCTGCTCCCGGTCCATATCCGAAAGCTTTCGCCCATCTACATACACCTCTCCGGACGTGGGAACGTCAAGACCGCCGATCAGATGAAGCAGCGTACTCTTCCCGCTTCCGGATTTCCCGATGACAGCGATAAACTCCCGTTCTCTCACATCAAAGTCCACGCGGTCCAGCGCCCTGACCGTATTCTCGCCCAGCCGGTAATATTTCTTCAGATTTTCTGTCCTTACCATGTATTTTTCCACGTCTCTTACCTCCTTTGTGATCTCATCTTATCTCATAAAAATCACAAACCGGTCTCAACTGGCAAAAATCACGAAACTGTGACACTTCCGGCATTTGGCAGGAAAATACAAAAATCGGCTCCCCGGCCCGGCCTGGAAGAAACCTCCACGTATCCGCCCTGAAGTTCCGCAATCTTCCGGGTCAGATACAGACCGATCCCAAGCCCCTCCTGGTTTTGAACTTCCGGTTCCCGGTAAAACCGGGTAAAGATCTGGGCCTGGCGTTCTAAAGAGATCCCCTTCCCGGTGTCGCTCACGTGGATCTCTGTAAAGATCTCCCTCTTTTGCACGCGAAGCGTTACTTTTCCCCCTTTCGGAGTATATTTCACCGCATTTTCTAATAGATTATAGACCGCTTCCTCCGTCCATTTCCTGTCATGGGGAAGGAAAAGCCGATTCCTGTGATTTTCCCCTGTGACATCTTCTTCCCCTCCTTCTGCTTCCAGCACGATCCCCTTTTTCGATGCCGCCGGCACCACCGCCGCCACCGCACCGGCAAGAGTTTCAAAAAGATCCTTCTCTTCTTTGCGGATCTGGATCACCCCGGTTTCCAGCCGGGACATTTTTACCAGACTCTGGAACAGGAAATCCAGCCGGTCTGTCTGGTGTTCCAGCTTATCCAGGAATTCCTTTGCCTCCCCGGAAAGCTCCATATCCTTTAAAATTTCCAGATAAATCTTCTGATTGGCAACGGGCGTTTTTGTCTGGTGAGAGATATCAGAAATCAGCTCTTTCATCTGCTGTTTCCCCCGCAGATTTTCTTCCGCCTTTGTCTCAAGGACATGAAACACTCTGCCCAGTTTTTCATTTACCTTTCCCAGGAGAGAATCCTGCGCATCCGCAGACTCCTCCGGTTTTCTTCCCTGAAGGATCTCATCCAGACTGTGCTCCAGTCCGTCGGCAAAATCACAGACGTCCCGTTTAAGCTTTTGCATCCGCCAGACCAGGATCCCTGCCAGCGCTATGGCACAGACCATAACGATCACTTTCCAATCCATTGATACCCCATCCCATATACATTTGAAATATATTTGTGTTCCTCATCCTCGATCTTCCCGCGAAGGCGGTTCATATTGACGGCCAGCGCATGCTTATCGACAAACTGATTCCCGCCGTCCCACAGACGATCCAGCAGGACGTCATACGTGAGAAGCTGGCCTTTATAGGCGAGGAATTCCTTTAAGATACGAAACTCCGTGGGCGTCACGGAACAGATTTCTCCCTTTCTTTGAACCCGCGCCTGTGTCAGGTCAATCCGCAGAAATCCATCGTCAAAGGCAGCTCCCTTTTCTTCCCTGGTCCGCTTTAAAATCACATCGATTTTCTTTTGCAGGATCTTCATGGAGAATGGTTTGGTCACATAATCCTCCGCGCCCAGCTCATACCCTCTCAGTGCGTCCTCTTCCAGATCCCTGGCTGTCAAAAACAATACCGGCGCCTGGGAACGCTCCCGAACCCAGCGGCAGAAAGAAAAACCTTCCCCATCCGGCAGATTCACGTCCAGCAGGATCAGATCCGCCTCCTGTTCTTCCCAGGCAGCCTTCCCCTCGGCTATGGAATGAACCGACACCGTCCCATATCCATTTTTCTCCAGAAAGTAAGAGATCCCCTGATTCATCTCCCAGTCGTCTTCCACGATCAGTATCCGATACATCTTTCCTCCTAATCAATTCCAAATTCCCTGGCGTACCTCAGTGTTCCATTTAACAATGGAGCGGCAGCATTTAATTTTATCGCCATAAAATTTTCCTCTGCAACATCAAAGGGCGGCCTTATCCCAAACTGATTTGCCGGAACATATCCAAAACGTGGATAGTAATTTTCACTTCCCAGCACAACAGAATAGGAATATCCCAACTCCTTTCCGATTCGATGACCTTCCTTTACCAAAGCAGTCCCGATACCTTTTCTCTGATATTCCGGCAGTACAGAAAGCGGCGCCAATGCCAAAACCTTCTGTTCCCCGACTTTTGCCTCTGTAAAAAGAACATGGCCGACGACCGTTCCGTCAACCTCTGCAACGAGAGACAACTCTGGAAGATAGGCTTCGCTTTCCCGAAGCATTGCTGCCAAATCCTGCTCTTTCCCATCTGCATGTTCCGCTTTCAAAAATGATGTTTTAATCACCTCATATATTATGTCATGATCCGTTAATCTTTCTTGCCTTATTACCATGATTTCCCCCTTAAGCCTCTGATTACATTCCCTTTACATAAGTGTGCTTCGCCTTAAAATAGCACCGGAACAGACAGTTGTCAATACTACAGCCGAGACAGTCTCCCTTTTCGCCGAGCGGCATAGTATCCTTTTGGTAACTATACCACAATAAAGTGCTTACTTTACGATCAAAACCTGCCGGCCTATAATATAGCCAAGAGTTAAGGAAAACGGTCGGCCTGGAGCTCAAAACAGAAATTTCATTCAGTATATTAACAGGAGGAATACAGAGATGAAAATCGCAGTAATTTGTGCAAATGGAAAAGCTGGTAAACTTATCGTACAGGAAGCTGTAAACAGGGGACTGGACGTGACTGCTGTTGTGCGCAGTGATAACACCACAGCAGCGCAGAAAGTTCTGAAAAAAGACTTATTTGACCTGACGGCTGCCGATGTAAAAGATTTTGATGTGGTAATCGACGCTTTCGGGGCATGGACGGAAGATACCCTTCCGCTGCACAGTACCTCTTTGAAGCATCTGTGCGACATTCTCTCCGGCACAGACACCCGTCTGCTTGTCGTCGGCGGCGCCGGAAGTCTGTATGTGAATCCGGAACATACCATGTGTGTGGCTGACGGTCCGGATTTCCCCGCTATCTTCAAACCCCTGGCCGCCGCCATGGCAAAGGCTCTGGATGAACTTCGCCAACGTACGGATGTTAAGTGGACATACATCAGCCCCGCCGGTGATTTCCAGGCAGAGGGAGAACGCACTGGCAAGTACATTCTTGGGGGAGAGGAACTGACTCTTAACTCCAAAGGAGAAAGCATCATCAGTTATGCCGACTACGCAATTGCGATGGTAGATGAAGCGATAAAAGGAAACAACATACAAAAACGCATCAGCGTCGTACGAGAATAACGCCAAAAGAATTATTTAACTTTCATCCTGATAACCTATTGACAAAACTCCATATTCAGGATAAAATAACATTGTTATATGACACTGTTATATGGAGAGCGCTATGGAAGAAAAATCATCTGCCACCTTGAAAAATATTTTACTGGCCGCCATGGAGGAATTTTCCGACAAAGGCTTTCTTGGAGCATCACTGCGGCAAATTGTAAAAAAAGCAGGCGTGACAACCGGGGCATTCTACGGATATTTTTCCAGTAAAGAAGCTTTATTTACCGCTATTGTGGAACCCCATGCCGCTGCCCTCATGGGCCGGTATATGGAAGCACAGACTTCTTTTGCCGAACTGCCGGAAGCGGAACAGCCTTCCCACATGGGGCTGGAATCCAGCGAATATATCCACTGGATGGTGGATTACATCTGCCGGCACCGGGAACCGGTAAAACTGCTGCTGTGCCGGTCGGAAGGCACCAGTTATGAGCATTTTGTCCACAACATGGTTGAAGTGGAAGTAGAATATACCCTGAGATACATGGAAGTCCTCCGCCGCCTTGGACAGGATATTCCGGATCTGGATGAACAGATGTGCCACATTATTGCCAGCGGTATGTTCAACGGAGTATTTGAGATTGTAGTACACGATATGCCAAAAGACAGAGCGCTGCGCTACGTGGACCAGCTGCGGGATTTTTATACGGCCGGATGGCTGAAACTGATGGGGCAGTAGCCCCGTCTTTTTCACATTGATAGTTAGTTATTTCTAACTTTGTAATAAATAAAAAACCAAAAAGGAGGTATCTTTTTGAAAACAAAGAAGCAAAGCAGCCTGTCCTGCATCTTAGGCTATGCGGGCGGGCACAGAACGCTCACCCTGCTGGGCTGTATTCTCTCCGCTCTGTCTGCGGTACTGGGCCTGATCCCCTTTGTATGCGTCTGGCTGGCGGCAAGAAATGTACTGGAATCCTGGCCCGGCCTTGACGGAGCATCCGATCTGGCCCGCTGGGGCTGGACGGCAGTGTGGACCGCCGTCGGCAGCATTCTCCTGTATTTTGCGGCCCTTATGTCCACCCATATCGCGGCTTTCCGCACAGCCCGGAACATCCGCCGTACCGCCATGGACCACGTACTGAAGCTGCCCCTGGGATTCTTTACCGGGAACCAGTCCGGACGGCTGCGCAAACTGATCGACGACAACGCAGGTCTTACGGAAGATCTTCTGGCCCACAAACTCCCCGACCTGGCCGGAACCGTAATCACTCCCATCGCCGCCATTGTCATGTTGTTTCTCTTCGACTGGAAAATGGGTCTTTTATGCCTGCTCACCATGATACTGGCGCTTCTTTCCATGTGTTTGATGATGGGCGGCAAAAATGCAGGTTTTTTCCACCGGTATCAAAAGGAAATCGAGCGTATGAGCGGCGAAGCGGTGGAATACGTCCGCGGCATCCCCGTGGTAAAGATGTTCCAGCAGACCGTATACTCCTTTAAGGCTTTTTATGCCGCTATTAAAGATTACAGCAACCTGGCCAGTCAGTATGCCATGAGCTGCCGTATCGGACAGACCTGCTTTCTGACTTTTATCAATGGAGCCTTCGCTCTGCTGATCCCGGCTGCGCTGTTTCTGGCCTCCAAAGGGGAGATACGCACGGTGCTTGTCAACTTTATCTTCTATGCCCTGTTTGCTCCCGCCTGCGGCCAGATGATTAACCGGATCATGTATATGAGCGAAGCTGTCATGGAAGCAGACGAGGCTGTAAGCCGTCTGAATGAGATCCTGAATCAGAAATCCCTGGAAGAATCAAAAGCGCCGAAACATCCGTCAGGCGCCGCCGTATCTTTTGACCATGTGACCTTTACCTATCCCGGTACCGATCACCCTGCGCTGGACGATGTGTCCTTTACGATCCAGCCAGGTCAGGTAACGGCTCTTGTGGGGCCCTCCGGCGGAGGAAAGACCACCGCCGCCAGCCTGATCCCCCGCTTCTGGGATACAGACAGCGGCATCGTCTCCGTTGGCGGAGTCAATGTCCGGGAAACAGACACCAAGGATCTGATGAAACAGGTGGCATTTGTTTTTCAGGATACACGGCTGTTTAAGGAAAGTCTCCTGGAAAATATCCGGGCAGCGAGACCCAAAGCCTCCAGGGAAGAAGTCCTGGCAGCCGCCCATGCTGCCCGGTGCGACGACATTCTGGAAAAACTGCCCCAGGGACTGGATACCGTAGTGGGCGCAAAAGGTATCTATCTCTCCGGCGGCGAGCAGCAGCGGATCGCTCTGGCCCGCGCCATTTTAAAAAACGCCCCCATCGTCGTGCTGGATGAGGCCACCGCTTTCGCTGACCCGGAAAATGAACATCAAATCCAGAAAGCCTTTGAAGTACTGACAAAGAACAAAACCGTACTGATGATTGCCCATCGGCTGTCTACCGTACAGAATGCAGATTCCATCATCGTTTTAAAGGACGGAAAGATCGCTGAACAGGGCGGCCACGAAAGCCTGCTTGCACAGCATGGCGTTTACGCCGCCATGTGGGAAGACTATCAGCACAGCGCCCGGTGGAAGGTTGGGAAGGAGGAAACGGTATGACAAAAAAATTACAACACTTGTTTGCGCTCAGCGAAAAAGGAGCAAAAGATCTGGTAAAAGCCATTATCTGGTGTTTTATATGCAATTTAAGCCTGATGCTTCCGGTGGGAGCAGTGCTGTTTACCGTGCAGCATCTTTTAGATTCCATGGAAAAAGGAAGCAATCCTGCGGATGACTTCTGGATCTATGCCGGTTTTGGCATGGCAGTCCTGGTTATGCTGTTCGTCCTTCACTGGTTCCAGTATGCTTCGCTGTATCTGGCAACCTATAAAGAGAGCGCCAACCGGCGGGTAAGTCTGGCAGAGACTCTGCGCCGGCTTCCCTTAAGCTTTTTCGGAAACCGGGATTTGAGCGACCTGACCTCCACCATGATCGCAGACTGCTCCAGCCTGGATCAGATGTTCTCCCACTATGTGCCTCAATTGTTTGCCTCTATCTTTTCCACGCTGGTGATCGGCATCGCCATGCTCCTTTGCGACTGGCGGATGGCGCTGGCAGTGCTGTGGGTGGTGCCGGTGGCGATCCTGCTTACGGCAGGGAGCAAGAAGATTCAGGATTCCTTTGGCACGAAGAATATTCTGAACAAACGGGCAGTGGCTGACTGCATCCAGGAAGGTCTGGAAACCATACGGGACATCAAAGCCTGCAGCCGCCAGGAATCTTATATGGGAAAACTGGAGGAAAAGCTGGCCGCCATGGAAAAAGGTTCCATCCATTCCGAGCTGGCAACCGGTGTGTTCGTTTGCTCCGCACAGGCCTTTCTCCGGCTGGGTCTGGCTACCACCATCCTGACCGGCGGTGCGCTCCTGGTATCGGGGGAACTTACTTTCCTTTATTTCCTTGGATTTCTCTTTGCTGCCGCAAGACTTTACGATCCGCTGGGGCTGGTACTTCAGAATATTGCGGCTACTTTCAACGCCAAACTGCAGATCGAACGGATGCGCTCCATTCTGGAGCAGCCGGTACAGACAGGTACGGAAGAGTTTATTCCTCAGAACTATGACATCACCTTTGACCATGTATCCTTTTCCTACCGGGAAGGCGACGGCGTACTGGAAGATGTCAGTTTCACCGCCAGACAGGGCGAAGTAACCGCACTCATCGGTCCCTCCGGCGGCGGAAAATCCACGGCCTGCAAACTGGCCGCCCGCTTTTGGGATGCTTCCAGAGGAAAAGTGACCCTGGGCGGCATGGATGTGTCCGGCGTAGAACCGGAAACACTGTTAAAATACTACTCCATGGTATTTCAGGATGTGGTGCTGTTTCGGGATACGGTGATGGAAAATATCCGTCTGGGACGTCGGGGAGCCTCTGATGAAGAAGTCATTGCAGCCGCCAAAGCAGCCAGATGCGACGAATTTATTCAAAAACTCCCCCAGGGCTATCAGACTGTAATCGGAGAAAACGGCTCCACCCTTTCCGGCGGGGAACGCCAGCGAATCTCCATCGCCCGCGCCCTTTTGAAAGATGCGCCGGTCATTCTCCTGGATGAGGCCACCGCCAGCCTGGATGTGGAAAACGAAAGCGCCGTTCAGGAAGCCCTTTCCCGGCTGCTTCAGGACAAGACCGTGCTGATCATCGCCCACCGAATGCGTACGGTCGCCGGAGCGGATCACATCGTGGTATTGGAGAATGGCCGCGTGGCACAACAGGGCACGCCGAAAGAACTGATGAAACGAGGCGGCCTTTACCGCCGTATGGTGGAACTTCAAAGTGAAACCGCACAGTGGAGGCTGGGAGCGGAATCATAACCCGTCCCGCTGCCTCCAGCCGCAACGGTTCGCTATGCGGCTGCAGACTGCTTTTATATTCTGATTCGAAATGTTTTAGGGGCAAACCGGTACACCAGCACGCTGGCGGCGATGCTGTAAAGCACACAAAAGACAATCGTCATCAATCCGAATATCATAATGGGCATACGCAGCCGCATCAAAGCAAAGCATACCAGATATGTCACCGACATGATGATACGGTACGTGCCGCTTTTCAGTTCCGTTCCTGCGTTGTAAGGCTGAAGCAGATAGTAAACAGTAAGGTAATGAATGGAGAAAAACAGGCTCATACACAAAACAGAAACGATGAGCACCACATAGTTAAGCGGATTGTCCGTTCCTCCGGAAGCAAACAGGATCAGCGCCAGCCCGCCGCCGATGACCAGCGCCGGAACAGCGTTAATCTTCATAATTTCGCGCAGGCGGATCTGAAACAGCCGCAGGATAAAGTTCGGCTGCTTGTAAAAAGAATACGTCAGTAAACTGTGATCACAGTTCATAAACAACGCCTGTGTAAAGTTCATGCCGCGGTTGATGGCATACATGATAAATACAAAGTAGGGCAGCCAGGTCATCACGATTCTGTTGAGATCGGCTCTTGCTTCCGGCATCAGATAAATGATCACCAGTACTGTCGCGACAAGAAAAGCACATACACAGGAAATCTTTTTCGTCGAGTTCCACAGGATCTTTTTATGCCTTTTGATAAATAACTCGTTCAGATATTCAAATCCTTTGCGGCTGCTGGTAATGGAAGTATCCGCCGATATTTTCTTCTCGCTGACCTGTTTCGCCAGCTGCCTCTGGGCGGAGCTATCCATCTGATTGGTTAACCCAAAAAGCAGTTCTTGGTTGATTGCATAGTAATCCTGGAAAGTCAGCACCTTTTTAAGACCAGCCGCTCCCAGGGGAATACAGGCCAGAAACAGAATCATGGACACTGCCGACGGCAGGGCAAAACCAACAGCAGGCGGTATGTAAGCGATACATAACAGCAAAGCCAGCCCGCCCCACACATACTTTGACAGCTTGTTTTCGTTGTAGCCGAATCCCCTTTTCTCATAATCCCACAGAGATACCGCGGCATAAATGAGCTTCATCCCCGCTATGCAAAAAGGCAGAAGGATGCAAAACCATAAAGGCACGTCCCGGTACATACCAAACAAAATGGTGAACGGCAAAAACCCGATGATACCCTTTAAAATGGCATAAATATAATTTACCAGCGTATATTTTCGCGCATCCATACGCATCAGGATCATCGCATAATATTTGTCCTTGGTCGGATTAAACAGATGGGTGTTGGCAAAACTGCCAATCACCGTCAGAACCAGCAGGATATGCAGAAACACCTGGTTGGAAGGCAGGGCTTGATACAGGATGCCGATACCGCATACCATCGTAATAAAGTAAAGGAACTTGCCGATAAATGCAGAAAGGATTTCCCACAGCACGGACAGGATATTGGCAAAGATTTTAAGCCCCTTTACTTTGTACAGCGTCGCCGGAAGCAGTCTCTTTAAGAGCGGAATCTGCTTCAGAGAAAAAAGAATCCCGTTTACGCGATATGTATTTTTCAGAGAAAAAGAAATCGCAAGCGTCTTATTCATCTTCTCCCTCCCGTAATGCCGCAATGATCCGATCCTTAAACTCCCTGCTGTCCAGATCGGTTTTCTCCACAACTTCCAGTTCCCCGTGATGGAGCAGCACGATCTCATCGCAAAGATCCAGCGCCAGATCCATGATGTGTGTGGAGAAAATCGTGATGCGGTTTCCTTTCAGTGAACGAAGTATCTGCTTCATTTCTTCCGCCACAACGACATCAAGGGACGTCAACGGTTCGTCCAGCAGCAGAATATTAGGCTGGGCAATGATGTTGATGAGCATCTGCATTTTATTTTTCATCCCGTGAGAATAATCCTTCAGCAGTTTATCCCTGTCATCCGGTTCGATGCTCATATAGTCAAAATATTCATCAAGGCTTTTCGGGTTTTTTATGGATTTCTCATTGATATCCATAAAAAACTTCAAAAACTCCCTTCCGGTAAGAAATTCCGGCACCGTAGGCGTAGAAAGTACGTACCCGATATCCTCCGCTGTGACCTCACGGCGGACACCGTCTGTATCGATATAGAAATTGCCGCCGTCTGTCTTAATATCACGATTCAGGCAGTTAAACAGCGTCGTCTTGCCCGCGCCGTTTCTGCCCAGCAGCCCGTAGATTTTTCCTTCTTCAAATGTAAAGTCAATATCTTTGAGAACTACCTTTTTCTCAAAGCTTTTTGACAAATGTTCAATGACAAATTTCATACTAATCTGTACTCCTTATCCTCTCATCCACACCGCACATCAACATGGTTTCCCTCCTATTGCTTTAGAGTTATCCATGTACCTATCATTTATCCTGTCATTTATCCGATCATTTATCCTGTCAACCGTCTCAGATCGCACAAAATCCGGATAGAAGAACAGGGTAGCTGCAAAATAGGTGCGCTCATCATCTCTTTCAAAAATTCACCAATCCAGCGGTTACGATACCGGTCCATTTTGGCTTTATGCTCCTATTATATTCAGAAATTGAAACACTAGCAAGAAAATTTTCTGTCTCAGGTATGGATTTGGCCAAACAAGGGGATTTTTTCCCAATTCATAATTTTTCGATCATAATAAAAATGTGAAAACATCTTACTGCAAATTCTTCATACAATCCTGACTCCATACCGAACATACGAATTCCTTTGCCCGGATTCGGTTCTTTCGTGTTCAGTTTTCTCTTTCCTGGATTGCCTTCCAGTTTTTTTAGCGCTGTAGGCTTCGGTTTTCTGCCAGCCATAAGCAAAAGCTCTCCTGCCTTCATTTTTCACATAATAAAAGGACCATGCTCTTCACATGATCCTTCAAAACATTTTTAAACAGCTATTTCATATTGCTCTTTTAAATTATTCAGCATACTGTACTGAATCATTCCTTCTAACTGCATCCTTCCAACTACTATCCCCGGAGCAATTCCCTGGGCTTTTGCAAATTGGAGCACTCTTCTCTCTGAATAGTCTCCATCTCTTCTAAAAGCTTCAAAATCATCAGATGGAATAAGTGTATTACCTGACCATTGATCGGCTGCTCTCTCATCGTCTTCTGATGTACCATTAAGTCGCCCTACATGACCAAGAACAATGTGCGCCAGTTCATGGAACAGACTGAACCAAAACTTGTCAGCATCCTTACCTCTTGCAGTAAGTCCTACAACAATCTTATTCCCATCCATAAAAGAAGCGCCCTGAAGGAAAGATCCTTTAAGGTGTGGCAGAAACACTAAGGCGATTCCACAATCGGCAAGGCATTTCTTAAGCGCAGGACAGAATTCTCCGGGTTTTAGCATAGTCATTTTCCGCAGCTTTGGCAAAACCGAAATCAAATCATTAATATTAATCGGAGCAGTTTGGATATTACGCGCCTTAATTTTTGCCTCCTGCGCCCACGCTATCAACGCCAAATCACTTTTTTCTGTAATAGCCAGACGTCTGCAGGCAATTCTCGTAATCTGCTCACTCTCAAGAAGTGAGAGTTCAACGACCTCAAAGTATTTTCTAAGATTAACAACCTTTTCATTTATTTTCCTGGTCTCTGGAACCCATCCAAACTTAGCCATCTCATTATAAGGAAATTGCTTCACCATTTCAGCATCAGCATCCATTGCATTTTCTGCTTCTGCCTTAACAATCTTCTCTCTGTAAATTGCCTCCAGATTATTCCAAAACTTAGCCGGTACACCCAAAACCATCTCCAGCCTGACTGCGGTCTCCGGTGTAAGCTGTACCTCACCATTAATGAGTTTGCTGATATGCTTCTCAGACATATCCATCCTGGCCGCAAACTCCTTCTGGCTCATTCCCCTGTCTTTCAACTGCTCTTTAATTGTCGCCCCAGGTGGCGTTGCAATATAACTGCGACTCCTCACCATAGTGCTACCTCCTTGACTTGTCATCCTGACCATTAATGATAATCAACTATTTCCAAAATATTAGCTATTTGGATTTCGTCACCATTTTTCTCAAACACCAATCTGTACGGATGAACCAAATCCACCGCGTATTGGCCTTTTCTATTCTGTGTAAGCGGATGACACCGTCCGATATGGAACTGTATCATCATCTCAACAGTATCTGCAGCATTAATTTCATCTATGCGCTGATGTATTTTATCGGCCATTTCTCGACCGTAGGTTCTCTCCGCAGTTTTGGCATCTGTACAAACTTTCCTGATTTTGTTGTTCTTGTACGTAATATCCAAGCCATCACCTCTATTATAGATTTACCTTTGAGGTAAATTTATAATAGCATAGATATCCAGTTTAGTCAAGACGGCAATTTACCTTTGAGGTAAATTCGGATTATTACTTTTTTCACTTTTCATTTCGCGATTTTGTGCACGACACCACCGCGCCGTTCCCCTGGGAAAGAAGCTCCAGAGATTTCCATGCCCCCTTCCCTCAACGGTCGTGCCACCGGTCCCCTCCTCGTTCCGCATTGTAGAAAGTCCTGCTTTACGTGCCGCATACATTCTCCGATGACCGGATACATTTCATAGTGATTTTCTCCCGAAGGTCGGAACAATACAGGCGTAATAACTCCACTCTCCTTTACACTATTGATCAACACTTCCATCTTGTCATCAGCTATTACGCCAGTTTCACAATGAATGATACCGGAGAAGAAATATAAAAAATGCATTATTACATGCCCGATAAAGAAGATACGTCTTGAAAGGCTATTATAGATATGCTATATTAAACATAGAAAAAGGAGCAACCGCCCACAAAGTGGTTAGCCTCAGATTTATGACATAAGCCTACCTGATCCGCTAAGATTACAAGGTAGGCTTATTTATTTTCGCTTATTTCTCCTATCAATATAGGCAAGCAGCGCAACCAGAAACGAACCGCAAAAAAATAACAGGCTCAAAACCTGGCTAAATCGGGCAATCCAATTCTCTTTTAATTCGTTTGCCGGAATAATACGCCTAACAAGTGCTGTCAATGGTTTTCCGTAAGCAGAATCAAGAGTCATCTGTTCACCACTTTCCATGCATATTACTCCTCCTCTGAGTCGGAATTTTCTTTTTCCTCATATCTTACCTGGACCACTGCAGCTGTTTTGCGTGAGGAATAAAAAGAGCACTCTTTGAAAGTTTTTCTTTCAAAAAGTGCTCAAATCAACGGTTACCCAAAATAATTATCAAGTCTGATGGATTTTCTTATCCTTAATACAGCTTCGCCCCTGCCGGAATCCGGTCATCCACCATCAGCAGATTCAAAGCTTCCTGGCCGTCATACTCATGCACTGCGCTGATCAGCATACCGCAGGAATCGATACCCATCATCTTCCTGGGCGGCAGATTCACGATGGCAATGCAGGTCTTTCCAATCAGTTCTTCCGGCCCGTAATACTCATGAATGCCGCTTAAAATCGTCCGGTCTGTGCCCGTTCCGTCATCCAGCGTAAACTGCAGAAGCTTCTTTGACTTCGGTACCGCTTCGCAGGCTTTGACTTTCACCGCACGGAAATCAGACTTGCTGAAAGTATCAAAGTCAACGAACTCTTCAAAGAGCGGTTCCACCTTCACTTTGGACATGTCGATCTTTACAGCCGGCGCAGCAGACTGTGCTTCGTTGTTTGCAGCGTTCTTTGCCGCTCCCTGAGATTTCATCGTGGGGAACAGGAGAACGTCACGGATGGCTGCGGAGTCCGTCAGCAGCATGCACATCCGGTCGATGCCAAAACCGATTCCTCCTGTGGGCGGCATACCGATTTCCAGAGCGTTCAGGAAATCTTCATCCGTATGCTCCGCCTCTTCGTCTCCGGCCGCCGCATTGGCGTCCTGCAAAGCGAAACGCTCCCGCTGATCGATGGGATCGTTGAGCTCGGAATAGGCGTTTGCCATCTCCCAGCCATTCATAAAGAACTCGAAACGCTCCACATACTCGGGATTGTCCGGTTTTTTCTTGGTCAGCGGGGATATCTCGATGGGATGATCCATGACGAAGGTCGGCTGAACCAGATGCTCTTCCACGTATTCCTCAAAGAACAGGTTCAGGATATCTCCCTTCTTATGTCTTTCCTCAAATTCGATCTTGTGTTCTTTCGCCAGTTCTCTGGCCTGTTCCAGTGTCTCCACCTCATTCCAGTCCACACCGGCGTATTTCTTCACGGCGTCTACCATGGTAATCCGTTCAAAGGGTTTGCCCAGATCCATCTCGATACCGTTGTATACGATTTTTGTCGTACCCAGCACTTCCTGAGCCACATGACGATAGAGATTCTCCGTCAGATCCATCATACCATTGTAATCCGTATAGGCCTGGTAAAGTTCCATCAGGGTAAACTCCGGATTATGTCTGGTATCAAGACCTTCGTTGCGGAACACACGGCCGATCTCGTAAACCCGTTCCATACCGCCCACGATCAGTCTCTTCAGATACAGTTCCAGGGAAATCCGCAGTTTCAGATCCTCATCCAGCGCATTGAAATGCGTCTCGAAGGGGCGTGCTGCCGCACCGCCGGCATTGGCCACCAGCATAGGAGTTTCCACTTCCATAAAGCCCTGGCCGTCCAGGTATTTCCGGATGGCGCTGATGATTTTGGACCGTTTGATAAAGGTATCCTTTACCTCCGGATTCATGATCAGATCCACATATCTCTGACGGTAGCGCAGATCCGTATTGGTCAGACCGTGATACTTTTCCGGAAGGATCTGCAGACTCTTGGACAGCAGCGTCACTTCGGCGGCGTGGATGGAAATTTCACCTGTCTTGGTCTTAAACACTTCGCCCCGGATACCGACGATATCGCCGATATCCATCTTTTTGAAATCCTTATAGGACTCTTCGCCGATGCTGTCTCTGGCCACATATGACTGAATCGAGCCCTGAAGATCCTGGACATTACAAAAAGACGCTTTTCCCATGACACGCTTTTGCATCACGCGTCCGGCGACAGTAACCTCTTTTCCTTCCAGTTCCTCGAAATGTTCTTTTATCTCCATGCTGTGGTGCGTCACATCATACTTTGTAATCCGGAAAGGATCTTTTCCTTCCTCCTGCAATGTCTGCAGTTTTTCACGGCGCACCTTCAACAGCTGGTTAATATCCTGCTCTTTGGTCTGCTTTTGTTGTTCAGCCATATCTTCCCTACTCCTCTGATCTCTAATCTGTTAAATATTTCTTTCGATGTTCAGTACTTCATACTGGATATCACCGGCCGGAAGTTCCACGTTGACGATCTGTCCTACTTTGGAACCGATCAGCGCTTTTCCCACCGGAGATTCATTGGAAATTTTTCCCTGCAGGCTGTTGGCCTCCGTGGAACCTACGATCTGGAATTCCATATCCTCATCGTATTCCATATCGTGAACCTTCACCTTACATCCCACGCTGATGGTGGTATAATCCACTTCATCCTCCACCACAACTTCAGCGTTTTTAAGGATTTTCTCGATTTCTTCGATACGGGCCTCGATGTCGCGCTGCTCATCCTTGGCTGCATCGTACTCGGCGTTCTCAGACAGGTCGCCCTGTTCCCTGGCTTCTTTGATCTTTCCTGCCACTTCTTTTCTTCTGACAACCTTCAGATCATGAAGCTCATCTTCCAGCTTTTTCAAACCTGCATAGGTCAATATATTCTTTTTTTCTTCCATAATTATCTACACACCCTTTCCTTCCTTAACAGTCACAATATTATATAAAAACCCTTGGCAAATGTCAAGATTTTTGCCCACTATAAGTATATTACCCCAGCGATTCATCCATACGGCCCTGCGGCTGGAAATATATCCGCACCATTTTTTCCAGATCAGACAGGGTACAGATCTCGTTGACCATTCCCCGCATCCGGGTAGAATGGGGCAGTCCGGCCGTATACCAGGCGATATGTTTTCGCATCTCCCGGATGCCGGTATATTCGCCCTTCTCCTCCACCTGAAGGCGGGCATGGCGCAAAAGCATCGTTGCGATCTCCTGGCGATCCGGCAGCGGTTCCAGTTCTCCCGTCTGCAGATACGTATTGATCCTGTGGAAAATCCAGGGATTTCCCCTGGCGGCCCGCCCGATCATGATGCCGTCGCAGCCGGTCTGTTCCACCAGCGCAGCCGCTTTCTTGGGAGAATCCACATCTCCGTTGCCGATCACCGGGATATGCACCGCCTCTTTTACTTTGCGGATAATCTCCCAGTCCGCCTCCCCGGAATAATACTGTTCCCGGGTTCGTCCATGAACAGCCACCGCAGCTGCGCCGCAGTCTTCGATGATCCTGGCAATCTCCACCGCATTTTCATGATCGCTGTCAAATCCCTTACGGATTTTCACCGTCACCGGTTTTTTCACTGCACGCACCACCGCCGTCACGATCGCCCGTACCTTTTGGGGATCTTTCATCAGCGCGGAACCTTCCCCGTTGTTGACCACCTTGGGAACCGGACAGCCCATATTGATATCCAGGATATCAAAGGGATGCTCTTCGATCTTCGCCGCAATCAGCCCCATCACCTCCGGTTCCGATCCAAACAGCTGCAAAGACACGGGACGCTCCTGGGGCAGGATCTTCATCAAAGCTTTCGTATTTTTATTCTTATATAATATGGCTTTCGCACTGATCATCTCTGTACAGAGAAGACCGGCGCCCTGCTCTTTGCACAGCAGACGGAAGGGAAGATCCGTCACCCCCGCCATGGGCGCCAGGATCAGAGGATTGGCAAGGGTCACATTGCCGATGGTCAGATTTTCCTTCATGACTCTTTCCACTCCTCCCCCAGGAAAAATATCCGGTAGTAAGTCTCCAGGGCCGTCAAAAGTTCCTGCTTCTCCCGCTGCAGCTCCTTGATCTTCAGACCGCTTCCGATATCGTCAAACATGGCGTCCGCTTCCAGCGCTTCCACGCGAAACTGCAGATTTCCTTTCTCATCGAAGACCAGCATCAGCACGCCGCCCACATCCTCCGTAAACATAACGCACATGATCTGAATCTCATCCTGGACACTCTGGGGCAGCGCGGAAAAATCTTTATTAAAATAATATTTATGTTCATAAGCGCTGGCGCCGCAGAGCACCACTTCCTGTGAATTCATATTCATCCTCCTGTCAGATATAGCCGTACAGTCCCCTCACAGACACCTCTCCGGCACAGATCTCTCTGATTTTCCCATCGGGACCTTTCACCAGAAGTTCACCTTCATCATTGATCCCCATCGCCAGTCCTTCAAAAGGTTCCTCTCTTCCGCTCACCCGTACCTGACGGTTTCGGCTGACCAGCATTCTTTCATATTCCTGGCGCAGCAAAGAAAAATTACCGGTTTTTTGAAACAGCCGGTAATTTTCTTCAAAACAGTTCCATACCATAGCCGCCAGCTCCCACCTGGAGACGGCATGCCCCAGTTCCAGCTTCACCGAAGTGGCCATCGCTTTTAATTCTTCCGGGAACTCACAGCCGTTGACGTTAATTCCCACGCCGATCAGGATATATTCCACACGCTCCATCCCCGCGCTCATCTCCGTCAAAATCCCGCAGATCTTTTTCCCGGAAACCACCACGTCGTTGGGCCATTTCAGCAGCGCTTTCAGCCCCGTCATGGCGCACAGTGCCTGTGCGACAGACAGACCCGTCACCAGAGTCAGCATGCTGGCCTGCTGCGGACAGAAATCCGGCCGCAGGATCAGCGTCATGTACAAAGATTCCCCCGGCGGCGATTCCCAGCGGCGGCCTCTTCTGCCTCTTCCGTCCGTCTGCATATCCGCGCAGACCAGCGTCCGGGAAGGCGCTCCCTCCCGGGCCAGACGCCCGGCCCAGACATTGGTGGAATCTGTTTTCTCCTGATAAAGAACGTGATACCCTTTTTCCTGCAAAGTCTTTAATATCTCAGATTCCATCGAACGCTTCATCTCCCAGAGTAGCCACGATCACCGCCTTGATGGTGTGCATGCGGTTTTCTGCCTCATCGAAGACCACAGACTGCGCCGATTCAAAGACCTCGTCAGTCACTTCCATCTCCGTCATACCGTATTTTTCATAGATCTGCCTGCCGATGGTGGTATTCAGATCATGGAATGCCGGCAGACAATGCATGAAGATGGCCTTCTCCCCCGCCAGTTCCATCACTCTTTTATTCACCTGATACGGCTTCAGCGTCCGGATCCGCTCTTCCCAGACCTCATCCGGCTCACCCATGGATACCCACACGTCCGTATAAATTACATCCGCATCCTTTGCACCATTCTGCACATCTTCCGTCAGAGTGATGGTGCCGCCGCTTATCTTCGCATATTCCTGGCACTGTTTTACCAATTCCTCGTTGGGGAAATATTCTTTTGCCGTGCAGGCTGTAAAATGCATCCCCATCTTGGCGCAGGCGATCATCAGGGAATTCCCCATGTTATAGCGGGCGTCTCCCATATAAACCAGCTTTACGCCCTTTAATTCACCCAGATGCTCCCGTATGGTAAGCAGATCTGCCAGCATCTGGGTGGGATGGTACTCATTGGTCAGACCGTTCCACACGGGAACACCGGCGTATTTCGCCAGCTCCTCCACGATTTCCTGGCCGTAGCCGCGGTATTCGATTCCCTCATACATCCTGCCCAGCACTCTGGCCGTATCACGGATGCTCTCTTTTTTGCCGATCTGAGAACCGGAAGGATCCAGATAGGTTACACCCATTCCCAGATCATGGGCTGCCACCTCGAAAGAACAGCGGGTCCTGGTACTGGTCTTTTCAAAGATCAGGGCAATGTTTTTCCCCTCAAAAAAGCGCATGGACTGTCCTTTTTTCTTTGCCGCCTTCAATCTGGCTGCCAGATCAAGGAAATAGACAATCTCTTCACTGGTGAAATCTTTCAGAGTCAGAAAGTTTCTTCCTTTTAAGGTAATGGTTTTCTCTGCTGTCATAATATTCTCCTTTATTCATTCAACAATATCTTTTTTACATAGAAACACTTCCTGTGTCACAGGAAGTGTTTCTCCATTGAATCACTTTTATAAACTCGCTTCTGATCACTCTTTTATGATTTCTTTCAGAGAGGTTGCCAGTCCGGCCAGTCCCTGCAGGTCCGAAGGAACTACGATCTTGGTAGCATTGCCGTTGGCCAGCGTGCCAAGCGCTTCCAGACTTTTCAGCGTCAGCACAGACTCGTCTGCCCCCGCCTCTTTCAGGAAACGGATACCGTCCGCGTTGGCCTGCTGCACCTTCAGGATCGCTTCCGCCTGGCCTTCCGCCTCTTTGATCATCTTTTCCTTCTCCGCTTCCGCCCTCAGGATCGCCGCGGTTTTTTCCGCTTCCGCATCCAGGATTGCCGACTCTTTCTTACCTTCCGCTACCAGGATAGTGGATTTCTTCTCGCCTTCCGCGATCAGGATAGATTCTCTTCGTTCCCGCTCCGCCTTCATCTGTTTCTCCATGGCCTCCTGAATGGCCGCCGGCGGCATGATATTTTTCAGTTCCACACGGTTCACCTTGATCCCCCAGGGATCGGTGGCAATATCCAGCGCGCTGCTCATCTTCGCGTTGATCACCTCACGGGAAGTCAGCGTTTCATCCAGCTCCATCTCACCAATGATATTACGCAGGGTGGTGGCCGTCAGATTCTCGATGGCCATGATGGGGCTTTCCACACCGTAGGCGAACAGCTTGGGATCGGTAATCTGGAAAAAGATAACCGTGTCGATACTCATGGTAACGTTATCCTTGGTGATAACCGGCTGGGGCGGAAAATCCACCACCTGCTCCTTCAGATTCACCTTCCTTGCCACCCGCTCGATAAAGGGCATTTTAAAATGAAGTCCGGTGGACCAGGTCACCCGGTAAGCTCCCAGACGCTCAACGACATAAGCCTTTGCCTGGGGAACCACCTTCACACAGGAAGATACCGCCCCGAGCACCAGCAGCAGAAAGATAATAAAAATTATAATTCCAAACATATCACTTCTCTCCTTCCTCTTCTACAATCAGTTTGACCCCTTCCACCCGGATGATACGGACAACCTCATCTTTTTCAATGATTTTCTCCTCCTCCCGGCTTCTGGCCATCCAGGAAAGGCCGTTAACCGTCACATGGCCTTTGCTCTGTATATTGTCTATGGTCTCGGTGACCACCGCTTTTTTCCCGATCAGGCTCTCCACATTGGTTCTGACCCTGTTCTTATTCAAGTACTTGACCGCCAGCGGTCTGGTGAACACCAGCAGCAGAATAGAAACGATCAGGAACAGGACCACCTGAAGCGGTACCGGCGCATGACAGAGAGCTGCGATAAAGGCTACCAGCGCCCCGCCGGCAAACCAGATTGTAGAAAGGCCGAGAGTGATAATTTCGATGATAATCAGCACCACCAAAAGAATCAGCCATACAACAGGTTCCATAGGCTCCTCCTTTTTTGAATTTCATAAAGATTTGAGTAAAGTATACGATAGATTGGCAAAAAAAGCAACGTAAATTCCATGTAAAGGGACTTACGCTGCTCTTTTTTCACATTAATCCAGATGCAGTTCCAGAAGGTCCTCCGGCGGTACCTTCCACTGGGATTCTTCCTTGAACTTTTTCAGCTGGGCAGCCGCCGTCTTGATGGGCGCATTGGTTCCCGCGCCGGCCATACAGCCGCCGGGACAGCCCATACCTTCGATCAGACAGCCCTTCATCTTTCCCGCCTTGGCCAGCGTCAGCGCCTTCTTACAGTCAGCCAGCCCTTCCGCATGTTCAATCTTCACCGGAACATCCGGATAGTATTCCTCCACGCATTGGCGGATGGCGTCCGCCACACCGCCGGCCACCGCATAGCCCCGGCCTGCCGCCGTGGCGTCGTTGAGTCCTTCCGCTGCCGGTTCCATCTCCTCCGGATGGATCCCTTTGGCGTCAAACATACCCAGAAGTTCCTCGAAGGTGATGACAAAGTCCACATCGCTGCGCACCGTCCGGCGGGAAGCTTCCAGCTTTTTCGAAGCGCAGGGGCCGATAAATACCACATGGGCGTTGGGTGATTTCCGCTTAATGCTGCGGGCTGTGGCCACCATGGGCGTCAGTTCCTGGGAAACACTGTCCACCAGATCGGGGAAGTATTTCTTCGCCAGCATAGACCAGGAGGGACAGCAGGAAGTAAGAAGGAAAGGCAGTTCTCCCGTCACCACTTTCTCCGCATAATGATGCGCCTCCGCCACCGCTCCGATATCAGCGCCCAGAGCGACTTCATAGACATCCCGAAAGCCCAGAGCCATCAGCGCAGCTTTCAGTTTGCCGTAGCTGACATTCTTCCCAAACTGTCCCACATGGGCCGGAGCAACTTCCGCCACGATATACTGGCCTTCCCGCAGCGCTTTGCACAGCTGGAAGATCTGGGATTTGTCGGAAATGGCTCCGAAGGGACAGCTGACCATGCACATGCCGCAGGAAACGCATTTTTCCGTATTGATCTTTGCCCTTCCCTGCTCGTCGCTTTCGATGGCGTCCACGCCGCAGGCTCTGGCGCAGGGGCGCTCCAGTCTGGAGATGGCGTCATAAGGGCAGACCTGCTTGCACTTGCCGCAGCGGATGCATTTTTCCTGATCGATGATGGATTTCCCCTTTTTGATGATGATAGCTCCCTTGGGGCAGACCTGGCGGCAGGGATGCGCCACGCATCCGCGGCACATATCGCTGACTACGTAACTGTTTGGTTCGCAGGCGTCGCAGGCCGATGGAATCACCTGCATGAGAGGCGGCTCATAATACTTTTCATCGATGTTGCTTTTTTCCATTCCGGCAGTGATATGCACGGCTTTGTTCTCCGGCCGCAGGGACATACCCATGGCCAGACGGACCCGTTCGCTGGCTACCGCCCGCTCCCGGTAGATGCTGTCGCGGTACCGCGCCCGTTCCTGGACGATACGGTAGGGTATCGCCTCAATTTCTGCTTTAAAATGATCCTGATCCGATTCAAATGCCACTGCTGCGATTTCTCTGAAGACTTCCCTGCGGATTTTTCTGATCGGAGTGTCCAATCCTCTCATACATACTCTCCTTTGACAATGGTATTTTTCTATTTTTTTAAATATTTTACCATCGAACAGGAAGGACTTCAATAGCTCACTTTGTATCTCTTTTCATACTTTTCATCAATAAAAGTGCTGATTGCCGATCTGAATGCCCTGGCCGCTGCCGCTGTTGAAATACAGACAATCGCCCACCGGATTTGCGCCCGCCAGCGCCTCCCGGGCCGCTTCATAACAGTCGCTTCTGGCTCCCTGGGCCAGGACATTAGATAAAATTCCGCTGGCCACCGGGGAGAACTGCCCGCTCTGGTATACCACATCAGTAATATTGTCAGGGAACTGTCCGGAACGCACCCGGTTTAATACCACAGCGCCCACCGCCACCTTCCCTTCATGGCTCTCTCCGCCGGCCTCACACTGGATGATAGCCGCCAAAAGATCCAGCTCACTGCCGGATACGGCAGAAGCGGCTTCTTCCTGAACAGAACCGGATGCACTGCTTCCCTGGTAATCCTCTATGGAAACCGCTGTGACAGTATCCTCCCCATGGGCGGACTCATAGAGTCGGCGCGCTTCCTCTCCGAAAACCAGCAGATCGTTTCGAATATATCCCTCCACTTCTCCGGAGACAACATAGGTCCAGGTTTCTCCCCGTTCCACCACATCCGCCATGGCTCCTGCCGGCAGGACGCCCAGCCGCTCAGACTGTATAGTGGCCTCGCTGCGGATATTGGCGCAGGATATCACGTCCGCCGCCGCTTTATCTTCCCAGTTCTGGTCTTCTGCAAATACCGGCACGCAGGCCAGTACAGACACCGCTGCCGCTGCTGTCAGTACCTGCAGTTTCCTTCTTGCATGCATTCCCATAACATACCTCCTGAAATCAATTTATTACAAATTTGTTACATTTTATTACGGAGTTATGTTATCATCGTTACGTTTTCATGTCAAGAAAAAGATGGTGCCAATTTCTGACACCATCTTTTCTTTTTTATCATTTTTACATTACAGTTCCGGCACGTTGGGCCTGGTCGTATCGTAAACCTCCGCCGCGTCAAAAAGATCCGCCGTCTTCCTCTGGGTGGGATCCTCCATGATCTTATCCTGGTACAGCCGGTATCCGTCCAGATTCCGCCGTCCCTGACGCACATAGTTGTCACGGATCTGCAGGAAATACTGGGTGGAATCCACGTTGCAGTAGAAGTTGTATCCCTGAGATTTCAGGTATGCGAATTTCTCATTGGCCGGATCGTAGTCGTGCCAGTCTCCCAGATCCTCGCCGTGGGCAAAGATAATGGTATCCGTGCCGCCCACCAGCGGAGCCACGTAAGTTTCCCATTTCTCCGTATCCGTCTTCAGATCCTCCAGGGAAATCTGCGCGATATGGCGGTGCCCCCAGGTGTGGCTGGCAAACTCCCAGCCATCCTCTTTCATGGCGTCCGCCACTTTCTTGGCCTCTTCACACTCCTTGTCATAGTCAAAATCCGGATGCTCCTCCAGCCATTTGGCCTGATCCTGATCCAGATGCTCCGGATCCCGGCTCTCGTAGACGCCGTCGGTCCGGTATCCCAGGATACCGTTGTAGCCTGTCAGCGCGATGATCCCTTTGGCTCCCCGGTAGGAAGCGTCAGGATGTTCCTCCAGGAACTGATCCATCAGCGGCACCACATCATAAGCTCCAGTGGACACGGAACCATCGTCGTTGATATATTCGCAGGTTGGCTTGCCATTTTCATCCAGCACGATTTTGGAGGCAATGCCTCTGCCATCATAACTGTGATAGTAACTCAGATCGTCCAGGGACAGCACATAAGCCTTCTTATCCGGCGGCAGCATGATCTGATTCTCTGTGAAATGGACGGTACCGTCCTCATCGGTGGTCTGATTTACCAGATCCCGAAGCCGCACCATCACGTAGCCCCGATCATACATTTCCTGGGTGATTTTTTCAAACTCGCTGACTGTCGTCATCCACTGGTTGAATCCTGCCGTCAGAGGATCGTCGGGATTGCCGAAGCATTTATCCGGATCCACCACCAGCGAATGGTAGAAAATATGAGTTACTTCATTTAAATTAACCGGCACGCAGCTGTCCTTTGCTTCCTGATATTCCTCTGTTTTTTGAGCCACATCCGGATCATTTTCACTGTCCGGCACTTCGGTCAGTTTTTCCATGGCCGCATCATAGTCATACTGGGCCGCCAGCAAATCTGCCGCAGCCAGAATCTCTTCCTTGGTGCCGCTTTCTTTCGTGTCCCCGGCTTCTTTTGTCGGTTCCGGCGCGGCTTCCTCGTCCGGTTCCTGTGTCGCCTCCGGAGTGGTCTGTGCCTGCTGTGTCTTTTCCTCCTGCTGCTGTTTCATCTGTCCTGCAAGAACCCAGATAGATCCGCCCAGGATCACCAGCAGCACCAGCAAGATAACCGTTTTAATCATCAGCCTGCGTTTTCGTTTCTTCCGTCTTTGTTCTTTTTGACTCATATTCGCTCCCATTTTTTAACCCCTTTCTTCTTTCCGGCTGCCTTTTACGGCGATGCCGTCCGCTGTCTGTGACCTTCGTACAAAAGCAGCGCCGCCGCAACCGCCGCATTCAAAGATTCCAGCTTTCCCTCCATGGGGATCCGTATCCGGCAGTCTGCCTCGCGGATCAGCCCCGGGCTGAGTCCCTTCCCCTCATTCCCGATCAGAAAAGCGGTTCCGCTTTGATAATCTTCCTGATCATAACTGTTTTTCCCTGACAGATCCGCCGCATAAGTCCGGATTCCGCACTTTCTTAACTCCTGGATGGTTTTTGTAAGATCATCCTCATAGAAAAACGGCACCCGGTAAACAGATCCCATGGTGGAACGGATCGTCTTTGGATGATAGATATCCACACAGCCGCTGCCCAGAATAATGCCGTCCGCCCCGGCTCCCTCCGCCGTGCGGAAAATAGTGCCCACATTGCCGGGATCCTGCAGATCCTCCAGTACCAGCAAAAGCGGCTTTGTCTTTCCGAGGATTTCCTCCCTGTCATAATGATACTGCTTTACCAGGCAGAGAATCCCCTGGGGCGTCTTGGTATCCGACATCTGGGCGAACACCCGATCTTCCACGATTTCCACGGGAACTTCTGCCAATTTTTCCGGGATTTTATACTGTTCATAAAAAGAGGCAGACAGATAGACCTGCCGGATCCTGTCCGCCGGCGCTTCCAGCGCCATTTTTCGCCCCTCCACGACAAAACAGTCCTCTTCTTTCCTGGCACGGTTCTTTTTCTGCAGCTGTATCACCTGTTTTACATGGCGGTTTGATGAACTTGTAATCATGTCTCCTCCTGCGAAAACAGCTCCGAAATGATTCGGAGCTGTCTGGTGAATCCTTATTTTTCGTACTGCCCGGAAAGAGATCTTGCTACCTGATACTGATATTCCGAAATACTCTTCTGCATGGCAAGGGCTTCATTGATATCAAAATCCACATACTCGCCATTCTTATATGCAACCACACGGTTGGTTTTTCCTTCCAGCAGCACATCAACGGCATAAGCGCCCATAATCGATGCATAAACCCTGTCCTTACAGGTGGGACTTCCGCCTCTTTGCATGTGTCCCAGGATCGTCGCCCTGGTTCCGATTCCCGTGGCCGCCTCAATACGCTTGGCCATACTGGTGGAATGGCCGATGCCTTCCGCATTGATGATGATATGATGCTTTTTACCCCTTTTCCGGTTTTCAATTATATTATTTACAATCTTCTGCTCGTCATAGTCATACTTTTCCGGAATCAGGATATCCTCCGCCCCGTTGGCAATACCGCACCACAGAGCGATATAACCGGCGCCCCTTCCCATTACCTCGATGATGCTGCACCGCTCATGGGAGGTGGAGGTATCTCTTACTTTGTCAATGGCTTCCATGGCAGTATTCACCGCTGTGTCAAAACCGATGGTATAATCGGTACAGGCAATGTCCAGGTCGATACTTCCCGGCACACCCACCACGTTCAGCCCCAGATTGGCCAGCTTCTGCGCTCCCGCGAAGGAACCGTCGCCGCCGATGACAATCAGACCTTCGATGCCGTGGCGTTTACAGATCTCCACCGCTTTTTTCTGTCCTTCCTCCGTACGCATCTCAGCACAGCGTGCCGTATACAGGATGGTACCGCCGCGTTCGATGGTATCAGAAACGTCTTTGGCTTCCATATCGATAAATTCTTCATTCAGCAATCCATCATAGCCTTTGAGAATCCCTTTCATCCGGCATCCTCTGGACAGGCCGCGCCGCACGACCGCACGAATTGCCGCATTCATACCCGGTGCATCTCCTCCACTGGTTAACACACCAATGGTATTAATCTTTTTATCTGCTGACATACTCTTTCCTCCAAAAGACATTAACCTGTTATTATATTAATTTTAAAGCATTTCTCACTGTTTTTCAATACTCTTTTCCACAACTTTCACGTTGTCCGCTCCGTACCGCGCCGACAGATCGGACACCAGATGCTGCTCGATGCGCACGCTTCTGGAGGGAGGCAGCTTCTTCATAGCCCGCTCCTTTTTCAGATACAGCACCACTTCGTCGCTGCCGTCGGAGGTCTTCAGGATATCGTAAAGGCCTTGTACTTCTTTTTCATACTCCGCCTTGCTGGGGAACTGGATCCACAGCTGGCGGGGCATTTCCCCAAAAGGAGTGATCCTCTCGCAGATCAGCTTGCTGGGCCTGTCGTCCTCCGCCGAGACCCGGCCGCGGATAAACACCTTGGCGTCTTCTTGCATCACGGAAACGTTTTGCTCGTAATCCCGTGGAAATACCACTACCTCCACCGTACCCACCAGATCTTCGATGGTCAGAAAGGCCATGGTCTTGTTCTGTTTCGTATATTTGATGGTTTTCTCCGTGATCATGCCGCCGATGGTCTGTTTGGAACCGTCCGCCACCCGGGGATACCCCGTATCCTCATCGGGATAAAAGTCAGAGGTGACGGCCGAAATGTTTTTCCTCCAGGTTTTTTCGTATTCTTCCAGCGGATGTCCGCTGATATAGATGCCCAGCACCTCTTTTTCAAACCCCAGTAAAACTTCCCGGTCATACTCTCCCACATCGGGCAGCTTCAGCTCATATTCCTGTTTTTCCTCCTCACCCATCATGTCAAAGAGTGTCATCTGCCCTTCCACTGAAGATTTTTTTTCCAGGTTTACGTCATCCATCACCTGGGCGTATACCATCATCAGCTGTTTTCTCGTACCGCCAAGGCTATCCAGGGCGCCAGCCTTGATGAAATTCTCCAACGTTCTTTTATTGACCTCTTTTCCTGTCAGACGCTGAACAAGATCCCGCAGGGAGGTGAAGCAGCCGCCCCGTTTTCTCTCTTCCACGATACTTTTCTGCACCGGCTTGCCGATGCCCTTGATGGCGTTTAACCCATAACGGATCGCTCCCTTTTCCACCGAAAAGACGCCTTCGCTCTCATTGATATCCGGAGGCAGGATATCGATTTTCATCTGACGGCAGGTGAGGATATACTCCGCCACCTTGGAGGGATTCTCCACGCAGGAGGTCATCAGCGCCGCCATAAACTCCACCGGATAATAATATTTCAGCCAGGCCGTCTGATAAGATACCACCGCATAGGCTGCCGCATGGGATTTATTGAAGGCATATTTGGCAAAGTCCGTCATGTCGTCAAAAATTTTGTTGGCCGTCTGCTCGGAAATCCCATTGCTGATACAGCCCGGGATCCCTTCCTCCTCATTGCCGTAGACGAAATTCTGCCGCTCCTTGGCCATCACCGATTCTTTTTTCTTTGACATGGCTCTTCGCACCAGATCGCTTCGTCCCAGGGTATACCCGGCCAGATCTCTTACGATCTGCATCACCTGTTCCTGGTATACGATGCAGCCGTAAGTGGGTTTTAAGATCTCCTCCAGCTGAGGACAGTCATAGGTCACCGTCTCCGGATGGTCTTTCCCCCGGATGTACCGGGGAATGAAATCCATGGGGCCGGGACGATAAAGGGAAATACCGGCGATGATATCCTCCAGGCTGCGGGGTTTCAACTCCTTCATGAAATTTTTCATGCCGCCGCTTTCCAGCTGGAACACACCTTCCGTCTTCCCGGAACCGATCAGTTCCAGTACTTTGGGATCATTGTAATCGATCTGGTCGATATCGATGACCCTGCCTTCCGTCTTCTGGGCCAGCTTCACCGCATTTTGAATCACCGTCAGGGTACGAAGGCCCAGGAAATCCATCTTCAGCAGTCCCAGTTCTTCCAGAGTGGTCATGGTAAACTGGGTGGTAATGGAACCGTCGGAAGCCCGGGAAAGAGGCACGTATTCATCCACCTCTTTCTGACTGATGACTACGCCGGCCGCATGCATGGATGTGTGGCGGGGCAGTCCCTCCAGTCTTCTGGACATATCGATGAGATAATGAACCTCCGGATCTTCCTCATAGAGATTTCGCAGTTCCCGGTTCATATCCAGCGCTTTTTTTATGGTGATATTCAGTTCGTTTGGCACCATTTTGGCGATGGAATCCACTCTGGCATAGGGAAGATCCAGCGCCCGCCCCACATCCCGGATGACGCCTCTGGCCGCCATGGTACCGAAGGTGACAATCTGCACCACCCGGTCTTTTCCATACTTTTCCACCACATAGTCGATCACTTCCTGGCGACGCTCGAAACAGAAATCCACATCAATATCCGGCATGGAAACACGTTCCGGATTCAGGAATCGTTCAAAAAGAAGCTGATACCGCATGGGATCCAGCTTGGTGATCCCCAGCGTATAGGAAACCAGACTGCCCGCCGCAGATCCTCTCCCCGGACCAACGATAATATCATGATCTCTGGCATATTTGATGAAATCCCAGACGATCAGAAAATAATCCACATAGCCCATAGTCCGGATGGTTTCCAGTTCGAAATCCAGGCGCTGACGCAGCTGATCCGTCACTGGATGATACCGCTCATCCAAACCTTCATGACATAGCTTGTTGAGATACTCCCAGGAAGTATAGCCTTCTGGCACATCGTATTTAGGCAGCTTGGTGACGCCGAATTCGATTTCCACATTACAGCGCCGGGCGATTTTATGAGTATTTTTCAGCGCCTGTGGCGCATATGGAAACAGTTCTTCCATCTCCTGCGGGCTTTTCACGTAGTACTGACCGCCCTCATAGCGCATCCTGTCTTCATCGTCCACTTTTTTATTGGTCTGAATACACAAAAGAATGTCATGGGAAGTCTGGTCCTCTGCGTAAGTGTAGTGAATATCGTTGGTGCAGACCAGCTGGATTCCCGTCTCCTGGCTAAGACGCATAAGCTGCTGGTTTACCAGCTTTTGTTCCGGTATCCCGTGATCCTGCAGTTCCAGGAAAAAATTGTCTTCTCCGAAAATATCCCGATATTTTTCCGCGCTTTTTTTTGCTTCCTCGTACATCCCCCGCTGCAGATAACGGGGGATTTCTCCGGCCAGACAGGCGCTCAGAGCGATAATCCCCTCATGATACCGCTCCAGCGTCTCCACATCTACCCTGGGTTTATAGTAAAACCCTTCCACAAAACCGATGGAGACAATCTTCATCAGATTCTGGTATCCCTGCTGGTTTTCCGCCAGCAAAACCATATGGTAATACCGGTCGTCTCCGCTCCCGCCCGGTTCCCGGTCAAACCGGGAGCCGGGCGCCACGTAGATCTCACAGCCCAGGATCGGTTTGATCCCCGCTTCCTTCGCCGCCCGGTAAAAATCGATGACGCCGTACATCACGCCGTGATCGGTGATCGCCGCGCTGTCCATCCCCAGCTCCTTGACTCTGGCCACATATTCTTTTATCTTATTGGAACCGTCCAGCAGACTGTATTCCGTATGCACATGTAAATGAGTAAATTCCACTTCTTTTACTTCCTGTATATTCTGTGATCTTTGATTTCTACTTTGTTTTCCTTTAATAAATGCCCCACTGCCCGCTTAAACGCAGCTTTGCTTAAACCGAACTCTCTTTTGATCACTTCTGGCGAAACCTTATCGTCAAAGGGCAGCACGCCGGCAAACTCGTCGATGACCTTAAGCACCAGCTCTGCGTCCTCATCCATCTGCAGATACGCTTTCTTTTTCGCCGACAGGTTCAGCTTGCCGTCTTCCTTCACATCCGTCACCCGAAATTTCATTACTTCACCAGGGGAGAATTTCCCCTGCGCTTCCTGATGAGGTACCAGCCCGGAATAACGGTCGTCCACCGCCACAAAGATGCCGAAATTGTCGCTGACCTGATACACCCGGCCTTCCACCTCGTCTCCGATCACATAGGGAGAACCGGTCTTCAGATAGTGGTACACCTTCATGGTAGCGCACAGCCGCCCGCTTTTATCGATATAAAGAGCGGCCAGGACTTCCTCTCCCGGCATCACCTTTTTTGTCTGCTCGCGAAAGGGCAGCAGCAGATCTTTTTCCAGACCCCAGTCCAAAAAAGCGCCGATCTTTCCGGTCTGAACCACCTTCAAAAGCGCCGTTTCCCCCAGTTTCACCAGCGGCTCCCGTACGGTCGCGATCATCCGGTCCCGGGAATCCCGGTAGAGAAAAACCTCCAGTTCATCCCCCTGTTCCATTCCCTTTGGAACCTGCTTTTGGGGCAAAAGTACCCGCTCCTTTTCTCCCGCATCCATCTTCTCGCCCAGATAAACGCCAAAATCCACTTTCTTTACGATTTTCAATAACTGTTTTTTTCCCAACTGCAACATCTGTCTTCTCCTCTACTGGAACTGCGCCGCCGCGTAGGGACTGCCGTCTCTGTCACACAGCGCTATGGTATATCGGTCCTGTTCCCGGAAAACCTCGGGCACGATTATACTGTTCAGAACCGCCTGTTTTTTGTATTCCGCCCGCATCTGCCGGACGGTAAAACCCTCCGGCAGATAATCCATGGCCATCTGAATGTACTGTCCGTTATTTACGTGATGATTCACATCCAGCTGATGGCGGTGGATCACAAAAGGCTCCATCTTTATTCCGCCTTCTGGAACCGGCACTTTCCTGGGCGCATATTCCATGGGGAATTTCTCTTCCAGACCGTACCCTTTTGCCTCCGCCGGATCCACCTTGGCCGGACTTTTCGTCTCCGTATTCATATAGATCCACAGAGAATTGGCGTAGGAGAGAAGTTCTCCCCCGCCGGTGTGCAGCGTGAAATTACGGTACCCGTAAAACCCTTTGAAATCATAGGCCCAGGTACTGACCACGATGGGCTCGCCCATCATCGGGTAACGATCCACGCAGATCTGCCAGGAAGACAGAATCCAGACTCTCTTTTTTTCTGTCAGCCTGCGGATGCCAAGCCCCGCCTCCTCGGAATGGAAATTGCTGCTGTCCTGATAATAATTTAAAATACTGTTCAGCGTCATATGGCCGTCTTCGCCGATCTCACTGAACCGCACTTTGCTCTCAAATGAATATTTCATACGCTCTCCTGTATATGGTTAACCGTTCTGTCATTCTTTATTATACCGTTTCGTCCCATCTCACACAACCTGCGATTTCTTCTTTTTCCCGTTCAGTTCCGGCATGACCACGCAGAGCATGGTGATAAAGCAGGCGGCTCCTCCCACAAAATTGGATACCGGCTCCGCGGCAAAGACGCCGTTGGTTCCCAGATTCCACATGCCGGGAAGCAGGATAGTCAGCGGCACCACGATGATAATCTTACGGAAAATGGAAAAAAAGATGGCGTATTTCGCCTTGCCCAGAGCTACGAAGATGCTCTGCCCGCAAAACTGCAAAGACATCATGAAAAGTCCAAAGAAGTAAATGTGCATCACCGGCACACAGGCCTCGATCATCTTGGGATCACTGTTGAAAATATGAACAAAAAAGGCCGGAAAAACCGTTACGATCCCCCACAGAACCGTAAACATAATCACACCGGTGGCCGCCGTAAACTTGATCGCTTTTTTCACCCGATCATACTGACCGGCTCCGTAGTTAAAACTCATCACCGGCTGCGCGCCGTTGGTCAGTCCCATAGCCGGCATGTTGAAAATCTCCCGGATAGAACTCATCACCGTCATCACGCCCACGTACAGGTCTCCGCCCCAGGTTTGCAGCGTGGAATTGCAGACGATCTGCACCACACTGTTGGTAAACTGCATCATAAAACCGGTCAGACCCAGCACCGTGATATTTTTTACCCTTGATAACTTCAGCCGCATCACCGCCGGGCGCAGATGAAGCGTTGTGGTTTTTCCGGTCAGAAACCGCAGCACCCACAGAGCGGACACCATCTGGGAAAGCACCGTGGCGATGGCCGCTCCCTGCACTCCCATATCAAAAACAAAGATAAAAACCGGGTCCAGGATGATATTCATAATCGCTCCTACCACAACCGTCATCATACCGGTTCTGGCAAACCCCTGATTGTTGATAAACCCGTTCATGCCCAGGCTGATCATGACAAATACCGTTCCTGCCAGATAGATCAGCGCGTAATCCCTGGCATAAGGATAAGTAATGTCGCTGGCGCCAAAAGCATACAAAAGCGGCCGGTTGAACACCATGCCAAGGATCATCAGCGCCAGTCCCGCCGCCACCAGAAGCGTACAGGTATTCCCCATCACCTTCTGTGCTTCTTCGTAATCCCCCTTTCCCTGTTCCATGGCACAGATGGGCGAACCGCCTGTACCGAAGAGATTGGCAAAAGCATTGATCATCATGATAATGGGAAAACAGATGCCAAGACCCGTCAGGGCGATCCGCCCTTCCCCCGGGATCCGGCCGATATACATCCGGTCCACGATATTATACAGCAGGCTGACGATCTGCGCCGCCGTCATGGGAACGGCCACCTCCAGGATATTCCGGTAGACGCTTCCCTTTGAAAAATCTGTCTTTTTGGCTTTCATTTATCCATCACTCTTTCTATATATTTTATACCGACAGCCAGTCGGATAATCTTAAATATGCCAGTTCTTCCTCATCCGAAAGGCTAAGACCCGTCAGCGTCCTGATCCTCCCCAGGCGGTATTTCAGCGTATTCCGATGAATATGAAGCGCCTGGGCCGCGCCCAGAAGATTCCGTTCTTTTTTCAGGTACACTGACAGAGTCTCTCTCAGATGCGTATGATTCTCCCTGTCATACCGCTCCAAGATCTTAAGCGCCGGATGCAGCAGAGGAAGCGTCAGTTCCTGCGCACGGAACATTTCCCGCAGATAACCGAAGGCAAAATCTTCACAACGGTAAATCCCCGCCTTTTTTCCTGCCATATCCAGGGCAAAATGGGCCTGCCGGTACGCCACCGGCAGATTCTCCCATTCCTGTGATGCCATGGAAAAGCCGATACAGAGCGCGGAAAGCTTCACTGTCCGTTTCAGCAGACGCTCCAGCTCTTTGCAGTCCTCCTCTTTTACAACAGCCACCGTCTCATCCTTATAGATAAAAGGGAAATAGATCTGCGGTACCGTCTGAAGAGAATGAACCAGAGCATGTTTCTGCATCTGATCCCCTCTGGTGATATGACAGAAAATTGCCAGCCTCCAGGGGCCGTTAAGACCTTTTTGCTCCAGATGCCGGACCGCACGTTCCCCCGGCGGCTGTCCCTCCAGAAATCCCCGTAAAATAGACTCGCTGGACTTGATTGTACCCTCCGCCGAAACGAATTCCGCAGATCGCAGCAGATATCTGCTTAAAACCGGCGCCAGCTGTAAATCGATCTCCGTCAGATTCTGATATTTCTGAAGAATCCCCAGATATGCCACAACCTCTCCATCCTGTTTCAGATACATCATCAGCACAGGATTTCCCTTTTCATACACATTGCGGATCAGCTGCGGTTCCTCTGTCAGATCTGCCACCAGTTCCCCTTTGGTATTATAATAAGTATTAAACAGAATAGACGGATGGATGACTTTCCTTTGCACCGTTTCATCCCAGTAGGGATCGCCGGTGATTCCACCCAATGCACTTCCGGCAAAAATATCCCCATCTACGCTGCTCACCATCATAGGATTTTCCAGTACGGTTTCCCCGATATCAATGAGCTCCTGCAAAGGGGCTTCTTGGGCCGCCGCCTCCAGAAGTTTTCTCTCCCAGTCTGTATAATACTCAAAGGCCGACAAAAGACCGTTCAGCAGTTCCTCATAATCACAGTTCCAGAACAGCATCTGACTCTTGCGGTTCACCACGATACAGGCGTCCGTATAACGGGGATCCGATAAAAACTGGCCGGCATAGCCGAAATAGACATATTCCGGCGCCAGCTTTTGTTCTCCCTCCGGAAGAAACCGAAGTCCGCGGATCACTCTCTCATCATTGACGATGGCACAATCCGGATGATAATTTCTCAGATACCTGGCCAGTATGGACATGCTCAGTTTCACAACCCCATCCTCCTTCCTGCACCGCTTTGCTGCCTTTGTCACTTGCGGACAAAGCTTCCTTTTATTCTCTGTTTGCGTTTGTCTTTTCAAAACATAGACGAAACATATAACAAGGGATATAGTTGAATTATAAGACAAGTTCTTGTTTTTTTCAATTTGTAGTTTGGGAACAATATTAAAGAAAGGATGATGAAGTATGAGTTTATACCAGGAACGACTTGCACGGACAATCAACGCGATTCAGATGAAACCTGTGGATAAGATTCCCTATTCTTACAGCGGACCCGCTTACATGACCCGCAGCCAGGGAGTAAAGATCAGCGAATTTCTATCTGATTTTAAAAAAGCGACCGACACCGCCATATCCTTCGTTCAGGAGCATCCGGGCATCGACTCGCTGCATTCCCCGACGATGTCGCCCTATGCTCTGTCCATGCTCTGGCTTTCCAAAGTAAAAGTACCGGGCATCGATCTTCCGGATGATGAACTGTGGCAGGTGGACGAGCAGGAAGTCATGACCTTTGATGATTATGAAAAGATCATCGAAATGGGATACGGCCCCTGGCTGGAGGACTTTCTGAAAAACCGAATCAACAATCCGGCTCCCAAGATGCAATCTTTTGTCCAGAGTTCCCCGGAAACCATACAAAGAATGGCCACGGAAGGTCAGATGCCAATCATGAACGCATTATCCACCGGCACACCCTTCGAAGGCTTCTGCGGCGCCCGTCAGCTGATGAACTTTTTCGTTGATCTGGTATCTGAACCGGAACTGGTAAAGGCCGCCCTGGATAAAGCAATGGAATACACCTGTGCCAGCTATACCGCTCAGCTGGAAGCCGCAAAGCCCCTTTCTGCCTGGGTCGGCGGATGGCGGGCAGCCCCGGAACTGATGTCCCACGACACCTGGATGGAATTTGTCTGGCCCTATCTGCATAAATTAATCGACATCACCATCGAACATAACGTCATCCCGATCCTGCATTTTGACTCCTGCTGGGACAGCGAACTGGAGACCTTGAAGGAACTTCCGCCCCGCACCTGTCTGCTGATGCTGGACGGCTCCACAGACATGAGAAAAGCCCGGGAGATTCTGGACGATCGGATGTGCCTGATGGGCGACGTGCCTTCCACCATGCTTGCTTTTGACAGCGACAATGAAGTCTACAATTACGTAACCAATCTGATAAAGGATGTGGGACCCAAGACCGGCCTGATCGTAAGCTCCGGCTGCGACAATCCGTTAAATGCCAAACCGGAAAATGTAAAAGCCATGATCCAGGCCACCGTTGACTATCAGGTATAACGATAAAGGGGGAAGAAATGTGAATATTCTGCTGGTTGGAGGATTTTTCGGCTCCGGCAAGACCACCGTGATCTCCCGTCTGATGGATCAGATACTGGCAGAAGGCCAGAGCTTATGCATTATCGAAAATGAAATCGGTAAAAACTCCATCGATGATCTGCTGCTGCAGCATGGTTCCGTGGAAATTACCGCCATCACAGGAGGGTGCGTCTGCTGCCAGGTCACCGGCAGTCTCATCGAGGCAGTGCGGGATCTGAACCGGCAGTTTTCCCCCGACTGGATCATCGTGGAACTGACCGGAATTGCCTATCTGAAGGATCTGCGCGAGAAACTGGAAAAATACCTGCCGGATCACCCGGCGATTATCAGCCTCTCCGTAGTGGATGCGGCCCGCTGGAGCGAACTTTTAAAAGCCGCTTCCATCATCATGGAAAACCAGATCAGCGGCGGCGATATTATCGTCATCAACAAAGTGGATCTGCATCCGGAAACACAGAAAATATACGAGGATATTCAAAAAATCGATACGCCTCACCGGATTTTGCCCCTGTGCGCCCTGTCCGGTTCCTGTCCTGAACTTTTAGACGCCATCAAACAGGAGGTGACGACTCACCATGAATAACTTTACCCGTATCACCTACGGCCGTAAATCCTCTGTTCCGGAAAACGCCGCACTTTTAAGCTTCCGACATGCGTTCTCTCTGCCGGAAGCTGCAAAAAAGGAAGCGGTGCGAGACGCACTGATCGGTGTTTTCCAAAAACTGATCCCCTCCGTCTCGCAAAACGGGATCATCCTGGGCCATCTGAAAGGTTCCATCCAGGCCGGCGGCGCCCTGCTGGGGCTTTCCGCCACCAGGGCCGATGCCATCGATCAGACTCCCGGCCCCGGCTGGGAGGAACTGGACACTCTGCAGGATTTTGAAATCCGAGTCAGTCTGCTGTCCATCACACCCTGTCCGATTACGCAGGAACAGATGGAGGAAATGATTGTAAATATGATATGACGTAAAAGAGCCACCCCATTCGGAGTGGCTCTTCAACTGGGCTACAAGGATTCGAACCTTGAAATGACGGAGTCAGAGTCCGTTGCCTTACCATTTGGCGATAGCCCAATTCAGCGACAAGATGTATTATATAGTATTCTCATATAAAATGCAAGTACTTTTTTTATTTTTTTTAAAATTTCTGCAGATTTATCTCTGACCTCTCTCACACTCTTTTATATCGTACACAGAGCGATCAGCACCGGCATGGTAACCAGGGAAAAAATGGTCGTAACTGCAAACAGTTCCGCCCCGTATATCTCATCCTTTCCGTAACGCAGGGCAAACATGATGACAGACGCTCCCACCGGGCATCCCGTTGCCAGCACGATGATCACCTGGATGATCGCAGGGCAGGGAAACAGGCTCATGGCCAGCATGGCCATTACAGGAATCGCCAGAAGTTTTAAAAAAGATACCACGTAAATTCTCCTGCGTCTCATGGCTCCCAGAAAATCCGACTGCATCACGGAAATACCCGCCACAATCATGGCAAGAGGCGTATTCAGATCCGCCACATAGGCAATCGTCGTCCCAAACACTTCCGGATAGGTGATTTTCATACAGAAGCTGAAAATCCCGATGACAATCGCATAAATCGTCGGACATTTTAATATGGAAACGATCTGTTTTTTATCCATCCGCTCCGACATACAGACAACACCGTGTGTCCAGAGGAGAATGTTGAACATGGCAATATAACTGGTCATATACAGAACGCCTTCGTCTCCGTACAGCGCCTGCACCAGCGGGACTCCAATGAAGCCACAGTTGGTATAGACCAGAGAAAACCGTTCAATATTATAACTGATCTTTCTTTTAGAAATCAGTACCTGCGCAGCAGTGATAGCCGCCACGAAAGAGACCCCCGACATCCCGAATGCCCACAGCAGATTGTGGAACAGCTCTTCGCTGTAGGTAATCTGGCAGGCGTCCAGAATCAGCGCCGGCGACACAAAAGTAAGGATAAAATTGGAAATGGATTTCCCCTCGCCGGCTGACAGAATATCTTTTTTATAGCAAAACGCCCCAATGATCAGCAGAAAAAACGAAACAATAATCTGTTTAATGACAATGATAACCAGCATGATTTCTCCCCCGCAGAAAGTTCTGTATTCTATCATACTACGAATACCGGTTTTTGCAAGAAAGAACCTGCCATATAAAAAGATTTTTCCATTTTACAACAGTTTTCATCAGTGCTATAATAGTTCCAATACAATTTGACAAGGAGAACATGCTATGCGCGCTATGAATCTGACCCTGCTGACGGATCTGTACGAACTGACCATGATGCAGGGTTATTTTAAAAATCCAACGGACCAGGTCGTGGTCTTTGACATGTTTTACCGCCGCAATCCCTGCGATGGCGGTTACGCTGTCATGGCCGGACTGGAGCAGGTAATCGAGTACATCCGGGATCTTCATTTCGCTCCCGATGATATCGAATATCTGAAGAGCCTGAATATGTTTGACCGGGATTTTCTGGAATATCTGCGGGGATTTCATTTCACCGGCGATGTCTACGCCATTCCAGAAGGAACCGTGGTCTTCCCCAGGGAACCGCTGCTGAAAGTCGTAGCTCCCGTCATGGAAGCTCAGCTGCTGGAGACCGCCATCTTAAACATCATCAACCACCAGAGCCTGATCGCCACCAAGGCGGCCCGGGTCGTTTACGCCGCCCAGGGCGACGGCGTCATGGAATTCGGTCTGCGCCGCGCCCAGGCGCCGGACGCGGGAATCTACGGAGCCAGAGCCGCCGTTATCGCCGGCTGCATCGGCACCTCCAACGTGCTGACTGGACAGATGTTTGATGTCCCTGTAAAAGGCACTCATGCCCACAGCTGGATTATGAGTTTCCCCGATGAATATACGGCGTTTAAAACCTATGCCAACCTCTATCCCGATTCCTGCATCCTACTGGTGGATACCTATGACGTGCTGAAGTCCGGCGTGCCAAACGCCATCCGCGTTTTTAAAGAAATGAAGGAAAAGAACCCGGATTTCAAAGGATACGGTATCCGCATCGACAGCGGAGATCTCGCCTATCTGTCCAAGAAAGCTTACCGGATGCTGGCTGAGGCCGGTTTCGGCGATGCTGTCATCTCTGCTTCCAGCGATCTGGATGAATATCTGATCGACAGCCTGAAAGCCCAGGGAGCAAAGATTAACTCCTGGGGCGTCGGAACCAATCTGATCACCGCAAAGGATTGTCCGGCTTTCGGCGGCGTCTACAAACTGGCTGCCATTAAAAATTCGGAGGATAGGGAATTTGAACCGAAAATCAAACTTTCAGAAAACACAGAAAAGGTGACAAACCCGGGCAATAAGACCATCTACCGGATCTACGACAAAGAAAACGGCAAGATCCGCGCAGATCTGATCTGTCTGGCCGATGAAACTTTCGATGAATCGAAAGATATGATCATCTTTGATCCGCTGGAAACCTGGAAAAAAACAAAAATCGAGGGCGGCTCTTACGTCCTGCGGGAACTGCTGGTACCGGTCTTCCAAAAGGGCGAATGTGTCTATTCTTCGCCTTCCGTTATGGAGATACAGAAGATCTGCCGCCAGGAGCAGGAAACACTCTGGGATGAGACCCGGCGTCTGGTCAATCCCCATGAGGTTTACGTGGATCTGTCTGACAAACTTTACAAAATCAAAAGCGATCTGCTGGAAGAGATGGGGACGGCTGCTTTGAAATATCAGTAATCTAAAAATCATAAAAACCCTCCGGTCATCATAGGCTGTTAAAAATCCTGTGATACCGGAGGTTTTTTATGAATTCTTATGTTCGCCTGATCAACAAAGACCATCGTCTTCCCGCCGCTTACATTCCAAAAGATCTGACGGAGGCTCTCTTTCCTTTTTGCGCCCCCAAAGGCAATCCGAAAAAATTCATGCGAAAGGAAGCGGCAGACTGGGCCGCCCTGCTTTTCGCCCAGGCCCGCTGGGATCATATCCAGCTTTACGGTATATCCGCCTACCGGCCCTATTCCCGCCAGCAGCAGCTCTATGAAGAAAAGAAAGCGCTGCTGAATCATCCGCAGGAAAATATCACCGTCGCGCCGCCCGGCGCCAGCGAACATCAGAGCGGACTGGCCCTGGACGTCTCCTGTGCCCGGGTAGGCTACGAACTGACAGAAAAATTTGCCTGCACGCCGGAAGGGAAATGGCTGGCCGGAAACGCCGCTCTTTTCGGCTTCATCCTGCGTTATCCGCCCCGGAAAACGGAAATCACCGGATACGCCTGGGAACCCTGGCATATCCGGTACGTCACCCGGTCTCTGGCTCTTTATCTCACCCTGACAGGCCTTACCCTGGAAGAGTTCTATCAGATGGAAGCCGGTTAATCTTCCATCTGTTTCCCCAGTACCGCAGAAGCTGTCTGAGCGATCTTGCGCTCCGCCTCGCCCAACTCATCCTTATTGCTGCAGATGATCACAGAACCGATGGCATCTCCGGCGCTGATGATGGGCGCCACGACAGCCGACTGGTAACGGGACTCTCTGTCAGACATCAGTTCCAGCCGTTCCCGGCTGCCGGGTAGGATCGTCACACATTCCCTGTTGGTGATGGTCCGCTCCAGCTCTTCGCTGATCGCCTTTTGATTGTATTCTTTTTGATCCGGTCCGGCAGCCGCCACGATCTGATCATGGTCGGAGATACAGGCCAGACAGCCCGTCACCGATGAAATGGCCTCTGCAAACTCCCTGGCATATTGGCTCAGCTCTCCGATGGGAGAATATTTTTTCAATACGATCTCTCCCTCTCTTCCTGTAAAGATCTCCATGGGCTCCCCTTCCCGGATCCGCAGTGTCCGCCTGATTTCCTTAGGAACCACCACGCGGCCCAGATCGTCGATCCTTCTTACGATTCCCGTAGCTTTCATATCAAATTTCCTCCATCCTGCTTCTTTACAATTATCTCCTTTGTTTCCCGTAAATGTAGTATCTGTAAAATAGAGGGATTTATACTTCTGTTCGCGCCTTTCTATTGAAGGCTTCCTGGCTTTCCCATATAATGATATTGAGAGCTTTTGACCTTAACATTATGATATACAACGCTACGAACAGGAGGACACACCATGCGAAAATTTGCCGTATTCAGCGGATTCCTTGGCTCCGGAAAAACCACTGCCATGATCGCCCTGACCAGCTGCTGCAACCGTCATCACAAAAAGGCTGCCATGATCTCCAATGATCTGGGACACGGGGTAAACCTGGCGGATCACCGCCTGGCCATGCTGCACGGCTGCAATGCTTCCGAGATGACTGAGGAGTGTATCTGTTATCAGAATGAAAACCTGGCGGACCGCCTGAACGCATACTACGATGAGGGATGTAAACTGGTTGTCTCTGACATTCCCGGCTTTGGCGTGGGCGCGCTGGAACATGTCTACCACGGTCTGACAGAAAAATTCCCCGGCCAGTTTGACCTGGCCCCCTTTACGGTACTGGTGGAACCGCGGACGGTGGAACTTCTGCGCACCGGCAATGGCGGCGACATGGAATACCTTCTGGACACACAGCTGATTGAAGCCGATCTGATCGTTCTCAACAAATGTGACCTGATCAGCCGCGATCAGGCCGATGCAGACAAAACCTGGCTGAAGGAGCATTATCCCCAGGCACAGGTCATTTTCATCAGTGCAGCTAAGGGAGAAGGGCTGGAAAATCTGGCACAGATCCTGATGAACCAAAAAGCCTCCCTGCGCCGTCCGGATATCGGTTACAGCGGGGAAGATTTCCTGTCTGCCATGGGAAAATTAAGCGAGTACTATATGCAATATTACGCCGTGGTCTGCTGCAATACCTTTGACGGAAACGATTATCTGATGGATATGGCGAAAGAAATACAGGCACAGATTCAGGAATCTGGCTGGGAAATCCCCCACCTGAAGCTGCTGGCCTGGGAACCGGAGGGCGATTTTGGCAAAGCGGATCTGCTGGGCGTAGACCGTCCCATCGAGGTCAGTCACCGTTTCGCCAACCCCTGTACACAGATCGCGGTCATCCTAAACGCCAGCGCCGCCTGCCCGCCAGATCTGCTGGAGCAGCTGGTCACCGGCGCCGTCCAGGAAGTATCCGCCCGCTATCAGCTGGAACTGATGATTTACAAAAAAGAATGCTTCGGCATGGGAGGATAATATGATACCGATTCGTAAAACCCGTTCTGTCTGTCCCGTCTGCCTGCAGAATCTTCCGGCTTCACTCTGTCAGGATGAGAATGGACGCATTTTCCTGGAAAAAAGCTGCCCGGAACACGGATCCTTTCGCACCCTGATCTGGCAGGGAACCGTTGATTTCGATCAATGGCTTCTTGGCGCTCCTCCCCTTGGCAAAGACGACGGATGGCACTGTCCCCAAAACTGCGGCATCTGTCCGGAACATGACAGTGAAACCTGCTGCGCTTTGCTGGAGGTCACACGCCGCTGCAACCTGCGCTGCCGGTACTGTTTCGCCGATGGCGGGACAAAAGAGACAGATCCGGACATTCAGGAGATGAAAAAAGCCATCCGGGACATCGTATCCCAGTGCGGCGAACCTCTTTTGCAGCTCTCCGGAGGAGAACCCACCCTGCGGGACGATCTGCCGGAACTGATCTGTTACGCCAAAGAAGCCGGCTGCAGTTACGTACAGATCAACACCAACGGCATCCGCCTGGCACAGGAACCGGAGTATGCCCGCAGCCTGGCACAGGCCGGTCTGGATATCGTCTTTTTGCAGTTTGACGGAACCCGGGAGGATATCTATGAAGCGCTGCGAGGCAAACCCCTTTTGCAGACGAAACTGGAAGCCATCCGTGTATGCAGCAGCTTTAATCTGGGCGTCACCCTGGTACCCACCGTCGTCAGAGGGGTCAACGATGATAACCTGGGAGAACTTATCTCCCTGGCCGCCTCTCTCGTCCCCGGCGTGCGTGGAATCCACTTCCAGCCGGTATCCTATTTTGGCCGGTATCCGAAAGAAGGATGTTCAAAAGACCGCTATACCCTGGATCAGCTGATGGCAGACATCAGCGATCAGGCCGAAATCCCGTTGGAAAGCTTCATGCCCTCCCGATGCGATCATCCGCTTTGCGGGTTTCACGCCAACTATCTGGTGGAGCCGGACGGCACGCTGAAACCTCTCACCTCCATCACCTGTTCAGCCCGCAGCCGCGGTACTGCCCGGGACAACCGGGAATACGTGGCCCGTCACTGGAGGCGGGCTCCTATGGAAACTCCTCCTGCCGGGGATCTGAGCAGTGAAATGAGTTTTGACACTTTCCTCTGGCTTATGCAGCATGGCTGCCTTTCGCTTTCCGCCATGGCCTTTCAGGACGCCATGAACCTGAACGCAGAGCGGCTGCGCCGCTGCAGTCTGCATGTCTATGACCGGGGAAAAATCAAACCCTTCTGCGCAAAATATCTTTCGCCTATTTAAAAAAGCGGAGACGTCGCCAATGCCAACGCCAGATAAGGAAGTATTTATGTAGTAGGTACGGTGTAACTCAGTAAAATGGGTTGCACCGTACCTTTTTGTTATGCTACAAAGCGGAAGTCCTGCGGATTTTCCCGTATTTCCTCCATCATAGTCAGAATCTCCTGTTCAGTAGGAATGTCTATCATCCCCGCCGCCGTGAAGTAAATATCCACCTTCACATAACAGTGGCCGCTTGACTTGTCGTTGTTATGGACTTCGATACGCTCAATCAACGAGTTTACAAGCGTTGGGGTAAGCTCCGTAATATCCGTCGTTTCACGAAGCGTCCTAAGCAGCAGTTCTCCGGTGGGCTGCTTGTATTTGTCATCGTTCATACCTTCTTTCTTTGCGTTTCATTGTTATGGCAGCTTCCATCTGACGCTCGGTTTCCAATAGTTTTTCAAATCTCGGTCTCTTTTCGAGAATAGCCCTTGCGGTAGACAGTTCCCTTCGCAAAGGCTTGATTTTTGCGGTAATATCCCTCGCTTCAGCATTAAGCGCTTCGCTTTTCTTATGGCGGTTGCGGTTATATATCGACTGCCTGTCCTTTTCCAAAGCGGAGATCTGCTCCTGTGTTTTGCTGATAAAAGTAACAAGCTCCTGTCGCATTTCGGGTGAAAGCGGACGGGGAGAAGCGGGAGCAATATTGTTGCCTGTAATCAGCTTGCATAACTCGATAATCAGTTCAAACAATATTTGTATGCCGTCCATCTTTTTCATTTTGCGGTACTCGATTTCAAGCAGAAGCAGCGGCGTATATTTCGGCTTATGAAGCGGAAACTGTTAATACAGTTTCCCTGCTTGTTACGGTGTAAGACATCTCCGCTGCCTTTTCCGCAGATGTTTTGCCGGTCTGCCTGAATGTCGTTTTTCTATCCCTACCCCGGAGTCTCACCGCAGCGTTGCTGTGCTCGCTCCTATCAAAAAGAGGTCATCGCACAATCATATTCCATCCAGCCGGTCATTCAGTTGTAACCGGCTTTGAAATTCAAAGTCGAAACTGTCCTTTACGCTTATCTGACTGCTGACAGTTCAAGGCAGTTTCAGAAGCGGCGGTATTTTCCCTTAGCATACCGCAGGCGTTGTCCGGCTGAAAGCCGTCATCCCAAAGGTGAATAGGGAATACTACTTAGTTCAAGTAAAACAGAGCCGATAAACATTGCGTTCATCGGCTCTGCGTCTATGCGGCTGGCTCTTTATTGATATTCCGCTTTTCCAAATAATGTAATTTAAGACTACCAAATATAAGGTATTAACCTGTATTTAACTTTCTTTTTATAATCTGCATATCCGTCAAGCTCGGTTTCAAGTACCAGTTCTTCGTTTTTTATTCTCTTTACGATAATCAGAGGATAAAAGAGAAACACAACGAAAGAAAGAATTGATCCAAGCACCAACGGCATTGCAAGGAAAAGAATAATTGTTACACTATACATCGGATGTCTGACAATACCGTAAAGTCCTGTATCAATTACCTTTTGATTTTCCTGCACCTCAATCGTTCTGGAGAGATATGTATTTTCCCGTAAGACTTCTGCATAAAGCAAATACGCAAGCAAAAATATAGCAGCCGCTATGTAAGACACTGTTTTAGGAAGCGGCAGCCAGTCAAAGCGAAAATCAAGACCTGCCAATACAAAACCAACAACAAACATCAATCCGCTAAGTTTTATTACAAGACTTTGCTCGCTTTGCTGTTCCTTTGCGTTAAGTCGCTTACTTAATAATTTGGGGTTTTTGAACATCATTACAATACCGGCAACAAACATAGGAACAAACAAGATGCTCATAAATAGCCAGCCGTTAGGATATTGTATTGTTCCCGCAGGCAGAAACAGAAGTAGTCCTACAAGAATAATTCCAAGCACAAATTTTATGATTGCATTGCAAAATAATTTTATTGTCATTGTACCGCCCTCCTTTGTCGGCTCTGCGTCTATGCATCCAGCTCTCTGATTATGCGTTTGTGCTGCCCGGTAAATAATAAACTTGCAAATATCATTTTGCATTTCTATATGAAATCACAATATGACTTGGTGCAAATAATATGGATGCAATGATCAATAGCACTGACCTGCTCATAATCCCACTAAATAAAAACAAAATTGAAGGAATAACAGAAAGCGCTAATGCTCTGAAAACGCTGTTTTTCTTAAAACACATAATCCAAATTCCACAATAAAACATTGCAAATATAGCATCTACAATCAAATATAATGCAAATGCTTCGTCAGACCACCACCCGAACCAAGTTCCCGGGATATTGATTATCATAAATCCGAAACAACCCAATCTTCCTACTTATTCTATAACCTCAACATATTTATTGTTCCACTTATTATGAAATCCATCTCTGCACTTAATCGCAAATACAATATTGGGTATCATAATGACTACAATAAAAACCAGACCGAAAATATTAAACCATTCCATATGTTTAATGCTACCTCCACGATATTCCTGCTTATTCTATTGCTTTCTCATCTGTCGCAAAAATAAAAGTACAGCCACCACAACAGCCACCACGGTATAACCGAGCACCCACCAAAGGTGCGGCAGGATATTGGAATAATCCGCACTAAAGACAGCCCGTTCCAATTCAACAGCATGGATGAAAGGCAAAGCATTTGCGATTTTCTTAAATACGCCGCCTACAAGTTCTACATCAAACCAAATCCCCGACATCCAAGCGGACAAATTGGTAAGTAACGCTCCACAGATACCGCCGACCTGCTTTGAATTAAAAACGCTTCCGCAGATAAGCCCCAAAGCAATGTAAAATAATGCCACGGGGATGATAAACAGCAAGGCATATAAAACAGTGATTGTCAGCTTCAAGCCGAGCAGAGCCGCCGCTATGTAGCAAATAACCCCCTGTGCTACTGCAATCGGTAAAATTGGCAGGGTATAGCCGAAAATAAAATCCGAAG
>DWVJ01000008.1 GCA_019120315.1 Candidatus Ruminococcus avistercoris
GACCGAAGATATGAGATAGCAGCGTAGCTTTTGCAACTCCGAGAACCGGATAGGAAGTGAATTACTCCAAGTATCTGAAGTATCTCACAAAAGTTAGAGTTTGACTATCCGGTTGGTTATAAAGCGCTTACGAAATATATCATTCCTTTACTATTAAAAAATAGTTTTGTTGGGGATATTTTGGAAAGTTATACGTCTAATCTATGTAAAGAAAATAGCTGGCCGGCTAAAAAGAAGGTGGTGTTAAAGTGACGTTTGAAACCTTGAGGAATGATAAGTATGCCAGAACATGGTTGATTCGTATATTGATTAATGAGTGCTATACTCTTTTGCGAAAATCCAGGAAACTAATAAATTCTTTGAAATATGAAGTTTGAAGATATGAAAAAAGACATTCCTGAAACTCCGGAGTTCATCCATACAATGATTCAAAACGAAGTAAAAAAGCAGCTTCAGGACACACAAGTGGTTCATATACAGAAAAGAAAAAAATGGATTGGTACAAAAGTTGCAGCCGCCGCAGCGGTATGTATACTGGCTACATCGACGATAGCCTATGCAGGTGTTAAATTATATCATAAGTACCGCTGTTGGAATTAAGACAGATGACAATAATAGAAAAATTGATCTTCCGGAAAAAATCCATGATATAGATATTGCAGCAGGATATATTCCAGAAGGTATGGAGTGGATAGATAAATGGCATCTGGAGTATCCAGATCATAGCCGGACAGGAGGATTCAGTTTTGCATCTGCGTTTTTAGATGAGAATGATCTGGCAGAGGATGGATCTTTTAATCAAAGAATTTATCTTCTTTGTCCAGATGTGTATCGTGTAATTACTGTTTATATTGGTGATGATATTACGAAAGAGGATGCCATTAAAGTAGCGGAAAACCTTGTAATCACTGAAAATGATACCGAGATTGAAACAGCTGGTATGGCCACATGGAGCGAAATGGTTTCACCGGAAGAATTATCATCAGAAGGGACTTTGATTTCTGTAGAAGATGATAAACTGCCAGTATATCAGATTGGTGAGGAGTTTGATATGTCGGCAGTTGGTGAAGATAATCATGGAAATTATTTGGAAGCAGATAAGATTTCCGTTTGCGTGGATAGTGTTCAGGTGGCAGATGATTTGCAACTTCTGGATCAGAATCGTATTCCTGAAGAATGGAAAACCACAGTTGAGGCGGATGGAAAAATAATAAACAATACGCTATCTTATATTAAGTCGGGCGATGGTGTTAATACATTGGATAAGATTGTAAAAACAGAAAGTGTGAAACAAAAACTTGTCTACGCATCTGTCACTTATGCCAATAAGACAGATAAAGAAATAAATCATATGCCTTATCTTGGCTCATTGATGTTGATGAACCATGAAGATGGAATGTATCGAATTTACGTTCCAGAAGAACAGTCTGGTAATGATTATGACAGTATTATTTGGGATGGTGCTGCAAAAACAGCTGAAATGACATATATGAGCGTAACTGAGGATTATGGAAATGGAGACAATTATATTTCCTCTTTAAATCCAGGTGAGAGTATCCAGGTGAATATGGCTTGGATTGTGAATGAGAATGATTTGGATAATATGTATCTTAACCTTAATGGTGATGGAGCAGCATTTGAATTTTCGGAATCAATGTTAGACGTTGGATTAGTGGATATTCGTCAGTAGAGTTCCGGTGCGTTGCTGGCCAGATAGCGTGTGATGACCCTGTGAATCAGGCGGGCCATATGTTCCGGAGAGTCCTGTTGGCCACCGGACAGCCAAGCCTTGATGAGCCCGACGCAGCCGTTGAGGCAGAAGGCATAAAGGTAATTCATATTATGGGGATCAGTGGAAAGCTGGCGGAAGAGATCGGGCAGTACGGTTTCAGCCACCAGCTTTTCGATCTTTCCCACAAAGACCATATCTCCGTTGGGCCCCATAAGAGCCATACAGAGTTCTTTGTTCTGATACAAGATGGACAGCAGTTCGACGGCGAATTCCAGAGAAGATCCTCCGGCGTCATGGGAGGGGAAATGTCCCTGTATCGTTTTCTGAATTTCGTCCATCAGTTCATTTTCGATACTTTCCAGCATCTGATAAATGTCTGCGTAATGAAGGTAGAAGGTGGAGCGATTGATATCGACTTCCTCTACCAGTTCTTTTACGGTAATTTCTTTGATGCTTTTTTTCTGCATCAGTGTGGCCAGTCCGGCACGAAGCTGCGCTCTTGTTTTACGGACGCGGCGATCTGTTTTTTCTGACATAAAATTCCTCCCTGTTATGAGACAGATAGACATTTTTAAAAAGTGTGTGCAGTAGTCGGCATTTGTTGGGGAACCTGATGGTTGTATCTTATTTTTTCTTTTAGTATAATGCATCCTGTAATAAAAATCAACATGACGTCTATTAATAGAAAAATTGTCGAGGTAAAAGAAGGGATATTATGATAAAAGAAGAATGGAAAAGTCTGTTTCGTAACAAAATTCTCTTGTTAGTAGTGCTGGTGATTGCATTGATTCCAGTTATTTATGCAGGGTTGTTTCTGGCATCCATGTGGGATCCATATGGAAATGTGGATAAACTTCCGGTGGCGGTGGTGAATGAGGACTGTCCGGCAGAGTATCGGGATGTTACGCTTGCCGTGGGAGATGAACTTGTGGAGAAGTTACGGGAGGACGGTTCCATGGCATTCCATTTTGTGGATCAGCGGACTGCTGATGAAGGATTAAAAAAGGGAATTTATTACATGGCGATTACCATACCAAAGGACTTCTCGGCCAATGCAGCCACGGTGATGGATGATCATCCAAGAAAAATGCAGCTGAACTACAAAATTAACCCGGGAACAAATTATATCGCTTCCAAACTAAGTGAAACGGGGATGGAAAAGATCCGGACAAGCGTGGCAGAGGAAGTGACGGAGACTTATACGGAAGTTATATTCGATCAGATCGATGCGGCCGGCGAGGGGATGCAAAAAGCGGCTGATGGAGCCGGACAGATCAAAGAAGGAGTAAAGGATGCGTCTGCAGGAAATAAAACTATCTCAGATAATCTGAAGAAACTGGCGGACAGTACGCTGACCTTTCAGAATGGGACAGAAGAACTGACAGAAGGCATCGGGGCGTATACCGCAGGAGTGAACCAGCTCCATGAAGGTGCGGGGCAGCTGAACCGCGGCGTCAGTTCTCTGACAGACGGACTGCCGGATCTGCTGAATGGAACCGGTACATTGAATCAGGGGGTTCAGGACTATACGGCAGGCGTGAGCAGGCTGTATGACCATTCCAGAGAATTGACAGAGGGAAGCAGTCAGGCAGCGGACGGTACGCAAGCTTTGGCCCAAGGAGCAGCTGCTCTGGAAGATGGAGCACGGGAATATATGGCAGGGGTGACACGGTTGACAGATGGCCTTTTGGGGACAGAGAAAACCGTGGGCTATGTGGAAGGTGTGAAACAGCTGACAGATGGTCTGCTGGGAGATGGGACAAAGACAAATCCGGGGTATATTCAGGGGGTGGAACAGCTGGAAAAAGGAGTTTTACAGTTGTCCGGTCTGGAAAATCTGGGTCAGATCCACAGTGCAGTCATACAGTTGGAGAATGCGGTATCCGGGGAGAAGGAAGGTACATTGGAACAAGGCGCCCGGGAACTGACTTTTTCTTTAAAGAGCATCAGTGATCAGGCTGCTCTCCTGGAGACCAGCGCCGATGCGAAAGAAATGCAGACACTGTTTCAAAAAATAGCAGAGACTCAAAACGAGATGCTAACCGCTGGGCAAGTGATGGAGACGGTTTCGGAAGGAATGGAAGAATCATCAGAGACAATTGCCGCCGCCGCCAAACTCTGCGATATGACAGCGGAAGATGTGGACGGATGGGGGGAAAATTTGAGCGAATCGCAGCGGCAGTACAGCGGGGTGACCTCCGATGCTGTTTCAGAAGGAAATGATAAAATTGCCCGGGTCAATCGACGGTTGGCAGATGGGCATATGGCTTTTCAATCTGCGGCTGAGAAGCTTTTGGACATCAGCGCCGCATCTTCTGATGATGGAACTGTAACGGTTTCTGCGGAGGTATTAAATCAGCTGGCGGATTCTCTAAATGCGGCCGGAGACAGTCTGGCAGAGGAAGAGCTGTTAAATGCCGGTGATTACGAAAGCAGGGTCGGGCAGATTTCTGACCAGATCAACGGGGATATGCAGACAGAAAGAGAAACTGCCCTTTTAGCTGCAAAGGAATTAAATCAGATGACAGAGGGACTGAAGCACGAGGCACAGTCCATAGAATCAGAAAAGTTGCATATGAAAGACAGCGCAGAGGAAATGAAAGAGCGTGCAGCGGCCGTTCCAGCAGGATTTTCTCAGGACTCGCTGAAAGAATTGTGTGAGGATTTGAAAAAAGCGTATCAGGGGTCTGCCGCACTTTTAAAGGGGATACAGCAGACGGGAAACGGGCTGGATCAGCTGGAAAAGGGGACAGCATCTTTTCCGCAGGCGGCTGCAGGCATCCAGGCTTTGAAAGAGGGGTTTAACACCCTCACAGAAAAGGATACGATCTTGTCAGAAGGTGCGCGAAAACTGCAAAGTTCTGCCGCTGCTATCTCTGCGGGAGCAAAACAACTGAAGTTTCATGGCGATGATTTCATGAAAGGTGTTTCTCAGGCAGCCGTGGGTGTGCAGGAGCTGGCTGACGGAATGAAACGGCTGGATAGCGGGATTATCGACTATACGGACGGCGTGAAAAAGCTGGATCAAAACAGCAGAAAATTGAAAGAAGGATCCCAATCTCTGGCGGATGGAGCCGGTGTTTTGGGAGAGGGAGCTTTGAAATTAAAAGAGGGGGCAAACTCTCTGTATGAAGGAACAGGAGAATTGACGGCTGGCAGCATACGGCTGAATGACGGTGCGGCACGGCTAAGCGGCGGCGCACAGCAGATTCACATTGGCGCCAAACAGCTGCAGGAAGGTTCGCAGGAATTGGGAACGGGTCTTGGAAAATTGTACAGCGGTTCGGATACGCTGAAAAACAGCCTGGCGGACGGGGCACGGCAGATTAACGATAATACTGTCAGGGAAGACAATATCAAAATGATTTCTGCTCCGGTGGACAGCCGGGAAAGTAAAATGACGGATGTTCCAAATAACGGCCATGCCATGGCGCCTTATATGATGTCGGTGGGACTGTGGGTCGGCTCTCTTGCTTTTTGTCTGATGTATCCGCTGACCGAATACCAGGGTAAACTGAAATCGGGTTTTGCCTGGTGGATGAGCAAAGCGTCTGTTCTTTGTCCACTGGCGCTGCTGCAGGGGGCGCTCTTAATATGGCTGCTTCATATTTTGGATGGATTTACGCCGGAACAGATGGGAAAAGCGATTTTGTTTTCCTGTCTGGTATCTGTGGCTTTCACTTCGATCATGTATTTCTTCAACGTCTGCCTGGGAAAAGTGGGAAGTTTTCTGATGCTGATATTCATGGTAGTACAGCTGGCCGGATCGGCGGGTACTTATCCGGTGGAATTGTCTCCCGGTTTTGTTGCCCGGATACATAATCTGGTGCCGTTTACGTACACGGTGAATGCATTTCGCAGCGTGATCTGTGCGGGAGAAAGTATAGCGGTTCCGGCGGCAGTCATGATCGCACTTACGCTTGTGTTTACGCTTTTGACGATTTTGCTGTTTGATTACCGGTCTAAGAAAATAAAAAGGGGCGAGAGGACGGTATACGATTTCCTGGAGAAAAAGGGGTTGGCGTAAAAGCAGAATGTAGGCAAAGGAATCTCCTTGACAAAATAGACCGACTAGTCTATTATTTAAATGTAAAAGAAAGAGAAATGGGTATGATGGAAGATGAAAAAAGGAGAAGCATCAAAAGCAAAAATTGTAGAAGCGGCAGGAGAATTGTTCTGGAAGCAAGGGTATGCTGCGACGGGAATCCGTGATATTCTTGATGCCACCGGTCTGCCTAAAGGGTCTTTTTACTTCTATTTTAAAAGTAAGTCCGATGTGGCCAGGGAGGTCATCGGATATTACAGTCGGTTGATTATTGATGTTTTAAAAGATACGGAGGAATTGGCCGATTCATGGGAGGCGTTTTGCGACGCCTTCCTTTGTGCGTTTGAAGAAAAGCTGAAGGATAAGCAGTATTACGGCTGTCCGCTGGCAGTCCTGGGTATGGAGCTTGCCTTCCAGGAGGAGTTGGCAGAATCTTATTGGGAAGCTATGGATCAGGTCAGAGCAATATTTTTCCAGGTGCTGCAAAAAAGTGGAGTGTCCGGCGAAAAACTGGAAGCGGCGGCTGATTTTGCTTTGACGGTTTACGAGGGCAACCTTCTGCTTTATCGAATTTCCAGGGATCGAAACCGGCTGGAGAGGATGAGATATCAGATGAAACAGATTGTCAGGGAGGAAGTGTGATGACGGTAAAAGCAGAAACTTCTAATTATGAGAAGATGAAAAATGACATGGCAAAGGTATTTCTTAAGTATGACCGGGAGACAATGATCAAAAAGTTTGATCTGTCGTACGATGAGATTTTTCTGTACCTTGTATGCCTGAACCGAAATTATCGGATCAGCTGTCAGACGGGTCAGGTGAGTTGGTCGGAGGATGGTTTCCGGACGGAGGAGAGCGCGGGATATAATGAGGCGATGACTATCTACGATGTGCTTTGCAGCTCCAAAGAAGACTGCCGTCTTCTGGGAGAGTGGGTAAATGTAAACAGCCTTCCAGCTGTTTTGGGCGGTAATCTGAAAAAAGGAGGCGATTTCTTTCAGCATGCTGCCGATTATTTTGACGGTAAGACGAAAGAGCTTGCCAGAGCCTGTGAAGCGTTTGGCGGGAAAAAGCTGGAGAGAGGAGATGTGGCCTATGAACTGGCGCTTTTTCCTTTCCTTCCGGTCATCGTGAGATTCTGGGAGTCGGACGAGGAATTCCCGGCCAGTCTGCAGATTCTGACAGATAAAAATATGCTGGATTATATGCATTATGAAACGGTAATGTTTGCTCTGTCCCATCTGATGAGCCGGCTGAAAGAAGAGATGGACAGGGGATGAAGGAATGCTGACGAAGGATAATACAGTGATTCTGGCTTGTACTTCCATGCTTCTTCACGTGGAAGCAGCCCAGAAAAAAATGAAGACAGATTTTCCTGTTATCGAAGCAGACCGGGAGTACCATGTGGAGCCTCAGAGCATGAAGCAGTGTCTGCGGAATAAATTGGCAGAGCTGCCTGATTCTGTGGAAAATGTGCTGGCAGCGATGGCTTGCTGCGGAGGTTCCTGGGATGGAATAAGGGCAGAGAGAAAAATTGTGATTCCAAATATGGACGATTGTATCACCATGCTGCTTCACACGGATGTGGATATTATTGATACAGGCGCGTATGACTGCTACAGCGAAAAATTTGCCGTTCAGGCACAGGAAAATGCGGATTTGATCCGCTGTATTCTGGATTATGTGCCGGGAAGCAACCGGATCCTGGAAAAGCTGGTGTCCGGGAAATGGGATGAACAATTCGTGATTTTTGAGAAAGGAGAAACCATAGGATTTAAAAATTTTTCTATGGGATTATATTGATGAAAGTTTCAATTATTTATGTAAGTCAGACAGATAATACGGAAGCAGCAGCGGAATATATCGAAGACGGAATCCTGGAAAATATCCATTTATTCAGGTGAAAAGAATGGACATCAGTGAAGATGAAGTGGATGTAGAATTTTTACAGACCAGCGATGCGGTGATATTTGGGTCTCCGGTATACTTTACCAGCATGAGTTGGGAGCTGAAACGGTGGTTTGACAACAGTTTTCGGATTGACCTTGAGGGTCGGTGGGAGCCGCATTTGTTACAGCGCAGTCGCCTGTCGGGGGAACGGATACTGCGCTGATGGAAATGATCAGACATATGTTGGCCAAAGGAATGCTGGTTTTTTCCGGGAAGAGCGGCAGGTTTCAGATCGGAGCGGTAGCTCTGGCTCAGAATATAGATGCGTCGCAAAAGACGCTTGCGGCTTTTGGAGCGTCCATTGCAGAAAAAGCGATTCAGTCAGGCGGAATAAAAGGAATGTGAAATGTCATGCAGGAAAATATTTTACATAAAGCAGACTTTATATGGTAGAATAGTTTCTATAAAGAATCTCAGGGAGACGGGATGATCCAAAATTTCTGGAGGGAGACATTTTCCGGACGATAGTTCCTCTGGATGAAAAGTACTCTTTTGATTATGAAACAACACATGAAATCGTGAAGGAATTGCCGGAAAACTACCGGAAAATTACCGGAAAACTGCACAGAGAGCGAAAGAAAAATTATTGCAGCATTAAAAAGCAGGCCGGATATTACACAATCTGAGCTGGCAGAGAGTACCGGGCTGACAGTGGATGGAGTCCGGTATACAATAAAAAAAGCGGGAATACTGAGCAGAACGGGATCAAACAGAAGCGGAAGATGGGTGGTTCATCTTTACTGAAATACAAAGGGGGAAACATCGTGCAGCCAAAACATATATCAGATACTATGATCGAACAGGTATACCAGGTACGCCCGGAGCACCTGAATGGGTCAGGGAGACTGTTCGGCGGCCGTTTGATGGAATGGATCGATGAGGTGGCCGGTCTGGTGGCTATGCGCCATGCTCAGAGCAATGTGATCACCGCTTCCGTAGACAATCTGAAATTTATCCGGGGCGTATACCAGGGAGATCTTCTGGTGCTCATTGGAAAGATGACTTATGTCGGGAATACTTCCATGGAGGTGCGGGTGGATACTTATGTGGAAACTCTGGATGGCATGCGCCGCCCCGTAAACCGGGCTTATCTGGTACAGGTGGCGGTGGATCAGAAGGATAAACCGGTTCGTGTGCCGGGCTTGATCGTGGAAACGGAATCGGAAAAAGCGGAGTGGGAAGCAGGTATCCGCAGGCGGGCGATGCGCAAACAGAGAAAAGAGGAAGGGTTTTGACAAAATCACCCAATCAATATCACAACTTTGAAGGAATCCTGGTCATAAGAAATGTCCAGGGTTCCTTCATATTTATCGATCACTTCTTTTACCGATGCGATTCCGATTCCATGGATCCGTTTATCTTCCTTATCAGAAATGTATCTTCCTCTGCGCAGGGTGACTGCATTTTCTTTGGCGTTTTCCAGTTTAAAGCTGAAGTAGCCGTTTTCTGTATAGCGGCATTTCAGACGGATCCATCGCTTATCTGGCTGGCTGATTTTCTGGCAGGCCTCGATGGCATTGTCCAGTGTATTGGCAAAGATAGTGCAGAGGCTTACGTCGTCGATCAGAACCATATTGTCGATACTGATGTTGAAGAATCCATCGATGCCGTTTTCGGTCATGCGCTGATATTTTGCGTTCAGCACTGCGTTTACCACGCTGTTTTCACAGAATTTTCGGTTGGCGCTTCGTATACTTCCGGACATTTTTTCAAAATACGCCAGAGCTTTTGGGATATCTTCTTTTTGCAGAAACTGGCTGATGACAGACAGATGATTGTTCAAATCATGGCGGAATTTTCGGATCTGACTTTGATTATACTCCAATTCCTCATAATAATTTTTCTGCAGCTGCAGATTTTTCCGTTCCATATCGGCAAAGATTCCGTCAGCAAGATAGGCTGCCAGACGGATGATTCCCATGTTGGTTACGACACAGGCGGTCATGCAGGGCCAGATCGCCCAGGAATCGTAAAATGGCGACAGATAGATACAGCTGAAGATACTCACAAAAGAAGCGATGCAGACGAGATCGATGATGATCCAGGTCCGGTCGGTAAAAGTGTCATAAATCTTTTGGAAAGATTTACCAAAAAGGCGATAGAAAATCGCCCAGAAAAAGACGACGGAAAGGAAGGACAGTGTGGAAATCACAGTATTTGCCCTCAGATTTTCTTCCGTAAAAAATAAGAAGAAAATACGGGCGCCGATATCTCTTTCCAGAAAATTTATGGCGCAGGAGATGGGGAGAAGGATCAGGATCAGTGAAACTTTGACGATCCATCTGCCACGGTACAGAGCAAAATTTAAAAAAAGGAAAAGGGGTACGATGATCGTGATGTTCCACATATCCTGAGGGTAGACGATAAGGGAGGCGACCGTCGCATAGCCGACGATTCCCAGGAGAAACAGCAGCCGGCTTTTTCGCCTTTTCAGGCAGCAGTCCAGAGATTTCATGAAAAAATATCCGGCAGTCAGATTCATGATGTCTCCCAGAATATTGAATATTGTTATATTCATATTTGCCTCCTTTACTGCAGCATTATCTGCGCAAACGCTACAGCCAGTTTTTGTTTATAGGTACGGCTCACGGGGATTTCGTCGCTGCCGCAGATACAGCGGTTCCCCTCCACAGAAGAGACGTAATTCATATTGACCAGATATCGATTGTGAACTCGCTGAAAATATCCCGGCATTTCTTTTTCCAGATCGTCCAGTTTTCCATAAAAAATCGTGTTCTTTCCCAGGGTGTCAATGGCACAGATGCTTCTTTTATCGCTGCAAAAGCAGAGAATCTGACTTAAGCGAAGACGTGTCACGCCGGATTTCTGTTCGATGTCGTAGTACTGTTCTGTCCGGGTCTCCAGCGCTTCCAAAGCTCTGTCCAGTACTTCTTTGATTTTCTTTTCCTGATACGGTTTTAAGATGTAATGAAAGGCCTGCACTTCATATCCCTGGAACACGTAGTCGGGGTAAGCGGTGATGAAGATGATCAGCATCTTCCGGCCGGATGCGCGCAGCAGGCTGGCAGTTTCCATACCGCCCTTCCCGGGCATTTCAATGTCAAGAAACAGGATATCGATATCCTCAGACCGGGAATCGGCCAGCAGCTGTTCTCCGGATTCATATTCGCTGACGGAAAAGGAAAGTCCTTTCAATTCCAGGTGTATTTCCACCAGACGGCGCAGATCACGGCGCAGATTTTTTTCATCGTCACATATAGCAATTTTCATAATCTTGTCTCCTCCGCTACTATGGTATCATACAAAGATGACAAAATCCATGTCAAAAATGACATTTGCCGCCGGGAACAATTTCCTGCGTTTTTATATAATCTATTTATCAAAGACGAGGAGGAAATAAAATGCTGCAGGTGAAAAATCTGAATAAAAGCTACACAAACGGTGTCAATACATATCCGGTGTTAAAAAATGTATCACTGGAGGTGAAAAAGGGGGAATTCGTGGCGGTGATGGGCCCGTCGGGAAGCGGAAAAACCACGCTTTTAAACTGTATCTCCTGTTTCATACCCCATGACAGCGGTTCCATTCTTCTGGGAGATCAGGAACTTTCCAGTCTGGATGAGAAAAAGCTGGCCAAAGTCAGAAATCAGAAGCTGGGTTTTGTTTTCCAGGATTTTATGCTGCTGGACGGGCTGACTGTCCGGGAGAATATATGTCTGCCGCAGATTATCGCCGGGAAACCCATTGCGCAGATGGAAGCAAAGTCGGAAAAGTTCTGCCAGATGTTTGGTATTGACCGCATTATGGATAAGTATCCGGCACAGATCTCCGGGGGAGAGAAGCAAAGAACAGCGGTGGCGCGCGCCCTAATGAATCATCCATACGTCATTCTGGCGGATGAACCCACCGGAAATCTGGACAGCAAGTCAGCGAAGGCGGTCATCGACGCTTTCCTTCAGGCAAAAAAGCAGGTGAACGCCACGATTTTCATGGTGACCCATGACAGCTATGCCGCCTCTTTCTGCGACCGGGTTATCGTGTTGAAGGATGGCAGCATTCACCAGGAAATCACGAGAAAGGGAGACAGAAGGGAATTCATGGATGAACTTCTGGATGTTCTGCGCACGCTGGGAGGTGAAGGCGATGAAGCTGAGTAAAATTTATAAAAAGCTGCGGAAAAACAGTAAAGGTCAGTATCTGCTGCTGGGATTTTGTATTTTTCTTTCTGTCTTGCTTATCACATCTTTTACGCTGATGTATTATGGGCCTACGGTGCAGAATTTCCTGCCCAAGGGAGGGGACACCCGTAAGATGGCCGTGCTTTTGATCGGCGTGACGGCGGTGGGATGTTTTATCTTTACCGTATATGCTTCCGGTCTGTTTTTCCGGCACAAATCCAGGGAGTACGGTATCATGATGGCGCTCGGACTTCCCAAGAAAGAACTGAAAAAGCTTCTTTTTGGCGAACTGTCCGCCGTGACTGCACTTTCCTGTATTCTTGGTCTGGCAGCGGCCGTGCCGTCTTCCTGGCTGATCTGGAAGCTTTTCGAACTGTTTATCATTTCCAATGAGCAGATGGTATACCGCTTCGGAGCGGTGGGATTCCTTCCGGGAATACTCTTTTGTGTGGTACTGGCGCTGGCTCTTGGGCTTGCAGGGCGCAGGTTTGTCAGCCGGTCGGATATCATGGAAATTCTGCGTACCGGGCAAAAATCAGAGATGGTAAGAGAAATCGGCAGCTGGACCTTTCCGGCAGGCGTGATTCTTACGGTGGCGGGTATCCTTTTGGGCAGCGGGCTTCCACAGTTTTTTGCCAGGGTGCTGGATATCAGTCTGCCGGGAATCGTCAGCCTGGTATACCTGCTTTCTCTTGTGGGGATCTATCTGATCCTTTTGTCCGTTGTGGCGCAGAACAGGGTGAGAAAGAATAAGAAAAAGTATTACAAAAATCTGGTATCCATCAGTCTGATGCGTTTTGGAGCCAGGTCTGCCACGAGAAATATGTGCGTGTCTGTGCTGCTTTTGTTCGCATGCTGCTTTGCCGCCTTTTACGGTATGCAGTATTCTCTGGCGCCGAATATCCTGAACAGTGACACGGGAAAAACGTTTTCCATGCATTATCCGGTTCTGGAAGATCAGATTCAAAAAGAAGAGATCGAAACGACTGCAGACAGGTATGGACAGACGGTGGAAGATTATTATCAGAATGAGGGGGCGAATCTGGTGATTTCCTATGACGCCCGGGATTTTAATGAAGAAGGAACCAGGTATCTGGAAGTATATAAGGATAAAGAAAGGACGGCGCTTTTTATCCCGGCGTCGGATTACCAGGCGATTTCCGGATACGAAACAGCTATCGAACCGGGGACATATCAGACGGTGACCGTGACAGATTACCGGGAAGCCTTTGATTATGTGGACGGGCTGAAAGAAGTGATGAATCCGGATACCGGGGAATCCTGGGAGTTGGCTTTCGCAGGGCAGCTGGAGTGCGATGCCCTGGCTTCCATGAGCGAACCCTTTGCCTATGTAGTCTGTGACGATGACTACCGTGTCATGACAGAAGGGATCAGCCGGGAATACATGGAACAGATGGTTTTCTTCAATGTGTCCGATTTGGAAAACTCCTATGATTTTGCCATGGATCTTTTAGGCCAGTATGTGAACCACGCTACGGATCTTTCCAATCATCTGGGATATTGGAATATCTGGGAGCAGAAAATGGCGGATGAAGCGGGCGAACCTTATATGTATGGCGACCGGATCGATATGACCATGGACAATAACATGCTGCTGGGAGACTGGAAGTTTGCTCCTTCCTTTAATATTATCACCGTGCAGGACAGGATGCAGCTGATCAGCGTCTACGTTATGTTAAGCCTCTATATCTGTCTGATTTCGCTGGCGGCCATCAGCGTCATGTCCTATATAAGGAGTATCTCGGTGGCTTCGGATAATCAGGAACTTTTTGAAAGTCTGAGAAAACTGGGGGCTGATGAGAAATATCGAAGGACGGTGCTGAAAAAACAGCTGGCAAGGATTTTCCAGTATCCTGCGGTATTGGGATGCGGGCTGGGCTTTCTCTTTTCCTTCGCCATGGATCTGTTTAACGACGGAAGGATCTCTGCGACGGAAGGGCGGGCGCTTTTGTGGCTTCTCGGTATTATCCTTCTGGTGTCGGCGGTTTTGTATGGAGTTTACCGCTATTCCATGAAGAAAGCAGCAAATTTGGCAAAATGCTAAGATGAAAAGAAAATCTGGGATTGACAAATCAAAAAAAACATCTTTATAATATATTCAAAAAGGGCCGCTTGAAATCAGCGGCTTTTTTGAACGCTATAGGTTAGTTGAAACTAACAAGCAATTCTTTTAAAGAAAAAACAAGATTACAGAACGTGAGAAAGGGGGAAATGACAACGAAAAAAGAAAAGGAATTTCTGCAGAGTCAGGAGGTGGGGCAAAATGTGGCCTACTCTCAGAAAGAACGGGAAGAAGACGTACTGGAGATTTTATATCAGTGGTATCGGGAAGAACATCCGGCAAATTCGGAGAAATTATGCGACAGTCTGGATCTGGGAAGACGGGAGGTGAATGGGCTGCTTCGGAAAATGGCGCAGCACGGTTATCTGGAAGCCTGGGAACCGGGAGAGGAAATAAAGCTGACGGCTTTTGGAAAGGCTCAGGGGGCGGAGTGTCTGGCAAGACATCAGAGTCTGACCCAGTTTCTGGAAATGGTCTGCGGCGTGGATGAGAAAACGGCGGAGGAGAACGCCTGCCGCATGGAGCATGTGATCAGTAAGGAGATCGTACAGGGATTCAGCCGCTTTATCCGATACGGCGATGTGTTTGAGCGAAGTATCCGAAACAGCAATCTGAGATTTCTCTATGAAACCGGGGAATACCGGTTTTATATGAGCCTGTATCGCGCCGGCGTCCGATATCCCAGAATTCTGGCGGACGAGACGGAGGATTTTGAAAGCATACTCAGGCTGGAGGTGGGAGAGGAGGCCAGCAGCTTCTGGCTGAAGAAAAAAAGAAGCGAGAGGGAAAATATCCTCTGGTACTGCAGCCGCAGCGGTTGGAAGCGGGCGGAAGAGAGACAGGGAGAGTACCGGCTTCCGACGGAGATCTTTGTATTTTCCTTTGTGCCGGATGATCCCATCATCGAAGGGGAAAGTGTCGTTGCTCTGACCCAGGAAGACAAGACGCTCCCTTCGGAATCGGATTTCCGGGAAATCAACGTACATATCTGGCAGGAGGGGAATCATGGCACAAGGTGACAATCTGAAACGGGAAAATCTGCCCACCATGCAGCTGCTGCGCTATCTGACGGAGCTGGAAAAACAGGGGGGAAAGAGAGGGAGCGTAACGGCAGTGGCTAAAGCCTGCGGCGTTCATCACGGCTCTGTCAGCCGTTATCTGAAAATCTGCTGCGAACTGGGGCATCTGACGGAGGATTATACCTTCACCGAACGGGGGAAAACCTGGCTGGCAGGATATCAGAGACTCCTGAGTGAACTGCCGGTTTTCCTGCGAAAAGCAGGGGTTCCGGAAAGGGAGATTCCCCAGAATGTGAAAAATCTGATTGAAAACACCGATTATCTGACGCTGACAGCCGTTCTGCGCTATGACAGAAACCGTAAAGATGATTTTCAGGGGAAGAACCGTGCAGCAACCAGAAATATTTTAAGCGAAGTACTGGAATACGGTACCAGTGAAGTCTTTTTCCTGCTGCTGCGGGTGGAGCACGGGCAGGACGAGCGGGGAATTTCCATGGCGAACAGAGGGTTTCGCAAACCCGGTCTTTTACGCCACAATAAAAGAGGCAGCTGGCTGGAACTGACCATCTGTGAAATGAGCGCTCATTCCAATATCGACGGGGCGCCCATGGAAGGACACCTTCAAAGTCTGAAATACGAGCAGGGAGGCGTCCTTCATCTGGCCAGGATAACCGGCGGACGGCTGCGGCTGCCGCTGGAGGCATGTACTTTGCGCAGACGAAGCGGAGGGGGGATCCGGGGTGAACTGGCGGTAACGGTCACCTGCAATGTGGGACGCGTCCATATGCCGGAGAGCACCGCCATGCTGGTTTTCTGGCTGTGAAATATTACAGAAATATTAAATTTATTACCGGATGAAATGAGGAAGTCTTGCAGCTTCATCAAAAAAGCGGGCAGAAAACCGGCGATTTTTCCATTCAAAAACTGCGCATCAGTTTGACGAATCGAAAAAACATGCCGTTGACAGGAGGAATCCATATGTGATATATATGAATCACGAGGTAGCCATAACTAACCAAGCCTTTAGAGATCGAAAAAGCGGTTTTCCGGAGAGAATGTGCACACCGCTTTTTTGAAAAAACAGAAGTTAGTGCTAGCTAACCAAGTGTGAGAAAACAATTACACAAATGCCGATACATTAACAAAGAGGCAAAGTGAAATACAGGAACAGGAGGTATTTGTAATGAAATTTAAAAAAGCAGTTGGTCTTGCGACCGCAGCAACCATGATGCTGGCCATGAGCGCAACAGCATTTGCGGCGGATGGAGATGTGTATGCTAAGTTTTGCAGAGATGGACAAAGTTCGGTTTCCATGATGCAGAAAGTAGTGGATGGACCTTGTACTATTACGCAAATCAGCGATAGTTACAGTGAAGTGACAATTCCAGTTACGGAATTTATACATACACAGACGGTCGGGTCAATGACTTTTACCGGACAGGGTATGCTGACTGGTTTAGTGATTGACGGTGAAACTTATGATGTGGACTCATTAGGCGATGTGGATGGAGATAATCTGGAAGAAGGTGAAATTACCATTGTTCTTCCGAATGAAAAAATAGCAGTTGACAGTGAAACTGTTTTTACTGACGTGACTGCTGAATATGAGATTACAATGGGAAGCGCTCCGGCAGACATGTCCAGCGAAGCTGATCTGTATTTCTCTTCTGATCTGGCGGCCTTCGAGTAAGTTTTGCCAGAGAACATAAACTGGAAAGGAGGAAAAGGGCTGTCATGTTTGGACAGCCCTTTTGTCAGCAGTATGAAAAAAATAATGACAGCTGTGGTTTTGCCGGTTTGTATGATTATATTTCTTTTTTGCTGTGTGTCAGTCGTATATGCTGATGTGGATGAAGTACAGTATACAGAGATGAAAATTGAAGAATACACACCGGAAGTCAGCAGTACCCGGGGAGATCCCCTGGAAAATTTGAATTTAATCTATGGGCGAGTGATAAAAAATGGAGATAATTATACACTTCAGATGGAGATAGCATACGAAAACTATCGTATATCAAATGAAGATACCACTTATACGATGACAAGCGTTCTTTCTTATCTGGATGATGCTCAGGAATATCAAGATCTTTTAAAGGATAAACAGTTCCAAGAGTCCGTTTACTGGTCTGGAAGCGGGGATTCTGTATCTAATGCGGATATTTATACAGTGGAAATTCCGCTTAGTATTTCCGACTTTTCACAAGTGGAAGGACAGAAAGTTCAACTGCAATATCAGGGCAGCGGAAGGACTATTTATAATATCACGCTTAGACTGGCAGCGTGTACAGAAGAAAAACCGGCGATTCAGCCATTGGTGATGCCGTATAGTTATAATCTGACGTCGAACGAAGAGTATGGCCCCAAACCGGGCAACAGTTCTTCGAACAGGAGTGTAAGTTTGTACATGAGTTACCCGCTGTCGGAAGGAGGAGCAGTTACATGGTATTATACCACGGGCGAGGAAGATATTACGGAGGAATCCGATTATTTTCAGTCGTATGGCGACGCATCGTACAAATCAGGAACAATTAACGCGTCTGGTGAAGAAGCGTATACCATGACGATGCGCATACGGGGACGGTTTCAGAACGGTACCTGGACGGATGAAATTTCCGTACCTCTGAAGTTTTCAAAGGCGGGAGTCAGTGTTCTGACAGATGAATCTACGGGTGTCCAGATTATCGGGCTGAATAATACGATACCCTATGATACGGAACTGAAAGTGACGCAGGTTACAGATGAAGACAGCCTGAAAGAAATCAGTCAGATACTGAAAAAGGAAGCAGGAGAAAATTATGGAAAATATAAGCTGTATGACATTTCTTTAAGTGATCCGGAAGGAAATCCTGTCGTGCTTTTAAATGAAACCGGTGAATGGGGGGAAGGAATTTATGGCGCAGGTACAAGGGATGCTAAGAAACAGATACAGTTTAATTTTTCGGATGATGACTTGGCAGATGGATGGCATCCGATGAATTGTCAGATTTATCGGTTAAATGATGATGGCGAGCTGCAGCCTTTGCATATGTATTCTGTAGTAAATAGCTTTCGATACTGTTATGGAAGCTATTCGGAAAATAAAGATCCAAGCGGAACATATGTATTAATGCAGACGCCTTTGACTGATTTGACGGAAGATATATCGGCAGGTAATTACCGTGTGCCTGCGGAGTTTGTAGTTCCGGAAAGGGATGATGACGGTGAGTCTGTTGATCAATGGTTTTCCAGCAAATCATCGCTGGATCAGTATCTGGGAGAAAATGCAGAGGCTTTGCTTGCAGTAAGTGAGGAAAATAATCCGTCAGTATATCTGAATTTGTATGGGGTAGACAATAAATATCTGACTGCTGTCAGATATGAGGGAAAAAACGCTGAAATAGTAGAGAGGTATAGTTCTACAGAGGAAAAGTACCCCAAAGTTATAAAAATAGATCTTTTGGAAAATGATAAGAATTCCGCCTATATTGATCTGCAAGTGAGAGTCAGTGGAGAAAGCGGCTGGCAGGATGTGGTGCTGGCCTTGAATTACAATGATCGATATGTGTACAGTGATGGAGTTAAACTTACGGCTCCGGTTATTACAACGGCAACGGGAGCCACTGCCTATGTTAATGAAGATGAAGCTGAGATTTCCATGCAGTGTGATGCGGTAGACGGGCAGATTTATTATACAACGGACGGAACAGACCCTGTGGCAGAAGAACAATATCTGTATAAGGAGCCATTTACATTAACGACTGATCTGTCGGACGGACAGACATATCAGATCAAAGCCATTACTGTGAAAGACGGATATACCACATCAAATGTCGCATCTCTGGAGATTGAGTTTAAGGCGGAAGGCGAGCAGGCAGAAACCGTTCAGGCTCCGGTGATTGATGCCAGATATGACTATGCCTTTGAGGAAAATGGTGACACTGCAGAGACCGGTTATTATAATGTAAAACTTTCTACAGACACAGAAGAAGCGACGATATATTATACAGTAGATGGAACTGTACCAACAGAAAACAGCAATCGATATGAAGGTGAATTTCGTGTTCCGGCGCTGACAAATGGCAATCCAACCGTAATCCAGAGTTATGCGGTAAAAGACGGATATAATGATTCTTCAACTTCATCCTATACGATCAGCTTTTCTGATTCCTGGTGGGATAATATGCGGGAAGGAGATTCCTATCAGGTTCCTGTGGATATGATAAATATAGGCATCTGGCAAAATCAGGAAATCAAAGTAAACTCTATGGGAGCAGACGCATTGAATGGGGATGCTACAGTTTATGTTGAGGATGGTAAAAAATATTTAGAAGTAGCTCTGAAAAGCTTATCTGTAGGAGGAATACCTGGTTATCTGGTAGGAATGTGGTATTGGGATAATAATGATAACAATACCGGGGATAAAGCGGGGAATTTTAGTACTACAAATACGGAGGGAGCAATTGAAGCCTCTTATACTTACAACGACGACGGAACGATAGCAACGGCGACCGTTCCCTTGTTCAGTGATTTTGAACAAGTGTTCGTAGGTATTCAGTCTAATGTCAGCATTATGGGTAAACAGGGAACAATTCTCTGGCTGGATTACAGTGATGTAATTTATCAGATTACCGGTGAGGAGCAGGAAGAGCAGGAGATAACGGAGACGCCGGTTATTACTTATACATATAATGAGGAAGCAGATTCCTATGAAATAGAGATCACAGCGGAAGAAAATGCAGCGATAGAGTATTCGGTAAACGCACAGGAAGGCGAGTTCGAATGGGAGAAATATACCGGAAAATTTACAGTGACCGGTGAAGACGCGCAGGTAAAAGACGGTATTGTAAATATCTCGGCCAGGGCCACGGCGGAGGATAAAGAGACTTCACAGGTGGCGTTCCAGAAGCTTACCTTTAAAGCTTTTGGGGAGGAAACAACTCTGGAAGACGGAACGTACCAGGTTCCGGTAACGTTGATGCAGGCATACAAGGATGAGCCCAGCATGGGCGCGGGAGCTTTGGAAGGAACTGCTCTTGTTACTATTAAGGAAGGAACCTCCAGTATTCAGCTTACATTTAAAGGCGTTTCCATCGATGTGGATGGAACAGGAGAGAAATATGGACATCTCCAGCAGCTTTGGAGTTATAAAGAAGGCAGTACAGTTAAAGATCTGACAGAAGCAAATCGCAGCGAAGTGAAAGTAATTCAAACCTATGAAGATACAGATCTGGCCGGTGGAACGTCTACATTTCCACAAATATTTGAACTGAACCGCAGCACGGCAGAGGAAGAAACTATTTATGTTCGTGTGAAAGTAGACGCTATGGGCGATGTGCAGCAGGACGCACGTCTTGTATTTGATTACACTGAGGCGGTGAAAGCAGAGGAATCGGAGAAAATTCCGGCAGGAAATTATATTGTGCCGGTTCAGATGCGTAAATGGGGATCTGACACAGAATTGTCTATGGGAAATGCTGGAATGGAGTCATCAGCTGTTTTGGTTGTGTCAGAAGACGGAACGGCTGTGTTGGAACTTGGATTCCATGCACTTCAGAATTCTTCACTGACAGGGTATCTTGGCTGGCTCAAGAAAGTGATCAGTGTGGAAGAAGAAAATCAGTATGGTTATCCTGTGAAATATACCACAGAAGATGCTGTGGTGTTGGAAGAATGGGATGGCGTGTATGACAATTATAATGATCCGCAGGCAGGAACAGATAGCCAGATGAAAGGGCGGTTGTATCCGAAAACGGTTTCTATTCCGGTAAAAGTAACGGCCAACGCAGACAGCGAACTCGGATTTGAAACTGAGAATTCTATTTTGATTCAGGTTTATGTACCGGTTATGGAAGCAATTAATAGGGAAGCGGTACACAGTTTGCTTATCTTGATTTGAAGTGGGATGAATATACTCCGGTAAGTCCGGATGTGGACAGAAGCAGTCTTCAGGAAATGATTAATCAGGCGCAGGAAAAGTTGGACGATGCAGCAGTAAATGCCGATAAATATGATCCCGAAACAGTAGCCGCATTGCAGAAAGCTGTGGCAGATGCGCTGGCAGTATTACAGAATCCAGAAGCAGATCAGACAGCTGTTGATGAACAGACAGAACTGGTAAAAACGGCTCTGGAAGGTGTGAAATTGAATCTGAATCCGGATATTCTTTCCAAACTGATTCAGGAAGCGCAGGCTCTGGATGAAAATCTCTACACACCGGCCAGCTATCAGAAGCTGACAGAGCAGATTGAAGCGGCCCTGGCATTGCTGGAGAAAGAAGATCTGACACAGGAGCAGATTGAAGCGCAGCTGACCGCACTGAACGCGGCTGTGGAAGGACTGATTGAAAAGGCCGATAAGACAAAGCTGCAGGCAAAATATGACGAGGCGGCGGCGATAGAGAACAATAATTATCCAGGCTGGGAGGCGCTTCAGGCAGCCCTTGTCTCTGTGAAGGAAGTGCTGGAGGATCCCAACGTATCCCAGACGGATGTGGACGGACAGCTGACTCTGCTGCAGAACGCGCTGGACAATCTCTACGGTTCCGTGGATAAGAGTGAACTTCAGAACCTGGTGGAACAGGCGGATGCCATGGATACATTGGGATATGCAGAAGAAACCACAGCGCTTTTTGAAGCGGCGGTTGCTTCGGCAAAGAATATTCTGAGCAATGGTGCAGCATCCCAGACGGATGTGGACAAGCATATTCAGCTGCTGGAAAAAACTTCCGCTTCCCTTATCAAAGCAGAGGAAGAGGGAGTGGTCTATGACGGCATTTATACCATTGACGGGGCTATCATGCATGCCAGCAATGATAATCAGACTTCGATGGGAAATGCAGCGCTGAAAAAACCGATGCAGATTATCATGAAAGACGGACAGCCAACGCTTCGGATGGAATTCGGACCGCTGACTACCACCGGCCTGACCGGTTATCTGGGAGAACTGTATTACTTCCCGGATTATACGGATGCAGAATTGCCGGATGGAAGCCAGGAGAAAGTGTCTGTGAACGTGGAATCGGTTTATGAGGAGGTATATGATTCCTATAATGATCCCGAGACGGGAACCGATGCCACCATGAAGGGAAAAGAATATCCCCATTTCGTGACGATGCCGGTGAACTTTGATTACAGCCAGTTCTGGGTGGAAGTATACGTACCGGTGATGGAAAGTATTTCAGCAGGAAGCGGACGTCAGTATGCAAAGCTGACTCTGGACTGGAGTACGCTGACTCAGGTAAGCGGTGTTGAAACAGACAAGAAAGACCTTCAGGCACAGATCAGTGCGCTGGAAAAACTGAAAGAGCAGCTGGGTGATCAAAATCCGCAGGAAGGAGCCCTGACGGCGGCAGACTTTACTCAGGAAGAGTTAAATGTCCTGGAAGCAGCCATTGTGGCCGGAAAATATGTGGATAACAGTCTGAACGTGGAACAGATTGCGGTGGACGCCATGACGGAATCTCTGACGGCAGTTTATCATCTTTTCAGCCAGGAAGCTGTGGAAGTGGATAAGAGTGAGCTGGCGAAAGCCATTGAAGTGGCGGACAGCTATCTGAACCGTGACGATGTGGTTTATACGGAAGCTACAAGACAGATTCTTCAGGCAGCCAGAGATGAGGCGGCCAGGGTCTATGAAGACGAAGAGGCTACCCAGACCCAGGTAAACAGATGCGTAAGGGCGATCGATGAAGCTATCCAGGGACTGGAAATCGTGGGAGCTGTAAAGACAGATCTGAAGACGGCGCTGGAAAACGCTTATGCGTGTCTCAACGATGCGGACAGTTATACAGCGGCAGCGCTGGAAACTCTGCGGACGTTGTATGATGAGGCGCTGACAGTTTATGAAAATGAGAATGCCAGTCAGGAGGAAGTGGATGCCCAGGTAAGAATTCTCACCTATGCAGTTAACAACCTGAAGAGAGTGGATGAGGTCGCCGTGAACAGACAGGGACTTCACGAGATGATCGTAGCGGCCTCCAACATGGCCGGAAGAGAACATCTCTACACAGCTGAGTCAATTAAAGCCCTGAAAGCGGCTATTAAGGCAGCGGAAGCAGTTTACAATGACGAAGAAGCAACGCAGGAAGAGATCAATGCCCAGGCATCAGCGCTGGCCATGGCCATGCTGGATCTGGAAGGAAAGACCTCTGTGGTGAATCCTGACCCGGAAACGCCGGGCGGAGATGAAAAACCGAATGACGGAGAGGGAGATAACAAACCGGGCGATACCACCCTGGATTACAGGAATCTAAAGGACGGTGTGTATTCCATCAACGGCGAGATGGTGAAGATTGACAAGGAGACTTACTCCATGTCCAACGAAGCCATTAACCACACGATCAAACTGACGGTGAAGGACGGAAAATATTACCTCACCATGAACTTCAACGGTCTTAAGATCAACAGTCAGTTCGGGTATCTGGGAACGCTGAAATATTTCCTGACCGGATATACCATTGATCAGTACGGCGCGCCTCAGGGCAGTCTGGCGGACGTAACGGTAGATTCCTATCAGACGGATGAGAGCGGAAACCGTATCACAGACAGTTTCGGCACAGACTATCCGGATTATGTAACCTTTGAACTGATTCCGGAAGCGCTGGAAGACGGTTACGTGCCGCTGCAGGTGTTTGTTCCAATCATGGAATCCATCGCTGCGGGCACAGGAACCCAGCCCGTATTCCTGAGACTTGACTGGAGCACCATCGAAAGCGCCGATGCCGATGATCCTTCTTTTGAGGATGATGGAAACAATGATGACACCGACCTAAACGGTGGTTCTAATTTAAGCGGTGGCTCCAATTTAAGCGGCGGCTCCGGTTTAACCAGCGGTTCCGGATTAAGCGGCAGCGGAAGCAGCTTAAAGAGCGGCAGTTCCGGTCTGAGCGGCAGCTCGGGACTGAGCAGCGGCACTTCCGGTACAGGTTCTTCTTTGAAAGCTTCCAGTGTGAAAACCGGGGACGAGACGCCGGTGGGAGCGTTGGCCGGACTGACGGCTCTGGCTTTTGGAGCGGCAGCTTTAGCTCTTTATATGAAACGAAGTGAAAGAGATGGCCATAAGGCGGAAAGGAAATAAGATGAAGGCGAAGGGAAAAAGAAAAGCATTCCTCGCCGGACTTTTAAGCATGATGCTTGCCCTCTTTTGGGGGGCAGGCATTCCTGCTGTTCCGGTATGGGCGGAATCGGGGACGGTGTACACCTGTGCCATCCATCCCTGCTATGCCCATCCGGTGACCGGCGAGATCGAAGATTCCGGCGGCGAGGCTTCCTATGCCACAGGACAGGGTATGGTGGAGGGGGCCGTATATACCACCGGTATTCTGGAACTGACGGATTCCGGAGGATATTATCTGACGATCCGCATGAGTCTGATGGATTATACCTCCGGGCACAGTTTCTGGGTGCAGAATGTGGGAGATTCCGGCTGGGCCACTCCTGCGGTGGGCGTCACCGGAAACGGCTCGGACAGCAATGGAACTACGGCGGATATCTGTATTCAGGTACCCAGTGAAAACTGCGTGGTGCGGGGCAGCATGTATGTGGATCCCATGGGAAGGGACGTGGTGTTTTACCTCTATCCCAGCGATTTTTCCCAGGGAAATAATACGGATATGAACGCCACCATGGTGACTGCCGCCGCAGGCAGTGATGCGGCGGCAGCCTCCGGGAGCACAGCGGCGGCGGAATCTTCTTCCGCCGGTACATCTGCTCAAAGCAGCGAGGCGGCACAGCTGCAGTCCCAGACAGCGGAAACCACGCCCGCTCCGACAGCAGAAGCGCTGGAGAGCGAAGCGGCGACTCCAACGCCGACGGCTGCTCCCGAATCAGAGGAACAGGAAGAGCCGGCTATGGAGCTGGAGAGCAGTATCGAGGCTGCGGCCACGCCACAGCCGGAAGTTTCCACTGATGAGACGCTCAGCGATGCTCAGGGATTAAGTCTTTCCACGCAAGGGGAGGCTGCGGCCGGCGAACTGGGAGAGAGCATCGGGCAGGCGCTGGTCAGTTATCTGTTTATCGCCGGGGCAGTATTTGTCCTGGGAGGTCTGATTCTGCTGGGAGCGGCTGCGGGGATCGTATATTTCTTCCGCAAAAACTGGAGACGATGGGGCGGTGGTGAAGATGATGAAGATTAGGAAAATCCTGTATGTGCTTTCCATCGTCGCGGCGCTGGCGCTGCTTTGTCTGACGATGGGAGGCTGTGTCAATCAGGATCCGGAAGGGGAAGCAAAGGAGTCGTCTGAAGAGACAGATGACTCGGCCGGGGAGGAGCAGACGGCCAGCAGTCTGCTGCAGATCACCGATCCGCAGGAAAAAGCGGCGGTGGAAGCGGCTGCGGCCAGGGTAGAGGCTATGGATTCTGCTCCCAGGATCATTGCTACTTCGGCGGCCACGGCGGACATCTGTGACCGTCTGGATCTGGATCTGGTGGGGATCTGTAAAACCACCATATCGGAAGTGCCGGAACGATACGCGGATCTGCCCCAGGTGGGGACGGCCATGGCGCCGGATATGGAGATCGTTTCTTCTCTGGATCCTGACTGGATCTTAAGCCCTTCCTCCCTGCAGTCGGATCAGCAGCCCAAATATGAAGCCATCGATACGGACTGGGCTTTTTTGAATCTGCGCAGCGTGCAGGGGATGTACCGTTCGATTCAGGAACTGGGAGAGATTTTTGACCGGCAGGCGCAGGCGCAGGAGCTGGTAGATGAGTTCACGGAGTTTTATGAAGAGTATAAGGGTAAAAATGAAGGGAAAGAATCTCCCAAAGTGCTGGTGCTGATGGGACTTCCCGGTTCTTATATCATCGCCACGGAAAATTCTTATGTGGGAAGTCTGGTGGAGCTGGCCGGCGGGGAAAATGTCTATGCCGGGACGAACCAGGAATTTCTCACAGTGAACACGGAGGATATGAAGACGAAGGAGCCGGATGTGATCCTGCGCGCGGCCCATGCGCTGCCGGATCAGGTGGTGGAGATGTTCCAGGAAGATTTTGAAACCAATGATATCTGGAAACATTTCGATGCGGTGCAGGAGGGAAGGGTCTATGACCTGACATATGAACTGTTCGGCATGAGCGCAACCTTCCGTTATCCGGAGGCGCTGGAGGAACTGCAGCCCATGCTGTACCCGGAAAGCGAGGAGGATGTCTCCCGGGCGAAGGAGAACAGTGAAAAGGCAACAGAGGCGGCTGAAGATTCCAAGGCCACAGAAAAAACCGATGAGGAAACACTGAAAGAAGCTACAAAGTAGAAAGGGGGAAGCTATGGAATTACAGGAAAAAGATCAGGATATAGTACGGAAAAGAAAGAAAAGGCTGCGGGCGGTTCTCTCCTTTGTGATCATGGCTTTCCTGCTGTGTGTGCTTTTTTTCGCGGCGGTGAATATCGGAAGCCTGAAGGTGAGTCTGACTCAGTTATGGGAGGGGCTGTTTGTGGAATATAACGACGATGTGGCGACGATCTTTGATCTTCGTTTCCCGCGTATTATCATTTCCATGCTGGCAGGAGCAGCCATCGCCGTATCCGGCGTTCTTTTCCAGGCAGTGCTGAAGAATCCTCTGGCGGATCCGGAGATCATCGGAATCTCCAGCGGAGCCAGTTTTGCGGCGGTGCTGATCACCGCTTTTGCCCCCATGCTGTTTTTCTTCACGCCTCTGTTTGCCTTTCTGGGCGGAGTGCTGGCTTTCTTTCTGGTCTACACACTGTCCTGGAAGGGGGGCTTAAGCCCTCTTCGCATCATTCTGGTGGGCGTGGCGGTAAACGCCATGTTCAGCGGGCTGTCCAGCGCGCTGAATTCCATGAGCGGCGGCAGCATGTCGGGGGTGGCCTCCATCGTCAACGGCAATATCACCATGAAAACCTGGGACGATGTAAAGACGCTGGTGCCCTATGTCATCGTGGGATTGATACTGGCGCTGTTTTTTACAGGAAAGTGTAACCTGTTGTCGCTGGAGGACAAGACGGCCAGGGGGCTGGGGGTCAATGTCAACACCATGCGGATTCTTATTTCCCTGACGGCAGTCCTGCTGGCAGGCATTTCCACGGCCGTGGCCGGAGCCATCAGTTTTCTGGGGCTGATCGTACCACATATTGGACGGATTCTGGTGGGAAGCGATCACAAGGCGCTGATCCCCTTTTCCATGCTGTCCGGGGCCTTTACTTTTTTGCTGGCGGATACCATTGGCAGGACCATCGCGGCGCCCTATGAGGTGTCGGCCTCCATTATCATGAGCGTGGTGGGCGGTCCCTTCTTTATCATTCTGCTGAGGAGGTCGAAGAAATATGCAAACTGAAAACAAACCTGCCATGGAGGTGAAAAACCTTTCTTTTGCCTACGGAAAGAACCGGGTGCTGAAGGATATCTCCTTCCGGATTAAAGAGGGGGATATCACCACCATCATGGGAGCCAACGGCTGTGGAAAAACCACGCTGTTTTCTCTGATGACCAGGAATCTTTACCCCCGCAGGGGTGACATCTTTCTCAAAGGGAAGAATATCCAGAATCTGGGACTGAAGGAATTTGCCAGGAGGGTTTCCATCGTCCATCAGTACAATACCTCCAGCGACGATATTACCGTGGAGCGTCTGGTATCCTTTGGACGTACGCCCCACATGAAGATGATGCGGGGAAGAAGCGAGGAGGATGAACGGCTGATCCGATGGGCCATGGAGGTGACCAATGTGGAGAAATACCGGGACCGGGAGATCTCCCGGCTCTCCGGCGGTCAGCGCCAGCGGGTGTGGATTGCCATGGCGCTGGCGCAGAATACGAAGATCCTGTTTCTGGACGAGCCTACCACCTATCTGGATATCCGGTATCAGATTGAGATTCTGGAGCTGGTGAAAAAGCTGAACCGGGAGTTTGGGATCACCATCATCATGGTGCTCCACGATATTAATCAGGCCATTTATTTTTCTGACTGTGTGATCGGACTGAAGGACGGGCTGGTGGAGATGGAAGGGGATCCCCAGGAGGTGATCACCCGGGAAAGTATCCGTTCTTTGTATGGGATTGAACTGGATGTGACGGTGATAGGTGAGAAAAAATTTGTATTGACAGTGTGAGAGGGGAGGCGATTGCAGGTGAAAAAACAACCATTACGGATTTTCTGGCTGCTGCTGGGATGTCTCTGTCTGGGGCTGGGGACCCTGGGAGTGATTCTGCCCATTTTACCCACGGTGCCTTTTTTCATGGCGACGGTGTTTTGCTTTGCCAAAAGTTCCCGCAGGCTCCATGACTGGTTTCTGGGGACAAAGCTTTACAAAAAGCACCTGGAAAGCTTTGTCCGGCAGAAGGCCATGACTTTAAAGACCAAGTGTTCCATCGTGGGAACGGTGACGGCGGTGATGGCGGCAGCCTTTGTCATGATGCGGGACGTGCCTGTGGGACGGATCTGCCTGGCAGCGGTGTGGGTCTGCCATGTGCTTTACTTTTTCCTGCGGGTAAAAACAGTCAAAAAAGAGGAAGCTTATGATTAAAAAAAGACTGATCGGGCTTTTGGCCCACGGGAAAAAATATATTGTGTTCCAGGTGTTGTGGCAGTGGTTTGCGCTGCTGTGTCAGGTGCTGATCATCTATGCTGTGGCCATGACGCTGGACGGAGCCGTTTTCGGCACGCTGACAGAAAGGCGGCTGGCCATTTACGCATGTCTGGGAGCAGGAGGAATGGCGCTGCGTTTTTTCTGTGACCGGCAGGCGGCGCAGGCTTCTTTTGCGGCCAGCATGGATGTGAAACGGATCCTGAGGGAGCAGATTTACCGAAAGCTCCTGCGGCTGGGGGCTTCTTACCGGGAAGGGGTATCTACTTCGGAAGTGGTGCAGATGGCGGCCGAAGGAGTGGAACAGCTGGAAACGTATTTCGGGAAATATCTGCCCCAGCTGTTCTACAGTCTGGCGGCGCCGGTGACACTGTTTGTAATCCTTTCCTTTGTCAACTGGCAGGCAAGTCTGGTGCTGCTGGTTTGTGTGCCGCTGATACCGGTATCCATCGTGGCGGTACAGAAAATAGCCGGGAGACTTCTGAAACGGTATTGGGGAATTTACACAGAACTGGGGGACAGCTTTCTGGAAAATCTTCAGGGTCTGACCACGCTGAAGATATACCAGTGTGACGGCATCCGGGCCCGGAAGATGGACGAGGAGGCGCAAAGGTTCCGGCAGATCACCATGAAGGTGCTGATGATGCAGCTGAATTCCACCAGTGTGATGGATATCATCGCCTATGGCGGAGCAGCGGCGGGCATGATCGTCACCGTCTGCCAGTTTTGCGCCGGCCATGTGGGATTAGGAGGCGCACTGATGCTGATTTTGCTGGCGTCGGAGTTTTTCATCCCCCTGCGGCTGCTGGGTTCCTTTTTCCATATCGCCATGAATGGCATGGCGGCCAGCGACAGGATTTTCGCACTGTTGGATCTCCCGGAACCGCAGGAACAGGAAGGAAAGATTCAGGAGGAGCGGGTGAACATTACTATGTTCAAAGTCCGGTTTTCCTATGAACCGGACCGGGAGATTCTGAAAGGAATTCACATGAATTTTCCGGCAGGCAGCTTTACTTCTCTGGTGGGGCTGTCCGGCAGCGGAAAGAGTACAGTGGCGGGATTGCTCACAGGCAGAAACAAAGGATATGAAGGAAGTATCACGGCGGCAGGGATGGAACTGTCCCGGGTGTCGGAGGCCAGTCTGATGGATACAGTGACTATGGTCAGCCATAACAGTTATCTGTTTAAAGGCACGGTGGAGGAAAATCTGCGGATGGGAAAAGAGAATGCTTCTGATGAGGAGCTGGAGGAAGTACTGAGGGAAGTGCGCCTTTATGATTTTCTGCACAGCCGGCAGGGACTTGGGACAGCAGTGGCGGAAAGAGGAGAGAATTTCTCAGGCGGCCAGCGTCAGCGGCTGGCGCTGGCCCGGGCGCTGCTGCACGACACACCGGTGTATATCTTTGACGAAGCTACCTCCAATATCGATATGGAGAGCGAAGAGATGATCATGGATGTGATTCATCGTCTGGCCAAAAAGAAGACGGTGATTCTGATTTCTCACCGTCTGGCCAATGTGGTGAAATCAGACCGGATTTATCTGCTGGAACAGGGCAAGGTCGTTCAGTGGGGAAACCATGACGCTCTGATGGCGCAGGAAGGCCCCTATCGGGAGCTGTTTCAACATCAGCAGGAGCTGGAAAATTATGGAAGGAGGGGGAGAGTATGAGAGAAGGAAGACGAAGAAGCGGGCCTGCGGTTATGGGCCGGCTGATCGGACTGGTAAAGCCGCTGCTGCCCCTGATGTGCCTGGCGATCCTTCTGGGAGTGGCCGGCTATCTGTGCGCTATTTTTCTGACCATTCTGGCCGGACAGGCGCTGTTTCGCGGGCTGATGGAAATGATGGGGATCTCCCTGATGCCGGGTATGACGGGAGGTTTTGCATCCATGAGATTTACTTCCCTTTTTTTCCTGCTGATCCTGCTGGCAGTGCTGCGGGGCGTTCTGCACTACGGGGAACAGTACTGCAATCATTTTATTGCCTTTAAGCTGCTGGCGGTGATCCGTCATAAGGTGTTTGCCGCTCTGCGGCGTCTCTGTCCGGCCAAACTGGAGGGGCGTGACAAGGGAAATCTGATCGCAGTGCTTACCTCGGACATCGAACTGCTGGAGGTGTTTTATGCCCATACCATTTCTCCCATTGTGATCGCAGTACTTACCTCGGGGATCATGATATTATACATAGGAAGGAATTCTGCGGCAGCGGGGATTCTGGCGCTGGCAGGCTATCTGGCAGTGGGGGCGGCGGTTCCCCTGCTGGTGGGACGCGCAGGCGGGCAGGAAGGACTGTGGATGCGAAATTCTTTTGGCGATTTAAACAGTTTCATACTGGATTCCCTGCGGGGGCTGGATGAAACCATCCAGTACCGGGGCGGGGCAAAACGTCTGCAGGAGATGGAAGAGCGTTCCCGCCGGCTGGGAAAGATGCAAAGGAAACTGAACCGGCTGGAGGCGTCACAGCGTTCGGTGACTAACCTTTTGATTTTACTCTTTTCCTTTGCCATGCTGATTCTGATGCTGTATTTTTACCGGAAAGGCGGCGTAGATTACCGGCAGATGCTGACGGCGGTCATCGCCATGATGGGATCCTTTGGGCCGGTGGTGGCGCTGTCTAATCTGTCAAACAACCTGAATCAGACGCTGGCCAGCGGTGAACGGGTACTGTCTCTTCTGGAGGAGACTCCAAAGGTGGAAGAGATCGAAGGAAAAGAGCCGGCTGTGTTCGGAGATGTGGCCATGGAGCAGGTGGATTTTGCTTATGAAAAAGAGCAGATTTTAAAAAACTGCTCCCTGACGGTTCCCCAGGGTAAGATTCTGGGAATCCACGGAGTCAGCGGTTCGGGGAAATCTACGATCCTGAAGCTGCTGATGCGGTTCTGGGATATCCAGGGAGGCAGCATTCGCATTGGCAGTCGGGAGATTTCCGGGATCAATACCGCAGATCTGCGGGATATGGAAAGTTATGTAACTCAGGAAACCTGTCTGTTTCACGATACCATCGCAGAAAATATCGCAGTGGGAAAACCGGATGCCTCCAGGGAAGAGATCATTGCGGCGGCTAAAAAGGCATCTATCCATGATTTTATCACCGGCCTTCCCAAAGGATACGATACGCCGGTGGGAGAACTGGGAGATACCCTTTCCGGCGGGGAACGCCAGAGAATCGGTATCGCCAGATCCTTCCTGCACGACGCCCCTTTGCTTTTGCTGGATGAACCTACCAGTAACCTGGACGCCCTCAATGAAGGAGTGATTCTGAAGTCTCTGACGGAAACCCGTGGTGAAAAGACGGTGGTGCTGGTGTCTCACCGGGATTCCACTATGAATGCGGCGGATCTGGTTTATGAGATGAGAAAGCGGTAACCGGTTTTCAATACGTATCCGGTGAAGATAAATCCGGCATATTGCCGAAATTCACAGAGAATTCACAGTTTTTTTCTACTTGTGTCTCATACTGAAATATGCTAATCTGAGTATGACAAAGGTGTCTGAAGCGTAAGTTTTACGTTTCGGGCACTTTTTTTGTGCGAAAACCGGTTTTTGAAAAATAAATACAGAAGGGTAGGAAAACGTATGAATACAGGTGACACAGCTTTTATGATGATTTGTTCCGCTCTGGTGTTTTTCATGACTCCGGGACTGGCGTTCTTTTATGGCGGACTGGTGAGGAGAAAAAATGTCTGCAATACGATGATGGCCTGCGTGGCGATTATGGGGCTTTCTGTGATTATGTGGACACTTTTTGGATACTCTTTGTCTTTTGGAGGAAACCATGGGGGCATTATCGGGGATCTGCGGTGGTTTGCGTTAAATGGCGTAGGGATGGAGCCGGGATTATATGCCGATTCCATTCCCCATCTGGTGTTCTGTGCATTTCAGATGATGTTTGCCATGATCACACCGGCCCTGATTACAGGTTCTTTGGTGGGCCGTATGAAATTTAAGGCGCTGTTCCTTTTTATCGCGCTCTGGTCGTTGGCAGTATATTATCCAATGGCTCATATGGTGTGGGGAGAGGGAGGTTTCCTGGCGGCGATCGGTTCTGTGGATTTTGCCGGCGGAAACGTGGTTCATATCAGTTCAGGTATCAGTGCACTGACGCTGGCGGTCATTCTGGGAAGACGAAGGGGATATGAGCATACCTCTTACCGTATTCACAATATTCCTTTCGTGGTATTGGGAGCGGGACTGCTCTGGTTTGGCTGGTTCGGATTCAATGCGGGCAGTGCTCTGAAGGCCGACGGCTTGGCGGCTCATGCGTTTATGACCTCAGCCATTTCAGCAGCGGCGGCGCTGCTTTCCTGGATGTTGATTGATACGGTGAAAACGGGAAAGGCCACTCTGGTGGGTGCGTCCACAGGGCTGGTTGTGGGACTGGTTGCCATCACGCCCGGTGCAGGATTCGTCCCCATCTGGTCTGCTTTTATCATTGGCGCGCTGGTAAGCCCCATCTGCTATTTTGGCGTAGCGCTTGTAAAGAAAAAACTGAAGATCGACGATGCGCTGGATGCTTTCGGCTGTCACGGCATCGGCGGCATCTGGGGCGGTGTCGCAACCGGCCTGTTTGGTAAAAGTTCTATTAACAGTGTGGCTCGCTGGGATGGACTGATCTTTGGAGATTACCAGCTTTTTGCGGCCCAGCTGCTGGGTATTGTAATTACGGCTGCCGTGGCGCTTGTGGGAACGCTGATCTGTGTGGCCATTGTGAGAATTTTTACACCGCTTCGCGTATCTTTAAAGGAAGAACAGGTAGGCCTGGACATTTCTCAACATGGCGAGAGCGCATATCCAAGTTTCAATGGACTGGATCAGTAAGGTGGTGATGAAAATATGATGATAAAAATTGAGGCATATGTAAGAGAAGACAAATTTGAAGATGTGAAAAAGGCGCTGGATGAGATCAATGTAAACGGTCTTACGGTATATCAGGTGATGGGATGCGGTATCCAGCGGGGTTATAAAGAAATCGTCCGCGGCATGGAAGTGGATATGCAGATGCAGCCGAAGATCAAATTTGAGATTGTGGTTTCCTCGGAGGAATGGGAAAGGAAAACCATTGAGGCCATACAAAAGGCTGCATTTACCGGGGAAACAGGGGACGGAAAAATTTTCAGTTATGAGATACGTTCCGCGTTGAAGATCCGTACCGGTGAGACCGGCTATGATGCCATACAGGAATCGGAATAAAAAGAATGCAGGAGTGAAAAATGTTTCACCCCTGCGTTTTATTTTGCACAGAATGCAACAAAATGTTTCTTGCATCGGAAGCGGGCATATGATATGATTATACCACTCTACAACCGGGGTTTCCGGTGTCAGAAGGCCGTTCGGCCGACAAATTCCATGATAAACAATTAAAAACAGTCAGATGGACAGTCAGGATTGCACAGATCTGTGTGATTGTATAAAATGCAGTATTTTTCGTTGCATTTGCAGCTCCTTTCTTGTATAATGAAAGCAAATCCAGGATGTGCATTTGACGGAAAGGAGAATGCATGCGGGATAAAGATGTATTAACGGCAGCTTATCTTAAGAACAACAGCCGCTTTGCGGATCTGCTCAATGGCTGGCTTTTTGGCGGCCGCCCGGTGGTCCGGCCGGATGATATCCAGGAGCTGGACAGCGCGGAAATCCGGATCCGCAGGGACCGGACGACAGGAGGCGTACGGACCGGGAAGCGGTACCGGGATGTGATCCGCCGGGTAGCCCTGGGGATGCGGTTTGCGGTGATCTGCGTGGAAGAGCAGAGCGAGGTGGATTACACCATGCCCTTCCGGGTGATCGGCTACGACCTGGACCGCTATGAGCAGCAGCTTCGGATCCGCAGGCAGGAGCATCGCCAGCGGAAAGATTTAAAGGCGGAGGAATATCTGTCCGGGATCTCCCGGGAGGACCGGTTCCTGCCGGTAGTGACGCTGGTGCTCTATTTCGGGAAGCACTGGGACGGCCCTAGGAATCTGAAAGATCTGCTGGATCTGGAAGGGATGCTGCCGGAGGTACGGGAGCTTTTAGCAGACTACCCGGTTCACGTGATTGAGGTGGGGAATTATCCTTACGCGGAAGCATTCCGGACGGATCTGAAGCTGGTGTTCGGTTTCGTGCAGAATGCGGACGACAAGGAGAAGCTGCAGGCCTTTGCCAGGGCAGAAGAGGAAGCGCTGTCAGAACTGGCGGAGGACGCCTATGACCTGATCAGCGTGATGACCGGGACGGAGGAACTGGATCGAATCAAAAAAGAGAAGCAGGAGCGAAAGGGGAAGGTGAATATGTGCAAAGCGATCGATGATATGCTGGCGGATGCCAGAGAGGAAGGACGAGAGAGGGGGAGAAGTGAGATGATGAACGGCTTGCAGGAGATGATAGCGGACGCCAGAGAGGAAGGACGAGAGGCAGGGAGAAGTGAGACGATGAACGGCTTGCAGGAGATGATAGCGGACGCCAGAGAGGAAGGGCGAGAGGCAGGGAGAAGTGAGACGATGAACGGCTTGCAGGAGATGATAGCGGACGCCAGAGAAGAAGGACGAGAGGCAGGGAGAAGTGAGACGATGAACGGCTTGCAGGAGATGATAGCGGACGCCAGAGAGGAAGGGCGAGAGGCAGGGAGAAGTGAGACGATGAACGGCTTGCAGGAAATGATAGCGGATGCCAGAGAGGAAGGGCGAGAGGCAGGGAGAAGTGAGACGATGAACGGTTTGCAGGAGATGATAACAGACGTCAGAGAGGAGGAGCGAAAGGAAACGATTCAAACTTTTGTTAACGATTATATTGAGGAAGGATTCTCGCGGGAAATACTCATTAAGAAGCTGCAAAAAATGTTTTCCCTGGATCAAAAAACCGCGCTGGAATATGTAAAGTGATTTTCAGATGAATAGAGCTTGACAGCGCAGATCTCAAAGAAGAGACTGCGCTGTATCAGGCTCTTTTTTAGTGTGCTCCAAAAGGACAAAGATCATCGGGCGGCATTTGAATCCCCCTATGGGGCTTGTGAGGAGTTTAACGATCTGGTAAAGTAAAATGGATCAATAAAGAGAACGAAAAGGGTTATTTTATGACGGAATTATTGAAGGAGATAAAAACGTATTGGAGTACCCGCACAGAGGGATATTCTCAGGTAAATCAAAAGGAATTGTCCGGCATGCAAAAAAAAGCATGGCTTTCGGTGCTGAAGGAACAGTTTCCCAGGAAAGCGAAGGAGGAACTGAAAGTCCTGGATGTGGGCTGCGGGCCCGGATTTTTCCCCATTATCTTGGCAGAGGCCGGGTATAACGTGACGGCGGTGGACTACACGGAGGAGATGCTGGAGAAAGCCCGGGAAAATGCAGGGAATCTGACAGAAAAGATTACCTTCCAGCAGATGGATGGACAGAATCTGGAGTTTGCGGATGGAACCTTTGATGTGGTGATATCCCGGAATCTGACCTGGAATCTGGAGAAGCCGCAGAAAGCCTACAGCGAATGGCAGAGGGTACTCAAAGAGGGCGGCGTACTGCTGAATTTTGATGCCAACTGGTATGGCTATCTGTATGATGCAGAGAAAAAAAGACAGTACGAGCAGGATAGAAAAAACGTGGAGGAGAAGCATCTGGAAGATCATTATCTGTGTACGGATATTGACCGGATGGAAAAAATCGCACTTCAGATGCCTTTGTCAGGGATTACAAGACCTGCCTGGGATCTGCAGATTCTAAAAGAGCTGGATATGGAATCCGTGCAGGCGGATGAAGATGTCTGGAAATGTGTCTGGAGCGAAGAAGAGAAACTGAATTATGGTTCCACTCCCATGTTTATGGTCTGTGCCAGAAAGAAACGGACGGCAAATGGAACGTATCATCTGTTGAATCTGGATGTACAGCCGGGGGAACGGCTCAGCGGATATCTGGAACTGGCCGAAGGGAAATTCCGGCTGCCGGCAACGATTCTCCACGGGGTGAAACCGGGAAAGACAGTGCTGGTTACGGCAGGCGTCCATGCCGGCGAATATGTGGGTATCCAGGCGGCGGTGGAATTGTCTGCTATGCTGAAACCGGAGAAAATAGCGGGTACGGTGATCCTTGTTAAGGTAATCAATCGTCCGGCCTTTGAACATCGCAGCGGTAGCCTGGGATACGAAGATCATAAGAATCTGAACCGGGTGTTTCCGGGAGATCCGAAAGGTACAGAGATGGAGCAGCTGGCCTGGGCCATCTCTCAGCAGCTGTATCCTGCGGCAGATTATCTGATCGATCTGCACAGCGGAGACGACTATGAAAGACTGACGCCCTATGTCTATTATGCAGGGATGGCTAAACCGGAGATATCGGACATTTCGCGGGAGATGGCGCAGCAGGTGGACGTGCCCTATATGGTAAGGTCCAATGTGGCGTCCGGCGGTATGTATAACTATGCAGCATCCTGCGGTATTCCCGGTATACTGCTTGAACGGGGCGGCATGGGGCAGTGGACGGCAGAGGAAGTGTCCTCCACCTGCCGTGATGTGCGCAATATTCTCTGCCATCTGGGAATCTATGACAGTAAGAAAGATTACCGCACCTATTATCCGCTGGATGTGACAGACGTCTGTTACCAGATCGCCTGGCATACGGGCCTTTGGTATCCCTTTAAAAATCCAGGTGATATGATTCAAAAAGGCGATATCCTGGGAGAAGTAAGAGATTACAACGGCAAAGTGATGGAAGTCTGCCGGGCGGAGAGCGACGGTGTGGTGCTGTACTGTACCGGTTCTTTGCAGGTACTTCAGGATGGACCGGTTATTGCCTACGGGCGGATCGTGAAAAATTACGACGACCGGAAGGTACGGATCACAAAATATTGGGGAAAACGAAGCGACAGCTTCCTGGACCAGAGGAGGAGGGAACTTCACAGTGCGCTGGCAGATCGCTGGCTTAGAGAAATCAGTGCGCAGATTCCTGCCGGAAGGAAACTGAACATTCTGGATGTGGGCTGCGGAGCCGGGTTCTTTTCCATTTTGCTGGCCGGTCTGGGACATCAGGTGACGGGAACGGATCTGACGCCTCAGATGGTAGAAAGCGCGGAAAAGCTTGCCGGGGAAGAACAGGTTTCCTGTGAATTCCTGGTGATGGATGCGGAAAAGCTGGAGTTTGGGGATGATACCTTTGATGTGGTGATTTCGCGGAATCTGACCTGGACGCTGCCTCACCCTCAGGAAGCTTACCGGGAATGGAAACGGGTATTGAAACCGGGCGGAATATTGCTGAACTTTGATGCGGATTACGGGGCAGACGACTGTTCGGATACTTCCGGACTGCCGGGAGGACATGCACATAACAGACTGGGAAATGAGATGATGCGGGAGTGCGAAGAGATCAAACGTCTTCTGCCCATCAGTTCCCGTCAGCGGCCGGCCTGGGATCTTATGGCGCTTGGCGAAGAAGGTTTCCGGGAATTTTCCATTGATCTGGGAATCAGCAGCAGGGTTTACGTGGAAAAGGATGAATTCTATAATCCGGTTCCGCTGTTTATGCTGCGGGTTCAAAAGCCGGGAATGTAAATAGAAAAAATCACAGAGAGAGGGCAGACTATGGATAAAAAAGAATTATGGAAGAAATGCGCAGACTTCCACGGACATGAATGCGGCGGTCTGACCATTGGTTATCAGGCGGCGAGGTATGCTGTGAAGCTGCTGGAGTTGGTATCGCCCAAGGATGAAGAGGTGGTCTGTATCTCGGAAAATGACGCCTGCGGAGTGGATGCCATCCAGGTGATCCTGGGATGCAGCGTAGGGAAGGGAAATCTTTTGTTTCATATGACAGGGAAACAGGCCTTCTCCTTTTATAACAGGACAACGGGAAAGTCGGTACGCCTGGTACTGCGGGAACGGCCGGCGGGGATGACGCGGGAGGAATCCTTTCAATACCTGCAGAGTAAGGAGCCGGAGGAACTTTTCGATGTGAAAGAGACAAAGATTCCCCTGCCGGAAAAGGCGAGAATTTTTGATTCTGTTATCTGTGAGAAATGCCATGAACGGACGGGAAGCAACTGGATCCGTCTGGTAAACGGGAAAGAATACTGTATCGACTGCTGCAGGGAGTATGATCGTTTTCATGTGTGACAGGCGGGCGAAAGAAGAGAAAGGAGGACGCGGCAGATGAAAAAAATACTGTTCAGAAGACTGTTGATGCTGATTCCCATTCTGTTTGGCGTCACTTTTCTGTCCTTTGCCATGATGCGGATCGCTGGAAGCGACGCCGTACTGCAAAAAACGGATACTTCCGGTGTAGCGTTGTCCGAGGAAGTTATAGAGGCGCAAAGAGAAGAGATGGGACTGGATAAGCCTTTTCTGATACAGTACGTCAACTGGCTGGGGAGGTTTCTTCGAGGTGATCTGGGGGAAAGCTATATTTCCGGTGAAGATGTGTTTACGGAGTTTGTTTCCAAACTTCCGGCAACCTTGTTTCTTACCCTGACTTCCGTTCTGCTGACGGTGATCATCTCGATCCCGCTGGGCATTCTCGCTGCGGTGAAGCAGAACAGATTTATCGACTATCTGATCCGGGTATGCAGCTTTATCGGCAACAGCCTGCCTAATTTTTTTGTAGCTCTGGTGCTGATGTATTTTTTTGCCATCCGGCTGGGGGTGTTTCCGGTGATTTCAGAAGGGATCAGTCTGCGCAGCGCGGCTTTGCCCACCCTTACGCTGGCCATTGCCATGTCAGCCAAATATCTGCGGCAGGTGCGGGCCGCGGTGCTGGATGAACTGAGTAAAGGATATGTGACAGGGGCAAAGGCCAGGGGCGTGAAATTTTCTGTGACGATGCGAAAAAGCGTGCTGCGGGCGGCGCTGGTTACGATCCTCACGCTGCTGGCCCTTTCCATTGGAAATCTCCTGGGAGGAACGGCCATCGTGGAATCCATTTTCATGTGGGACGGGGTGGGAAAGCTGGCAGTGGACGCCATTAATATGCGGGATTATCCCGTCATCCAGGCCTATGTGGTCTGGATGGCGCTGATCTATGTGGCGGTCAATCTGGTCACTGATCTGACTTACAGTCTGCTGGATCCCAGAATCCGGCCGGGAGGTGAGGACGCATGAGCAGCGGTAAGGTAACAGTTCGCGGGCAGAGAAGAAAAAAAAATCACACCAAAGCCAGGCTGATCCTGTTCGGAGCGCTGGTGCTCCTGTTGATTCTGGCGGCCATATTTGCTGAAACGCTATGTCCTTACGATCCCAATCAGCAGGATCTTTCTGCGGCGCTTCAGCCGCCGGGAGCCGGTCATCTTTTTGGTACGGATCGGTATGGAAGGGATATGCTTTCCAGGGTGATCGTCGGTGCCCGGGTCAGCATATTTTCCGCGCTGATCCTGGTAGCAGTGATTGCAGCCGCAGGGACTCTGATCGGTATGATCTGCGGTTACATTCAGGGGGCGGCGGACAGTATCATTATGCGCATCGCAGATATCTGTCTGGCATTTCCGGGTCTGGTGTTTGCCTTGGCGATTGCGGCTGTTTTAAACGGCGGCGTGGGAAATGCCGTGATTGCCCTGGCGGTGATCAGCTGGCCCAAATATGCGAGGATTGCCAGGGGACAGACCCTGGCGGTGAAAAGTTCGGAGTATATCGCGGCAGCCCGTCTTGCGGGGAGCACGCCGCTGAAGATTTTGTTTTGCCATATTCTTCCCAATATCATCGGGCCGGTGCTGGTGACAGCCATGCTGGATATCGGGACCATGATGATGGAGATTGCGGCCCTGTCTTTTCTGGGGCTGGGCGCAAAACCGCCCACGGCAGAGTGGGGAAGTATGATGAGCGAAGGAAGAAGTATGCTGCAGACTTATCCCTGGACGGTGCTGACGCCGGGTATTGCCATTTTTATTTCTGTTGTATTGTTTAACCTGCTGGGAGATACGATCCGGGATTATGCGGATCCCGGCAATGGAAGCAGACAAGGATGACGAGGAGGAAAGATAATGAAAAAGAGGAAAAGCGCTCTGCTGCTGGCAGCGGTTCTGACGGCATCGCTTCTGACAGCCTGCAGTCCCGGCGCGCAGGAGGGACAGGAAGAGACTGCCAAAAGTGAAGGAGAAGCCCAAGAAAAGACCTTTATTTTCGGAGATACAACTTTTAATGCCGAGAACGGCGAGGCAGACATCAATCCCCATAAAGACAGCGGAGGCTGGCCCTGTATCCGTTACGGCGTGGGGGAGACGCTGTTTCGTTTTTCAGATACCATGGAAATCGAACCCTGGCTGGCCACCGACTATCAGAATCCGGATGAGCTGACCTGGGTGATTACGCTGCGGGATGGCGTGACATTTTCCAATGGACGTCCCATGGATGCCGAGGCGGTAAAGGAATGTCTGGACGCGCTGACAGCGGATCATGAGCGGGCAGCCGGCGATCTGCATATAGCGCAGATTACAGCGGATGGACAGACTCTGACGATCCGGACGGAGGAACCGGTGCCGGCGCTGATCAATTATTTGGCCGATCCCTATGGTTGTATCATCGATATGGACGCCGGAATCAGCGAGGAAGGAATCGTCGTCGGTACGGGGCCTTACCAGGCGGTGTCTCTGGAGACAGATACCCGTCTGGAACTGGTAAAAAACGAAAATTACTGGGATGGCGAACCGAAGATTGACAGGATTACTGTGCGCACTATTTCCGACGGTGATACGCTGACCATGGCGCTGCAGTCCGGCGAGATCGATGCGGCTTACGGTATGCCTTATGCCAGCTATCCTCTTTTTGACAACGATCAGTATACATTCAGCAGCACAGCCACCAGCCGGGTCTTTTTCGGCGCCATGAATTATGAAAGCGAGATCACATCTGATCCGGCGGTACGGGAAGCGATCGTGCTGGGAATTGACAAGGAAAGTTTTGTGAAAACGCTGCTGGGCGGAAACGGATATCCGGCCACAGGCGTATATCCCGACAGCTTTACTTTCGGCGGGGAAGCGGTGAGGGAGGATTCCTATGATCCCCAAAAGGCTGCGAAGATCCTGGAGGAGGCCGGATGGAAGGATACAGATGGCGACGGCGTCAGGGAGAAAGACGGAAAAACACTGACGCTGCGGTGGCTGACCTATCCCAGCCGGCAGGAACTGCCGCTGCTGGCGGAAGCGGCTCAGGCCACGCTGGGTGATATTGGCTTTGATGTGGAGATTAACAGCACGGCGGATCACAACAGTATACGGGTGGATACTTCCGCATGGGATATCTACGTGAGCGCTTTTGTGACGGCGCCCACGGGAGATCCGGAGTACTTTTTCAACTATCATTGCCTGGATGACTCCGCACAGAATGACGGTCATTACCACAATGATCAGCTGGAAGAATTGGCAGAGGAGCTGTCAAAGACTTTTGACGTACAAAAACGCAGTGAACTTGCGGTGCAGATGCAGCAGATTATCCTGGACGACAACGCCTATGTGTTCTGTTCCCATCTGCGGATGACCATGATTTCCAGAGCCAATGTGACCGGGCTTACGGCTCATCCCTGCGATTACTATGAGATCACGGCAGATCTGGATATCAACTGAGGATGGAGTGGATAGATGGAACAAAGACTGATCTATGATTCGGTGGAAATCTGTTATAACGGCAGACCGGCTGTCCGGGATATCAGCTTTTCCCTCTGTCCGGGAGAAATTCTGGGTATTGTGGGAGAATCGGGTTCCGGAAAGAGCACGCTGATCCGGGCGGCGCTGGGGATACTGGGACAGGGCGGGATGGTGACGAAGGGAGATATCTGGTTTGCAGGACAGAATCTTCCGGAAGTACCGGAACGCAGGATGCGTTTGATCCGTGGGGCGAAAATAGGTATGATTTTCCAGGATGCCGGTGATTCCCTTTGCCCGGTCCGTACCATAGGGGATCAGATATACGAAAGTCTGGCAGCGCATGAAAAACTGAATCGTCAGAAGTCGGACCGGCGGGCTGGCGAACTGCTGGCCAGTCTGGGATTTTCTGACAGCAAAAGGATTCTGGAAAGTTATCCCTTTGAATTATCCGGCGGTATGAAGCAGCGTGTCGGCGCCGCGATGGCCATGCTGCCCAATCCTTCCGTACTGCTGGCGGATGAACCGACCAGTGCGCTGGATGTGACGGTACAAAAACAGATGGTGGAAGAAATGCTTTTGTTTCGCAGGCGATACGGTACGTCCATTATTCTGGTAACCCATAATATCGGTGTGGTATCTGCCATGGCGGATACGGTACTGGTGCTGCGGGAAGGAGAAGCAGTGGAATACGGGGAAGCAGAAAAAGTACTGCGGGAACCGAGGGAAGCTTATACCCGGGAACTGCTTCTGGCAGCGCCCCGGCTTCGGAGGAAATAGATGGAACCTGTACTTGAAGTGAAAAATCTGACCAAGATATTTAAAAGAGGCGGACAGGAAGATCTGGCAGCGGTGAAAAATGTGAGTTTCTGCCTGTATCCGGGAGAAATCCTGGGTATCGTAGGAGAATCGGGCTCGGGGAAAAGTACGGCGGCAAGGATGATTACCCGGCTGATCAAGGCGGATTCCGGCAGGATCCTGCTGAGGCAGGAAGACATTACAGAGGTGAGAGGGAAACGTCTGCGGCAGATTTACCAGCGGATTCAGATGGTGTTTCAGTCGCCGGCTGCATCCTTTGATCCGCGGCGTACGCTGGGAGACGGGATCGGTGAAGGTCTGCGAAACAGCGGGATTTCCAGACAGGAGGCCAGACGGCAGGTGCGGGAACTTTTGCTAAGATGCGGTTTAAAGGAAGAATTTGCCGGGCGGTATCCCCATGAGGTCAGCGGCGGTCAGTGTCAGAGAGCGGCCATTGCCAGAGCCCTGGCGATGCAGCCTGAGATCCTGATCTGCGATGAGGCCACCAGCGCATTGGATGTCACCGTACAAAGACAGATTGTGGAACTGTTGACGCAGCTGAGGAAAGAGCAGAAAATGGCCTGCCTGTTTATCTGCCATGATCTGGCTCTGGTACAGAATTTCTGTGATCGGGTATTGGTTATGTATGAAGGGAAAATCGTGGAAGAGGGGACGCCGGATGAGGTGATTATGCAGCCTAAGACGGAATATACCAGAACGCTGGTGGAGGCGGTTCTGTAGGAGAATAAAAGAAAAGGGAAGGAGCGCCGACGGCGCTCCTTCCGGCAGTTTACGGACACTGCATATCTCCGGCAGCGGGATAGGAGGCGATGGCTCCTTCCTTTTGCACACTGCAGGCACAGTAACGGTTGGAAAAGTCCAGCATGGTTTCCAGCTCCCTGGCAGACAGGGTGGAAAGGGTTTTTGCATCAAGCCCCCGGCTGAAAAGCTGATACAGGAAAGAGCCGATAAAGGCGTCGCCGGCTCCGGTGGTATCGACTGCTTTTACCGATATGCCAGGGGACTGGGCACAGGCCTCCCGGGTGCAGGCAAAAGCGCCTTTTGCGCCTTCCGTGTAGACGATCAGCTGTACCCGTCCCTGGAAGAGTAAAGGCCTGGCTTCTTCGATATCGTGACAGCCGGTGAGGAAAAACAATTCCTCATCAGAAAGTTTCAGTACATCTGCCAGAGGAAGGAATTCCAGAACAGCTTTTTTTAAAGCTTCATCGTCATTCCAGAGAGGTCTTCTCAGGTTCGGGTCGAAGCTGATCAGCATACCGGCTTTTTCTGCCAGAGAGATGGCTTTGCGGTGAGATTCCTTCATGGGGTAATCTCCCAGAGACACAGAGCAAAAATGCAGGCCGAAGCCATCGTCAAACCAGTCAGGCAAGATCCGGGAAGGCTCCAGCAGCATATCGGCTCCGGGTTTGCGGTAAAAAGAAAATTCCCGGTTTCCGTCTTCTTTCAGCGCTACGAAAGCCAGTGAAGTATTGGCTTTTTCTGTCCGGCTGACTGCCTCGCAGCCGATGCCGCAGCGGCGGAAATCTTCCAGTATCTTATCGCCGAAGGGATCCATGCCAAGCTGGGTAATCATCCGGGCGCGGCCGCCAAGTTTGACGAAAGCGCCGCAGACATTGGCAGGCGCGCCGCCCACTACCGGGTGAAAAGACGATACGTCTTTGATGTGTTTTCCGGTCTGTCCGGGAATGAAATCAATCAGTGCTTCACCGATTGCCAGCAGAGTATTTTTTTTCGTTTTCATCTGTTTCTACCTCCATCCTGCGAAGTTCCCAGAACTGCGCGTCCAGAACGGTTCCGGTGACCGTGACGGCGGTGCGGTTCGTATTTTTGGGGAAGTACTTCGTGGTAAATACCAGTTCTCCATCGTTGATGTAAATTTCCAGCAAAGAGGTATCCTTTAAAATCCGCAGATTTTCCATATGGCCGTCCGGCTGTTTCAGCCGTGCACAGCGGGAAGTTCTTCCGCATCCGGTACCGTTTAAGAAAGTCAGAGTCACCAGTCCTTTCTGGCAGGTCAGGATCAGATCATCATTGAGACGCACAGACTGATCAGAACCGCCGAAAGTCAGACACAGATCAAAGGCCGGCGCTTCGATAAAGTCACTGTCCAGAGAAAGCTTCCGGCTGCGCAGCTGTTCCAGTTCCGGGACAGGATACTGACGCAGAATCCCATCGGAAAAAGACAGCAGGCGGGGGACGGTCAGGGAGTGCTGCCATCCCTCTTTGATAATGGGATCATTTCCATAATCCGCCTCTTCGGACATACCGGCCCAGCCAATCAGGATACGGCGTCCCTGCTGGTCGGTGAAGGTCTGCGGGGCATAGAAGTCAAAGCCGTAATCCAGCTCCCGGAAGTTTGCGGGATGGCAGACATAATCCTTTTGGTCCTCCAGAGTAAAATCGTCACAGACGAAATAACCGGACTGATACAGATTCTGGTACCGCTCCTGCTGCGCCTCCAGACCCTGGGGGCAGCATAAGAGGAAACGGGTTCCTGCCATCTCAAAAAGATCCGGGCATTCCCACATGTAGCCGAAAGGCTCACGGGTGGACATTTCCCTGCACAGCGACCAGGTTTTTTTGTCCGGTGAAGAATAGATCATGACAGCGCCCTGGTCATTTTTCCGGCGGCCGCCCAGAATCATATAATACTGTCCGTTTTCTTTCCACACTTTGGGATCCCGCACGTGGCAGGTATAGGATGCAGGATAATCTTCGTTGGAAAGCAGCAGATTTTTCTCTTTAAAGGTTTCTCCACTGCTGCTTTTAGTATACAACACATTTGCCCCTCTGCCAGCAGAAATATAATCAAAATCTCCCTTTTCTTTTACATTTCCCGTATAAAACAGTTCCAGAAAACCGTCTTCGGTGAAAGCGCTGCCGGAATAGACTCCGTCCCGGTCCCATTTCGTATCAGGACACAGCGCCGTTCCGAGGAACTTCCAGCGGATCAGATCCGGGGACACATAGTGCCCCCAGAATTTGCGCCCGCCCAGAGGGCTTTCTGGCGCATACTGAAAAAAAACGTGATATCTGCCGCGGTATTCACATAATCCATTGGGATCATTGAGCCAGCCGGCGGGCGGCGTCAGATGAAAATAAAGTCGATACGTTTCATTCGTTTCATTCATTTGCCTTTTCCACCTCCAGTATCGGATCCATAAAAGAAATATCTCCCGGTTTTGCAGTCATGACAACCTGCTTATAGCTGTCGGAATTAGTGATGATCACCGGTGTGGTCGTGTCGTAACCGGCCTGACGGATCTGCTCCAGGTCGGCAGTCAGCAGCAGCTGTCCGGCTTTCACGGTATCGCCCTGGGAAACATGAGCGGTGAAGGGGGCTCCCTTTAATTCCACTGTGTTGATACCCACATGAATCAGCAGATCCATACCGTCTTCGGAAGTTATGCCGATGGCATGGCCGGTGTCAAAAAGGACTGTGACGGTTCCGTTGACGGGAGAGACGATGTTTCCGCTTTCCGGTATGACAGCCATGCCCTTTCCCAGTACTCCGGAGGCGAAGGTATCATCGGGGACTTCGGACAGCGGGATAGAACGGCCCTCCATGGGACTGCCGACGATGGTGGATGCCGGATTTCCTTTTGGCAGGGCTGCTGTCTTTTCTTCTGTGTGTCCGGTTTCGGGAACAGGTACGTCTGTCGCTGTTTTCGGGTCATGGTATAAGATCCAGGAAACGATAAAAGCGGCAGCGAAGGATACCAGCATCACCAGAGCATACTGGAAAGCATAATCGGTGGTGATCAGAAAACCGAAAATGCCGGTGATGCCGTAAGCGGTAGCGCCTACTTTGAACAGTCCGGCCACCAGACCGCCGCAGGCGCCGCCGATGCAGCCGGCGATAAAGGGTTTCATGTAGCGGATGTTGACGCCGAAGATAGCCGGTTCTGTAATCCCCAGGAAAGCGGAAAGGGATGCGGGAAGCGCGATGGATTTCGTCTTTTTATTTCTTGTTTTCAGCGCCAGCGCCAGTGCGGCGGCTCCCTGGCCCACATTGGCGGCTGTGGCCAGCGGCATCCAGGTATTTAATCCGGTGCTGCTTAAAAGGCCGGCTTCCAGGGCGTTGTACATATGATGAACACCGGCCACCACGGTGGGAGCATAGGCGGCGCCGATAAGGCAGCCGCCGATACCGAAGGGAACGGCAATCAGTGCCTGGGCTCCGGCCAGAACGTAGTTTTCGATGGTGGAAAAGACCGGACCGATGACCGTCAGTGTCAGGTAGCCGGTTACCAGTACCGTCACCAGAGGGGTGACGAACAGGTCGATGATCTCCGGTACAATTTTGTGCAGTTTCTTTTCCAGGGCTGACATCAGCCACACGGCGATGACTACGGGGATCACGTGTCCCTGGTAGCCCACCAGATTGATGTCATACAGTCCGAACCACGCGGAAGCGGTGGGGATGTCAGCGGGATCCATGCCGGCTACGCTCCAGGCATTCAAAAGATCCGTATGGATCATAATCATACCGATGACGGCGCCCAGGAAAAGATTGCCGCCAAAGGTTCTGGCAGCGCTGATGGCGATCAGAATGGGCAAAAAGACGAAAGCCGCGTTGCTGAACAGATGGATGATCGTATAGGTTCCGGATTCCGTCATGGACGGCCATACGTTGGCCAGACCTTCCAGAAGACCCATGAGAAGTCCGCTGGCGACGATGGCGGGAATAATGGGTACGAAAATATCTCCCAGCGTTTTGATGGCCCGTTTGAATGGATTCTGTTTTTTGGCTGCCGCCTGTTTCACCTCGTCTTTGCTGGCTTCGCTGATGCCGGTCAGTTTGACGAATTCATCGTAAACCTTGTTGACCGTGCCGGTACCAAAGATGATCTGCAGCTGTCCGGCTGCTTCAAACACCCCCTTTACTCCATCGATATTTTCCAGCGCTTCTTTGCTGCATTTTTTATTGTCCGCGATCACCAGACGCAGTCTGGTGGCGCAGTGTGCGGCGGAGATGATATTTTCCCGGCCGCCGATATGGTCGCAGACTTCCTTTGCCGCTTTTCCATAATCCATATTTTTTCCCTCCTACATTTTAAAATATAATGAAAACGTTCTCATATATAAAAAACTTATAAATAAAAGAATTTGTTGGAGAATCATTTTTTTATATGAGAACGTTCTCATAAGATGATTTTATTGTAACGGAAGATGGTCAAAAAGTAAACAGAAATACCAGACAAAATTTACTATTCTTTTTTGTGCAATAGTGCAGATGATCAATGGCAGGGTCTTGCGTTGACATCCTGGTTTGCAGATGCTAAAATTTTTGTGAAATCGTTCTCGTATCTGTATGAATAAGAAAGAAAGTGAAGCTGCGGTATGAATATTAATGAAATTGCCAGACTGGCAGGGGTATCCCGGGCGACCGTGTCCCGTTATCTGAATCAGGGGTACGTCAGCGAAGAGAAAAAAGTCAGGATCCGGCAGGTTATCGAAGAGACAGGATACCGGCCTTTAAGTTCCGCTCAGACGCTGCGCAGTAAAAAAACCAATTTCGTGGGAGTGATTATTCCGAAAATCAATTCGGATTCCATCAGCCGTATGGTATCGGGAATCAGCAGCGCGCTGTCCCGGGAAGGATATCAGATTTTACTGGCCTGCACGGATAACCAGGAAAAAGAAGAACTGCGTTTCCTGACTTTGTTCCGGGAAAACCACGTGGACGGTATTATTCTGCTGGGGACTATTTTTACAGCAGAACACCGGAAGGCGCTGAAAAATCTTTCCGTTCCCATTGTTATTTTGAGCCAATATCTCAAAGGTTATTCCTGTGTTTATCACGATGATTATCAGGCGGCACGAAATCTGGCGGAGTACCTGGCAAGAGCCGGCCGCCGCTTTGGTTATCTGGGTGTAACCCAACAGGACGAAGCCGTTGGCAGGGAAAGACTGCGCGGCGTACTGGACGCAGCGGCTGCTGCCGGGGCGATTCTTCCAAAGGAGAATATCCTGGAATGTCAGTTTCAGATGGAATCTGGCTTTTTGCAGGCGCAGGAACTTCTGCAAAGGGATCCTGACCTGGATACCGTCATCTGTGCCACTGATACCATCGCTGTCGGCGCGCTGCAATACATCAAATCTGCCGGGAAAAGAGTGCCGGATGATATACAGATCGCAGGGATCGGGGACAGTACTTTGTCCCGCGTGACAGATCCGGCATTGACGACGGTACATTTGCATTTTGAAGAAGCAGGCAGGGAAGCTGCTCAATTGCTGACGGAACTGATGGAAAAGGGAAAAGATGCCGTGCAAAAAGAAGTGAAGCTGGACAGCCGGCTGATCGTACAGGAGAGTACACGTAGGAGGGATGGAACGTTATGAAAGTGACCTATATCGGCCATAGTGGTTTTTTAATGGAGTGGGAAAATTGTGTGTGGCTGTTTGACTACTACAGGGGAGAGATTCCATATGTTTCTCCCGAAAAGAAGGTGTTGGTGTTTGTCAGCCACAGCCATGGGGATCATTTTAATCCGCAGATTTTCGAAAGATTTGCCGATTATCCCCAGGTGGAGTATATTCTGGCTTCAGAGGTACGCCACAAAGTGAAACGGTGCGGTCTATCGGAAAAAGAAAGCGGCAGGGTGACATTTTTGAAACCGCATCAGTCCTGGCAGACAAAAGACGGATGCGGAGAGGACATTCGACTTTATACCTGCCATTCCACAGACTGCGGAGTGGCGTTTCTGGCAGAGTATCAGGGGAAGAAAATTTACCATGCCGGCGATCTGAACTGGTGGGTCTGGAAGGGAGAATCCAAACAGGAATACAATAATATGACGGCCAGTTACCAGCGGGAAATCGGACTTTTAAAGGAAAAGGCCGGACAGATTGATGTTGCTTTTGCTCCTCTGGATCCCCGCCAGGAGGAATGGTACCGGCTGGGTATGGATTATTTTCTGGGGCAGATCGACGTCCAAACCGTATTTCCCATGCACTTCTGGGGGGATTACTCTGTGATCACACGTTATCAGGAGGAACAGCCGCAATACGCCAGCCGCGTGATTCCACTGTCACGGGAAGGATATGAAGTGGTGATGTGAGAAGATTTTGACGGTCGAGCGCTGACCTTTCTTACGAAATTCTTAAATTAAATGCAGATCTCTTGTAATCCTCGCAAAATCCTGTATGATGGAAAAGAACGAAGAGGAAAAATCGTCATATATGAGAGGGGAAACATGAGAAAAGAGATAAAAGCACAGGCCAGAAAATCTTTAAAAAAACATTATCTGCTGTTTGTGGCGGTATGTCTGATCGCGCTGTTTTTAAGTTCGGAATCTTCCAACTTTGACAGTGTGCTCCATCTGCAGATTCCGGAAACGGCTGCGGATGGAAGCGCCCCGAGAAGGGGGGTACTTGGGCCGTTGATTAACGGTATTACTTCCGGAACCTTTGAGAGAAGGCTGGCAGCCGCCATAAATTCCTTCGTGGGATCGCAGACAGTTGGCGAATGGTGTATGGTGCTGGCTGGTTTGGCGGTGGTATTTGTTTTCTGGTTTTTTGTCCAGAATCTGTTCTGCGTGGTGTCTGCGCGGATTTTTCTGGAGAGCCGGACATATGAAAAAGTACCTTTTCAGCGCTTTTTGTTTCTCCTGCGGGTGAAACGATGGTGCAAGGCGGCCAGGGTCTTGTTTGTGGAATGGATCTTACGTTTTCTGTGGACGTTTACCATCGTGGGGGGCATTATTAAGCACTATTCTTATTTTCTGGTACCTTATATTGTGGCAGAAAATCCGGATGTCACAGCAAAAGAGGCCATTACATTGTCCAGAAGGATGATGAACGGTCATAAATGGGAATGTTTTGTGCTGGATCTGTCTTTTATCGGCTGGTATATACTGGGCATGGCAACGTTCGGACTGTCGGATGTTTTGTTTGTAACGCCTTACAGAAACGCTGTTTTCTGTGAATATTACGTTCGTTTAAGGGAACTTGCCCTGGATGAACGGGTGGAAAATATAGCTATCCTTCATGACCGGTATCTGTATGAACAGCCGGAAGACAAAACGCTTCGCCTGGCATATGCGGATGTTTTTGCCGCTATGGAGCAGCCTGAGGAAACATTCGCAGAGCGAAAGGGAATAGCAAGATTTTTTGCAGAATACCTGGGGATTCTGCTGAAATACAGTCCGAAAGAACGGGAATATGAAAGAGGGCAGGCCAAGCAGCTGCAGATCATGGCGCTGAAGGCGGCAGTGGAGAAGAAGGTTTATCCGGGACGGCTGTTTCCCATAGCAGAGGAAGAGAAGAGAAAGTGGATTGAAATTATTTATTATCTGCGCCACTATTCCGTTTGTTCTTTGATTCTTTTGTTTTTCATTTTTTCCTTTGTGGGATGGGGATGGGAAGTAAGTCTCCATCTGATTACCGATGGTACCTTTGTCAATCGCGGCGTCCTGCACGGACCGTGGCTCCCCATCTATGGCAGCGGCGGGATTTTGATCCTGACGCTGCTTCACAGAGCGAGAAAGCGTCCCGCCCTGGAATTTATGCTGATTGTTCTGCTGTGCGGTGTCGTGGAGTATAGTACATCCTGGCTGCTGGAGACGCTTCACGACGGGAAAAAATGGTGGGATTACAGCGGATACTTCCTGAATCTCAACGGAAGAATCTGTGCGGAGGGATTGTTTGTGTTTGGCATAGGCGGCATGGCGTTTGTGTATGTGGCGGCTCCTGTTCTTGATAACTGGATCCGGAAGATTCCAAAAAACGTTCTGATTCCGATCTGTGCTGCATTGGTAATTCTGTTTGCAGGAGATACGGCATGGTCTGCCAGATTCCCCAATACGGGAAAGGGAATCACTGATTATGATCAAAGAAACCATATGGCGTGGCAGGCGGAAAGGAATATACCATCATGATTGCCGTTTTTTTATCGCCGGTGTATATTTTAGTTAATATTTATCTTATCCGCTGGCTGTTTCGCTGGCTGAAAGCCGTTCATCCTTGTCTGGGCAAACGGCGGGTAAAGATCCTGATATCCGTGATTTATCTTTTTTTCGCCAGCGCTCTGCTGGCAGGTTTTTTACTGCCGGCAGGAGAGGCGAAGCGTTTTTTTATGCATGTGGGCAATTACTGGCTGGGAGTGCTGGCCTATGTGATACTGACAGTGGCGGCTGCCGATATCCTGCGCTTTTTCCTGAAAAGATGCAGATGGGTCAATCAGGAAAAACTGCGTTCACCCCGTACGTTTGTCCTGGCCGGCGGGTTCTGCATTTTGCTGATCACTGCGGTCAGTCTCTGGGGCGTTGTCAATGCGCGGATCATCCGGACTACGGAATATGAGATTACCGTGGAAAAGGAAACGAAGTCTATAGATGAGATGAAAATCGTGCTGGCGGCCGATCTGCATATGGGCTACAATATCGGATGCCGTCATATGGAACGGATGGTAGAGAAAATCAATCGGGAAGATCCGGATCTGGTGGTGATCGCCGGTGATATCTTTGATAATGAGTACGAGGCGCTGGAGAATCCGGAAAGACTGGCATCCATTCTAAAGGGTATACAGAGCAGGTACGGCGTCTATGCCTGCTATGGGAACCATGATATTCAGGAGAAAATTCTGGCCGGATTTACGTTCAGGAGCAAAGGGAAAAAAGAAAGCGACATCCGGATGGATGCATTTTTGGAACAGGCTGGGATTACACTGCTGCGTGATGAAAGTGTGATGATTGCCGACGAGATCGTTCTCTACGGACGGCCGGATGCCAAGAAGCCCGGGCGGGGAATCACGGTGCGCCGGACGCCGGGAGAGATTACGTCGGGGCTGGACTTGTCAAAGCCGATTTTTGTGATAGATCATGAGCCAGGGGAGCTGCAGGAACTGGCTGATGCCGGAGCAGATCTGGATCTGTGCGGGCACACCCACGACGGGCAGATGTTTCCTGGCAATATCCTCACTGCTATGATGTGGGAAAATGCCTGCGGGTATCTGAAAAAAGATGATATGCACAGTATTGTCACCTCCGGAGTGGGGGTCTTCGGTCCGAATATGCGGGTGGGAACTATTGCGGAAATCTGTTCCATCACGGTTCATTTCAAAGGATAAGAGGAGGAGAAAGAAGATGGAACTGCTGGACATTGTGGACGAAAAGGGGAATCCTACGGGGGAGGTAAAGGAGCGCGCCCTGATACACCGGGAAGGGCTGCTTCACCGGACTTCCCATGTATGGATCGCCAGAAAAAATCGAAAAAGCGGGATGGATCTGCTGCTGCAAAAAAGAAGCGCCAAGAAAGATTCTCATCCCGGCTGCTACGATATCTCTTCCGCCGGCCATATTCCGGCGGGCTGCGGTTATCTGGAATCTGCTCTGCGGGAATTGGAAGAAGAACTGGGAGTAACTGCGCGGCCGGAGGAACTGGAAGATAAAGGACTGCGCCGGATTTGCTGGGATGAGGTGTTTCACGGGGAACTCTTCAAAGACCGGCAGGTCAGCCGGGTCTATCTTTTGTGGGAAGAGATCGATATCACGAAGCTGCGTCTGCAAAAAGAAGAAGTGGAATCCGTTATGTGGATGGATTACATGGAGTGTGTGAATGCAGTGAAATCAGGGAGCATTCCCAACTGTATTTCGCTGGAAGAATTGAAGATGTTAAAAAGCGAAGTCCCAAGAAACGCATGAGAGTGAGAAAGGGGAAGGAAAATGGAGTATTCCAGTGAATACAGATCCCTCCGACCGGGAGGAACGCTTCTGACCAGACAGCTTCTGTCACTGGGAGGCGAACTGAAAAACCGGCGGGTGTTGGAAGTTGGCTGCGGCAGGGGAGAGACGGCAGCGCTGCTTGCACGGGAATTCGGTGCAAGCATCATCGGAGTGGATCTTTCAGAAGCGCGGATCAGCGAATGCCGGGAGAAATATCCGGAGCTCACATTTATGACTGCAGATGCGAAAGCGCTCCCCTTCGGGGATGGATCCTTCGACGTCCTGGTGTCCGAGTGTTCTTTTTCTGTCTTTTCGGATCCCCAAAAGGCCTTTCGGGAGGCGGGGCGGGTGCTGGTTCCCCAGGGGAAGCTGCTGTTGAGCGATCTGTGGCAGCGCGGAGGGATGCCTTCCGGGAAGAGGATGGTGCGCAGTCTGTATACCCGGGAAACCTGGCTTGACCTGGCTGTTTGCGCGGGGTTCATCCAGACGGAATTTTTGGATGTCCGCGAAGCTCTGACTCAGATGTATGTGCAGATGATTTTTGACCTGGGGCTGGAAGGCGCTCAGCGCCAGATAGGGCTTTGTCTGCAGCCGGAGGAGATGAAAAAGGTTTCCTATATGCTGCTGGCCGGGGAAAAAAGATGAGCGTTTTCTGCCTGAAATCGCAGGTGTTTTAGAAAATGAAATGTCACAGAATCCTTCTGTTGTTTGTTATAAATAGAAACAACAAGAGGATTCTTTTATTTCAGGGGGAAAATACAATGCTTTTTTATATGACGATGCTGGAGTCGGAGCGGGAGAAAGACAAATTCCAGCGGATCTATCAGCGATATTATCAGCCGATGTATCATGTGGCGCTGCAGATCCTGGGAGATGCGCCGGGGGCACAGGACTGTGTTCATGATGCCTTCCTGAAGATCATTTCCCGGATGGATCAGATTCCGGAAGCGGAGGATAACAGGACGCGTTCCTTTGTGCTGATTGTAGTTCGAAATACGGCGATTAATCTGTATCGGGAAAGGAAACGAAAAAAGCAAAGTGCCATAGAGGATGAGGTGATCTGCCATCTGCCGCAGCTGTGGGTTTATGACCGGTACGATCTGGGAGAACAGGAAGATTTGGTGAAGGTTCTCCTTGATATGTCACCCATTTATCGGGATATTCTGACTTTAAAATATGTGGAAGAATATTCCAACAGTGAGATCGGCAGTCTGCTGGGAATTACAGAATCCACAGTCCGTAAGAGACTGGAACGGGCAAGAAAGGAACTGGCCGGGCGTTGGGAAGAAGGGAGGAAACTGTATGAATCAGAAAGATGAACTGTACAGGGCTTTGGTTACGGCGAATCAGTACGAAACAGATTTTATATTCGGCAAAGGGAAATACATACCCAAGAGGAAGCAAGGGAAGATGAGAAAAGGAAAAGTTGTTCTGATTGCAGCGCTTTTCCTGCTCAGTGTGACTGCGGTGACGGCTTCTCGGGGATTTGTTTTCAAAAGCAGTGAGAAGACAGGACTCGTACAGGAGGTAACCTGGGGCACACCTTCCCATGAGATCCGCCTTCCCATAGGCGGGACGGTTACACTTGCCAGAGAAGAAAAAGAGAAAATCCTTCAGGGATGGAATCTGGAGAAAGGGGACAAAGTACATCTGTCATTTCAGACGGAAAGTCTGTTTTACTATCGACACAATATAAGAATCGATCAGGCGCTGGAAATGGGGTATGTTTATCAGGGGGAATTTTATCCGGTAAACGATAGCTGTGAAGAACAGGAAGAAAAGGAACAGCTGGAGTTTTCAGTGGATATGGAAATAACAGAGGAGGGTGATTACTGCTTTTACGTAAAAAATCTGTGTTCGGAAAATATTCTAATAAAAAATATATGCTTGTCTTAAAAAGATGTCACAAATATATAAGATAAGTTGTTATCTATATTTAGCAGTCCTGGATGCATAAATTAATTATAGGAAGGAATGAAGTGGTAGCATGAAAAAAATATGGAAATTTTTGAGCGTATTGCTGATGGCACAAATGATATTAACATCATCAATGAATGTATTTGCAGCGAATGTAAAAAATCAGGAACAAATTAATAATGGAGTTAAAGTAAATCTTTTGAATGAAAATTGTTATATTATAAGTGCAAAAGGTCAGATGAAAAGAGTTACTATAGTTGGAAATCAAGTTACACTTGGAATTGGAGAAGCTTTAGTTTGCCCAAATTATCCTGTGAATGCGGGACAGCGTATTAGAGTTACATGGACACTGAAACAGTCAGGCACTATTAAAGTAGAGATGAGAAAAAATAGTAGTTTGATGGGAAGTAGTATAGTTACAGGGCCATCTGGATATAAATACTACACCGCAGATGTAACGACAAACTATTCAGTAAGATTTACTAATGCGCAGTCATCTCCTCTAACTATAACAGGTGCTACAATGACTTGGCCAGCATAGAATTATGTATGTTGCCAGGACAACATACGATACTTTGGCCTCAAACCATTATGAATAAAGGGTACTGAAAAACTTCCATTTCCCAAGTGGAAGTTTTTCTTTTCAACAATTTGAAGCGGTAATAAACGCATTCAGCCCTAACGTCAGCAGCACAAAAACATTTCCGCAGGCATAAATACGCAGATAAGCTGCCGCATATGGCATTGTGATCTTGCTTGCACTAAATACTTTCAAAATTGGCTCTGTGAAGATAAGAAGAACGGCTGTTAAGGCGACAGCCATAAGAAGTATGGCGGTGAATGAATTGCCTAAAATCTGTTCCGCCCGCGATTTTTGCCCGCTGCCCAGTTGTATAGAAGAAAGCGGTGCGGCTCCGCTGCTGACAAGTTGGCAAAGGAAGAAACGAGGGTAATAATCGGCACACAAACGCCTAACGCGGTCAAAGCAACCGTCCCTGTTTCCGGTATATATCCTACGTACATTCGATCTACGACACTGTACAGCAGATTGACAATCTGGGAAATGTTGGAGGGAATGGCTAATGAGATAAACAGCTTTCCTATCGGCTCTGTTTCCAGCTTTTTCTCTTTATCTTTCCCGGAATGTCCTGCCGCCAGTTCCAAATCCGGGTCACTCAATTATGATTTCCTCCTCGGTAATTGCACTTTTTGCATTGGGATAAGGAAAGTTCTGAATCTTTATTACGGTAAATACCGGCTCATTGACAGATACTTCTAAGGATTGGTATGACGGAAACGCCCTTATCGGTCGGACAGCATTCTACACGCGGGGGAATTTCATCAAACTGTTTTCTGTTTATGACTTCATCAGCAATCAGTTCTTTTAACGTAGTTGCCAGAACAGCGTCCGTAATATTTGCCATCTCGCGTCGCAGTTCACTGTACCTCAACAACTTCTTTTCTGCCAATACACAGATGATTCTGGATTTCCATTTCCCACCAAAAACTTCAAGCCCATATTCCAACGGGCAGCGAATATCCTCTTGCATTTTCTTCTGATACATGATGCGTGGCTCCTTTCGCTTCCCATTGTATCATTTGACTGTGATGTTTAAAAGTTACTATGAAATTAATGAGTTATAATCTTTTTGCAACCATGGTGCCTTTCTATGGCACAGTTCCGCGCACTTTCCGCAGCCAATGCATTTGGTTCTGTCAATTTTTGCTGTTTTATACTTCATCATTTTCCTTACAATAAGGGCGGGTGTAAAGTGTGCCTCTGTACCCGCCCCGCTTGGTTTTTCGTTTGTTCAGATAATCACAGCACCTTCTTATTGTCTGCGCCCGGGGTGGTCACAATCACCTTTTCCGGCGTGATAATCAAGGCTCCCTTTGCTGTGGCAGCTCCGTTGAACATCTTCTCCACCATGGCCTTGAAAGTGTCAACGACAGCACCCTCGGACACATATTCGGCAGAGCCTTTGATCTGGTAGCCTTCCAGATTTTGCGGATCGTACACCGAAATAGCAATCTTGCCATTGTTTGCCTTGATGTTGTTCAGAGTGGTTTCCAGAAATACATCTCCGACAACCAGTTTGCCGTCCCCGGTAATATCCTTAAATGCAACAGGAACAACATTCGGCTCTCCATTTGCACAAGTCGCCAAATCCCACATACTCGTCTTTAACAGGTTCACAACATTTTCATTCATCATGAGAACTACCTCCAAATCTGATTTTAGCCCGTTCACTTGAGCTGTCCTTATTATAAAAAATCGACTCATGGCAAACAAGATATTAGCAAATTTATGAGTCACTCATAAATTTATGAGTTATGATATGTAAGGTAAAGTAAAGTACAGTACAGGGATAGGGGGGCTGTCTGTTTTTTTCTTGTGTTACTTTATGGCATATGAGCATTATGAAAGGGAAGCATTTACTTTCAGAGAAAATTCGATTGTTGTCACGATTCCGACTCTTATACTCTTGTCAACACAGGGGCAAATCATGTAAAATAAGCTGTGTAGGATGTCGATATTCTGCAGCACAAGAAATGCATGGGAGAGAAAGAACGTGAAAGTGGTAATTCTGGCCGGCGGTTTCGGTACCAGGATCAGTGAAGAAAGTCATCTGAAGCCGAAACCAATGATTGAAATCGGGGAAAAACCGATTCTCTGGCATATTATGAAATTATATTCCTTTTATGGATATAATGAGTTTATCATCTGCTGCGGATACAAGCAGCATGTGATCAAGGAATGGTTTGCGGATTACTATCTGCACAACAGTGATATTACCTTTGATTTTACCCAGAACAACAAGATGATTGTTCATAATAATATTTCCGAACCCTGGAAGGTGACCTTGATCGACACCGGGCTGTATACCATGACCGGAGGACGAATCAAAAGAATTGCAGACTATCTGGAAGGCGAATCCTTCCTTCTGACCTACGGGGACGGGGTTTCGGATGTGAATATCCGGGATCTGGTGGCTTTTCACCGTTCCCACGGGAAGATGGCCACCATCACTTCGGCCCAGCCGGGAGGAAGGTTCGGCGTACTGGATATCCTGGAGGACGGCACCATCACCAATTTCAAAGAGAAGAAAAAGGAAGACGGCGGCTGGATTAACGCCGGATTCATGGTACTGGAGCCGCAGATCATGGATCTGATCGAAGGCGATGATACGGTATTTGAGAAATATCCGCTGGAGGAGGCGGCCAGGAGGGGCCAGCTGAATGCCTACCGTCACAATGGATTCTGGCAGTGTATGGATACCATGCGGGAGAAAGAAAAACTGGAGGAGCTGTGGCAGAGCGGCCAGGCTCCATGGAAAGTGTGGAAATAATGACAGATTTGGATTTTTATAAAGGGAAAAAAGTGCTGGTCACGGGGTATACCGGCTTCAAGGGAAGCTGGCTGGTGAAGATCCTGGCGGATGCCGGGGCGCAGGTGACCGGGTATTCTCTGGAGCCGCCTACCAGGCCGGCTCTTTTTCCGCTGTGTAAGGTCAAAGAGCGGATCGAGTCCGTTACAGGGGATATCCGGGATAAGGAGCATCTGTGGCAGGTGCTGGAGAAGGCAAAGCCGGAGATCGTTTTTCATCTGGCGGCACAGCCCATCGTGCGGGATTCCTATAAGGATCCCGTCTATACCTATGAGACCAACGTGATGGGGACAGTCTATCTTCTGGAAGGAGTGCGCGCCCTGGGGGGAGTGCGCTCTTTTTTGAATGTGACCACAGACAAAGTATATGAAAACCGGGAATGGGAATGGGGATACCGGGAGACAGATCCGCTGGATGGTTATGACCCCTATTCCAACAGTAAATCCTGTTCGGAACTGGTAACCCACAGTTACCGGAATTCTTTTTTCGATGGTTCCGGGACAGCGGTATCCACGGCCAGAGCGGGCAATGTGATCGGAGGAGGAGATTTTGCCAACGACCGGATTATTCCCGATTGTATCCGGGCGGCCATGGCAGGCGAGCCGGTGAAGGTGAGAAACCGCTGGTCCATCCGGCCTTTCCAGCATGTGCTGGAGCCTCTCTTTGCCTATCTTCTGATTGCGAAAAGGCAGTATGAAGACGGGAAATACGCAGGGTACTATAACGTGGGGCCTTCGGATGAGGACTGTATCACCACCGGAGAACTGACGGAACTGTTCTGCCGGGCCTGGGGGAAAGGACAGACCTGGATCAGCCAGTCACAGGACGGTCCCCACGAGGCTTCTTTCCTGAAACTGGACTGTTCCAGGATGCGGCAGGTATTTGGCTGGAAGCCCCGCTGGAATATTGAAGAGGCCGTGAAGAAAACGGTGGAATGGTTTCAGGTATACGCTTCCGGCGGCGATGTGGCATCATGTATGGAAGCGCAAATCAGAGAATTTATGGAGGAAGCATGACATGTTTGAACATATGACGGAGCAGGAGGCAAAGAAACAGATTCTGGATATGGTGGGGGCTTACTGCGATCAGTACCATCAGAAAAAACCTTATCAGGAGGGAGAGAGGATCCCTTACGCTTCCCGGGTATATGACCGGGAGGAGATGACGAATCTGGTGGACAGCGCCCTGGAATTCTGGCTGACGGCAGGCCGCTATACCGATGAATTCGAATCGGAGTTTGCGAAATATCTGAAGGTAAAATACTGTTCTTTGGTGAATTCCGGCTCCTCTGCCAATCTTCTGGCTTTTATGGCGCTGACTTCTCCCCTGCTGAAAGAGCGGCAGGTACGTCCCGGCGATGAGATCATCACGGTGGCGGCGGGATTCCCCACCACGGTGACGCCTATGGTACAGTACGGCGCCGTGCCGGTGTTTGTGGATGTGACCATCCCCCAGTACAATATCGATGTAACCAGACTGGAAGCTGCTCTTTCAGAAAAGACAAAGGGTGTGATGCTGGCCCACACTCTGGGAAATCCCTTTGATCTAAAGGCGGTGAAGCAGTTTTGTGACGACCATAACCTCTGGCTGATCGAAGACAACTGCGACGCCCTGGGAAGTACGTATACCCTGGATGGCAAAACCTGCCTGACCGGTACGGTGGGTGATATCGGAACATCCAGTTTTTATCCGCCTCACCATATGACCATGGGAGAAGGCGGAGCGGTCTATACCAATGATCCGCTGCTGCATAAGATCATCCGTTCTCTGCGCGACTGGGGACGGGACTGCATGTGCCCGCCGGGACGGGACAATCTGTGCGGACACCGTTTCGACCGCCAGTACGGGGAGCTGCCTGTGGGATACGATCACAAATACGTATACTCCCATTTCGGATATAACTTAAAAGCGACGGATATGCAGGCGGCCGTGGGATGTGCTCAGATCAAAAAATTCCCGTCCTTTGTGGTGCGGCGAAAAGAGAACTTTGCCCGGCTGAAAGAAGGGCTTCTGGATCTGCAGGATTCCTTCATTCTGCCGGAACCCTGTGAAAATTCCGATCCCTGCTGGTTCGGTTTCCTGATCACCTGCAAAGAGGGCTGTGACCGGAACAAAGTGGTGCGGTATGCGGAAGAGCAGGGCGTGCAGACCAGGATGCTGTTTTCCGGAAATCTGACGAAGCATCCCTGTTTTGACCAGATGAGAAGAGAGGGCAGGGGCTACCGCATCGCGGGAGATCTGACGGTGACGGACCAGATCATGACGGATACCTTCTGGATCGGCGTCTATCCCGGCATGACGGATGCGATGATCGACCGGATGATCCGGGTGCTGAAAGAGGCGGTGAAATAGATGGCATTGGATGAGAAACTCAGATGGTACGGGTTCTGGATGCTGGACGGCCTGCGGGGATCAAAGGTGCGAAAGTATTACAATCAGATACAGAACAGTTTTAAAAACGGAACATCCATCGCGGGGACGGAAGAAAAGATCAGGAAACTGATCCGTCATGCGGTGAGGACGACGAAATATTATCAGGACTTTGGAGAGGACACGCCCCTGTCCCGCCTGCCGGTGGTCAACAAGGACACCTTCCGGCAGCATTACGACGATTTTCTTTCGCAGCCCTATAAAAATGTGAAGGACAACCGGCTGATGTCCACCAGCGGTTCCACCGGTACGCCGCTGACGATGGTGCAGAATAAGGACAAGATCGATCACAATACGGCGGGAGGCATTTTCCTGAGCGCGGCGGGAGGCTATTACATCGGTATGAAAGAAGCCTTCATCCGTGTCTGGGTCAATAATGTAAAAAAAGGCAGGCTGCAGCTTCTGATGGAGAATATGATCATGATGGACAGTTCTCATATGGATGACGATGGAGTGGAGCAGATGCTGCGGCAGATCGAAAAGAAACAGGTGAAATGCCTGGTGGGCTATTCTTCCGCGCTGGAGCAGATCAGCCGTTATATCACCCGCACCGGGAGAGACACCAGTGGATTTGCGGTGGCGGCCATCATTCCCATCTCCGAGTCCATGGCCCCGTCTCTTCGCAAGAATCTGCAGGCGCAGTTCCATTGTCCGGTGAGAGCCTGGTACTCCAATGAGGAAAACGGCATCATGGGGATCCAGGACGCTGTGGAGGAAGGATATCATATTGATACGGAGAGTTACTATTATGAGATCCTGAAGATGGACAGCGATGAACCGGCTAAGCCCGGCGAACTGGGAAGAATCGTCATCACAGATCTGTACAACTACGCTTTCCCCATTTTGCGGTATGACAACGGGGATACGGCGGTGGCCAGGAAAAGGGTGAAGAACGGCAGATACAAACTGTATCTTTCAGAATTGTACGGCAGGCGCAGCGATCTGATCTACGACTGTGACGGAAAAGCGCTGACTCCCTATATCATCACCAATAATATGTGGGATGTGAAAGGAGTGAAACAGTTTCGCTTCATCCAGGAGGACGCCGCGCGTTATACGCTGTGGCTGAACGGCGACCGCGATGAAATAGATGTGGATGATATCGTGGGACGGATCCGGCCGTATCTGGGGGAACGGGCACAGCTTACCGTAGAATATGTGGATGAGATTCCGGTGCTGGCTTCCGGGAAACGAAAATACATTGAAAACAGATGGAAAGCAGGGGAGAAACGGTGAAAAAAGCCCAGGGGAAACAGATTTTGGGAAATACAGCCTATACCATGGGCGGCATGCTGCTGATGAACGGCGTTCTGCAGCTGGCCGTCTATCCCCTTCTCAATGCCCGGATGGGGCAGGAAGAGCTGGGCAGTGTGCTTTACATCATGGGGTTGGTCAGTATCCTGTGTCCTTCTGTGGGACAGGCGCTGAACACCAGCCGCCTGGTGGTCCGCAGAACCTGCAGCGTGACCAACGGGGATTATGACAGACTTTTGCTGTTGTTTGCCGGCGTGGGGGGTGTAGCTGCCATCCTGGGATCCGGCTCCTCGGTGAGAGGCGGTCTGACCATGGCCCTGACGCTGCTTCTCGTTTTGATGACGGCGTTTCGGTATTATGGCGATGTGGAATACCGGCTGAATCTGGATTACCGGAAATACTTTATTTATTATGCGCTGATCAGTATCGGTTATCTGGCAGGCTATGGCCTGTTTCGTCTGACAGGGAACTGGTTTTTAATTTTCCTGCTGGGCGAGGGGGCTGCGCTGATTTACGTGGGAATCACCGGAAGCGTTTTCAGAAGGTTCTGGAAGAAAAGCGCATACTTTGGTACCGCTGCTGTGAGAGGATTTTTTCTGACGCTGTCCTATCTGATCACCAATACCACCCTGAATATGGACCGGCTGGCGCTGAAGCATATGGTGGGAAATGAAGCGGTCACTTGGTATTACGTAGTTTCTCTCATCGGGAAAACCATGGTGCTGCTGGTGGCGCCCATCAATACGATCGTGATTTCCTATCTGACCAGACGGGAAAGAACACTGAATAAAAAAGAATTCACTCTGGCTGCCGGAGCGGGATTTTTGGTGGCAGCGGTGTTCTTTTTGTGTTGTCAGATTGGAACGCCCCTGTTTATCCGGATCTTTTATCCGGATTTATATGATGCGGTCAGCACTCTGGTGACGGTGGTGAACCTGACGCAGGTTCTGGCGCTGTACTCCGCATTTCTTTTTATTCTGGTACTGACTTTCACCGGCGAGACCTGGCAGCTGATCCTGCAGACCTCCCATCTGGTGATCATGGCGGTGCTGGTGGTTCTTTTCACCATGCGGGACGGAATCATAGGGTTTTCTTACGCTGCGCTGGCGGCAAACGTATTGCGGGTGGCGGCGGTAATTATTCTGGGCTATGGAAAGATCAGGAGGTAAGAGTGGTATGCAGACAGGTGAAGTGGTAAGGCGCGCAGCGTTCAACCTGCTGGACCGGATTCACGGCGGCAGGCTGAACCGGCTCAAAGAAGTGAATAAAAGAGAGATCCTGGAGGGTATCAGCCAGGAATATGAAGACAGAAGGCTGAAAGCGATTCTGGGTTTCGCAAAGAACCATTCAGAATTTTACCGGGGATACGCGCAGGCGCAAAGACTGGAAGATTTTCCGGTGATGAATAAAAGTGACTATAATCAGAATTTTGACAGGATCCTCTGTGATGAATGGCAGGAAGGCGGGAAAAAAACGTATCGTCTTTCCACCAGCGGCTCCACAGGCGCGCCGTTTACCGTACTCTGTGACGGAGACAAGATGGACCGTATCAATATGAATTTTATTTCATGTATGGAACTGAATGGCTTTCGCATGGGGATGAAGCGGGGAGAATTCCGGGTATGGATCGAGGGGAAAAATACCATCAGCCGTTGGAAGTCTTTGAAAAACAATCTGCTGATGATTGACATTTCCAATATGGGGGAGGATTCCCTGGCGAAGATCTGCGAGCGGATCCGCAGACAGAAGATCCAGGTGCTGGTCAGCTATTCCAGTGCGCTGACGGCGCTGGCGCGCTATATCCGGGAGCACCAGGTGGATATTTCCCGCTGGGATGTGGAGATGATTTTCTCCATGGGAGAGGCGCTGCCGGATGCCACCTTTGATCTTCTGACGGAAATCTTTGGTTTTTCTCCGGTTCGTTCTTATGGAAATAATGAAAATGGATTTATCGCCATCGGCCTGGGTGATCAGAAGGAATATACCGTAGATCTGTACAATTTTTACATTGAAATCTTAAAGCTTGACAGCGATGAACCGGCGCGGCCCGGAGAACTGGGAAGAATTGTGGTGACGGATTACTATAACAGAGCCTTTCCCATGATCCGCTACGATACGGGAGATACGGGAATTCTGGAAATGACCGTTGACGCGGCAGGGCGAAAACATGGGATCTTCCGGGAAATATACGGCAGGAGAGGTTCCCTGCTGTATAACTGCAAAGGGGAACCTCTCTCCATCCATGTGTTCATGAACGTTTTGCTGAATCTGGAAGGCATCGTTCATCAGGCAAAATGTATTCAATGGGAAAAGAAGCGGTATGAACTGCTTTTGAATGCGGATCGCGACCGGATCAATGAGGAGGAAGTGGTATCTTCCTACCGACGGTATCTGGGAGAAGAAGCGGTGATTGATGTGACTTATGTGGATGAGATCCCGGTGCAGGCATCGGGAAAGAGGATGGTCTGTGAGAACAGATGTCCCGATTATCAGTAGGGGAACGAAGAAGATGGGAAAGAAAGTTTCAGATTATATCGCGGATTATATTGCGGAGCGGGGAATCCGCGACGTATTTACGGTGACTGGCGGGGGCGCTATGCACATGAATGATTCCTTCGGGCATCACCCGGTGCTGAAATGCACCTATCATCACCATGAGCAGGCCGCAGCCATGGCGGCGGAGGCCTACGCCCGCGTGGACAATCAGATGGCGGCGGTCTGTGTCACCTCCGGTCCCGGGGCGGTGAATGCGCTCACCGGAGTGCTCTGTGCCTGGACAGATTCCATTCCCATGATCGTCTTTTCCGGTCAGGTACGGTACGATACCACCGTGCGCAGCAGCGGACTGAAGCTGCGGACCATGGGAGTGCAGGAGTACGATATCACTCTTTCCGCCGCTCCTATGACCAAATATGCGGTGATGGTGGAGCGGGCAGAGGATATCCGTTATCATCTGGAGCGGGCGTTGTACCTGGCTTACCATGGCCGTCCGGGTCCGGTGTGGCTGGACGTGCCTCTCAATGTGCAGGGGGCTGTTATCGAGCCGGAAAAGCTGCGGCGCTATGATCCCGGAGAGGATGCGGATGAAATTCCGGAAAAAATTTCCTGGGAGACGGCGGCCAGAGTGCTGGACCGGATTATGGGCAGCAGCAGACCGGTGGTGTTCGTGGGAAACGGTGTGAGGCTGTCCAGGGGATATGCTTCCTTTCGCAGGCTGGCGGATCTTCTGGGAGTTCCCCTGGTGACCGGGATGAGCAGTGTGGACGCAGTGGAGACGGATCATCCTCTGTATGTGGGACGAAATGGCGGAACGGGCGACCGGGCCGGCAATTTTGCCATACAAAACTGTGATCTGCTGCTTTCCCTGGGAAGCAGACAGAGCTTCCTGCAGACCGGTTTTTACTATCAGACCTGGGCCAGGGAGGCCTATACGATCTTAAATGACATCGATGGGGAGGAACTGAAAAAGCCCAGCCTTCATGTGGATATGCCGGTGGCAGGCAATGTGCTGGAGCTGATGGAAAAGATGCTGATCCTGCTGCTGAAAGAGGGATATTCCAAAGAAAGACCGCTGTTCCAGGGGAAGGACTGGCTGGCACAGTGCCGGCGGTGGAAGGAACGATATCCGGTGGTGACCGGGGAGCATTACCGGACGATGGAGGAGGGCAGGACGAATATCTATGCCTTTTTCCACGAGATGACTTCCCGGCTGAAAGAAGGGGCCAAGCTGGTGGTCAGCGTGGGAACCTCACGGGTGGCCGGCAGCCAGAGCGCGGTGATCAAGAAAAGAACCCGTTTTATCACCAATCCCAATACGGCTTCCATGGGATACGGTCTGCCGGCGGCCATCGGCGTCTGCCGGGCGGCCAAGGAAGAAGTAATCTGTGTGACAGGGGAGGGAAGTCTGCAGATGAACCTGCAGGAACTGCAGACGATTGTGCAGAATCGTTTCCCGATCAAGATTTTTGTCATCAACAACGAGGGCTACCATTCGATCCGCCAGACGCAGATGAATTTCTTCGGGGAGCCGCTGGTGGGAGTGGGGCCGGAAAGCGGGGACTTAAGCTTCCCGGATCTGGAAAAACTGGCCTGGGCCTACGGTATTCCCTACGCTGTCTGCCGTGACAGCGCATCTCTGGGAGAGGATATCGGCAGAGTGCTGAATCAGCCGGGCGCTGTGATCTGTCAGGTGTTTGTGAGCAAAAAACAGTACACCCAGCCCAAAACCGCGTCCAGACGTCTGCCGGACGGCAGGATGGTCTCGGCGCCTCTGGAAGATATGTATCCTTTCCTGGAGCGGGAAGAGCTGAAGGAAAATATGGTTATTGACCTGATTGAGGAATCATAAATGAGAATGAAACGAATTGTGATAACAGGGGCCACCAGCATGATCGGAGTGGCTCTGACAGAGGAATGTATCAGAAACGGGGTGGAAGTCTGCGCGGTGATCAGAAAAGACAGCGCAAAAAAAGGCCGGCTCCCTGCCAGTCCGCTGGTGCATCCCATATACTGTTCTCTGGAGGAGATGGAAACGCTGCCGGAAAAGGTGACCGCTTCCTGCGATACCTTCTATCATATTGCCTGGGGAAATACAGGGGTAAACAGAAATAAGAGTACCGTGCTGCAAAGCAGAAATATCGAATATACGCTGCAGGCGCTGCAGGCGGCAAAGGATCTGGGATGCGGCCGGTTTATCGGCGCCGGGTCCCAGGCGGAGTATGGGGTACTGGATCTGGAATCCATCGGGCCGGACGCGCCGGAGCATCCGACGACGCCCTACGGCGTCAGCAAGCTGGCGGCGGGAAAACTGGCTTTTCTGCGGGCGAGGGAACTGGGGATAGAATGTATCTGGCCCCGGATCTTCAGCGTGTACGGCATTTACGATAAAGAGACATCGATGATTTCCGACAGCATCCGTAAGATGCTGCGAGGAGAGGAGACCTCTTTTACGCCGGCCGGGCAGAGATGGGATTACCTGTACAGCGAAGATGCAGGCAGAGCTTTTTATCTGATCGGAGAGAGAGGACGTGACGGAGCCGTCTACTGTGTGGGCAGCGGACAGGCCCGCCGCCTTAGTGAATTTATCAGCCAGATGCGTGATGCAGTGGATCCGGCCATCCGGCCAGGCATCGGACGGCGGCCTTACCCGCCGGAAGCGGTGATGAATCTGTGCGCCGATATCCGGACGCTGAAAGAGGATACGGGATTTGAGCCGGCGTTTTCCTTTGAGGAGGGGATCCGCCGGACGGTGGAGTGGTTAAGGAGAACAATGAGATGAGAAAGAAAATTTCTGTGGTGATTCCCACCTACAATGAGGAGGCCAATGTCATCCCGCTGGCAGACGCCATTGTGGGGGTGCTCACCGGGGAACTGGCGGAGTATGATTATGAGATTATTTTTATCGATAATCATTCCAAAGACAGCACCCAGATGAAACTGCGGCAGCTGTGCCGGGAGAATAAAAGAATCAAGGCCATTTTCAATGCCAGGAATTTCGGCCAGATGCGCTCCCCGGTACACGGCCTGAAACAAGCCACGGGGGACTGTGTGATCCGTATGTGCGCGGATTTTCAGGATCCGGTGGAGATGATCGTACAGTTTGTGCGGGAATGGGAACAGGGACATAAGATCGTGATCGGCGTGAAAAAGGCCAGTAAAGAAAAAAGAATCATGTATTGGATCCGCGCCTGTTACTATAAGCTGATTAGGAAAATTACGGATATCGATCATATCGAGCAGTTTACCGGATTTGGCCTTTATGATAAAGCGTTTGTGGATGTGGTGCGCAGCCTTCATGATCCCATGCCCTATCTGAGAGGCATTATTGCGGAGCTTGGATTTGATTACAAGGCGATTCCTTACGTCCAGCAAAAAAGAAGAGCCGGAAAGAGCAAGAACAATTTTTATACCCTTTATGATTATGCCATGGTGGGAATTACTTCTTATTCCAAAGTGGTCATGCGGCTGGCCACCTTCCTGGGATTTTCCGTGGCGGCGCTGAGTTTTCTGGCGGGCATTTTCTATCTGGTGCTGAAAATCATGTATTGGGACCGGTTTTCTGCTGGAATCGCGCCCATGCTGATCGGCATTTTTTTCCTGGGGGCGCTGCAGCTGTTTTTCATTGGTTTTCTGGGAGAATATGTTTTAAGCATCAATACCAGAGTGCTGGACCGGCCGCTGGTGGTGGAAGAAGAGCGGCTGAATTTTGAAAAAGGGGAGGGAAAACAGGAGGATGAAAGAGAAGATCAAGAAGATTAACTGGATGAAGGGACTTCCGGCTTTCAGTCTGCAGGAGATCAGCAAAGTGGACTGGTTTGTCATGCTGGCGGCGATGGCTTTTTTGTTTGTTGCCTTTGTGGAAGGAGACATCATCGTCACGGGGAACCGGTCGTTTCTATATTATAAAGGTTTTCTGGATGACTTTTACAAAGCCAGTTATGAGCAGTCTCAGGGATTTTATGCCAATTACCTGCCCAGTACCTTCCTGGCCTTTGCGATTTGGAATCTTCCTCTCTATCTGTTGGGGCGGATTCCTGCGGGAATCCTGCAGGATTCTTTTATCAATCTCATGTGGTATAAGCTTCTGCCGGTTATTCTGTATTTTGTGACGTCCCATCTTTTGTATAAAATTGCCATGGAAATCGGATTTGAAGAGAAAAAGGCAAAATTCTGCAAGTTTGCTTTTCTGGTTTGCCCCATCGGTATTTACAGTCAGTTTATCTTCAGCCAGTATGATATCTTCATGATTTTCTTCCTGGTACTGGGCGTTTATTATTATTTCAAAGACGGACTGTTCCGGTTCGCTTTGTTTTTTGGCATTGCGGCTACTTTTAAATATCAGGCGCTGGCCTACTTTGCGGTGCTGCTGGTGCTGCGGGAAAAAAGATTCCGCCATCTGGCAGTCTATGTGGCGACGGCTTTGGCGCCGCTGGCGGCTGCTATTCTGCCTTATATCCACTCGCCCTATTTCTACCGCTGCGTGCTGGGATTTCATGCCTTAAGTTTTGTAGACGGAGGCTTTCAGGTGGGCTTCATCTCCAAACTCAGCCTGATTCTGGCCGTGGGCGCATACCTGATGGTCTGGGCCTATGTAAAGCGCATTTCAGGAAGAGAAGAGTTTGTTTCCTGGGCGATATTCCTGTGCAACGGCGTCAGTTTTGCCATCTTCGGTTTTTCCAGGTGGAACCCCCAGTGGTTTCTGGTGATCGTGCCTTTCCTGGTGCTGGGTGTGATGATGAACCGTCACGGGAAGATGATGATCCTGATTATGAATATTTTCATTGTGGCGCTGTATATTTTCAGTGTGAACCAGTGGGCGGGCATCGCCGATCAGATCATGCTGAAAGCGGGAATTTTCAAGTTTATCCTGGGCGACCGTCCTTTTGCGGTGACCATGGCGGACGTCTACGGTTATGACAATATGGCAAACCTGGGGACATGTATTTTCATTATCATACTGGTTTACTTTATCTTTAACCATCCCAAGTACCATTCCCTGCGCCAGACAGAGATTCAGCCTTATATGATCAATTACCTGCGGACGGCGTTTCTGGTGGGCGTGCTGGCTTTTGTCATCCCGGCAGGCGTCTGTATGGTCCACGCCATGCGGGGAGAGGTGGTTTTCACAGACACTACGGAGACGGAAGTGGCCGATTGCGGGACCGTCAATATCACAGATACGGCGCAGATCCTGCAGACCTTTACTGCCGACGGGGATTATCTGACGGATATCCGCATCCGGGTGGGCATGCATAACCGGATCAACGATTCGACAATCGAGGTGACGGTGAGAGACAGTGTGACTCAGGAGGTGATCTACCAGGGACAGGTGGATACGCTTTCCATGGTGAAGGAAGAATCCATGTATCCGATTGTGAAGGGGAAGATACCCGTCGAGCCCGGAAGAGATTATGAATTGATTCTGAAGGGCTCTGACGGTCCGGACAACTGCGTGGCGGCTTACTACAGGGAAGCCGGGGATGACGAAGAGGAGACGGCAGCCATCGGCGGCGTCTATGGGAAACAGCAGTTGATCATGGAAGTGAGAGGAATTGACAGCAGACAATAGGGAGCATAAAATTAAGAAGGAACTTATATGACGGATAAAGAGAGGAGAAGAAGAATGGGATTTGTGAAAACAGATATAAAGACCATTGAGAAAAATGTATTCCGCATGATCGGTGACGAATGGGCGCTGGTGACGGCAAAAAAGGACGGCCAGGTGAATACCATGACGGTATCCTGGGGCGGCATGGGCGTGCTCTGGGGCAAGGAGGTAGCTACGATCTATATCCGGCCGCAGCGTTATACGAAAGAATTCATCGATGCGGGGGAAATGTTTACGATGTCTTTCTTCGGCGGAGCATACAAAAAGGAACTGGGATATCTGGGCAAGGTATCCGGACGGGATGAAGACAAGATTAAGACGGCAGGTTTTGAAGTGGAAATGGTAGAGGACCAGCCGACTTTTGCGCAGAGCAGTCTGGTGCTTGTCTGCCGGAAACTCTATGAAGATAAAATCAAACCGGAGTTGTTCAAAGAAAGCTGGATCGATGAGAAATGGTATCCGGATAAGGATTACCACACGATGTATATCGCGGAAATCGTGGGAGCGTATGTAAGAGAATAGAACTGTGATTTTTTCAGAAGGGAGGCTGAGCGCCTCCCTCTTTTGATGTGAAAATATGTTCAGACGGCTTCCCACCGTCCCGAAGCGCCGCAGGGCAGAACCAGTCCGCTGGAAGTAACCGGCAGGCCGATTTCCTGGGAGTCTACCCTTCCCTGGAATCTTTTCAGTTCTGTGGCGATCAGATAGGTCAGCACAGCCGGCGCCAGACCGGTGGTGTAGGAATTTACCAGGAAAAACAAAGGATCCTGGGATAAGAGGCGGGAACAAAGGCGAATCAGCGGGTGAATGGAATCTTCGATCTTCCAGATCTCGCCCTTTGGACCACGTCCATAGGACGGCGGATCCATGATGATGGCGTCATAATGATTTCCGCGCCGGATCTCCCGCTCCACGAATTTAACGCAGTCGTCCACCAGCCAGCGGATGGGAGCGTCTTTCAGGCCGGAGGAAACGGCGTTTTCCTTTGCCCAGGTTACCATACCTTTGGAGGCGTCCACGTGGGTGACCGCTGCTCCGGCTGCGGCTGCAGCCAGTGTGGCCCCTCCCGTATAGGCAAAAAGATTCAAGACTTTAACCGGCCTGCCGGCCTTTTTTATTTTATCCGAAAACCAGTCCCAGTTGACAGCCTGCTCCGGAAAAAGGCCTGTGTGTTTGAAGCTGAAGGGTTTTAAATTGAAAGTCAGATCTTTGTAATGAATAGACCATTGCTGAGGCAGGTCGAAAAACTCCCATTCACCTCCGCCTTTTTTGCTGCGGTGGTAATGGCCGTTCTTCTGTTTCCATCCGGGATGGGCATGAGGGGTATCCCAGATCACCTGGGGATCCGGACGTACCAGAATATACTCTCCCCAGCGTTCCAGTTTCTCGCCGGCGGAAGCATCCAGTACTTCATAGTCTTTCCACTTGTCTGCTGTCCACATAGTGCAGTTTCCTCCATACGTTGTTTGCCCTATAGTATATCATAAGGAGGGGGAAAGGGAAAGCGATGCTGTGAAAATGCAAGTTTTTGTTATTGGAATTGCATAATGAAAAGGCTATCAGTGAATATAATCAATAATTTTTAATAAAAATGAAGGATGGGCTTGACAATAAGTCAGTTCTCCCATAGAATAGCATATAGTGTCACTACCATAAAAGTAAGAATAAAGAAGAAACATGCAAGAAAAATAAGGAGGCCTGTATGAAAGCATATCAGGAATTAAGCAGGGAAGAGCTTCTGGCGCTGAAGCAGGAGCTGGAAAAAGAGTTTGAAGAGGTAAAAGGCAAAGGATTGCAGCTGGATATGTCCAGAGGAAAACCCGCCAAGGCGCAGCTGGATCTGAGCAATGGCATGATGGATGTTCTCAACAGCAGTTCTGATATGGTCTGCGAAGCAGGCGTAGACTGCAGAAACTACGGTGTGCTGGATGGTATCCCGGAGGCGCGGAAGCTTCTGGCCGATATGTCCGAGGTGCCGGAGAAGAACATTTTAATTTACGGAAACTCCAGTCTCAGCATTATGTTTGATACAGTTGCCCGTTCCATGACCCAGGGCGTTATGGGAAGTACCCCCTGGTCTAAACTGGACAAGGTAAAATTCCTGTGTCCTGTTCCGGGATATGACCGTCATTTTGCGGTGACGGAATATTTTGGCATTGAGATGATCAATGTTCCCATGCTTCCTACCGGCCCAGATATGGATATAGTGGAAAAGCTGGTGGCTGAAGACGAGGCCATCAAGGGAATCTGGTGCGTACCAAAATATCAGAATCCCACCGGTATTTCTTTTTCCGACGAGACAGTCAGAAGATTTGCCCATCTGAAACCGGCTGCCAAAGACTTCCGTATTTTCTGGGATAACGCTTACTCCATTCACCATCTGTATGACGATGATCAGGATGTGATCCTGGAACTTCTGACGGAATGTGAGAAAGCAGGAAATCCGGATATGGTTTATAAATTTATCTCCACTTCCAAGGTAAGCTTCCCCGGTTCCGGTATCGCGGCGCTGGCTGCTTCCGAGGCAAACCTGGCGGAGGCCAAGAAATACATGTTCTATCAGACGATCGGCCATGACAAGCTGAATCAGCTGCGCCATGTGAGATTCTTCAAGGACATCAACGGAATGCGGGAGCATATGAAGAAACATGCACAGATTCTGCGCCCCAAATTTGAGACGGTGATCTCCGTTCTGGAAAATGAGCTGGGAGGACTGGGAATCGGTTCCTGGAGTAAACCAAAGGGAGGATACTTTATTTCCTTTGACGCAATGGAAGGCTGTGCGAAAGCCATCGTTGCCAAGGCCAAAGAGGCCGGGCTGATCATGACGGGAGCCGGTGCGACCTTCCCCTACGGCAAGGATCCCAAAGACAGCAATATCCGTATCGCGCCGTCCTTCCCCACACCGGAAGAACTGGCGGTGGCTGCGCAGATCTTCGTGCTGAGCGTGAAACTGATCAGCGTGGAAAAACTGCTGGAGAAATAGTAATTTGAAGCTGGCATCAAATATAAAAAAAATATTAAAAAACTAAGGAGTTTTTGTGAATTCAAAAACTCCTATTTTAAACCCCTTTACCAGTGTTCGATTCAGTGCTAAAATAAGAAGAACTGTAAATAAACAGGAAAATAAAGTAAGGGAAGAAGAAATGAAAGACAAACGGAAAGCAAGGAAAATCGTTCTTGGAGTTTTAATCGGTTATGTGATAATCATGCTGATTGGTTATCTGGGCATTTCCTTTTATTATTCCAGTCATTTTTTTGAAGGGTCTGCAATTAACGGAATTGACTGCAGTAATTTGACAGTGGATCAGGTAAAGGACAAAGTAATCGAAGAGATCAACAGCTATACGCTGAAGATTGAAGAACGGGGAGGAACGACGGAAACCATCATGGCGCCTCAGGTGAAGTTAACTTATGTGGACGACAACCGGGTGGACGAGCTGATGGATGAACAGGAGCAGTTCAAATGGCCCCTTTCTTTTTCAAAGAGCAAATCCTATGAGATGGCGGCCAACACCACCTTTGACGAAGCGGCTGTGGATGAGGTGATGGATAATATGAGCTGTTTCCAGAAAGAGAACATCGTGGAACCGGAAAATGCCCGTATCGAAGAGACGGAAAACGGTTATGAGATCGTTCCGGAAGTAATGGGAACCAAACTGGACCGGGAAAAGGTTAAGGCGGCAATCATCGACGCCATTGAAGAGGGAAAGACGCAGATTTCCCTGGAAGAGCTGGGATGCTATGAAGATCCCACTATTTTAAGCGATGATGAGAATCTCAACGCTCAGCTGGAAAGTCTGAACAAGATGACGGCGGCGAACATCACCTATACCTTCGGTTCCCGTTCCGAGGTGGTGGACCGCAGCGTGATCCGTGACTGGCTGGTGCAGGGAGAGGACGGCAGCTATACGCTGGATACCGATAAAGTATCGGAGTATGTCAGACAGCTGGGTCTGAAATACGATACCTTCGGTCTGGAGCATGAATTTACCAAGCATGACGGAACGAAAATAACACTGGCTGCAGGGGGAGATTACGGCTGGTGCATCAATAAGACGGCTACTACGGACGCGCTGATCCAGGCCATCAATGACGGCGTGGTGGAGTCCAGAGAGCCGGTTTATCTCTATACGGCCAAAAGCCGGGAGGAGAATGACATCGGCGATACCTATGTGGAAATCAGTATTCAGGAGCAGCGGATGTGGTGCTATAAAGACGGACAGCAGATCGTGGATACCCCGGTGGTGACGGGAAATGTATCCAGAGGATTTGATACTCCTTCCAACGGCGTCTGGGCGATTGATGCCAAGAAACAGGACGCTATTTTGGAGGGGGAAGGCTACGCTTCGCCGGTAACCTTCTGGCTGCCGTTCAACGGCAATGTGGGTATTCATGACGCAGACCGCTGGAGAAGCGAGTACGGCGGTGAGATCTACAAGACCAACGGATCTCACGGATGTGTAAATACGCCGTATGAAAATGCAGAAAAGATATTCAATGCGGTGGATATCGGCACAGCGGTTGTCGTATATTAATCAGACAGCAGATACATATAAAGGAGCAGACGTATGAAAATTGTAGTTTTGGCAGGCGGAATCAGCACGGAGAGAGAGGTGTCCATCGTATCAGGCACCATGGTCTGTCGGGCGCTCAGGAAACGGGGACATCAGGCGATTTTGCTGGATGTGTTTTTCGGGAAAGAAGATATCCGTCCGGAGGAGGCGTTCGTCTCAGAGTATGATCCGGAAGCGGAAGCGGAATATATCCGTTCCTTTAACGGACAGGCGGAAGCGGCCCGGGAAGAAAAGAGAGATTTCTTCGGACCAAACGTGATCGCCCTGTGTAAATGTGCCGATGTGGTATTCCTGGCGCTGCACGGGGAAAACGGAGAAAACGGAAAAGTTCAGGCGGCTTTTGATCTGCTCCATATCCGCTATACGGGAACCGGCCATTTAAGCAGCGCAATGGCCATGGACAAAGGTTTATCCAAGAAACTTCTCAAGGCGGCCGGCGTACCGGTGCCGGAAGGCGTGGTGTTAAAATCCGGGGAAGAGCGCAGGACGCCAGAGGATCTGAACATGAAGTATCCGGTGGTGGTCAAACCCTGCTGCGGCGGTTCCAGCGTGGGAGTATTTATCGTAAATTCCGAAGAAGAATATGAAAAAGCGCTGGATGAGGCTTTCGGATATGAGGATGAGGTTGTGGTGGAAGACTACATCCGAGGCCGGGAGTTTTCTGTAGGAGTGGTGGATGGCGCCGTCTATCCGGTGATTGAGATTGCTCCCAAAGAAGGATTTTATGATTATAAAAACAAGTATACGGCCGGCAGTACGGTGGAAACCTGTCCGGCGCAGATCTCCGGGGACAAAACCAGACAGATGCAAAAGTTTGCGGCCATGGCCAGCCAGGCTTTGATGGTGGAGGGATACGCCAGATGGGATTTCCTGATGGACGGGGGGGGAAATCTTTACTGCCTGGAGGGAAATACCCTTCCGGGTATGACGCCCACCAGCCTTTTGCCGCAGGAAGCGGCTGCGCTGGGAATCTCATTTGAGCAGCTGTGCGAGCTGCTGGTGCAGGTCTCTTTGAAAAAATACGAATAAAGTTGGAGAACATATGAAGAATTTAACGTTGCGCAATATTGCTTTTGCCTGCCGGGGCACGTATCACGGACCGGAAGAGATGATGGATACAGAGGTAGAAAGCATTACCACTGACAGCAGGAAGGCTTCCGAGGACTGCCTGTTCGTACCCATCGTGGGCGCGCGCTCTGACGGTCATGATTTCATCGGCCAGGTGATGGAGAAAGGGGCGCTGTGCACCCTTTCAGAGAAGGAGCTGCCAGGGGAGGCGCACCCCTGGATCCGGGTGGATTCCTCTTTGCAGGCAGTAAAAGACATCGCGGAATTTTATCTGAAGCAGCTGGCGATCCCCGTGGTGGGAATCACCGGAAGTGTGGGAAAAACCAGCACCAAGGAAATGGTTGCCGCGGTGCTTTCTCAAAAGTATCGGGTGCTGAAAACCCAGGGGAATTTCAACAATGAACTGGGACTGCCGCTGACGGTTTTCCGGCTGCGGGAGGAGGACGAAATCGCCGTGCTGGAGATGGGTATCAGCGATTTTGAGGAGATGCACCGCCTGGCAAGAATCGCCCGGCCGGATACCTGTGTGATCACCAATATCGGTTACTGTCATCTGGAGAATCTGAAATCTCTGGACGGCGTGCTGAAAGCCAAGACAGAGATGTTTGATTATATGAAGGAAGATGGATGCGCGGTTTTAAACGGAGATGACGAAAAACTGCGCACCGTAAAGACGGTAAAGGGAAAGAGCCCGGTCTTTTTCGGCGTCGATACGCCCTGCGATTTCTATGCGGATCAGATTGTCAATCTGGGCCTGGAGGGCGTGTCCTGCCGCCTGCATACGGATATCGGCGCTGTGGATGTGAAAATTCCCACGCCGGGCGAGCATACGGTGTACAATGCCCTGGCGGGAGCGGCTGTGGGCAGACTTTATCATCTGTCTCTGGAAGAGATCAAAAGGGGAATTGAAAATCCGGAGCGGGTAAGCGGGCGTTTCCGTATTATCCAAAAGGCGGATTATACCATCATCGACGACTGTTACAATGCCAATCCCGTATCTATGAAAGCCTCCCTGCGGGTGCTGCAGGACGCTTCCGGCAGAAAAGCGGCTGTGCTGGGAGATATGGGGGAGCTTGGAGCTGATGAGGAAGATTTGCATCGTCAGGTGGGAGTTTTCGCAGCCTCCTGTGATATTCAGCTTCTGGTCTGTGTGGGAAAACTGAGCTGTCATATGGCTCAGGCGGCCCGTGAAACAAATCCGAATCTGCGAGTGGTTTACATAAAAGATCTGGAAGAACTGGAAAAGAGGCTTCCCACACTGCTTGAGAAGGGTGATACCATTCTCATCAAAGCGTCTCATTTTATGCAGTTTGACAAAGTGGTGTCCTGGTTTGCGAAAACAGAATAGAGAAAAGAAAATGCTTCACTGGCAGTTTTACAGCAGTGAAGCATTTTTTTTCAGCGTTTCGGATATGATGTTCTGCACGTAAGGACCGATGTGGCGCTGTTCTTCCCGGGAAAGGTGGGTAGGAAACACGGCTGCGCCGTATTCCAGCACGACATGAACCGGTTTTACCCGGGGAAACTGGGTCTCAAAAATGCGATCCGTGTTATTCAGAGAAACCGGAATGATGGGACAGCCGCTTTTGATGGCCAGTTTGAAGCTTCCTTCATGAAAAGGAAGCAGATCCTCACAGGATTCATTTTTATTGCGTGTTCCCTCCGGAAAGATAAATACGGAAATACCCCGTTTGATCTGATCGATACCGGCAAGGATGGTTTTCAGGCCTTCTTTGATATTTTTACGGTCCAGGAACAGACAATGCAGATAGATCATCCACACATTGAGCAGGGGAACTTTGCGGATCTCCTTTTTTGCCACGTAGCCGGTCAGGCCGGGACAGCGGGCATAGGTGATGATGATGTCGAAAAAACTCCTGTGGTTCCCCACATAAAGCACAGCCTGATCCTTGGGAACGTTCTCTTCTCCGATTACGGTGACTTTCACTCCGGAGACCAGCAGCATCAGTTTGAATACACCCTGGATGATACGCAGAGAACTGATATCCTTAGCGTAAGGATTGAATTTTCCGATGATCCACTCCACCAGCATCAGAGGAATGGACAGAATCAGGTATCCGACGACTATGGCCATGATAATAATGGTTCTGATCATAAATCCACCTCATAGAAATGTCATATTTTGTCTGGTATTCTTTCTAATTATACAGAAAGCAGAATGTTACTGCAAGAGATTTCATAAACTGAAATTAAAATGAAACGACGGGAGAGGAAGATGAAAAGAGCGGGACAGATTTTGTGGATACTGCTGCTTTCTCTTTGCATAGCCGGCTGCGGAATCCGTAGCATGAGCGGGCAGGAAGAACAGGAGCTGGATTATACGGTGGTGAAGGAAGAAAATATTCCGGACGAGGTGAGGGATATTTTGCAGGAACACAAAGGGGAAAAGTTTCAGATGACATATCAGAGCGAGGATTATCTTTATATTATGGTGGGGTACGGTCTGCAAAACTCCGGCGGCTACAGCATTGCAGTGGAAGGGCTGACGCTGGCAGGCGAGGGTATCTGCTGTGAGACACGGCTTCTGGGGCCGGACGGAGGGGAAGAACTTACCACGGCGGTATCCTATCCTTATATCGTGATCAAAACGGAGTACCGGGACGCTCCGGTTTTGTTCCGGGAGTCATAAAGAGAGGATACGCCGCATAGAATAAAAAAAACTGTGTAAGGAGAGAACATCCGTGGAACTGATTAAAAAAAATTTTCATATGCTGAGCCGCAAAAGCGAGGCGGTGAATCAGGTCACTTTTGATGAAGATTATAACGTACCGGATACAAAGCCGGATGTGGGCCGGATGATACAGAAAAAGGGAGAAGTGGTTATAGAGGATGTGGAAGTCAGCGAAGGCCAGGCCAATATCCGCGGAAATCTGAAATTTTATCTGCTGTATGTCGGCGAAGGAGACGACAACCGCGTTTACAGTCTGACCGGGGAACTGGCCATCGATGAGATCCTGCATCTGCAGGGATTGGAAAGCGGCGATAAAATCTGTCTCAAATGGGAGATTGAAGATCTGAGTCTTCACGTGATCAATTCCAGAAAGCTGAATGCAAAGGCGCTGGTTTCTTTTGAGGCGGCGGTGGATGAGCTGATGCAGGTGCAGATTCCCATAGAAATCAAAGAGGCGGCCGATGTATCCAGAAAAATGAAAAATATCCGCGTGCTGGGGCTGGGAGTACATAAAAAAGATACCCTTCGGCTGAAAAAGGAGATTACGCTGGCCTCCAATAAACCGAATATTCATGAAATTTTGTGGAATGATATAGAGGTAAGAGGACTGGATATTCGCGCCGGGGCAGACAGCGTGGCGGTCAAGGGAGAACTTTTTGTGTTTGCTCTCTACAGCGCAGATGATGACAGCGATCCCCTACAATGGGTGGAGCAGGCGATTCCATTTTCGGAACATGTCGCCTGTCCCGGCTGTACTTTGGAGATGATCCCCAATATCGAAGCTTCCCTTTTGCAGACAACGGCTCAGGTAAAGCCGGATGTGGACGGAGAAGAGCGCATCCTGCAGGTGGAAGCGGTGCTGGAACTTGAGATGAAGATCTACCGGGAAGGAGAGTATACGCTGATTCAGGATGTTTACACACCCCATAGACAGTGTATACCTGTCCGGCAGGAACGGACGCTGGAAAGATTGCTGGTGAAAAATTATTCCAAATGCCGTGTTGCGGAACGGACTGCGCTGGAAGAACCGCGGGGAAAAGTTCTGCAGATCTGTCACAGTGACGGCAGTGTCAAAGTGGACAGCGCAGAGACAGTGAAAGACGGAATCCGGGTGGAGGGCATCATACAGGTACGAATCTTGTATATCGTCAGCGACGACGATATGCCCTTCTACTCTGTGGAGACAGCGGTTCCCTTTTCTCATGTGGTGGAGGCCAGAGGAATCGATGATTCCTGCCGTACCTGCCTGCGGGCAGATCTGGAACAGCTTTCCACCAGTATGGCCGACAGCAGCGATATCGAAATCAAGGCGGTGCTGAATCTGAACGCACTGGTGCTTGGACGTATGACGGAAAATATCATGGTATCGGTGGAGGAAAAGGAAGTAGATCGAAAAGCCCGCAGCGCCATGCCGGGGATTCTCTGTTATCAGGTGCAGGAGGGCGACAGTTTGTGGGATATCGCCAGAACCTTTTGCACAACCATGGAAGAGATCAGCAGCCTCAACCAACTGGAAGGGGAGGAACTGACACCCGGCGCCTCTTTAATTCTGGTAAAAAGGGTGGAAGAATAGGTTGACTTTCCCGAAGGAAATATAATATACTGTATACAAAGTACAAAAGAAAAACAAAGGAACGGTGATTATGCGGTTAAGAGCGCTGGCAAAGATAAATCTGGGACTGGATGTGCTGAGAAAAAGAGAAGACGGATATCATGAAGTGCGGATGGTTATGCAGACGATCCGCATGTATGATCAGTTGGATATTACCAGAAATATTCAGCCTGGGATTCATATTAAAACCAATCTTCCCTACCTTCCGGTCAATGAAAACAATCTGGTTTTCAAAGCGGCGAAGCTTTTGATGGATGAATTTCAGATCCAGGAAGGGCTGTCCATACAGCTGAAAAAAGTGATTCCTGTGTCCGCCGGCATGGCCGGGGGAAGTTCGGACGCTGCTGCTGCTCTGGTTGGGGTAAATAAGATATTTGCTCTGGGACTTTCCAGAAAGGAACTGATGGAACGGGGCAGACAGATCGGAGCGGATGTCCCCTACTGTGTGATGCGGGGGACGGCGCTGGCGGAGGGGATCGGCGAGATCCTGACGCCCTTGCCGCCGGTTCCACAGGGATATGTTTTGGTGGGAAAACCGGGCGTCAACGTATCTACCAAATTTGTGTACGGCAGGCTTGACGCGGCCAATCTGAAGGAGCATCCGGACATCGACGGCATGGTGGCGGCGCTGGGACAAAAAGATCTGCGTCAGGTGGCGGATAAGCTGGGTAACGTATTGGAGACTGTGACGGTGCCGGAGTATCCGGTTATCGATGAGATCAAGAAAAGTATGGTGCGCTGGGGCGCGCTGAATGCTCTGATGAGCGGAAGTGGTCCCACGGTTTTCGGTCTGTTTGACGACAGGGAGAAGGCGGAATATGCCAGTGAGAAGCTAAAAAAGAGCAGACTGGTGAAGCAGAGCTTTCTCACTTCTTTTTATAACCTTCCGGACCGCGGCAGGATGGGCGGGAAAAATCCGGAAAATGGAGGAAATACAAATGACATCTGATTTTCATGTGAATATGAATGAATATCTTCCTCTGCGGGATGTGGTGTTCAACACATTGCGGGAGGCAATTCTTCATGGAGAGCTGAAACCGGGCGAGCGGCTGATGGAAATATCTTTGGCTAACCGGCTGGGAGTCAGCAGGACGCCGGTGCGGGAGGCCATCCGCAAGCTGGAGTTGGAAGGATTGGTGATTATGATTCCCCGCAAGGGAGCCCAGGTGGCCCAGATCACGGAGCAGGATCTCAATGATGTGTTGGAGGTGCGTCTGGGACTGGAGGAGCTGGCCATGCAGTTTGCCTGCGAACGGATCGATGAGGAGCATCTGCAGGAGATTGCCCGGGCGGCTCAAGATTTTGAAGATCTGATGGAGGAAGGCGATATCACAGATCTGGCGCAGGCAGACGTCCATTTCCATGAACTGATCTACCAGGCGACACAGAATCAGCGGCTGATTCAGATTATCAACAATCTGCGGGAGCAGATGTACCGTTACCGGATCGAGTATCTGAAGGACAGCGCGGCGCGGAAAACTCTGGCCAGAGAGCACCAGGAGATTTACCAGGCTTTGAAAGAACGTGATTTTGTCCGGGCTAACCGCTGGATGAAGGATCATATCGAAAATCAGCAGAAGGCCATCATAAAAAGCCTTCATGAAAATGAATAAAACCGGCGGGAACGTATATCCTAAAAGAGATGCCAAAGGCATCTCTTTTTGTTTTTACAGGAGGCGTTTATGGAAAAAGAAACACCGGTATCCGTTCATATTCAGGAAAATTACCGTTATCTGCAAAGAGAGTGTGAAAACTGTGCGGATATACTGATCCGCCCCATGAAATTGGGAGAAGAAAAGAAAACAGATTGTCTGGTGGTGTATATCGAGGTGGCAGTCAGCAATATGACTTTGCAGGATTCCGTCATCGGAAAACTGATCAACAAACTGTGGACTGTACCGGAGGAAGAGCTGAGGGACTTTCTGAGGGATAATAGTCTTGGCATTTCGGATGTCAAACAGCTGGATACCATGGAAGAGGCCATGAAAGCCATGCTGGCCGGCAATGCTGTCCTTTTCGCTGACGGTTTTGAAAAAGGAGTGAAAATTGCCAGCAAAGGCTATCCCGGCATGGGAGTGATGAAGGCGGAGTCGGAGAAGGTGCTGCGCGGTTCCAACGAGGGATTTTCCGATTCTGTGAAGATTAATACGGCTCTGATCCGCAAGCGGGTGCGCAGCACCGGCATGAAGGTGAAGGAAATTCCTCTGGGACTGCGCACGGACACTATGACGGCGCTGGTCTATATGGAAGACCTGGTTTATCCGGATCTGTTAAAGGAGATCGAAGACAGGCTGAGCCGGTTTGAGATCGACGGCATTTTGGAAAGCGGTATGCTGGAGCAGTTGGCAGAAGATAACTGGATGTCTCTTTTTCCGCAGTTTCAGACTACTGAGCGGCCGGATCGGGCGGCGATGGAGATTCTGGACGGGCGGGTGATCCTGATCTGTGACAATTCGCCGGTGGCGTTGATTTTGCCTGCCACCTTCAATAGCTTTCTCAAGGTCAGTGAGGATCGCTACAATCGTTTCGGGATTGTCTCTTTCCAAAGGATTCTGCGGTATCTGGCGGTGTATCTGGCGCTGCTGCTGTCCGGCGCCTATCTGGCCGTGATCCGGTTTCATACACAGATCCTGCCCACCAATCTTTTACTGTCCTTTGCAGAAGCCCGTCGGGGAGTTCCCTTTTCCAGTCTTATTGAAGTGTTGTTCATGGAATTTTCCTTTGAACTGATTCGGGAGGCAGGTGTGCGCATGCCGGGACCTCTGGGAGGAACCATCGGCATTGTGGGCGGCCTGATCATCGGCGATGCAGCGGTCAGCGCCAACCTGGTCAGCCCTATGTCCGTGGTGGTGGTGGCCATGAGCGCGCTAAGCTCTTTTGCCGTACCAAACGAAGAATTTTCAGCCCCCTTCCGGCTGCTGAAATTCGGGTTTATCCTGCTGGGAGGAAATCTGGGTATTTTCGGTATTGTTCTGGGGCTGTACTGGCTGTCTGGCCATCTGGCCGGCCTTTCCAGTTTTCGGATCCCTTATCTGATGCCGTTTGTGGGAGCGGAGATGAACGATTATCATGACCGGAGAGATTCTTTCGTGCGGGCGCCCTTTCGCCGTTTGATGCGGCGGCCGGTTTTTGCGCGCAGAGAGCAGAGAATCCGTCTGAAGGAGGGGAAATAAAAAGTGTTTGCAGACAACGAAAGAATATCCAGAAGACAGTTGGGAGCACAGATTCTCCTGGGACTCTCGGGCATCTTTTTGCTTACCTTGCCCAGCCTGCCCCAGATGTCTGGCTGGTCGGGAATGCTGGGATGTCTGCTGGGCCTTCTTCTTTTGTGGCTGTATCTGTTTTTTCTGCTGCGAAAAACTGCGGTGACCAGGGATATCCGGGAACGAATCAGCGGACCCGTTTGCCGTGTTATGGCAGCGGCGCTCATCGTCTACCTGATCCTTGGCGGCGGATTTATGCTGCGGCAGGTATCTTCCATGGTATCGTTCCGGCTGCTGACTTTTGGCAGGCCCTGGCAGGCAGGAATTCTATTTTTGGCGGCAGCGCTTCTGGGAACGGGCAGAAAAATTCAAAGAAGAGCCAGACTGGCCGAGGCTGCCTTCCCGCCTGTGATCATAGGATTTACAGTCCTTTTGGCTGCCTGTGTCTTTCAGGTCGAAACATTTGACTGGTCCGCGTTTGCGGCGCCCACCTGGCGCGGCGTCTTAAAAGGGGCTTACTATATGTTCTGTGCCTTTTCCATCGTGGGTGTGTTGCCTTTTTTCATGCATCGGGTACAGCGTCCCCAGGGATCGCTGCCGTATCTGTACGGCGCTACGGGGACCGCAACGCTGCTTGCGGTGACCTGTCTTGGCGTGGTGCAGCAGCTGTACGGCGCCGGGGGAATCGGAAACAAACCGTTTCCGCTGACTTCTCTGATGGCATCGGCAAATATTCCTGGGGATTTTTTGGATCGTTTCGATGCGCTGTGGATGGTTTTTTTGCTGTTTGCGCTGCTTTATTCTGTCGGGACGGTACTTTTTTACAGTCAGCATCTGATCAGCAAAAATCCCGGAGTATGGCATGGGATTCTGGCTGCGGCCGTCATGTTTCTGGCTGCATTTGTCCAGTGGCAGGGGAAAACGGCGGCAGATTTTTATCCCTGGTGTGTGCGGGCGTTTTTTATGCCGTTGTTCGTCCTTTTTGGACTCTGTTTTGGTAAAATCAGGAGGAAGACGTGAAAAAGTGGATGTATGGGATTGCGATGGCGGCGATGCTGCTTTTGACGGGGTGCGGCGGGGTAGAACCGGAAAAAAGAGCCTATCCGCTGGCAGTTTCCTTTGATCTTACAAAAGACCGGCTGCAGGTGATTTACGCCATGGCGAATCTTGCTGTTTCAACCGGACAAGGGAAGGGAAAGGAAGATACCGGGGGACAGCAGACGCTGCGGCTGTCAGGAGAAAATATGGAAGAAATCATGGAAAAGTATAACAGGACGCAGGAATATTATCTGGATCTTGGACACCTGCAGGCCGTCATTCTGGGTGAAAATCTGCTGAAGGATCAGGAGGCTTATGACTATATCCTGGATTATCTGGAAAAAAATCCGGTAGTAGGAGAGACGGCGGCATTGTTTCGCAGCGAAGATCCGGAAGAAGTTATGAAACTAAACGGCGGCGAGATGGAGTCGCTGGGAACTTATCTGACGGGCATCTATGAAAACCGGCCTGCGGGGGAAAAAAGACAGATGGTTACTCTGCGCCAGGCATATCGCCGCCGCCATGAAAAGAAAGAACCGCCGAAGATGCCCCTGCTGACGGCGGGAGAAAAATATCCGGAAATCTCTGCCTGAAAACGGAAAAATCTGTCTATACTCCCATATGACAGGAGAAATCATATGTGGAAAAAAATAATCATCAACTTATTGATGGCGGTTCTTCTTGGGATGTGCAGTCTGCAGGGAATCGCCGCGGCCGGACAGGCTTCTTTGCAAAAGGGGATTGCTTCCGGCGTGATCCGTTTTCATGTGCTGGCTGACAGCGATGCCAAGGAAGCGCAGCAGGTGAAATTGCAGGTGAAGGATCGTATCGTATCATACCTGGATCCCTTGCTGCGGGACGCTGACTCGGCTGAAGAATGCCGCAGTCGGATCCGCAGCCATTTAAGGGTGATCGAGGAAAAAAGCCGTCAGACACTGGAGGAACAGGGCATATCCTGCGCTGTGTCAGCCGGCTTGAAGCGAGCCTGGTTTCCAGAAAAGACTTACGGGGACTGTACTTTTCCGGCAGGGTTTTACGAGGCGCTGCAGATCAGGATCGGCAGCGCCTCCGGACGGAACTGGTGGTGTGTGCTTTATCCGGGGCTTTGCTTTGAAAATTCCCTGAAAGGTGTGGTGACGGATGAGGGGAAGGAGAAACTGGCGCGGGTACTGACGGAAGAAGAGATGGCCTGCGTGATGGATCAGGGAAAAGTAAAAATCCGGTTTCGTTGGTTTTCCTGAAGAATCGCCCTTGAATTATCAGGCTGATGAGGGTAAAATAGTCTGTACGATAGATAAAGAAAAATGGAGTATAAATATGAAGACAGATAAGCAGGCTCCCATCGGCGTGTTTGACTCCGGAGTCGGGGGCCTTACTGTTGCCAGGGAAATCATGAGGAATCTTCCCGGAGAGAGAATTGTATATTTTGGCGATACGGCCCGCGTGCCTTACGGCAGCAAATCCAGACAGACGATTATCCGTTATTCCAGACAGATTGTCCGTTTCCTGCGCACCCAGGATGTAAAGGCCATTGTGGTGGCTTGTAATACGGCCAGCGCGTTGGCCCTTTCAGATATCGAAAAAGAGATTGACATACCGATCATCGGCGTGATGAAACCGGGCGCCAGGGCTGCGGCTGCGGCCACAAAAAATGGCCGCATCGGCGTCATCGGGACGGAAAGCACCATTCGAAGCGGGATGTACTCCCGTTTCCTGCAGGAAATCAATCCCAATATTACGGTGGTGGGCAAAGCATGCCCTCTTTTTGTGCCGCTGGTGGAGGAAGGATGGCTGAAGGATCCTGTCACGGAGGAAGTGGCCAGACGCTATCTGGAGGAGCTGACACGGGTGGAGATCGATGTGCTGATTCTGGGATGCACCCATTATCCGCTGCTGCGCAGTACGGTGAAAAAGGTGGTAGGTGGTCAGGTGGAACTGGTAAACCCTGCCTATGAGACGGCTCAGGAACTGAAGCGGCTGCTGGCAGACCAGGATCTTTTAAACCCCGGCGTAAAAGAGGAGGAGTTTCCCTATCGTTTTTACGTCAGCGACGCAGCTGAAAAGTTTAAACAGTTTGCCAATTCCATTCTGCCCTATGATGTAAGAGTCACACAGCAGATCAATATAGAAGAATATTAGAAAGGGATAAGATGACAAAAGATGTTTTGATCAGTATCCGGGGCCTGCAGTTTATGAGCGGAGACAGCCTCGAGGATGATGCGGATCCGGTGGAAGTGATTACGGTGGGAGAACACTATTTGAAAAACGGACATCATTACATCCGCTATGACGAAATGTTTGAAGGATTTGCCGATCATGCCCAGAATCTGGTGAAGATCACAGATCATGTGCTGGAAGTCAGGAAGAAGGGCGTTATCAACGTACATATGGTGTTTGAGGAAAATAAGAAGAATATCGCCTACTACACCACTCCCTTTGGCACCATGCAGATGGGAATCGCAGCTACCCGCGTGAAAGTGCAGGAAGAACAGGATCACATCGGCGTCAGGATCGAGTACGCTCTGGAGATCAATGAAGAGCATGTGGGGGACTGCTGCCTGGAGATGAATATACAGTCAAAAGAAACAGGAGATCTGGCCTTATAACCGGATCTCCTGTTTTGTTTATTTTCCTGATACTTTATTAGCCATCCGCTTGAAAAACCCGACTTTCTTTGCCGGAACTTCCAGCGGACCTCTCACGCCGCGAACCTCAACGATGTAAATTCCGCTGACCATAGCTTTGATTTCCTTTTTCACGGGAATCTGATCAAAAATCTTTTCATCCGCCACCAGATTGGTAATACGGGGACCGATTTTTGCCTTGACAATGGGGAGCTTCGTACGGCGCATCAGTTTCGGTGTCTGGTCGATCACCATCTGAGGCAGACCGGACTGTTTCAGCGGCAGCCGTTTTTTATCTATTACCAGCATGGATATCTGCTGTTTTGATGCCTCGATCTGTTCCTGCTGTGCCTCCTGCTTTTTCTTTGCTTTCTTTCCGAAAAAGTACAGAACAATCAGGGCGACGATGATAACGATTAAAATAATCAGCAAAGCATGCCAAACCTGCATGGTGTACCTCCTTTATCCTCTTTTTTCCATAGCAATTGTAACATTCTTTGTTTCAAAAGGCAAATATAAAATTTTGCTGAATTGTGAAAAAGGGCTTAGAAATGGGGAACGGATATGATATAATAAAACGGAATATGTAGAACGAGGGGATTAAGTTATGTCAGATAACCAAAGACGGAATCTGGATCATCTGGATCCAGAGCAGCGAAGAAGGCTGGAACGAAGAAGAAGAGAACGGCGCCGACAGCGCAGGAGAAGGGCGCTGATCCTGCGGGCGGCCACTTTGGCGGTGCTGATCCTGATTCTGGCGGGCTGTGTTCTTGGCGTTACCTTCGGCATCCGCAGGGGGATGTCTAAAAAAGCGGAGGAGAAGGCCAGAAAGGAGCAGGAGATTCAGGCAGAGGAAGAAAAGAACAAGGAGCGGCAAAACCTGATCGCCCAGGCGGAGCAGGTGGCGCTGGGATATGATTACGACAAATCTATCGAGCTTTTAAAATCCATTGAAAATTATGATAAGGATGCTGACCTGATTGCCCAGATTGCAGAATATGAGGCTATGAAATCCACATTGACAGCGGCGAACATCGATCAGGTTACGCATATTTTCTACCATTCGCTGGTGGTGGATCCCGATAAGGCTTTCACCGGGAACGACAGCGCCACAGCCGGTTTCTGCCAGTGGATGACCACGGTGGATGAGTTTAATGCAATTACGCAGCAGATGTACGATAACGGTTACGTGCTGGTGAGCCTGAAGGATCTGGTCAATGAGACGACAGATGAGGATGGTACGGTTCACTTTACGAAAGGGAATATCCTCCTTCCGGAGGGGAAAAAGCCCTTTGTCCTTTCTCTGGACGATCTGTCTTACTATCACAGCTATGATGGAAGAGGCATAGCCACAAAAATGATTATCGGGGAAGATGGGAAGCCGACCTGCGAGTATATCCAGGAAGACGGAACCACTGTGACGGGCGCATACGACTGCATTCCGCTGATGGATGCATTCCTGGAGGAGCATCCCGATGCTTCCTATCACGGAGCCAAAGGTACGGTAGCGCTGACCGGTTATAACGGCATACTGGGATATCGCACCGATATCGCCTACAAGACCAGACAGAATCTGGCAGAGGATCAGGAAGCCTATCTGGCAGCCAACCCGGATTTTGACTGGGATGCGGAGGTAGCCGAGGCGAAGAAGGTGGCCGAGGCGATCAAAGAGGACGGCTGGGATTTTGCCAGTCATACCTGGGGACATATCCGGATCGGGGACGCTAGTATGGAAAATATCAAAGAGGATACGGAAAAATGGATGAGCTATGTGTCGCCGCTCATCGGCGGTACGGACACCATCATCTTTGCCCACGGGCAGGATCTGGCGGACTGGCATGATTATTCCGCCGATAATGAGAAGTTCAGCTATTTTAAAAGCAAGGGCTTCAATTATTTCTGCAACGTGGACTCCGCCCAGTATTTCCTGCAGATCCGTGACAATTATGTGAGACAGGGACGGAGAAATCTGGACGGTTACCGGCTGTGGAATGATGTACACGGGGAAAAGAACAGGACCAGCGATCTGTTTGACGCTGCGACGGTACTGGATCCAAAAAGAACAGATGTGCCTGATCTGTAATGAGTGAGTGAGTGAATATGGAAGAAAAAAAGAAAAAGAAGACACAGAATATGCGCGAGGAAGACCGGCAGCGCATTCTGGAGCGCAGACGCCGGGAAAGAGCCCGCCAGAGAAAACGAAAAGCCATGATGATGCGGGCTGCCGTAGCCGGCGGCCTGGTGTTGATTCTGATTCTGGCGATCACGGCGGTGGCGCTGGGAGTGCGAAAAGGGAAACAGGATAAAGCCCAGGAAAAGGCCCGGCAGGAGCAGGCGCTGAAAGAGGAAGAAGAAAAGCAGAAGCAGCTGGAAGATCAGCTGGCGCAGGCGGACCGCCTTGCGGCAGGGTATGATTATGACGGGGCTATCAAGCTTTTGCAGGATCTGGAGGAAAAAGGCGAAGACGTCCAGGCAAAGATCGACGAATGCGAGGCGGCAAAGTCCACCCTGGTGGCAGCCGATGTGGAAACCATACCCCATGTGTTCTTCCATATTCTGGTAGCAGATCCTTCCATTACCTGGAACCTGTCCGGCGAAGATGAGTATAAGATTGCCGATTATAACCAGGTGATGACCACCATCGATGAATTTAAAGGGATTCTGCAGCAGATGTATGACAGAGGATATGTGCTGGTGCGGCTCCATGATCTGGTGGAAGAGACGAAGAATGAAGAGGGAGAAACCGTATTCACAGAGGGAAAAATCATGCTCCCGGAAGGGAAAAAGCCCTTCGTCATGTCCCAGGATGATGTCTGCTACTATTTTTATATGATAGGTGACGGATATGCTTCAAAGATGGTAGTGGGTGAGGATGGCCGGCCGACCACGGAATATATCAACAGCGACAGCTCCACGGTGACCGGTCCCTATGACCTGGTACCGGTGCTCAATGAATTTATCGACGAACATCCTGATTTTTCCTATAAAGGGGCCAAAGCGGTACTGGCATTCACCGGTTACAACGGGGTTCTGGGTTACCGGACCGATCCGGATCTGGCCAAGACGGCGGAGGAAGGAAACGAATATGCGGAAGAATACGGTACCTTCGACTATAAAGCTGAGATTGAGGCGGCCAAGCCGGTGGTGCAGGCCCTCAAGGATGACGGCTGGGAATTGGCCAGCCACAGTTATGGCCATATCAGTTATGGCAGCAGTTTTGAGAAGGTAAAAGAGGATGCGGATAAATGGCAGGAGCGGGTGGCTAATGTCATCGGCCCCACGGACATCCTGATCTTTCCCTTCGGAACGGACATCGGCAGCTGGAATGAATACGCGGATGATAATCAGACATACCAGTACCTGCATGATCAGGGCTTCCGCTTCTTCTGCAATGTGGATTCCAACCCTTACTGGGTACAGATCAGGGAGGATTACGTAAGACAGGGCAGGAGAAATCTGGACGGCTACCGGATGTATCAGGATCTTTATAACGGAGCGGATAAACTGTCCGATCTGTTTGACGTTTCCCAGGTGTTTGATAAAAACCGTCCGGAAGAGGGACTGCAGGTCTGGGATGGAGCAGAATAAGTATGACAAAATGAAATGAGGAGTGTTTATTAATGAAAGAAAATGAATTTGAGACAGAAGAAAAGCTGACACAGCAGCCTGATGCGGAAAAAACGGCGGATGATATCACAGCTTCCCCGACAGTGACTCCCGTGGAGGAGGAACAGACAGAAGAGGTGCAGGCGGAAGAGACGAAGGAAGAAGAGATCACAGAGGAGCAGACGCAGGAGGAAGCGTCAGCTGAACCTGCGAAAAAAGGCAAGAAGAAAATAGTTGCTGTGATCGCGGCGGCTGCGGTTGTAGTGCTGGTCTGCGTGGCAGTGCTGGTGGGAAGAAAGATTGCCGGACAGAAAGAGGACTCTTCTGCGCAGGAGGAGACGGCGGCTCAGGAAGTGAAAGATATGCCCTCTTTGGATGATATCGATGTGGATGCCTGTGTGACAATTCCGGAATATAAAGGAATTACCGTGGAAAAGCAGGTGACGCCGGTGACAGATGAGGATGTGGATACTACCATCACTTACAGTCTTTCCTATTCTCCCATGGAGGTATCGGATGAGAATGCCAAAGTGGAAGAGGGCGATACCGTCAATATTGATTACACCGGCACTGTGGACGGGGAAGAGTTTGACGGAGGCTCAGCGGAAGATACGGATCTGATGATCGGATCGGGGCAGTTTATCGAAGGCTTTGAGTCCGGTCTGGTGGGACATGTAAAAGGCGATACGGTGGAACTGAACCTGACATTTCCCGAGGATTACACGGAAGATCTGGCGGGAAAAGATGTGGTTTTCACGGTGACGATCAACGCCATCAAACGTCCGCTGACAGAGATCACTGAGGAATGGGTGCAGGCCAATTCCGACTGCAAAACGATCGAGGAATACCGGGAGAGTGTCCGCAAGGATTTGGAAGAATACAATAACAACCTGGCGGAAGAAAATCTTCAGACTCAGGCGTGGCAGCAGGTAGTGACGGATTCCACGGTCAATGAATATCCGGAAGAACTGATGGAGTATGGCCGTTCTGTTTTTGAAGATCAGGTGACTTCCAATGCCCAGGCCAGCGGCCAGACTCTGGAAGAGTTTGTTGAAGCGCAGGGAATGACCCAGGAGGAATATGAAGAGCAGAAGGAAGAGTACAGTAAGAATATCGTCGCTCAGATGCTGGTGATGAAAGCGATCACCGATGCAGAAAACTTTACGGAAGAGGACGAAGAATATCAGGAAATCCTGGATGCCTACCTTGCTCAGTACGGACTGGAGGAAGATGAATTTTATGAGCAGAACGGCAAACAGAACGTTTACCAGAGCATCATGCTTCAGAGAGTATGCCAGCTGATTATGGATGAGGCAAATATAGAGGAAGTGCAGGCACAGACTCAGGCAGAATCCTGAGAAAAAGAGCAGAAAAAATCCGCTCCCTTTTTGGGGAACGGATTTTTTTAATCCTCTCTGCGGTTGGCAAGCAGGATCAGACGCAGCAGCTGCAAAATGGCAGCGGCAGCGCTGGCCACATAGGTAAGGGCAGCAGCGGAAAGTACCTTCCTGGTCATGGAAAGTTCTTCTGACTGCAGCATGCCGGTTTCGCTTAAAATGCGCAGCGCCCGGCCGGAAGCATTGAACTCCACTGGCAGCGTAACGATCTGAAAGAGCACTGCCAGCGAGAAAGCCAGGATGCCGATGTTGATAAACAGCTGGGAACTCTGGTTGTTAAAAAGAAATCCCAGGATGATCAGCGGCCAGGCAATGGTGGAGCCGAAATTGGCAAGAGGCACCAGAGCGCTTCGAAAACTTAAGGGGGCGTATCCCCGGGCGTGCTGGATGGCATGGCCGCACTCATGGGCGGCAACACCGACGGCAGCCACGGAGGGAGAGCCGTAGGTGGTATCCGACAGGCGCAATACCTTGGAGCGGGGATCATAGTGATCGGTCAGATTCCCGGCTACATGCTCCACCCGGACATCCTGGATGCCGGAATAGTAAAGGATACGCTCAGCCGCTTCACGGCCGGTGAGGCCGGAGGCGCTTCGTACCCGCTGATACCGGGAATAAGTGGAACGTACTTTTGCTGAAGCCAGCAGACATAGGATCGCTCCGATGATAATCAAGATATAGGTTGAATCAAAATAAAATGGATACAGCATAGGATCATCTCTCTTCCTTTCTGTTATTTGCTGAAGCTTTTGAACCCTTCGGTATCATTATATACTATCCATTGTGAAAATCACAGCAGTTCATCTTTTTTTCATAATTTTCCAGAATACCGTAAGACCGGACTGCAGCCAGCCCTTGTCATCTGCAGAAAAAGTCAGTAAAATAAAAAGAAAAAGGAGAAAGCAGATGACAGTTTTATTTCTGGAATATCCGCCCTGCAGTACCTGCAAAAAGGCGAGGAAGTGGCTTGAGGAACATCAGATTTCTTTTACGGCGCGCCATATCAAAGAAGACAATCCCACGGAAGAGGAACTGAAAGAATGGCATAAAAAAAGCGGCCTGCCTCTGAAGCGGTTTTTCAACACCAGCGGTCTGGTCTATAAAAATCTGTCTTTGAAGGATAAACTTCCCCAGATGGCGGAAGAAGAACAGTATCGGCTCCTTGCCACAGACGGCATGCTGGTGAAGCGGCCGCTGGTGATCGGAACAGATTTTGTGCTGGTCGGTTTTAAAGAAAAAGAGTGGGAAGACCGTCTTATGTAATTACTGTTGCTTTAAGTGAGAGATACGGTACTGCCGTGGGGTGGTGCCGTATTCTTTTTTGAACAGCCGGTGAAAATAGCTGGAATTATCATAGCCAACCCGGGCGATGATTTCCTCCACGGGCATGCTGGTGGCAGTCAGAAGATGCACGGCGTGGATCAGCCGTTTCCGCTGCAGATAGGCGGTGAAAGTATAGGGGGAATATTTTTTCATCAGCCGGCTGATGAAGTAGGCTGGCTGGCCGGTCATTCGTGAATATTCCTCCAGGGTTGCCGTGCTGTAATGTTCATCCATATAGGCCATGGCGTTCATGACGATACTCTGTTCGTAGGATGAAGGCGCGCCCACTGTGACCTTGTAAGTAAGATTAGTCAGTTCCAGAAAGAGGGTGCCGGCGGTGGCCTGCAGGATCAGCTGCGTATTAGGGCGCTGTTTATCCAGTGTCAGGATCATATTCTCCAGCAGATTCTTTGCTTCGGGATGATCCTGAAGATGATAATGCAGATATTCCACCGGCGTTTCACTGCCGTTCATGGCTCCAAGCAAATATCGCCTGAGGATGGTGTCATCCGTCAGCATATCGATGGGATATTGGAGAAATTCTGGAAGAATCTGGAAGTGAACGGCCACATCGTCATAACCGGCGGCCTGGATAGAATGTATGACGCCGGGCTTTAACAGCAGGACGTCGTCGGTCTGCAGAGTGAGATCGGTGTGTCCGTTGATGGTGTGACGGGTGGAGCCGCCGTACATGTAGATGATATCGAGAAAGTTATGGGTGTGATCCGGGAGATCCACAAAACGGGGCTGCAAAAGAAGGCTGATAAACCGGCTGGGGCCGATGACGATATCTTTGTCAACCACCAGAGGCTGATCTTTCCGCGTATAATGAGACAGCACCGGAAGAGGAGAATTCAGTATGGTCTCCTCCTGCGGACGCATTTTTTTCAGTTTTTCCAACAGATCTGTGAGCATATCCGACTCCTTAAGGCTGCCTGATGCCAGGCAGAAAGTCACTCGTTACGAAAATATCATATCACAAGTAGGGTTTTTGTGACAATGTAAGACGGAAAATATGCAAAAAAAGACAAAAAAAGATGGTAAAAACAGCAAAAATAGACTTTTTTTGCGCAATAAGCGTTCTTCCATTTTTGGCGCTGGATCGTTATAATATGGATGATAAAAATCGATCGGAAAAATAATAGGAGGATGAATGATGAGATATTCACTTAATTTTCAGAGTCCCCATGATATTATTGATTTCGTAAATATCGTCAATGAATTTGACTATGATGTGGACCTGATCAGCGGTAAAAAGATCGTAGACGCCAAATCCATCGTGGGTGCCTTAGCTATCAGCAAAGCCGGAGAACTGGATGTGATTGCCCACGCAGAAGAATGCAGTGACTTTTTAAAACAGATACGACCTTACCTGAAATAGGATCAGGTGTCATAACCCATTTAAGCCAACCATACAATTTAAATAATCCTTCCTTATATCCCGCACGGCAGCTGCCGTGCGGGATCCTTTTTAGGGAAGAAATAAATTTTAGCTATTGATCCATGCCACATTCGGTGGACTTTTGGATCAGACGGTGATCATGGGTGACGCAGTCATAAAAGCGAAATCCACCGGGGAAGTTATAGGCGTCATATCCATTTCCGGCGAGAATCCGGCAGGCGATATAGCTGCGCAGCCCGCTCTGACAGATGACATAGACCGGTTTGTCTTTGGAGATTTCTGACAGATGTTCTCTTAGCTCATCGACAGGAATGTTGACAAATCCGTCGACATGACCGCAGTCGTATTCGATTTTGGTGCGCACATCCAGCAAAGTAACGCTGCCATCCCTCGGCAGAGTATCAATTTCTGGCAGATGGAACTGTTTCAGCGTGCCGTCGGCGATGTTTTCGATCATAAAACCGGCCATATTAACCGGATCTTTGGCGGAGGAGTAGGGAGGCGCATATGCCAGATCCAGTTCCTTTAGTTCGGTGGCCTTCAATCCTCCGCGGATGGCCGCGGCGATGACGTCGATGCGTTTGTCTACCCCGTCATATCCGATGATCTGGGCGCCAAGCAGACGGAAAGTTTCTTTTTCAAATACCACTTTCATAGTCATCAGTCTGCCCCCGGGATAATAGCCGGCGTGGTTCATAGGGGAAAGAATGACGCTGTCTGTGTCCAGGCCGGCTTTGGCAGCGTTCGTTTCGTTGACACCGGTGGAAGCTGCAGTCAGATCGAAAACCTTGATGACGGAACTTCCCAGAGATCCGGGATATCGGCTGTCCCGGCCGCAAATATTATCAGCAGCGATTCTCCCCTGCCGGTTGGCAGGGCCGGCCAGAGAGATCAACGCGTCCTGACCGGTGACATAGTGTTTCACCTGCACGGCATCACCCACCGCATAAATATCCGGGACGGAGGTTTCCATACGATCGTTGACCAGGATACTGCCCTTCATTCCCTGCTCTAACCCGGCCTCGGCGGCCAGATGGCTGTCCGGGGTGACGCCGATGGCCATCACTACCATATCGGCGTGCAGGGGATTTTCTCCTTTTAGCAGCACGTCCACGCCGCCGTCCTTCTCCTCAAATCCTTCCACGGTATGGCCGAGAGCCAGACGGATGCCGTGGCTGCGCACTTCACTGTGGATGAAGGCGGCCATATCCGGGTCGAAGGGATTCATCAACTGCTTTGGCCGCTGGACGATGGTGACATCTATTCCCAGTTCCCGCAGATTCTCCGCCAGTTCCAGGCTGATGAAGCCGCCGCCGGCCAGCACGGCAGATTGGGGATGATTCTCGTTGATATACTCCTTGATGCGGAAAGTATCCTCCACCGTGCGCAGGGTAAACAGACGGTCGATGCCGACGCCCGGCAGGCGCGGCTGGGCAGGCTTTGCGCCGGGAGAGAGCAGCAGCTTGTCATAGGATTCTTCGAATTCCCTGCCTGTTTCCAAGTTTCGAACGGCGACTGTCTTTCTGTCAGGATGAATGGCCGTGACTTCATGATGTACCTTCATGTCCACCCGGAAACGGGAGAAGAAACTCTCCGGAGTCTGCAGAGTGAGCGCTTCCGGATCTTCGATGATGCCGCCGATATAATAAGGTAATCCGCAGTTAGCGTAGGAGATATATCCTGATCGCTCGAATACCACGATCTGTGCATGTTCATCCAGTCTTCGGATTCTTGCTGCGGCAGTGGCTCCTCCGGCCACACCGCCCACGATTACTACTTTCATTTCAGTGCACCACCTTTCCCGAATAAGAAGCGATACCGCCCAGATTTTTCACGTTGGAGTATCCCATTTTCGTAAGAAGTTTTGCGGCCTGCCTGCTTCTGCGATTGATATCAAGCATGTGAAGAAAATCAAAAAAACCCATAATTGATGATACCTCCTTATATTGATATTATCTGTTTCTGATTTTGCAGATTAACTGAGTCATGGTCCCCATGGGACAGTAAACACACCAGCTTCGCGGTTTGAACAGAATCATGGTGATCAGTCCCAGGACGGTGGAAGTCAGCATGACACTGTAAAATCCAAAAGCAAACTGTGCCACGCCGGGAGAAAACAGTGTACCGTGGTAAGCCCATTGCCAGGGAAGTTTAAAGGTCCATAGAAGGGTGACCGCCTGTCTGAGAGTCCCGGAGCCGACGAATACCAGGTAGGTGTTCCAGAGCATCTGGAAGAACATGATGAAAAAGAAAATCAGAAAACCGTATCGAAATCCTTTACTTTTCATCCACCGGGGGATATCTCTTCTGCGGGACAGACCAAAACGTCCGCCCAGCAGACCGAACAGCTGTCCGCGGCCGCAGTAGCGGTTGCAGTATCCCTTGGTGCCGCCGATTGCGGCGATCAGCAGAGGGATAAAGAAACAAAGAAGTCCCAGCCAGGCGAAGAGAATGTTGACGAATCCCAGAATCAGGTAGGCGAGGGACAAAATCCAAAGATAATCATACCAGTGCTTTTTCATGACGAAACCTCCTGAATTGAGATGACGGATGCCGGACATTCCTTTGCACACTTTCCACATCCCACACATTTTTCCAAATCGACTTTTGCCGTAATCCCCTTCCAGATTTCCAGCGCCTGCTTCGGACAGACCTTCAGGCAGCAGCCGCAGGCAACACAAGTTTTGTCGATGAAAGCTTTTCTCCTTTTGCGCGTCTTTGTTTCCATTACAGTATAACCTCCCTGTCTTGATGAAATCAGTATAGCAGAGGAGAAGACTTTCGTTCTGTGACGAAATCACAAAAAGGACTTTCGTTTCCCCGGCTGCCGAGGAAGGCCGGTATACAAAACCGGAGAGATACGGTATAATCAGGAAAAGAGAAAAGGAGATTTTATGGATAAATTCTGGGATGGATTAAAGCACAGCAGCGCGTTTTCCTTTTATTTTGATGAAGAAGGGAAAATCATACCGACAGAGGAGACGGCGTATATGCTGTATGAAGCGGATGTGTTTCCCTTTACCGTGTTTGCAAAGGAGCTGCAGTCCCTCAATGATTACTGCTTCATGCTGATTGGACAGGTGGAGCAGGAGACGCAGGAAAGGGATATGGAACAAAAAGAGATGGAAAACCGGGTAAAAATGGGAGCTGCAGAGTATGAGTGGATGATCAGCGCGGAATTAGAAACCGGTAAATGGAAATGGCTGTCTGACATCACCATTCCCTATGCGGTGATTCTGCTGTATGCGTTTCTGGAAAAAACAATGAAGTACGTGTTTCACATTTTCGAAGAGGAGAACAGGTTTTCGGAACGTCCCAGGATAAAACGGCCCTATCTGTACAGCTGGATCGGGGGCATACTTGGGATGTCATCGGAGGAGGTTCAGGAGAAATATCCGAAAGCCTTTGCTATTCTGGATGAATGCAGAAGGATCAGAAACAACTTTGCCCATGAATGTCTGGAAGGGGTAAAACTAAGCGGCGACTATGTCAGCCAGGAAAGGACGTTAAGCCCGTCCTTCCGGCTGATTGATTTTATCAACGTTATCACCTTTCTTCTGAATAAAACAGAGGAGAAATACCTGTGAGTATGCATGATCTGAAAAAACAGGATGTGAGGCGGCAGACAAAATGATGTTAAGAGAAGAAATATTCAAATACGTAAAAGAAAAATATAAGACGGAGCCGGATTACCCCTTTTCAACGTATCCGGGATTCCCGGTTCTGCGCCATGAAGACAACCGGAAATGGTTCGCGCTGATCATGGATGTGCCCAGGGAGAAATTGGGCCTAAAGGGCACGGAGTATGTAGATATCATGAATGTGAAGCTGGGGGATCCGATGCTTGTGGATATGCTGGTTCAGCGGCCGGGTTATTTTTACGGTTATCATATCACCCGCAGCAATTGGATCTCCGTTCTTCTGGATGGTACCGTTCCCTTTGAGGAGATATGCCAGTGGATCGATGAAAGTTATGCAGTGACGGCGTCGAGACAGAAAAAGCAGAAGATCCGGCCGCCCAGGGAGTGGATCGTGCCGGCAAATTCAAAGTATTATGATATCGAACACGCTTTTGACAGCGTCCGGGAAATCGACTGGAAGCAGGGAAAGGGCATCAAGGCCGGAGACACGGTGTACCTCTATGCGGCGGCGCCGGTATCGGCCATCTTGTATAAATGCAAAGTGACGGAAACGGATATCCCCTGTGATTACAGCGATGAGAAGCTGACGATCACCGCATTGATGAAAATAAAGCTGCAGAAAAGATATCAACCGACCCGATTTCCTTTGAAAAAGCTGAAGGAAGAGTATGGCATCTATGGTGTCAGAGGGCCGAGAGGGGTATCGGATCTGCTGAGGGAAGCGTTGGAAAAATGAGTTTCTGGAACGGGCTTTCAGGAGTTAGATCAGAAAGAAAAGTATGAGAGGAATGGCATGAAAACAATAAAGGTAGCAGCAGCAATCATTATACATAATAACAGAATCTTTGCAACCCAGCGAGGATACGGAGAGTTTAAGGATGGATGGGAATTTCCGGGCGGAAAGATCGAACCGGGGGAGACATCCCGCGAAGCCCTTGTGCGGGAGATCAAAGAAGAGCTGGCCATTGAGATCGAAGTGAAAGATTTTCTGGAGACCGTGGAGTATGATTATCCGCAGTTTCATCTGTCGATGGACTGTTTTTTCTGCACGATCAAGGCAGGAGAGCTGGTACTGAAAGAACATGAAGCGGCAAAGTGGCTGACGAAAGAGACACTGGACAGCGTGGACTGGCTGCCGGCGGATAAGGGTTTGCTTGAGGGGATCAGGGCTTATCTGGGATTATGAATACGCCGAGATTGTCTTCGGAAGGAAGAGGGAAACGCTATGAGGGGCTGGAAAGAATTATTTCAGGATCATATTCTTGCACGTGGGGAAATGTATTGTTGCGATGGTGCAGTTCTGGAACTTCATAAGACAGAACAAGGATATCATGCTGTTGTAGAGGGGACAGAGGACTATGAAGTAGATATCGAGATAGAAGGAGGGCAGGTTCACGAAATGTACTGCTCCTGTCCCTATGCGGAAGATGGGAATAACTGTAAACATATGGCGGCTGTTCTTTATATGATTGAGGAAGAAGAGGAAATTCTGACAGAGAAGAACCGTCTGGATCAGCAGGAAGAAGATCTGGAGAAATTGATTGAGAGTATCCCGGAGGGAGAATTGCGCTCTTTCCTGAAGAAACTGGCCAGACAGGATGATGGGATCCGAAGTATGATTATGACCAGGTATGCAGTAAAGATAGATGAAAAACAGATGCTTCGGTTAAAGCAGGGAGTGGATCAGATTGTCTGGAAGTACGGTGATAGGAGCGGGTATGTTGATTACCGGAATGCATGGGATTTTACCCGGGAAATGGAAGATTATCTGGAAGAAAAAGCGGATACATTGATGGAACGAAACTGCTGGTGGCAGGCGTTTGAACTGACAAATTATATTTTCCGAACGATTGGAAATATAGAGATGGATGATTCTGATGGTGGTATATGCCAGGTTGCCAATATATGCTATGATAAATGGAAAGAAATACTGGAGAATTGTACTGAAGAAGACAAAAACGAAATGTTTCTCTGGTTTACCAGTCACCTGTCATGTGATTATGTCGCGGATTACATGGAAGAATATATAGAAGATTTCCTGATGGATGAGTTTCAGAGCCGTGAAATGTTAGAGAAGAAGCTGAAGTTTCTGGATGAAAAGATCGAAAGACAGGAATATTCTACAGATTGCGGAAGAACATGGAGTGCTCGCTATGGATATGAAAATAATATCATAAAGCGGCTGGAGATCATGGAACGTCTGAACTTTTCGATGGAAGAGATCAGGGAATACCGCAGGCAACACTGGAGTTTTTCGGCAGTAAGAAGTCTGGAGATCCAGGAGAAGCTTGAACAGGGAAATCTGGACGAGGCGGCTCGGATTCTGCGGGAGAGCAAAACTTTGGACAGAGAGTATCCAGGTTTGGTTGCCCGGTATAGTGAGCAATTGATTTCTATCTATGAAATGCAGTCGGATAAAAAAGCTTTCAAAGAAGAATTGCTGTATTATGTCCTGGAGTGTTCGCAAAATGATCTGGTATATATTCATAAATTAAAAGCGGTTTCTGGCGAACAGGAGTGGGTTCAGTATCGGGAACAGATCCTGCAAAGCCGTAAAAATTATAACATCCGTTATCTGTTTATGGAGGATGAAAAGCTGTATGGACGTATGCTAGAGTATCTGAAGAGCGAGGACTGTATTCTGAACATGGACAGATATGAAAAGTTATTGAAGGAAAAATTTCCGGAACAGGTTCGGGATATCTACATATCATATCTGAACAGAGAAGCAAGAAGAGTCAGTGACAGAAACCGGTATCGGGAATTGATGAAATATCTTAAGAAAATTCGGAGGTATCCGGATGGCAGAGAAAAGGCGGCGGAGATTGCCAAGAACTGGCGGACGGTGTATTACCGAAGGAGAGCCATGATGGATGAAATGAAAAAAGCAGGGTTCTGAATTCGGGGAGAGTGTAAAATATAAAAGAAATGATTATGATACAAATCAGACCTGTGTCAGATCTGAGAAATAAGTTTCCTGAGATTGAAATGTTCGTCAATGCGGAGCAGCCAGTGTATCTTACCAAAAACGGATATGGTACGATGGTTGTTTTAAGGCTGGAAAAATATGCAAGTCTTGTAGATAACGTGGAAATGGAACTGGATGAAGCGGACGAGATAGCAGAAACCACAGAAGAAAGATTGAGCCATGATGACGTGGAAGCGGTAATATCGGAACGACTGAATAGTCCGCTGGCATTTGAGCCCCATCCTTCTGTAAAGAAGAGAAAACACCCTCATTACCGGTTTTATATCCGAAATTATGTGGTTGTGGAAGATGTAATGGAGGTCCTGAGATTTCTCTATGGAGCTAGAGATATAGAACGATATTTATAAAGATATGACTGTGGCATGAATGATAAGGCAGCTTTGGAGAAGTATTCAGATGGTGTTGATATGGCGGAAAAGCTTGGTTTAAACCAGGCTTTTTTCAATGTGTGCCGAGCATGGCACTAATCTTACTGGTGCAAGTCCAGTCACGGGTATTTACCACCAAGTGTAGCGAACCACAAGCCGATGCCAGTAATGGCATGGGTGAAGGAAGTGGTGTAGCAAAGTTCTTGAGCCTACGAACAGAAACTTGATCAGGCGATGAGGTGGGTAAGGTTGCATTACAAACCAAAGCCCAAATGGTAAACGTAAACCGAAGTTGTAAATCAAGAGGTTGTGGAACGAAAGATTAGTGTCTTACCTCGAGAGGCCCTACTCACATACCGGGAGGTATGGTCGAAAAAGGTTTGGAGAGGGAGTCAGATGATGTCATAGTAGGCGAAGCCCCAGTGGGAATATAGCCGAAGGAATGAAACGATTTATAGTACGAATCGCTATGTTTAAAATAATACATGAGCCGGAAATCGGGTGGACAGGAAAAGTAGGAACGTAACTGAGGAATACTGTCTATACTTAGAGGGGCGATATGTATGAATCTTGAGATAGGTCAGAGGAGTAACGATGGAATTAATTGAAGTGATCTTATCAAAGGAAAACCTGAACAGAGCCTATAAAAAGGTAGTTGCCAATAAAGGCGCGGGTGGCGTTGACGGAGTTACGGTAGAGGAGTTGGGGAACTATATAAGGGAGAACCGGGAGAAAATCATAACGTCTCTCAGAAACAGAACCTATATACCGAAGCCAGTCCGCAGAGTATTTATTCCAAAAGACAACGGAAAGAAAAGACCGTTAGGGATACCAACGGCGCTAGACCGAACAATCCAACAGGCAATATCACAGCCTATATCAGACATTTACGAGAAAATATTCAGTGACTACAGCTACGGGTTCAGACCGGGAAGAAGCTGCCATGATGCTATCAGACAGGCACTGGAATACTTGAATGAAGGGTATGAATGGGTAGTAGATATAGATATAGAGCAGTTTTTCGATAAGGTAAATCATGACAAACTAATTCAGATACTAAGGGAACAGGTAAATGACAGTACCACATTAAATCTGATTCGGAAATATCTGAAAGCAGGAGTAATGGAAAACGGACTGGA
>DWVJ01000009.1 GCA_019120315.1 Candidatus Ruminococcus avistercoris
GCAGACCTGCGTTTGAGTGATGATATGATTGAACTATTGAAAAGCGGGCTGGTGGACAATTCCCTTTTGTGTGAACTGGCGACACACCCGGATTTTCCTCGGCTCATGGCTGACCTTGAAATTTATGTGAACGGCGTAGCGGGAAAGCAGGTGCAGAGCGCAAACGCCATTGTGGACGCTGTGAGTGCAACCATTATGAAGCAGTACAATCCCGGCTTGACTGACCCGCAGTTAAGACAGCTTATCGCCGCCCACATTGACGATGACAGCTTTTGCCGCTATGTGATACAGCAGGACATAAACAAGATAGCCTTTGACCTGCGGGAAGCACATAAGGACGATTTTTTCAGCGTCCCGGAGGACAATCTTCTGGAAGATTTTTTGCAGACCGCCGAGGAAACCGCCAGAGAGGACAGCGACCCGGAGCAGGCGGCTATGATGTTTATCTGCAAGCGGCTCAAACTGAATTATAAGAAGCTGTCTGAGGAAGAAAAGAAGTGGTTGAAACGGATTGCGCAGAAGTCGGACTTGCTGAAAAATCCAAAGCCCCAGCGGGGGAGAAAGTAAAAAATGAATAATGATGATTAGAACTTTATAAAAAACAGGAGGATGACTAACGTGGAAGGAAATTTGTTTATGATGTGCAAAAACGTTAATCGGGAGGCGTTTTCTCCGATTCCGCCAGGTTATTCGGTTCGATCTTGCCGTAAAGATGAACTGTCAATATGGAAATCTTTTCCGTTCGATAATGATGTATTGGCAAAAGAATATGAAAATTATATGACCGACTATTTTAATCAGGTTTACGCTTCGAAAGGGGATTTGTTTTTTAAATGGTGCAAATTTGTAGTTGAAAAAAACACTGATAAACCTGTAGCTACTTGCTTTGCATGGAAGGCATATAACAGCATAACAACAATTCACTGGTTCAAAACACTTAAAGAGTACGAAAACAAAGGAATTGGACGTGGATTATTGTCAATCGTTATGGAAGAATTAACGCAATCCGATTATCCTGTATATTTGCATACACAGCCGGACAGTTTCCGAGCCATAAAATTATATACGGATTTTGGGTTTTGTTTACTTGATAATAAACAGGTTGGTACACGAACAAATAACTTAATTACAGCGTTACCTTACTTAAAAGAAAAAATGCCAGCGGACGCCTATACTAATATAAAAATTGCAACTGCTCCAAAAGAATTTTTACAGATGGTGGACAGTTCTGAAATAGAAGAATTTTAAAAAAATATAAAAAATGTCATATACGCCCTGTCTGCTGATGAAAACAGACCTGCGCTTGCGGCTCCACGCCACGCAAGCACAGCCCTGTTTTCCTGCCACTTCAAATGCCCTTGCCCGCCCCGGCGGCAAGTCATTTTCACGGCAACGCCGACAGAGCGTATAACACACTACACTTTGCTTCGCAAAGTCGTGTGCCAAATGGGGCGTTGCCCCCTTTGGAAACCCCCACAAGAAAATGCGGTACGCTCCCCCCTCCACGGGGCGCATACCGTATTTTCTTGTTATCCAGCCCTCCGGCTGTATCGGTTGAGCAAAAGTCAGCGTGGGATTGATGTGGTATCTTTAACTTTGGGACACCCCCATTTCCCACTTTGAAATAGATTGGCGTGATACATGCAGCGCTTCTGGCAGTTCACTTTGTGTCATTCCAGCTTCCTTCCTCAACAGGTATATTTTTTCGGAGAATTTCACGGTTTGTTCACCTCCATGACTGTTTTTTATGACTATATTTTAAAATGCCAGGTTTCGAAATGCAACCAACTTTGGTTGTCAATCCTGCAACTGGACTTTACATTTCTATATAAAATGTTTTGTTTGAAAAGAACCGTAAATATGGATTGAATAAAGGAAAAAGAGATAGTATGATAATAGAAGCAAGAATACGATAGCGGAAAGGAAGAAAATGTTATGGATAATTTTACATTCTACAGTCCTACCTATTTTGTTTTTGGACGCGGAGAGGAAAATCATACAGGCAAATATGTGAAACGGTTTGGAGGGAGCAAGGTTTTGATCCATTACGGCGGGGGCAGCGTGGTGCGTTCCGGTCTTCTGGACAGAGTAAAAGCTTCGCTGGAACAGGAGAATATCAGCTATGTGGAGTTGGGAGGCGTCCGCCCCAATCCCAGAAGCGGCCTGGTATATCAGGGTATTGAACTGTGCAGAAAAGAGAACGTGGATTTCATACTGGCTGTGGGCGGCGGAAGTACCATCGATTCTTCCAAAGCCATTGCCGCCGGTACGGTATATGATGGAGATTTCTGGGACTTTTATCAGGGGAAACCGGTGGAAACAGCCCTTCCCGTCGGCACGGTTCTCACCATTGCTGCCGCCGGAAGTGAAGGAAGTCCTGATTCTGTGATCACGCTGGAGGATGGCATGCTGAAACGGGGCGCCACCGGCGAAGGACTCCGTCCCAGATTTTCCATCCTGAATCCGGAGCTGACTCAGACGCTGCCGCCTTTCCAGACAGCGGCCGGCATTACGGACATCATGGCCCATCTGTTTGAACGGTATTTTACAAACACGCAGGAAGTGGAGACGACAGACCGTGTCATCGAAGGCCTTTTGATGGCCATGATCCATGAGGGACCCCGGGTAATCGCGGATCCGGATAATTATGAGGCGCGGGCCAATATCATGTGGGCCGGCATGATCGCTCACAACAACTGCTGCGGCGTGGGCCGGGAACAGGACTGGGCCAGTCACGGCATTGAACATGAACTGTCCGCTCTGTATGACTGTGCCCATGGTGCCGGTCTGGCAGTGGTATTCCCGGCTTGGATGACCTACACCATGCCGCACAATGTGATGCGTTTTGCTCAGGTCGCCAGCCGTGTCTGGGGCTGTCAGATGGATTTCGCCTGCCCGGAACGGACGGCAAGAGAAGGTATCGAAGCCTTTAAAAAATTCCTGAAAGGAATCGGCATGCCGGGCAACTTTAAGGAACTGGGCGCCAGGGAAGAGGATATTCCGGCTATGGCGCACAGTGTCTGCTACGGCAACGGCGGCAACGGAACCGTCGGCGGATTCGTAAAACTGAAAGAGGAAGATGTGGCGGCGATTTACAGACTGATGCTGTAAGAAGAAGGAAAGGGCTAAGGACAGATGAAGAAGCTGTTAAAATTTGTGGTCGTTCTGCTGACGATCTGCGTCGTACTGGTATCCGCGCTGCTGCTGTATCTGCATATCAATGAATATAAGCCGGAGCCGACGGAGGAGATCCTGCCAAAAGGGGATGCCTCCGGCGCTGTCCGCGAGGGCGACAGTCTGCGGCTTATGACATTCAACATCGGCTATGGCGCGCTGGATCAAAGTGAAGACTTTTTCATGGATGGCGGGAAAACGGTCAATGTGAAATCCCGCCAGAAAATACTGGACAATATGCAGGGGATTGCGGATATTGTCTACGGGAGCGGGACGGATGTGGTTTTTCTGCAGGAGGTGGATCGGGATTCTTCCCGTTCTCATCATGTGGACGAGGCGGAATATCTGCAGGCGGCGTATCCCGGATGTTCCATGACTTATGCGGCAAATTTCCGCTGCGATTTTATTCCCTACCCGATTCCGCCCATCGGAAAAGTGGAGGGAGGTCTGGTGACGCTGAATCATCTGCAGGTCGGCGAAGCGCAGCGGATTGCGCTGCCGGTATCCTTTTCCTGGCCGGTGCGTCTGTGTCAGCTGAAACGCTGTCTGCTGGTGCAGAGGGTTTCTGTGGAAAATTCCTCCAGGGAGCTGGTTCTGGTCAATCTTCACCTGGAAGCTTACGATGACGGAGAGGGGAAGGAAGCGCAGACCCGTGTGCTTTTTGATTTCCTGAAAGAGGAATATGACAAAGGGAATTATGTCATTGCGGGCGGCGATTTCAATCAGATGTTTGATGAGATTGGCCTGGAAGAATATCCCCTGACGGATGTATCCCATTTTTGCCCGGGAAGTATTGATACGACAGGTTTGGGGGCGGGATGGACCTTTGCCAATGATCCGACTGTTCCCACATCCCGTCTGTTAAACGAGCCTTACGATCCGCAGTCGGAAAACACCCAGTATTATATGCTGGACGGGTTTATTCTTTCACCCAATGTCACACTGGAAGCGGTAAAGACGCAGGATGAAGGGTTCGCTTTTGCCGATCACAATCCGGTAACGGTGAAGGTAACCTTGCAGAAGATGCAGGATGGGAGGAATCAGGATGAAGAATCAGCTGACAAAAGATGACGTCAGAAAGATAGAAGAAGAAATCGAACACCGGAAACTGGTGGTGCGAAAAGAGGCGCTGGAAGCGGTGAAAGAAGCCAGGGCCCAGGGGGATCTGAGCGAAAATTTCGAGTATTATGCGGCAAAAAAGGACAAGAACCGCAACGAGAGCCGGATTCGTTATCTGGAGAGGATGCTGAAAAATTCGGTGATCGTGGAGGACACGTCCGGAAGCGACGAAGTCGGCCTGAACAATACGGTCACGCTTTACTTTGAGGATGACGATGAGACGGAAGTATATAAACTGGTGACTTCCATACGGGGGAATTCTCTGGATGGAAAGATCAGCACGGAATCGCCCATCGGCAAAGCAATCCTCGGCCATAAGGCAGGGGAGCGGGTATATGTGAAGGTCAACGACAGCGCCGGCTATTATGTGGAGATCCGGGAGATCCAGAAGACGACGGATGAGACGCAGGATCAGATCCGCAGTTTCTGAGGAGGAAGAGAATGCAGGAATATCAGGATAACTATGCGAAGGTGAAAGAAGAATGGAAAGAAAAGGCACGCACCTGGGATTATAAAGAGCGTTACGAAGCGCTGGGGTTATCTGGCTGGAGCGATTCGGTGCTGACGCTGAATTATTATGACCGTCAGTATCTGATTGATCCGACCACGGGAGAAATTACCCGCAGGGATGATCCCGGGGCTGCGATCGACTTTAACACGACCATGAATATTTATCATCTGTTTTATTATTCGGCAAAAAACCCCCGGCTTTCCGGCGAGTGGGTACCCTTTCGGGATGTGCCAAGGGCGGGGGTGTTCACCAAGGCTTTTTTCGAGCAGACGGTAGATCCTTTTGCCCGCACCTTTAACGGACATCTGCAGGAGCTTTTGGAGGCGGGAGAGCGGCTGGGCTTTGCGAGAATTCCCTACTCGGATGCCGGGTTTGAGGCGCATGTTTTTGACTGCCTGTCCATCCGGTTCCTTTTCTGGGACGGAGATGAAGAGTTTCCGGCCAAAGCCAACGTATTGTTTGACAAAAATATCGTGGAATTTGTTCATGAGGAGACGGTGGTGCTGATCGCGGCTGACGGACTGAAAAGACTGGTGGAGGCGGCGGATCTTCCTCAGGACGGCAGGCCTTACCGGTTTTACGCACCGTGACGACAAAAAAGAGAGGAAAGGCAACATGGCGATAGAAAAAGTACGAGAATATTTCAGACAATTTCATATGGAAGATCAGATACTGGAGTTTGACGTATCATCGGCGACGGTGGAACTGGCGGCGCAGGCGGTGGGCTGTGAACCGCAGCGGATTGCCAAAACCCTGTCTTTTAAAGTGGATGGGAACTGTGTGCTGATCGTAGCGGCGGGCGACGCCAGGATTGACAACCGCAAGTACAAAGATTTTTTCCATACCAAGGCGAAAATGCTTTCTCCGGATGAGGTGGAGGAAATGACGGGTCATCAGATCGGAGGCGTATGTCCCTTTGCCGTCAGGGAAGGCGTCCGCGTGTGGCTGGATGAATCGCTGAAACGGTTTGAGACAGTCTATCCCGCCTGCGGAAGCAGCAACAGCGCCATCCAGCTGACGCTGCCGCAGCTGGAGCAGTATTCCGGCAGCAGCGGATGGGTGGATGTCTGCAAGGACTGGGAGTAAAGGACAGGAAAACGATAAAACAGGTTTTGGATCGGGGGAAAAGGAAGGAAAACCGTGCGGGAAAAGACAAGAATCGTGCAAGTTTAATAAAGAAATAAGAACGCTGTTCTGCTATGATACTGATAGCGATGCAGGGGGAAAGAAGTTTCCTTCTGATGATAAAATGTGTTGTAATGATAAGGAGAAACGAGATGAAAAAAGTAAGAATCGGTATTGTGGGTCTGGGCAGACTGGGCCGCGCGCATGCAAACAATCTGGCTTTCAGTGTTCCGGGAGCGGAACTGACAGCAGCATGTTCTGTTGTGGAGGCAGAACTGGAATATGCAAAAGAGCATCTGGGAGTGGCGAAGACATATTCAGATTTTGGCAGTATGTGTCAGGATCCGGATATTGACGCGGTGGCGATCGTGTCCCCGTCCACATTCCATCCGGAGCAGATTTCTCTGGCTTTGAAGGCGGGAAAACATATTTTCTGTGAAAAACCGCTGGCTGTCACTCTGGAGGAGTGCCGTGCGACAGAAAAAGAAGTTATGCAGTATCCCAACCTGGTTTTCATGCTGGGCTTCATGCGCAGATATGATCCGTCCTATGCCTATGCGAAAAAGAAAATTGAAGAGGGCGCCATCGGTACGCCTTATCTGGTGAAAGCTACCGGCGTGGATCCGGATGCGGATGCGGAATCCCTTCTGGACAGCGGTTATGTTCCCAAAAGCGGCGGTATCATGATGGACATGGCCAGCCATGACATCGATCTGATGCGCTGGTTCCTGCAGGACGATCCCTGCGAGGTATATGCTATCGGCAGTACAGTGAAACATCCCAGATTTACGGAGCAGGGAGATGTGGAAACGGCCTGCGCTACCTTTAAATTCAAAAATGGCGCTATGGGTCAGCTCCATGTAGGCCGGGCGGCTGTTCACGGATATCACATTGAAACAGAGATCATCGGTACAGAGGGAAGCATCCGCGTCAGCCCCGTACCAGCAAAAAATCTGGCAATGATTTATGATAAGACGGGAGCTGTGCAGGAGTGCGTCCGCAACTTCCCGGAACGTTTCCAGGAAGCCTATGTGGAAGAGATGAAAGAATTCGTGGATTGCGTTATGAATGGCAAGACACCGGGCGTGGTGGTTCACGACGGAACCGCTGCGACACAGATCTGCGAAGCGGCGCAGAAGGCTCTGGAAACCGGTGAAATCGTAAAAATCTGACTGGAATCAAAAAAGGGGTTGTGAAGAAAAAGGGCGTCTGACAGACAGGCGCCCTTGTTTAAAAAGGAGGTATTTACATGAAACTAAAGTACGGTATGATCGGAGGCGGAAACGGCGCTTTCATCGGTGATGTGCACAGACGGGGCGCCTTTCTGGGCGGCTATGCCAATCTGGTGTGCGGATGTTTTACAAGAAATCCCCAGAAAAATCAGGAAGCGGCGCAGCAGTGGGGAGTGGAGGATCCTTCCAGAGTTTATAAAAATTACCAGGAGATGGCAGAGGCGGAGTCCCAGAGGGAAGACGGTATCGATTTTGTGGCGATTACCACGCCAAACGATACCCATTATGACATTGCCAGATTATTTCTGGAAAAGGGAATCCATGTCATCTGCGATAAACCGGTTACTTCCACACTGGAACAGGCAAAAGATCTGAAACGGATTGCCCAGGAGAAAAATCTGTGCTTCGGCGTGACCTACTCTTACTTTGGATACGCCATGGTGCACCAGGCCAGAGAAATGATCGAAGCGGGAAAAATTGGAAAGATTGTCTATGTGACGACAGAGTATCCCCAGGACTGGCTGCTTTTAAATCTCAGAGATGAAGAGACAAGAAAAAAGATGTGGAGGATCGATCCAGCCAGAGCCAGAGGTTCTTTGTGCACGGTGGATATCGGCACCCATCTGGAAGCGCTGATTCATGCGGCAACCGGCCTTACCATCACGAAAGTGCTGGCCAGATTTGATTACACGGTGGATGATATTCCCCTGGAAACCAACAGCAATGTGATGCTGCAGCTGAGTAACGGCGCCTCCGGAAATCTCTGGTCTTCCATCGTGGCGGTGGGACAGGATGCGGATGTAAGAATCCGTATTTACGGAACAGAGGGAAGTCTGGAATGGTATCATGGCAAGCCGGGCCTTCTGAAATATGCCCGCCTGGGAGAACCGGTGCAGTATCTGGCCATGAACAGGGATTATAACGGTGCGGACAGCCTGTCCATGTCCCACTTACCTGCAGGCCATCCGGAAGGTTATTACGAAGCCTTCGGTAATATTTATGAACGGTTCTGTAAAGATGTCATTGCCCGTCAGGAAGGGGCGACAGAGAAGAAATATGATTATCCGGACATTGATTACGGAATTCACGGAGTGCGTTTTGTGGATGCCTGTGTGGAAAGCAACGAAAAGGGTAATGTCTGGATTACACTGTAACGAATTTTTTTGTTATAAGACGGCAGTGGAGCCTCCGATTCATCTGGGAAGAATCGGAGGCTCCACTGTATTGACCAGGGTACCTGCTTTTACATAGTCCAGAATATCCGGGCGGCGGTACCGTTTGAGAATATCACGGATTTGTTCGATGGAGGAAGTCATGAATTTATTTTTGTGGTATACCAGCTTGAAGGTTCGCTCCCATTCATTGTAAGGGTTGCAGACGACATGGATGTCGCCGTTTAATATCTCTTCCTGGAACAGCCGGATCGACATGACAGAAAGCCCGCCGTTATAGACGACGGCATTTTTTATAGCCAGAGGGCTGCTGGCTTCCCAGGCGATATTCACCTGAAGATTATGACGGTGCAGATAGTGCTCGAAAAGGGCGCGGGTACCGCTTCCAGCCTCACGCATGGCAAAATTTTTTCCTTCCAGTTCCTGAACGGGGATCTGCTCTCTCTGGGAAAAAGGGTGATTCCGGCCGCAGACCAGCACCAGAAAATCCTCGATGATGGGGAGGGACACCAGGTCGGGTGATTTGATGTTCCCTTCCACGATGCCGATATCCAGGCTGGAATCCAGGATTTTCTGTTCGATATCCGCTGTATTGCTGATATAGGAGTAGGTAGAGACTGCAGGCATCTCTTCCTGGAAATCATTCAGAATGTGGGGGAGCAGACAGACTCCGACTGTGAGGGTCGCGCCGATGCGCAGGCGCTGTGTGATGGAATCATCGGCCATGCTTTGCTCCAGCTGTTCAAACTGATCGATTACCTGCCGGGCATGGGAGAGAAGATTCTTTCCGGCTTCTGTGATGTAAAGCTTGCGGGAAAGCCGTTCAAATAATATGGTGTGATAATGCTCCTCCAGTTCATGGATGGTCTGGCTCACGGTGGGCTGGGTGATGAAACAGCGTCTGGCTGCGGCGCTCATGCTTTTTGTTTCTGCCACAGCAACGAATATTTTCAGATGGCGTAACGTCATAAAAACCTCCCTAGCATATATGTAAGTAAGGTCATTGTATCATTGAAACAGACAAAAATCCACCGGATCCGTCGATCCGGTGGATTTTTGCAGTTAAAGAGGTTCGAAATCCGACGCTCCGTGTTTGCACAGTGGACAGATAAAATCATCCGGCAGGACATCACCTTCGTATACGTAGCCGCAGATCTTACATACAAAGCCTTTCTTCTTTTCCTGGGCAGGCTGCGGCTTCGGCTTGATGTGAGCGAAATAGTAAGCGTAGGTGACAGAGGGCTCTTCGCTGAGCACTCTTGCTTCCGTCACATCCGCCACGAAGAGGGTGTGAGTTCCATAATCCAGCATATCGGTTACTTTGCCGGAGATCACAGCGTTGGCATACTCAGACAGATAGGTAAGTCCGTTGGCTGTCCGGCCGATGGGATCGTCCGCAGAAATCTTGTCGGTATCCCTGCCGCTTTGGAATCCGAACTGCTGGAAGATCTTAAAGGGAACGGATTCTGTCAGGATGGATACGTTGAACACGCCGGTTCTAACGATCATATCGTGGGTATAATTCTGTTTGTTGACCGCGATGGTAATCCGTTTCGGAGTGTCCGTCAGCTGCTGCAGTGTATTGATGATGCAGCCGTTGTCTTTATCTCCGTCTTTGGCTGTCAGGACAAAGAGACCGTAGGAAAATTTGAAGAATGCGTTCGGCTCCACCACGCTGTCGGAAGGAGATTCCTGAACCGGAGCAGCGGGGGCGGGGGCAGCAGCCGGGAAGTCGGCGGCGAGGGCGTCCACCAGGGCATCAATTTCCGCCAGCTGATCTTCTTTCAGGGAAGAACGTAAGGAGACTGTCTGCTCCAGAATCCGCATGTTTTTGCAGCCTTCCAGAATTTTTTTCATGAGAGAACCGGATGTGGGGGCCCAGGATCCGTTTTCCACCAGAGCTACCGTACGGTTCTGAATGTTGTGGGCAGCCAGATCGTGGAGTACTGCTTCCATACGGACAAAGATGCCGGCGTTATATGTGGAGGAAGCGAAAACCAGATGGCTGTAACGGAAAGCTGCCGCAACGATCTCTGATTCCGGAACGACGGATACGTCGAACATAACGGTTTTGACTCCTTTGTCGCGCAGACGGCAGGCGATGATTTCAGCGGCATTCTCGGTATTTCCGTATACGGAGGCGTAAGCGATCATGACGCATTTTTCTTCCGGTACATAACGGCTCCACAGATCATATTTTTCGATGAATTCTCCCAGCTTTTTCCGCCATACCGGACCGTGAAGGGGGCAGATCATGGCGATGTCAAGGGTGGCTGCTTTTTTCAGCAGAGCCTGAACCTGTGTTCCGTATTTTCCGACGATATTGCAGTAATAGCGGCGGGCTTCGTCCATATAATCCCGGTCAAAGTCCACTTCATCGGCAAACATGGCTCCGTTTAATGCGCCGAAGGTTCCGAAACCGTCTGCGGAAAAAAGGATTTTATCCACCGCGTCGTAGGAAACCATAACTTCCGGCCAGTGCACCATGGGAGCCATGACAAAGTGAAGCTCATGATGTCCGGTGGAGAGGACGCTTCCCTCTTCCACAAGGAGAATCCTGTCTTTCAGATCCAGATCGAAAAACTGGTGAAGCATCTTTTCCAGTTTGGAATTGCAGACTACGGTTGCTTCCGGGTAACGCAGAAGAACTTCCATCAGAGCTGCGGAATGATCCGGCTCCATGTGATGGACGATCACATAATCCAGTTTCCGGTCTCCCAGCACGTGCTTTACGTTTTCCAGGAAAGTTTTGGTCACGGCCTTGTCGACGGTATCGAAAAGAACCGTCTTATCGTCCATAAGCAGGTAGGAATTATAGGAAACTCCATCGGGAACGGAATAAACGCCTTCAAACATGGCCAGTCTACGGTCGTTGGCGCCTACCCAGGTAAGGTCTTTGGTAATTGATTTTGTACAGTACATAGCGACTCCTTTCTCTTTTTTCTAAGTATATCATAAAATAAGAAATGATTCCAGGACTGTTCAGAAAAACCACATAGATACATAGCTATATTCTGCAAGCTATGGTACAATACTAATATCTATCCATAAACCGTTTCAATAATAAGGAGAAGAGTATGAAGATCTTAGTAACAGGCGGAGCAGGTTATATCGGAAGTCATACCTGCGTGGAACTTTTGAACAACGATTACGAAGTGGTCATACTGGATAATCTGTATAATTCCAGTGAACTGGCGGTGGAGAGGATTGGTCAGATCACGGGAAAACAGCCGGTATTTTATAAGGGCGATCTGCTGGACCGGGAATTCGTGGAGTCGGTATTTGAAAAAGAGAAAATCGATGCGGTGATTCATTTTGCCGGCTTGAAAGCTGTGGGCGAGTCTGTGGCCAAGCCGCTGGAATACTACCATAATAATATCACCGGCACGCTGATTCTCTGTGATGTGATGAGAAATCACGGCTGCAAAAACATTGTGTTCAGTTCATCGGCAACTGTATACGGAGATCCGGCTTTCGTTCCCATCACAGAAGAGTGCCCGAAGGGTAAGATCACCAATCCCTATGGCCAGACCAAGAGTATGCTGGAGCAGATTCTCACCGACCTCCATACGGGAGATCCCCAGTGGAACGTAATGCTGCTGAGATATTTCAATCCCATCGGAGCTCATCCTTCAGGTCTGATCGGAGAAGATCCCAAGGGAATTCCCAACAATCTGGTGCCCTATATCGCGCAGGTGGCAGTGGGCAAGCTGAAATGTCTTGGCGTATTCGGGAATGATTACGATACGCCCGATGGAACAGGTGTCCGGGACTATATCCACGTGGTGGATCTGGCCTGCGGACACGTGAAGGCGTTGGAAAAGCTTAAAAGCTCCCAGGGGGTGTTCATTTATAATCTGGGAACGGGCAAGGGCTACAGTGTCCTGGATGTGGTGAAAGCCTACGGAAAGGCCTGCGGAAAAGAGATTCCCTATGAAATCAAACCGAGAAGACCCGGCGATATCGCTACCTGCTATGCAGACCCATCCAAGGCGGAGAAGGAACTGGGATGGAAAGCACAGTTTGGTATCGAAGAAATGTGTGCGGATTCCTGGCACTGGCAGTCCATGAATCCGGACGGATACCGTACGGGAAACTTGGGACAGTAATCAGTTGACGCCTCTGAACAATAATCTGTTGACTTTTTTGTTGAATACTGACGAATAATCCGATATAATAAAATTACTGATAAAAATTATCAATATAAACGGACAATATGGGAGGTATTCGATGAAAAAATTAGTAGCGGTGAATAAAGACGCCTGTATGGCATGCCTTGCATGCGCAAATGCCTGTTCCGAGGCTTTTTACAAAAGAACGGATGTAAGTGTTTCCTGCATTCAGATCGGAGCGAAAAAAGACGGTTCTCCGAAGGTACTTGCCTGTCCTCAGTGCGGCAAATGTGCAGAGGTCTGTGAAGCAGGGGCGATTACCCAGAACGCCAAGGGCGTGTACATGGTAAATAAGAAAAAATGCACCGGCTGCGGCAAGTGTGTTGAGGCCTGTCCTTTCGGGCTGATGGTGAAAGCGGATGACAGCGAGACGGCCAGCAAATGTATTGCCTGCGGTATCTGCGTGAAAGCCTGTCCGATGGATGTGCTGACTATTAAAGAAGATTAATCCGGCCTGACCGGAAAAGAGAAGAGGAGCGCTGCAGAATCATCAGATTCTGCAGCGCTCCTTCATACATCTTAGATGAAAGACTGCTCATTTTCATATTTCGGTTCTGTGGTAAACTGGATTCCCAGCCGGTTGAAGGTCTTCATATCGGTTTCCGAAAGGATAACCGAACTATGAGCCTGGCATTGTGCAAGCCGCGGCAGCTGTTCCAGTACTTTGCGGGCCGTATCATCCGATGCTGCGGTGGCGGAAAGGGCGATCAGCACTTCATCCATGTGCAGTCTGGGGTTTTTGCTGCCCAGATATCGGGTTTTTAAAAGACAGATCGGCGTAAGAGACTCCGGAGAGATCACATGAAGTTCATGGGGAATTCCCGCCAGTTCCTTCAGGGCATTCAGCAGCATGGCGGAGCAGGCGCCAAGAAGTTCGGAGGTCTTTCCGGTGATGATGGAACCATCGGGCAGTTCGATGGCGGCAGCCGGAGCGCCGGTCTCCTGTGCGCGTTCCAGGGCCGGTGCGATGACGCTGCGGTCCCGGGAGGTGATATGCGCCTGCCGCATGATCAGTTCCAGTTTGTAAGTCTCCTCTTCCTTGTCTGCGCCGGAGGCAAGATCCGCCAGTGCGTGGTAATAGCGCCGGATGATTTCCTGACAGGAAGCTTCCCGGCATACTTCGTCGTCCACGATACATTTTCCCGCCATATTCACTCCCATATCAGTGGGAGATTTATAAGGACTGGTGCCAAAGATCTGTTCGAAGATAGCGTTTAGCACCGGGAAGATTTCCACATCCCGGTTGTAGTTTACCGTTGTCACATTATAAGCTTCCAGATGGAAGGGATCGATCATGTTGACGTCGTTCAGATCCGCAGTGGCGGCCTCGTAAGCCAGATTCACCGGATGCTTCAGAGGTATATTCCAGATGGGGAAAGTCTCAAATTTTGCATATCCGGCCCTGACGCCCCTTTTGTGTTCATGATAAAGCTGGGACAGGCAGGTAGCCATCTTCCCGCTGCCCGGCCCCGGAGCCGTCACCACCACCAGGGGGCGTGAAGTCTGGATGTAATCGTTTTTTCCAAATCCCTGTTGGCTGACGATCAGAGGAATGTTGGAGGGGTAGCCGTCGATGATATAATGAATGTATACGGGAATCCCCAGTTTTTCCAGACGGGACTTGAAGTGCTGTGCACTGTCCTGCCCGGAATACTGCGTGATCACTACGCTGCCTACAAAAAGGCCTTTCTCGCGGAAGGCATCGATCAGACGCAGGACATCTGTGTCATAGGTGATTCCAAGATCGCCGCGGATTTTATTTTTTTCGATGTCATGAGCGCTAATGGCGATGACGATTTCCGCGTGATCGGACAGCTGCAGAAGCATCCGCAGCTTACTGTCCGGTTCGAAGCCGGGGAGCACGCGGGATGCATGGTAGTCGTCAAAAAGCTTCCCGCCGAATTCCAGGTACAGCTTGCCGTCAAACTGCGCGATTCGTTCCCGGATGCGGCGGGACTGGAGTTCCAGATACTTTTCGTTGTCAAATCCTTTTTTCTTTCTCATATATTTATCATCCTATTCTGTTTGGTATGTTTTGCGTACGAAAACAGTATACTACAGGATGGAACTTTCGTGCTAGATATAAAAAGAAAAAAATTAAGGAAAAGTTTAGAAATGTGTCGGCGATTTCACAATATCCGTATTGATTTATCGAACTCTAATCTTTATAATGAGAAGGGTATCCGGGAAATGGAAATCCCGGATTTACAAGGAGGATAAATATGGATCAAAACCCAAAAAATTCAAAGCAGGACAGGCCTGACGGCAACGGACCGAAAAACAGGCAGTCTTTGCTTATTTTACTGGTCTGCACCCTCGTCACGCTGCTGTTTTGGAATATCTTCAGCGTATATCTGGGCGGTTCGGCGAGTCGGCAGATTAGTTATGACAAATTCATAGAGATGGTGGATGAGAATAAAGTGGATAAGGTCATCATGGAGTCCGGAAAACTGACCATCATCCCCAAAGAACAGAAAATACAGGGAGTGGAATTCCAGTATACCGCCATCGCCATGGAGGATGGCACTGCGCTGACGCAGCGGCTGGAAGACAAGGGTATCACCTTTGAGGAACGGGAGCCCAACATGGCGGCGTCTGTTCTCTCGGCGATCGTCAGCCTGGTGCTCCCCATCGTGCTGATGTTCGTCGGTCTGTCGTTTTTGATGAGGCATATGAACAAAGGCGGCGGAGTGATGGGAATCGGAAAGAGCAAGGCCAAGGCCTATGTGCAAAAAGAAACCGGAGTGACCTTCAAGGATGTGGCCGGACAGGATGAAGCTAAGGAGTCCTTGCAGGAAGTGGTGGATTTCCTTCATAACCCTGCCAAATATACGCAGATCGGTGCGAAGCTGCCAAAAGGCGCCCTGTTGGTAGGACCGCCCGGTACCGGAAAGACACTTCTGGCCAAGGCGGTGGCCGGGGAGGCCCATGTGCCCTTCTTTTCCCTTTCCGGTTCGGATTTTGTGGAAATGTTTGTAGGTGTGGGCGCTTCCCGTGTGAGAGACCTTTTCGAGGAAGCAAAGAAGAATGCGCCCTGCATTATTTTCATCGATGAGATCGATGCCATCGGAAAGAGCCGTGACAGCCGGTACGGCGGCGGAAACGATGAGCGGGAGCAGACGCTGAATCAGCTTCTGGCGGAGATGGACGGATTCGATACCTCCAAAGGTCTTCTGATCCTGGCGGCGACCAACCGGCCTGAGGTACTGGATCCGGCGCTGCTGCGGCCCGGCCGTTTTGACCGGAGAGTCATTGTCGACCGCCCTGATCTGAAGGGAAGAGTCGATATCCTGAAGGTGCATGCCAAGAATGTGGCTCTGGATGAAACGGTTGATCTGGACGCCATCGCTCTTGCCACCTCTGGCGCGGTGGGCTCCGACCTGGCAAATATGATCAATGAAGCCGCGATTTTGGCTGTGAAAAACAAGAGAAAAGCGGTGTCGCAGAAAGATCTGTTTGAGGCGGTGGAAGTCGTTTTAGTGGGAAAGGAGAAAAAAGACCGGATCCTCAGCCAGGAAGAGCGTAGGATCGTGTCTTACCATGAAGTGGGTCATGCTCTTTTGAGCGCTCTGCAAAAGGATGCGGAGCCGGTACAGAAGATTACCATCGTGCCCCGTACCATGGGAGCGCTGGGGTATGTGATGCAGGTGCCGGAGGAAGAGAAATTCCTGAACACGAAAAGCGAATTGGAAGCCATGCTGGTGGGCCTGCTGGCGGGCCGCGCTGCGGAGGAGATCGTGTTCGGCAATGTGACCACAGGAGCGGCCAACGACATAGAAAAGGCGACGCAGATTGCCAGAGCCATGATTACGCAGTACGGTATGTCCGAGAAGTTCGGGCTGATGGGTCTGGCCAGCGCGCAGAATCAGTATCTGGACGGCAGGACGGTTCTTGACTGCGGCGACGACACGGCGACGGAGATCGACCATGAAGTGATGAAGCTGCTGCATCTGTCTTATGAGAAGGCGAAAACCGCACTGGAAGAAAACAGGGAGGCCCTGGATAAAATCGCCGCTTTTCTGATAGAAAGAGAAACCATCACCGGAAAAGAGTTCATGAAGATATTCCATGAGGTGAAGGGAATTCCGGAGGAAGAAGTCAATGAACTTCCGAAAGAAGGAACAGTGGAAAATGTTTGATTTGGAAGAAGAATTAAAAAAACTCCCGGCTAAGCCGGGAGTCTATATTATGCACGGCCCCAGGGATGAGATCATTTATGTGGGAAAAGCCGTCAGTTTAAAGAACCGGGTGAGACAGTATTTTCAAAGCAGCCGCAATAAAGGTGTCAAAATCGAGCGGATGGTAACGAAAATCACCCGGTTCGAATATATTGTGACGGATTCCGAACTGGAGGCGCTGGTGCTGGAGTGCAATCTCATCAAGGAGCACCGGCCGAAATACAACACCATGCTCAAGGACGACAAGAGTTATCCTTTTATCAAAGTGACGGTGGGGGAAGAATATCCCCGGGTGCTGTTTTCCAGAAGAATGCAGAAAGACAAGAGCCGGTACTACGGTCCCTACCCCAGCGCGGGCGCGGTCAAGGATACCATAGAACTGATCCGTAGGCTGTACCGGATCCGCACCTGCAACAGGAGCCTTCCGCGGGATCAGGGAAAGGACAGGCCATGTCTGTACTATCATATCGGCCAGTGTCCGGCGCCCTGCCAGGGGTATATATCCCGGGAGGAGTACCGGAAACATATTGACGAGGCGGTCAGTTTCCTCAATGGAAATTACCGGGAAATTGTAAAGGAGCTGAAGCAGAAAATGCAGCAGGCTTCCGAAAAGCTGCGTTTTGAGGAAGCGATGGAATACCGTGATCTGATGAACAGCGTGCAGCGGGTGGGAGAACGGCAGAAAATCACCGGAAGCGATGGGGAGGACAAAGATGTGATCGCCATAGCGGTGGACGAGTACGACGCAGTGGCGCAGGTATTTTTCGTAAGAGGAGGCAAGCTGATCGGCCGGGATCACTTCTACCTTCGCGTGGCCAGAGAGGATACCCCGGCGCAGATTCTGGCCAGTTTTCTGAAACAGTTTTATTCCGGAACGCCCTTTATTCCCCGGGAACTGATGCTTCAGTATGATTTGGAGGAAAAGGAACTTTTGGAGGAATGGCTGACGAAAATCCGCGGACGAAAGGTTCATATCCGGGTTCCGCAAAAAGGCTCCAAGGAAAAACTGGTGGAACTGGCGCTGCAAAATGCCAGGATGGTTCTGGAGCAGGATCGTGAGCGGCTGAAAAGAGAAGAAGGGCGCACCATCGGCGCGCTGAAGGAGGTGGCCGGCTGGCTGGGGCTTTCTGGCCTGGAGCGGATCGAGGCCTTTGATATTTCCAATACCAGCGGGTTCGAATCCGTCGGGTCCATGGTGGTCTATGAAAAGGGCAAACCGAAGCGCAGTGATTATCGAAAATTCCGGATCCAGTCGGTAAAAGGGCCCAATGATTATGCCAGTATGGAAGAGGTGCTGACCAGAAGGTTTACCAGGGGCTTGGAGGAAAAGGAAGCGGAGAAAGAACTGGGGAGTTTTGTGCGTTTTCCCGATCTGATTATGATGGACGGCGGGCGCGGCCAGGTGAATATTGCCTGTGAAGTAATGGAGAAGCTGGGACTTGACATCCCGGTCTGCGGTATGGTGAAAGACGACCGCCATCGAACGCGGGGGCTGTACTATCAGAATGAGGAAATTCCCATCGATCACAGTTCCCAGGGATTTCAGCTGATTACCAGAATTCAGGATGAAGCTCATCGGTTTGCCATTGAGTATCACCGGCTTTTGCGGAGTAAAGGACAGGTACACTCTGTGCTGGACGATATTTCCGGCATTGGCCCGGCCAGGCGCAAGGCGCTGATGAAGTATTTTCAGTCCATAGAAAGGATCCGCAGCGCGTCCCGGGAGGAGTTGGGACAGGTTCCGTCCATGAATGCATCCAGCGCATCCAGCGTTTACAATTTTTTTCACGGGGAAGATGAAGGGGATTGTTGAATGGGATCAAAGTCCTGTGTTATACTGGAAGAAAGATATTGAGATCTAGAATGTCAAAAAAGGAGAATTCCAATGAAAGCAGTGAAATTGAGTAAGATCATTGAAACCCTGAACCTGAAAAACATGACGCCGGATATCGATGTGGACGAAATCGAAATTACCATGCCTGACATTAACCGTCCCGCGCTGCAGCTGGCCGGCTATCTGGAGCATTTCGCCACGGAACGGGTACAGATCATCGGCTATGTGGAGTATACTTATCTGATGCGTCTAAGCCGGGAGGAAAAGATAAAATCTTATGAAGGCTTTATTTCCAAAGGCATTCCCTGCGTAGTGTTTACCACCAAGACAGAGCCGGATGAAGATATGCTGGCTCTGGCGGAGAAATATAAGGTTCCGACTTTGGTATCAGAAAGAACTACGTCCAATTTCATGGCTGAGATCATCCGGTGGATGAACGTACAGTTGGCGCCCTGTATTTCCATTCACGGGGTTTTGGTAGACGTATATGGCGAAGGCATTCTGATCATGGGGGAAAGCGGCATCGGTAAGAGCGAGGCTGCGCTGGAACTGGTAAAAAGAGGCCATCGTCTGGTGAGCGACGATGTGGTGGAAATCAGAAAAGTGAGCGATGAGACTCTGGTAGGATCCGCTCCGGACATCACCCGCCATTTTATCGAACTGAGGGGTATCGGGATTATCGATGTCAAGACACTGTTCGGTGTGGGAAGCGTAAAAAGCACTCAGTCCATCGATCTGGTGATTCAGCTGGAGGAATGGGATCGCGATAAAGAGTATGACCGTCTGGGTCTGGAGCAGAAGTACACGGAGTTTTTGGGGAACCGGGTGGCCAGACACGAGATCCCGGTGCGCCCGGGGCGTAATCTGGCTCTGATCGTGGAGGCTGCGGCCATGAACCATCGTCAGAAGAAGATGGGGTATAACGCGGCGCAGGAGCTGTATAACCGGGTACAGGCCAATATGATGAAGAAAAAAGGAGAATGATGGTTATGAAGGAATACTGCTTCGGCATTGATGTGGGCGGCACCACGATAAAGTTGGGATGTTTCCGCACAGACGGCACTCTTCTGGATAAATGGGAGATCCCAACGCGGATCGACGACGGCGGAAAGGCGATTATACCCGATGCAGCCCGGGAAGTGCAGGAGAAAATGAAAGAGCTGGGGATTGCCCACCGCGAGGTACAGGGCGTGGGGATCGGCGTGCCCGGTCCGGTCAATGATAATGGAGAGATTTCCCGGGCGGTAAATCTTCATTGGGGATACAAAAACCTGGTGCAGGAGATGGAAGAGATTCTGGAACTGCCGGTGAAGGCAGGAAACGATGCCAATGTGGCGGCTCTGGGAGAGATGTGGCAGGGAGCGGCAAAGGGATGCCGGAATCTGATCATGGTTACGCTGGGAACTGGAGTAGGCGGCGGAATCATTGTCAATGGAAAGATTATTGCCGGGGCTCACGGCGCGGCCGGCGAGATCGGACATGCCTGCGTAGAACCGAAAGAGACGCAGCGGTGCAACTGCGGGAATTATGGCTGTCTGGAACAGATGGCCGCTGCGACAGGGATCGTACGGCTGGCCAATAAAGAACTGTCTGCTTCTGATGAGGATTCGCTGCTGCGCAGAGAAAGGGTGACGGCGAAAACGGTTTTTGATGCTTATAAGCAGCAGGATGCTCTTGCCTCCCGCGTGGTGCGCAGATTTGGCGAGTATCTTGGCAATGCGCTGGCGATCTTTTCCTGTGTGGTAGACCCGGAACGGATTGTGATCGGCGGAGGCGTTTCCAAGGCGGGGGATGTGGTGGTATCAGCCATCGAACCGTATTTCCGCAGGGACGCTTTTCCGGCCTGTAAAAACATCCCCATCGTGCTGGCGATGCTGGGGAACGATGCCGGGATATACGGTACGGCTAAGCTGGTAGTGGAATAGAGAAAAAGAAAACGCTGAGGGATCGAAAAGGATTCCTCAGCGTTTTCTATAGAGATCAGTATTACCATTCGTTGTAATCGTCGTCAAAGTCGTCTTCTTCCCGGTCTGTCCGGCTTCGGTTTTCCGGAAGCGTAAAATGATCGGATCCGGGACCGTAAGGTTCCTTGCTGTCTTCGCCATCGCCGGAATAATCCCGGTGAGACGTGCAGCGCTGTGTGGGAAGTGTGGACCGTTCAAAGTATTCTGTGACGGTGGGGCAGCCGGAGGAGGCGAGTTTTCCAGAAATCTCGCAGACCGTGGCTTCCGTCACGCTGGACGGTTCGCTAAACCCAATGTCCGGCAGGTTTTCATGGATCCGGTTCATAATTTTCCGCCAGAGGATCTGATGATAACTTCGTCCGATTCCTTCCGGGGAGAGTTTCTCATTATTATCGTAGCCGGCCCACACCGCACAGGTGTAGTAAGGGGTATATCCGGCGAACCAGACGTCATTGTAGGCGGAGGTGGTGCCGGTCTTCCCGGCGACTGTCATATCGTCAAGCTGCAGAGCGGTTCCGGTACCCTGTTTTACCACGTCTTCCATGGCGCTGGTCAGAAGATAAGCGGTGCTTTCTTTTACCACAGAGGTAGTCTGGGGCGTATTTTCCAGAATGACATTTCCCTCCTGATCCAGGATTCTGGTATAAAACATCGGTTTGATATAAGTTCCGCCGTTGGCCAAAGCCGCATAAGCGGCGGTCAGTTCCAGGTTGGATACACCGTAGGTGATGCCTCCCAGCGCCAGCGGCTGATGGATATCTGAGAAGATCTGACCGTTAATGGTCTCTTCTGTGACCAGATTGCTGAAACCGAAATTCTGCAGGTAATCAAATCCCAGCTGCGGTGTGATGGTGGTCAGACATTTTACCGCCACTACGTTGATGGACTGCTCGATGGCGTAACGTATGGTGGTGGGACCGTGGTAGGATTCTGTCAGCCAGTTTCGTACCCTGGTTCCGTCCGCGTATGCATACGGCTCGTCCTCGAAGGTAGTGGCCAGGGTCATTCCCTGATCGAGAGCGGGGGCATATGTGGACAGCACTTTAAAAGTGGAACCGGGCTGCCGATAGGTGTTGGTGGCGCGGTTTAGGGTAAGACTGGCGGTTTTTTCACCGCGGCCCCCCACAAGCGCCTTCACATAGCCGGTCTTCTGATCGATGATGGTCAGGGAAGACTGGGGCTGAGGAGAAAAATTCGTTCGCTCGGCGATGATACTCTCGCCCGGGAGCACCACGCTGGCCTTGTAGGCGTCGATATAACTTTGCGCTTCCTCGACGGAATCAAATAAGAGTTCAAAATCCGGATCGGTATTTTTGAAATACAGCCGCATCATTTCCACACTGTAATGCTGGGTTTTGCCGTCGGCTTTTTTGACAGATAAGGCCCAGTCGATACCGATCTGACTGTCGGCGGGGAAATTATCGGGATCTGCATATTCTTCATCACAGATTTCCTGGATGTAAGGATCCTGCGTGGTATAAATCCGAAGCCCTCCGCTGTACAGCGCGTTGCGGGCCTGAACTTCCGTATAGCCCTTTTGAATCTGCAGGTCGCTGATCACCTGCTCGATCAGTTCGTCGATAAAGTAGGAGTAGGGTTCCTCCTGGGGCAGAGCGGATTCTGTTTCCTGGATTCGCTCATATACGTTATCCATCAGCGCTTCCTGATACTGTCCTTGATTGATGTATCCCTGATTCAGCATATTGGTCAGGACTTTTTCACGGCGCTGGGAATTGTCTGCCGGATGGGTGATGGGATTGTATCTTGTGGGATTCTGGGGAATAGCTGCCAGGACGGTACATTCTGAAAGCGTCAGATCTTCCACGTTTTTACCGAAATAGCGCTGAGAGGCGGCCTGTACGCCATAAGTACCGGCGCCGAAATTTATGGTATTCAGATAATTTTCCAGAATCACCTCTTTTGTGTTTTCCCCTTCTGCGGTCAGTGAAGCTTCCAGCTGAAGGGCCAGATACTGTTCCTGGAATTTACGTTTGAATCGTTCTATTTTTCCTTCGTGTGTCCAGTTGGTGAAAACATTGTTTTTCAGCAGCTGCTGCGTCAGTGTGCTGGCTCCCTCGTCAAAGTGAAAGCCGTTGGCTACGCCTTTTACAAAGGCACGCAGAATGCCGCGGGCGTCGATGCCATTGTGTTCATAAAACCGTTCATCTTCAATGGCTACGATGGCATGCTGCATGTTTTCCGGAATCCGGTCGATGGATACGGACATCCGGTTGGACGAAGAGGAAGTCAGTTTCTGGAGCTGGTTTCCATTGGCGTCGTATACGAGCGTCGCGTAGCCGCTGGGCATGATATTGACGTCGCTGATATCAGGCGCGCTGTCGAGAAGTCCGTTGATAACTCCTAAAACGAGACAGACACAGATGACACCAGAGGTAATCAGCGTAAAGAACAGAACTTTTAAAAAAGAAAACCCCATTTTCCTGCCGAATATGGGAGAGGAGGAAACCAGGCGATCCTTCTTTTTTAATGTCTGATTTTTGCCAAAATTCATGAATGTACCTCCTATCTGGGTTCATTATAGCAAAAGAAAAATCTGAAATAAACCCCCCAAATAAAAACTTCCCATTTTATTTGGAACCGTGGTACAATAAGTCTGACCATGATGAAGAAAGCGGGAAAACAGTATGGTAGAAAGATACAGGACGATTTATAAAGGGGCTGCGGCTGAAATCACAGAGAAAAAATCAAGATTTATCGCTACGCTGCAGTATGTGGAAAATGAGGAGGAAGCGCTGGCCTTTATTGAAAAAATGAAAAAACAGTACTGGAACGCCACTCACAACTGCTGGGCCTATGTGCTGGGGCAGCGTCAGGAGACGGTGCGGTGCAGCGATGACGGTGAACCTCAGGGCACAGCGGGCAAGCCCATGCTGGATGTGCTGACGGGATCCGGCATCTGCTATGGTGCGGCGGTGGTGACCCGCTATTTCGGGGGGACGCTGCTGGGAACCGGGGGACTGGTCAGGGCTTATGGAAAGGCTGTGCAGGAAGGGCTGAAGGAGTGCGTGACGGTAGAACGCCAGTATGGAGCGCTGATGAAGATACAGACAGACTATAATGGATTGGGGAAGATTCAGTATCTGTTGGGACAGCAAAAAATTCCTCTGCTGGATGCGCAGTATGAAGAGAATGTGAAAATGAAAATCCTCCTGCCTGTGAGCCGGTTCCGCGAAGTGGAGACTGCGATTACAGAATCGACCAACGGAAAGGCGCAGATTGAGAAGCAGGAGGAGATGTATTTTGCGCTGCTGGACGGACGGATCCTCACCGGCAGCGATATGGTACAAAAAGATTAGTTTAAAGGGTTTCCGGTTCCGGATAAGTTTCGCCGAAGGTTTCCACCGTGACAGAGAGGATCCTCTGGGGAGTCAGCGGTTTGTCGCAGTAATCGCGGGGGGTGTTGGCGATTTTGTCCACCACTTCCATACCTTCCGTCAGTTTTCCAAAAGCGGCGTAAGATCCGTCCAGGTGCGGAGCAGCCTCATGCATGATGAAAAACTGGGAACCGGCGGAGTCCGGGTGCATGGCTCTGGCCATAGAGAGTACGCCGGGAGTGTGAGCCAGCGTGTTGGAAAAACCGTTCTGGGAAAATTCTCCGGGAATGGAGTAGCCGGGACCGCCCATACCGGTGCCGTCCGGGCAGCCGCCCTGGATCATGAATCCGGGGATGACGCGATGGAAAGTCAGACCGTCATAGAAGCCTTTTTTAACCAGGCTGATAAAGTTATTTACCGTATTGGGGGCGACATCCGGATAGAGCTCTGCTTTCATGACGTCACCGTTTTCCATTTTAATGGTAATCACTGGATTAGACATAGTTATATTCTCCTTGAAAATTTTTTATTTATTATAAGTTTTTTTGGAAAAAGATGCAAGAGGCTGCAGTTGTAAGGGCCTGGCGGCTGTGCTATAATCAGTAAAATATTCTGGAGGAAGAAATCATGATCATTGAGACATACGGACCGGAGGAGACAAAGGAACTGGGGGAAAAGATCGGCCGGCAGGCCCGTCCGGGACAGATTTATACGCTGACAGGGGATCTGGGGGTCGGGAAAACGGTATTTACCCAGGGCCTTGCCCGAGGTCTTGGGATAAAGGAACCGGTCAGCAGTCCCACGTTTACCATTGTGCAGATCTATGAAGAAGGACGATTGCCGCTGTACCACTTCGATGTATACCGCATCGGCGATGTGGAAGAAATGGAGGAGATCGGATATGACGACTATTTCTTTGGAAACGGCGTCTGCCTGATCGAGTGGGCGGAGCTGATCCAAGAACTGATTCCGGAACAGGCGATCCGGATCCGGATCGAAAAGGATCCCCCAAAAGGGTTTGACTATCGGAAAATTATAATAGAAGGGATGGAAAAAGTTTGAAGATATTAGCTTTGGACAGTTCCGGGCTGGTGGCGTCAGCGGCTGTAATGGAAGATGACATTTTACTGGCAGAATACACGGTAAATTATAAGAAAACGCATTCGCAGACGCTGCTTCCCATGTTGGATGCGATTGTGTCCATGGTGGAACTGGATCTAAATACCATAGACGCCATTGCCCTGGCGGCAGGGCCGGGTTCTTTTACCGGTCTGCGTATCGGGGCGGCTACGGCAAAAGGGCTGGGGCTTGCGCTGGACAAACCGATTGTGGCGGTGCCGACAGTGGACGCGCTGGCCTATAATCTGTATGATACGGATAAGCTGATCTGTCCTATGATGGATGCGCGCAGACAGCAGGTATATACGGGGATTTATGCTTTCGAAAATCATCGCCTGAAGGTGCTGAGAGAACAGATGCCGGAGGCGGTGACAGATTTGGCCGGCCAGGTTAACGATTACGGCAGAGAAGTGATTTTCCTGGGAGACGGCGTTCCGGTGTACCGCGCCGTACTGGAACGGGAGATGAAAGTGCCTTATTCCTTCGCGCCGCCCCACCTGAGCAGGCAGCGCGCAGGAGCGGTAGCCGCGCTGGGGATGATTTATTACAGAGAGGGCAAAGCAGAGCATGCCAGGGATCACCGGCCGGAATATCTGCGCATGTCCCAGGCGGAGAGAGAGCGCGCAGAAAAACAGAAAGAGAAGAACGGGATATGATCATTCGTGAAATGCAGCTGGACGATTTGGAACAGGTTATGGTGCTGGAACAGGATCTTTTTTCTGTCCCATGGACAGAAAATGGCTTTTTTTCCTTCCTGATCCGGGAAGACGCCCTGTTTCTGGTGGCGGAAGAGGATGGAGAAATCTTGGGTTACTGCGGAGTGCTGATGGTATTGGACGAAGGAGACATCACCAACGTCGCAGTAGACAGGAAACGGCAGGGAAAAGGCATCGGAAAGAAACTGATTCAGGGGCTGATCAAAAAGACGGTGCAGGCAGGGGTTACCCGTCTGCATCTGGAAGTGCGGCCGAGCAATGCGGCGGCGATTGCGCTGTATGAAGGGCAGGGATTCCGGAAGACGGGAATCCGAAAGAATTACTACGAATCGCCCACAGAAGATGCCGTTTTGATGTGCCGGGAAGAGCAGGGATGTTAATTTCTGTCAGATGTTCAAACCATTCCCTGTGGGAATTTTCTGAAAGATCATTTATAATAGCAGGTGTGAAACCAAAGACAGAAGCTTGCAGGGAGGTACCAGATGAGAAAATATAAAACCGAAAGCAGGAAGGAACTTGAGTCAGTGGTATGCAACTGCTGCGGCAGACGGCTGCAGGTGACAAACGGCATGGTTCGGGAAGGGGTATGCCATATGGAGATTTCCTGGGGGTATTTTTCCGAAATGGACGGGGAAGACCACAGTTTTGATCTCTGTGAGGACTGTTATCGGCAGTGGATCGCCGGTTTTCGTATCCCTGTGGAGAGGGCGGAAAGAAAAGAGTTGTTGTAGACTTACACCTGTGATAGAATAAAAAGCTGAAAATTCGGCCTGCCGCAGCCCATGCGGCGCTGGAGGTAAAAATGTTAGATGTTTGTTTACTGGGATGCGGCGGCATGATGCCGCTTCCGCGTCGGTGGCTGACTTCGCTGATGACGCGGTATAACGGCAGCAGTCTTCTGATCGACTGCGGGGAAGGCACGCAGATTGCCATAAAAGAAAAGGGATGGGTGTTTAAACCCATCGATGTGATCTGCTTTACGCATTATCACGGAGATCATATCAGCGGACTGCCGGGTCTGCTTTTGACCATGGGGAACGCGGACCGGACGGAGCCGCTGACACTGATCGGTCCCCGGGGGCTGGAGCGAGTAGTTTCCGCGCTGCGGGTAATCGCGCCGGAACTCCCTTTTCCCATCCGTTATATCGAACTGCGTGAGCCGGCGGAGACGATAGATATTTGCGGATATCACATCACAGCCTTCCGGGTGAATCATAATGTGATCTGTTACGGATATACGCTGGAAATTCACAGAAGCGGAAAGTTTCAGGTGGAGAGGGCGAAAGAACAGGGAATTCCCCTGAAGCTGTGGAGTCGGCTGCAAAAGGGAGAGACGGTGGAGCAGGACGGCGTGCTGTACCGGCCGGAAATGGTCATGGGTCCCCCAAGGAAGGGAATCAAATTGACCTACTGTACCGATACCCGTCCCCATCCGGCGATAGTGGAATATGCCAGGGAAGCCGATCTGCTGATCTGCGAGGGGATGTACGGGGAAGCGGAAAAAGCGGCCAAGGCAAAAGAATATAAGCATATGACGTTTCAGGAAGCGGCCCGCATGGCGAAAGAAGCGCAGGCCAGAGAATTATGGCTGACCCATTATAGCCCTTCACTGATCCATCCGGAGGAATATATGGAAGAAGTGCGGCGGGTATTCCCCAATGCCTGCGCGGGGCATGACAGAAAAAGCTGTGAGCTGCAGTTTGAAGAGGACTGATTGGAATATGGAAAAGCAAAAAGAAGATATCGTAATTCTGGCAATTGAAAGTTCCTGCGATGAAACAGCCGCCGCCGTGGTGAGAAACGGCCGGGAGATCTGTTCCAACATTATTTCGTCGCAGATAGAACTGCATAAACTTTATGGAGGCGTGGTACCGGAGATCGCATCGAGAAAGCATATTGAAAAAATCAACCAGGTCATTGAGGAAGCGCTGGAGCAGGCGGAAGTTACTCTGGACGATATCGATGCGGTGGGAGTCACTTATGGTCCCGGACTGGTGGGCGCTCTTTTAGTGGGTGTTGCGGAGGCAAAGGCCATAGCCTATGCCAGAAACCTTCCGCTGGTGGGAGTGCATCATATTGAAGGCCATGTTTCCGCCAATTATATCGAACATCCGGATCTGGAACCGCCCTTTATGTGCCTGATCGTTTCCGGAGGTCATACTCATCTGGTGATCGTGAAAGATTACGGTGAGTTTGAAATTTTGGGCAGAACCAGGGATGACGCTGCCGGAGAGGCTTTTGATAAGGTGGCCAGAGCCATCGGACTGGGTTATCCGGGCGGGCCCAAGATCGATAAACTTGCAAAAGAAGGGAATCCGGATGCGATTCGTTTCCCGAAAGCGAAAATCGAAGACGGGCCTTATGATTTCAGCTTCAGCGGAGTGAAATCGGCGGTGCTGAATCATCTGAACCACTGCAGGATGCAAAACCTGGAAATCATTGATGCGGACATCGCGGCTTCTTTTCAGAAGGCGGTGGTGGATACGCTGGTGGAAAAGGCGGTAAAAGCGGCCCGGGAATATAAGATGGATCGTCTGGCCATTGCAGGAGGCGTGGCGTCTAACGGTTCGCTGCGCTTGGCGATGGCAGAGGCCTGTGAAAAAGCCGGGATACGGTTTTACTACCCGTCTCCTGTTTTTTGCACGGACAATGCGGCTATGATCGGCGTGGCGGCATATTACGAGTATATCAAAGGGACGAGACATGGATGGGATCTGAATGCGGTTCCCAACCTGAAGCTGGGGGAACGGTGATGAAGGAAAAATGTACCGCCATAGTGCTGGCTGCTGGCAGTGGAAAGCGGATGGGTACCAGGATCCAGAAACAGTATCTGGATATCTGCGGATATCCGGTGCTTTATTACGCTTTAAAATGTTTTCAGGACAGTCCGCTGATTGATGAGATCATACTGGTTGCCGGTGAAAGAGATATAGAGTACTGCCGCAGTGATATCGTCGGGAAATATCATTTTACGAAAATAAAGAAGATTGTTGCAGGCGGAAAAGAAAGATATGATTCCGTTTATGTGGGCCTGAAAAACTGCCAAGACTGCGACTATGTTTTTATCCATGACGGCGCGAGGCCCTTTGTGAGGGAGGAAATCCTGCAGCAGGCATTGCAGACGGTACAGGCCTGCGGCGCCTGTGTGGCTGCAGTTCCCTCAAAAGATACCGTTAAGATCGTAAATGAGGAGGGACTGATTGTGGATACGCCGGACAGAAGCAAGGTTTGGATCGTACAGACGCCTCAGGTATTTGAGTATGCGCTGATTCGCCGGGCTTATGATAAACTGATGAACGGCCCCCACGCACAGGTAACCGATGACGCGATGGCGGTGGAACTGATGGAAAATCATCCGGTTAAAGTGACAAAAGGTTCTTATTATAATATTAAAATTACCACGCCGGAGGATATGATGTTGGCAAAAGCCTATGTCCAGGCAAGATCATTATCGTGAACAGGAGTAATTCGATCATCAGAAAATTTTTTGAAAAGTGAATGGATTTGCATGTGTCAATCGTATTATAGGTGAAGGGGAAAAGAAACCATGCAAGGATAATCAAGGAGGATCGAATTATGAAACGAAAAATGAAAAAAACAGTGATTGGTATCTTAGCGGCGGCTGTGGTAATGTCTATTGGTGTGGTAAGCGCATTTGCAGGCGGTCATGGACGGGGCAGCCGTTATACGGATGCCAATAACGACGGCGTCTGTGATTATGCGAAAAGCATCTGCCAGTACATCGATGCAGACGGCGATGGCATATGTGACAACTGCGACAAAGAAAGAGAGCATAAGACTCATTACGGCAGATATTTTGCGGATGACGATCATGACGGCGCTTGCGATCATTATGGCACGCGACAGGGGCAGGGCCATTGCAGAGGACGCAGTCACAGATAATGATAAAAAGTAAATTCCAATATAAAGCACCGGCTGTTTTAGCCGGTGTAAATCTTTGGATATTGAAGAAAATGGAAGCGGTTTCTCAAAAAATCGAAAATCAATAAAAAAATTATAAAAACATATTGACACATCAGGATGGAAATGGTAGAATATCATTTGCGTCACGGAAGTGATTTAGAGGAAAAATATGACTGGAGAGGTATCGAAGTGGTCATAACGAGGCGGTCTTGAAAACCGTTTGTCCGAAAGGGCGCGTGGGTTCGAATCCCACCCTCTCCGTTACCGAACAGCATATAAGAATAGCTTATCGGAAAGATTTGGAGAAGTACCCAAGCTGGCCGAAGGGGCTCCCCTGGAAAGGGAGTAGGTCGTTAACAGCGGCGCGAGGGTTCAAATCCCTCCTTCTCCGCTCGCCTTCGGGCGATAAAAAAGTCGATGAGAAAATGAAAAAAATCATTGACAAACAGGAAACAATATGATATCCTGTTATAGCTGTCGCGGATGAGCGAAAGAACAGAAGCGGCAGGCACCTTGATAACTGAACAGTAAAACACAGATCCTTGAAGATTCTAAGAGAATCATTTTTAGAAGTAAGAACCAACAGTAAAGCAAGGGATAAGATAGCCAAGGTTATCTTG
>DWVJ01000010.1 GCA_019120315.1 Candidatus Ruminococcus avistercoris
TTTTTTTGAGAAGTTGGTCTCATTATAACAGTTATTGAAGATTTCAGCATCAAAAAACTTATAATAACAATGAATTTTTAAAGGCATGTGGAATTTAACTCTGCACTGGAATTTAAAATTTCAAGTTAGCCGGATTGCGGACGTCGGGAAAAAATTAAGTTGAAATATCCTGATATTTCCGCTATAATAGTTCAAAATTCGTTGAAGGAGGCAGCAGATTTGAGTTTAGAAAAAGAAGAAAAGAATTCTGTGATTAAAGAACAGGATTTTGAAGAATTATTAAAATACTGCATGAGCTCCGGGAGAATCAATCCGGATCTGTATGCGGAATACGACGTAAAAAGAGGTCTTCGTGATTCCAACGGAAAAGGTGTGCTGACCGGTCTGACGGAGATTTCCGATGTGGTGGCCTACGATATCGTAGACGGAAGGAAGATTCCCAGCGACGGCCGCCTTTATTATCAGGGATACGATGTGCGTGATCTGGTGGCAAGCCACAAAGACCGCCGCTTTGCTTTCGAGGAGATCACCTATCTTTTGATGTTTGGCTCCCTTCCCACACAGGAGAAGATGGAAAAATTCCTGGATATCCTTTTTGACATGCAGGAACTGTCCGGCCGTTTCGTCCGGGATGTTATCATGAAAGCATCCAACCCCAATATCATGAACGCGCTGCAGCGCTGTATCCTGACGCTGTACAGCTATGATGAGGCGCCGGATGATATTTCCGTGGCCAATGTACTGCATCAGTCTCTGGAACTGATTGGAAAGATCCCGCTGATTGCGGTTTATTCTTATCATGCGTACCAGCATTTCCGTATGGATAAGACGCTGCTGATCCGTAATCCCCAGAAGGGGCTTTCTGTGGCGGAAAATATCCTTTACATGTTAAGGGAAGACGGAAAGTACACAGAACTGGAAGCTAAGGTTCTGGATACGGCTCTGGTGCTCCATGCCGAGCACGGCGGCGGTAATAACTCCTCTTTCACCACCCACGTGGTGACTTCTTCCGGAACAGACACCTATTCTGCCATCGCGGCGGCCATCGGTTCCCTGAAAGGTCCCCGTCATGGAGGCGCTAACCTGAAGGTGCAGGATATGTTTGAGAATATCATGGAAAATTGCTCCGACTGGAAGGATGAAGAGAGCATCCGCAGCTATCTGAACGATATTCTGGACAAGAAAGCCTTTGATCATGCCGGCCTGATTTACGGTATGGGCCACGCCGTTTACACAGAGTCTGACCCAAGATGTGTGATCCTGAAACAGTACGCCAAAAATCTGGCCGAGGAGAAGGGACTGCAGGATCAGTTTGCGCTGTATGAGCTGGTGGAGAAAAATGCCGGCGAGCTGATCATGAATAAGAGAAAACTCTTTAAACCGGTCTGCGCCAACGTGGACTTCTACAGCGGTTTTGTGTACAAGATGCTGGGCATCCCCAAAGAGCTGTTCACTCCTATTTTTGCCATTTCCCGTATGCCGGGCTGGTGTGCGCACCGTCTGGAAGAACTGGTGAACCAGGGCAAGATCATTCGTCCTGCTTACAAATATGTGGGAACGCATAAAGATTTTGTCCCGGTGGAGGATCGCTGAGAAAACGAAAGGAAAGATAATCTTTCCGATCCCTTGTCAACAGAAAGTATATGTGTTAGTATAATATAGTATTCAAAACTACATAGAGCAGCAGAAAAAATGAATACATATAATACAGATAGGATTATTCTGGAGGCAAGTGGAGAGTATGAAGTATAAGGTTGTGGTAGACAGTTGCGGAGAACTGACGGAGGAGATGAAACAGGATCCTCATTTTGCGTCTGTTCCTCTGATTCTGGAAGTAGACGGAGAATCGATTGTCGATGACGAGACGTTCTGTCAGGCAGATTTTTTGAAAAAAGCAGCCGCCTCACCCCATTGTCCCAAGTCATCCTGTCCTTCTCCGGAAAGCTACCGCAGGGCGTTTGACTGCGATGCGGAACATATTTTTGCCGTGACGCTGTCGGCAGAACTGAGCGGTTCCTATAACAGCGCCATGTTGGGAAGGGATCTTCTGCTGGAAGAAAAACCGGAACAAAAGATCCATGTCTTTAATTCCCGGAGCGCTTCCATCGGAGAAACGCTGATCGCTTTGAAAATCGCCGAGTGCGAAAAAGCTGGAATGAAATTTCATGAGATTATTCAGGCTGTGGAGGCGTATATTTCCAGTCAGCATACCTTCTTTGTGCTGGAGAATCTGGATACACTGCGGAAAAACGGCCGTCTTAGCCTGGTGAAAGCTTTCGTGGCATCTGCACTGAAGATTAAACCGGTGATGGGATCCACTGACGAAGGGACGATCTGCCAGCTGGATCAGGCCAGGGGAATTAATAAAGCGCTGGTAAAACTGGTGGATTACGTGGTGGAAAGAACGGTGGACAGCGCCAACCGGATTCTGGCCATTTCCCACTGTAACTGCCGTGACCGGGCGGAGATCGTGCGGGATGCGATTCTGGCCCGTATGAAGGTGAAAGATGTGATTTTGCTGGACACGGCAGGTGTCAGCACCATGTATGCCAATGACGGCGGTGTGATTGTAGTAGCCTGAGATTTAGTATATCGGAAAAGAATTGATTATGTAAAAAGATAAGCCATGGTTCTGAGAATGGTTTTCAGAACTGTGGTTCTTTTTATTTTTTTAGAGATCGGGTGCAAACAGATTGTGTGATTTCAGAATGTGTGGTAGAATGCTTAAAAGTGAAAACCAGTCGTGAAATGGAGGAAAAGTTTATGGTACTGGAAGAGATGCTGCTTGCGGAACGCAGGGAAGGCAGATCAGAGGGAAAAGCAGAGGGAAAAGCAGAGGGAAAAGCAGAGGGAAAAGCAGAAGAGATTCTAAGCTTCTTGGGGGAGAGAGCTTCTGTACCGGAGGAACTGGCGCAGAAGATCTGGGAGGAAACAGGTCTGTAAGAAAGAGGATATCAGTCATATCATATGCCCGGAGACGAGAAGTATTTCTGGTCTCCGGATTCTAAATTATTCATTTATGCCTGTTCAGGCAAGTATTCCAATTCTATGAAAGTGACAGAGGGGTTCTGTATTTTTATCAGGGTTTAAAATATCTTTTCAGACAGCCGGATCTGTGATATAATAAAATTCAATTTTGGACGTAAGGAGTGTGCGGTATGAGTCAGGAAAAGGTTGACCGTTATAAAGAGTATAAAGCTAACAAGCAGAAAATTTGGAAAAAGGAAAAAAGGGTTCGCAGGCTGGAATATATCGCGGCGCTGGTGGTTGCGGCGGCTCTTCTGGGATGGTTTGGATTTTCCGTCTATCAGAAAGTCAGCGATCCGGGTGAACAGTCGGCGCAGGTATATACGATGGATACGACGGCCGTGGATGAGTATTTGCAGGGAATCATGCAGGAAGAATAAATAACGATAAGGGCTGCTGTACAAGTGAGACGATCTTGTACAGCAGCCCTTTTTCAGTGTGCGCCTAGCGGCGCATGTTTCTCAAGGGTTAAAGTTCCAAATCCGCCCGGTAGTGGGAAGGATATAGCCGAAGGCAATGGTGTCGGGGGTACCCCCGAATCTGAAGGAAGCCGGATGTGAGGAAAGTTCTAACTCACGGGCAAATCTCCGGTCTGACGAACAGAAATCTCATATGAGGTTAAAGTGCTATAATAAAGTTGTAACGGGAGTGGCTAATAAGATATACTAAAAATAATGAGAAAAGAGGTTCTTATCATGTAACACAAAGTATGAGTAAAGCTGGATGCCCGTATGACAACGTGCCAATGGAACGGTATTTCAATACCTTGAAGAATGAATGCACAAATCTATATGAATTTCATACCGAGGAGGCACTCTATCAGATGGTGGAGGGATTTCCATACGGGATCTGGATCTGCTTACAATCGGGATGGTGAATGACATGTATGTGGTGAGCCGCAATGATGAGCACAAATATGCGGCGGTGGCTACGCAGGAGGATTTCGATAAATTCTGATGAAAAGGCAAATGGGGATCAGTTGCCTTCTGAGCGTAATTCTGAAAGAAGAAAGTTCTTTACATCAGTGATGTGCTGCCGGAAGTGGTTTTTTCTGGAATTTTCCAGGGAAAGAATACGGAAAAGTTTCCGTTCCAGTTCCGCAATAAGATTTTTATTTTTGATGATGTAATGTTTTTGATCTCCGCCTACATGTATCCCGTTTATGTATTTATCCGTAATCGGGATTGCGTCACTGATGAAGAAAATAGACTGTGACGATGTACGCCCGATATGGTAGTAACAGGAGCGGATGTCTCTTTCCGGGAGGGTAAGATAAAAATTCAGCCTCTGCTGTTGGGCCTGGTTTCTATGGTTTAGTTTTCCCATAGGAATGGCCCAGTATAAATCGGGATGCTCGCTGGATTTAATAAGGCAGACCATAGGGCGGTGTTTGGTATCATTCCAGGTACCGCCAACGGATTGGATCATTTTAGAAAATTCAGGGGTAGCGTAATATAAACCTCGCTCTATCATTTGGATACCTCTTTCTTGTAAAAGAAAGCCTCCGGCTCTCACCGGAGGCTGATAAACAATGTTTCTTTGCCGCACATTGTGAAGCGTATTTGTGTATGCAATGTTTCTTTGCCGTACATTGCGAAACGTGTTTGCATAAACAGTGTTTCCATGCCGTACACTGTAAAACGTTCTTACACCTATATTATATGTATCGGCAGAGAAAAAATCAATGAAAAATTTATGAATTTAAAGGTGAAATTTTAAGAAAATCTATATGAATTTCGTACTGAGGAGGCACTCTATCAGACGGTGGAGGAATTTGCATATGTCATGTATAATCATGTGCGCCCTCATAGTTTCAATGGGTATCAAACACCCTATCAAGCTCGAATTGCATAAATCGATATTTTTTAGCTGCAAGTGTTACAAAAATGCTTGACCACAACATCCCTCCTACTCGATTGAAAATGGGACTGTGAATAAGTATGATAAACTTTCAGCGTGACTTCGGCAGGTTCCTTTGCGGCGTATTAGCCGTTCCTGACGTGGAGTCCGGTCCGGATGGGATAAAAAACCGCAGCAGCTTCGTGTGGTGCAGGAAAAAGATGGACAGATCCATGAAAAGATGGGCGATCAGCGTACTGATGATCACACCGTTTGATTTCAGCAGAAAATCTTCATGGAAGCCATACCAGCAGATGACGGCGGAGTACAGGGCCATCAGCACCAGCAGAGGGAGGTTTCCCCACAGGCAGGAGAGGGTAGACAGAAAATCCTTCCAGGTAAAGTCAAAGTAGAGGAACCGTCCGACAGCCAAGGTGATGAAGTATAGGATCAGGGTATCGTAATTGGTGTCCTGGTAGACAAAACGGATATACAAGAGGATCAGCACGATATAAAAGGAGCTGAGCAGCCGTATGGAAGCTTTCTGTTCCGTGGAAATATGAGTCAGGCGAACCAGTACGATATCCAGCCAGTTGGTGGCGAAAACCGATGCCATGATAAAAAACAGCAGCAAAATGTTCTGGTAATTTTCCCAGTACGGGGCAGCAGCCGGTATCTTTTCGTCCAGTATATAGTACAGGGAAAGAAACAGCAGTACAGATGTGCTGGAGAAAACCATTTCGTAAAAACTTTCGATAAAGACGAAATGTTTTTTGCGCACCTGGCGCAAAGTGGCGGCGGGACCTTGTCCTGTATGATGGCGGCTGCTAAGGGCAGTCTGGATCCTGGCTGCGGTCAAAATGACGGCCAGTACCACAAAAAGCCCCAGAAAGGAAACCAATAAAAAAGAACCGGCATTTTTAAAATCAAAATAGTGTTGGATGTAATACAGTTTACTGTCCAAATAATCACCTCTTTCTTTTCAGAGACAGTATACGCTTCTCCTGTCCAAAAAACAACTGAACGAAAGAGAGAAAAACGGAAGATACCTGCTAAATAAGACAGATATCTTCCGCTTTTTTTAAGTTATTGGAAAAATGGCCGGATCATAGGATACAATCTGGTGAATTCCCGATACCGGGCTTCATATTTTGCAGTCAGATCCGGATCCGGTTCCAGTGTTTCCCGGATTTTTACGATCCGATCTGCGGCGGATTTTACATCCGGATATACGCCGCATCCCACGGCCGCCAGCATGGCGCCGCCAAGGGCAGGCCCCTCTTCCTGTTCCAGCACGTCCACCTTCAGATTCATGACGTTGGCGATGATGGTTCGCCACAGAGGACTTTTGGCGCCTCCCCCGCAGATTTTCGTCCGTTCCAGAGAGATTCCAAGACTTTTTGCCACTTCCAGGGAATCCCGAAGGCCGAAGGCTACGCCTTCCAGAACAGCTTGAGTCATATCGGCCCGGGCGGTGTCCATGCTCATGCCGATGAACATGGCGCGGACGTCAGGATTATTGTGTGGGGAGCGTTCTCCCATCAGATAGGGGAGGAAAAACACCTGATTTTCTCCCAGTTTACTGATCTGCGCCTGTTCCGCTGCATTGTCATCGGTGTGCAGGATGTTTTCCGTCCACCATTTATTGCAGGAGGCGGCGCTGAGCATACAGCCCATCAGATGGTAATGCCCGTCTGCGTGGGCGAAGGAATGCAGCGCATTGTGACTGTCCACGCGGAAGGTATCGCTGGAAATAAAGATGGTGCCGGAGGTGCCAAGGGAAATATTGCAGCTGGCATTTCCCACCGTTCCGGTGCCCACAGCTGCCGCCGCGTTGTCGCCGGCGCCGGCGATTACTTTTACTTTAGGAGAGAGGGACAGCTGCGCGGCGATGTCCGGGCGCAAAGTTCCGGTTACCTCATAGCTTTCGTACAGTCTTGGCAGCTGATCTTCTGTGATGTGACACAGATCCAGCATTTCCTTTGACCAACAGCGGTTTTTCACATCCAGAAGCAGCGTGCCGGAAGCGTCGGACAAATCGGTGCAAAAAGAACCGGACAGACGGTAAGCCAGATAATCCTTTGGCAGCATGATCTTTCGAATCCTCTGGAAATGTTCTGGTTCATGTTTTTTCACCCAGAGGATTTTCGGCGCTGTAAAACCGGCGAAAGCGATATTGGCGGTGCAGCGGGAAAGGGTTTCCTTTCCCACAGTCTGATTCAGATAATCGGTCTCTTCGCCTGTGCGGCCGTCATTCCACAGGATGGCGGGCCGGATCACCCGGTCCTGGTCATCCAGGATGACCAGGCCGTGCATCTGGCCGCCGAAGCTGATGCCGGCGACGTTTTCTTTGTCAAATCCTTCCAGCAGCTGTCCGATGCCTTTCATGGTCTGGTTAAACCAGTCATCGGGATTTTGCTCCGACCAGCCGCTGTGGGGAAAATACAGAGGATATTCTCTGGAAACCACGCGGAGAACCTGTCCGTCTTCCTGCATCAAAAGGAGCTTGACGGCGGAAGTTCCCAGATCTACACCGATAAAATACATGGCGGATCTCCTTTCTTAAGCAAACGGATTTTCCGTGGGATAGCGGACGCCGGCGGGGTGATTGTAGCCGATATCCTCCACCGGGACGCCGATGTATTTGAATACTTCATACAGCGCTTTTCCGAAATGGCCGAAGGCTACGGCTCCGTGATGGGGGAAGTTGCCTTCGATCAGTACATGGCGGTAGAACCGGCCCATCTGCGGGATGGCAAATACGCCGATGGAACCAAAGGAGCGGGATGCCACGGGAAGTACTTCGCCGTGAGCAATGTAAGCCCGCAGACGGCTGTCGGCGGTACTTTGCAGGCGGAAGAAAGTGATGTCGCCGGGGACGATATCGCCTTCCAGTGTACCCTGGGTCACCTCCTCGGGAAGGGAGCGGGCCATGATCAGCTGATAGCGCATCTCACAGAAGGAAAGTTTCTGGGAGGCGGTATTGCCGCAGTGGAATCCCATGAAAGTATCCTGTAAGGTATAAGGATATTTGCCCTTGATATCTTCTTCGTACATGTCTTTGGGTACGGTGTTGTTGATATCCAGCAGGGTGACGATGTCGTCGCTGACAAGAGTGCCGATGAATTCGCTCAAAGCGCCGTAGATATCCACCTCGCAGGAGACGGGAATGCCCTGGGCGGTCAGACGGCTGTTGACGTAACAGGGAACGAAACCAAACTGCGTCTGGAAAGCAGGCCAGCATTTTCCGGCGATGGCCACGTATTTGCGGTAGCCTCTGTGTTCCTTAATCCAGTCTTTCAGGGTCAGTTCATACTGAGCCAGTTTAGGAAGGATCTCCGGTTTCTTGTTGCCTTCGCCCAGTTCTTCTTCCATCTCGCGGACGATGGCCGGGATCCGCTCATCGCTGTCATGTCTGTGGAAGGCTTCAAACAGATCCAGTTCGGAGTTCTCCTCAATTTCCACACCCAGGTTATAAAGCTGCCGGATCGGCGCGTTGCAGGCCAGAAAATTTAAGGGACGGGGGCCGAAACTGATGATCTTCAGATCGTTCAATCCGATGATGGCCCGGGCGATAGGGAGAAACTCATGGATCATATCGGCGCAGTCCTGGGCGTCGCCCACCGGATATTCCGGGATGTATGCTTTTACGTTTCTCAGATTCAGGTTATAGCTGGCGTTTAACATACCGCAGTAGGCATCGCCTCTTCCCTGGGTGAGGCTGCTGCCTGTTTCTTCTGCTGCTGCCACAAACATTTTCGGCCCGTCGAAATGTCTGGCCAGCAGTGTTTCGGCGATTTCCGGTCCGAAGTTTCCAAGATAGACGCAAAGAGCGTTGCAGCCGGCTTTTTTGATATCCTCCAGCGCCTGTACCATATGGATTTCACTTTCCACGATGCAGATGGGGCATTCGTAAATAGTTTCGCTGCCGTATTTTTTTATATAAGCGTCCACAAGCGCTTTTCTCCGTCCGGCGGACAGACTTTCCGGGAAACAGTCTCTGCTGACTGCTACTACGGCGATTTTTACTTCCGGCATGTTGATGTGATTCATAATCGATACCTCCTATAATGAAATATTGACGCCCGTCAGACCGCAGAAAGCACCTTCGATTCCGGCATCCGGATGGGCGATGAGCCATTTGTTTCTGGCGGCCAGCAGCCGGTCTTCTCCCTCGTTTCCGCGGACTTCCTTTAATTCCAGGTTGGTTTCTCTGGGAAGGACGATGACACACTGAAATGTGTTGTCTTTTACGCTGACCGGAGCGTAGTGAAGGGTGGTGGCATAAAGCTGTACCCCGGCGCCGGCCGGCAGCAGGAAGGCCTCCACATTTTTGGTGTCGTAGGTAAAGTCCTGTTTGATGTCCTGCTGCATGCCAAGCAGCAGGATCAGGTCGGTGACGGCGATGTCCAGTTCAGAACTTCGGTGATATTCCAGTGCATTGAGCAGGTGGTTGGTACCATTGCAGAAACCGATCTGAATGGGAAGCTCTCCGAAAAACCTGTTTTGCAGCTGTTTGGCCACTGAAAGATTTTCCAGTTCTCCCAGGGAAGGCTGATAGATACACTGATCAGCAGGGGCGGGAGTGTGTTTCATCTCCTGGAACAGAGGGGCAAAATCGTATCCTTCCAGCAAAGTTCCGTATCTGCGAAAGGACGGATCTGTGATGGCTTTTATTTCCATAAAAATAGACCTCCCTTTATTTTGGTAGGTCTATTATAGCAGTTTGTTTTTATCCCATCGACCGAAAACTTAGCCATTTTATGGCGATTTCTTATCCTTTTTGCAGCCTGCGGTATTCGCTGGGAAGGACGCCGTATTTTTCGCGGAACGCGTGGGAAAAGGATTTGCTGCTGGCAAATCCGTGGCGGGAGGCGATTTCACCGATGGGAAGATCGGAATTGGACAGTTCCCGGTGAGCATATTCCAGACGCAGACTTTGCAGATACGTTTTGTAAGTGGTGTGAGCGTACCGGTGAAACATGCGGGCCAGATAGTTGGGCGAATAGCCGAAGGTTTCCGCCAGAGAGGTCAGAGAAAGATTTTGGTCGTAATGCTCCTTCATGTAAGCGGTAATACGGGACAGACGGTTCAGGTTACGATTGCTTCGGATGACGTCCGGGCTCACATCCAGCTGCCGGCAGCGGGTAACCAGCAGATAGACGATCATATAAAACTGGCTTTGTACTTTCATTTCATATCCGGTATCTTTTTCGCAGTAGGTCCGGTACATATCTTTCAGAAGCCACATGATTTCCCCGTCATGATTGAGAGAACTTCTGGAAAAATAGATGAATCGGTCGTCGGTATAGTATTTTTCAAAGGTGGAGAGAGGAATCTGCAGTACGATGGTCAGGTTGGGCAAAGGGGAGGCGATGGAATGCACCTCGTTGGAATTGACCAGCATGAACTGCCCCGGCTGCAGAGGAAACTCCTTCTCATTGATGAAGAAGGTCAGTTCTCCTTCGAACAGGGCGAAAATCTCCACAGAACGGTGCCAGTGTCTGTCCCGGCGGTAATTGCCCTGGCGGCCTTCAAAGATGAACATTTTAAAAGGAATGTCTTCGTTTGGTAAAATCAGTTCATGAGAAATATTCATATTCTGTCTCCAACAGAAAAATTTTAATAAGTTTTGTAGTAACTTGCAAATTTTCCGAAATTTTCTTGACGCGCAGGGGGAGATTATGTACAATATATCTAGAAAGATGCGTATAAAATACTGAAAATTTTAAAAAATTCACAAATCAGATTTATTCGTCACACCGGGAGTGATCCGGGCCCCGTCCCGTCACATCAGATATCTTTTCTGCAGCTGTGTTGGAGAAAAAGACAATTTCGGAAGGTTTTCCGTCGGCAGATTCGCCGCTTAAAACCAGTCCGTTATTGTTTTCCTTAAAATCCAACGGAAGCAGACGGGTGTAGCATCTGCCGGTTTCCTCATCCTGGACCTGCAGGGTGACGGCGGAGGCGGCGATATAGTCGGCAGGTTCGCAGGAAGCATACCGCAGTTCCATCTGTGCGTTGACAGCCTGCAGGATTTGTACGTGAAGACTGCCCAGCTTTTCCTGGGTGTCTGCGCCGGCGGCGGCAGCGAGATAATCGATGGTGCGCGCCATCTGCAGTTCGATTTCGGTATAAAGATCTTTCATGTTGTGTTTCTCCTTTTTCTATTCTGTTTTTTATTATAGAAGAATAAAGGAAAAATGAAAAGCGTTTTTACTACTTAAGCGACAGATGTTCTGCTACCAGGGATGACAGAAAAAGCAAAGGTTCTACCAGAAGGAGGTATTCGAATGATCAAAAAGAGACTGGTAATCAATGGATTGCCGCGTACCCTGCTTGTGAATCCGGATGACACCCTGGCAAAGGTTTTGCGCGAGCAGCTGCTGCTGACAGGTTGTAAGATCGGATGTAATCAGGGACAGTGCGGTACTTGTACGGTAATCGTGGATGGAAAAGCGGTTCGTTCCTGTATCATGAAGATGGGAAAAATCAAGGACGATACCGTGATCGAGACCATCGAGGGCATCGGTTCCGTGGACAATCTGCATCCGCTGCAGGTGGCGTGGATGGGTCATGGCTGTGCACAGTGTGGTTTCTGTTCTCCTGGTTTTATCATGTCAGCAAAAGTGCTTCTGGAGGAGAATCCTTCTCCTACCAGGGAGGAAGTGCGTCACTGGTTCCAGGTGCACCGGAATCTGTGCCGCTGTACCGGATATAAACCGCTGATCGACGCGGTGATGGATGCGGCTAAAGTGATGCGGGGCGAGATGAAAAAGGAAGACCTGATCTTCAAGCCGGTGGGCAACAAGATTCTGGGAACCAGTTATATCCGTCCTTCAGCGATCCAGAAAGTAACCGGTACCTGGGATTATGGCGCGGACATGGCGCTGCAGATGCCGGAGAATACAGCCAGACTGGCGCTGGTACAGGCGGATATCCCCCATGCCAACTTAAAAGGCATCGATTACTCTGAGGCGGAAAAAATGCCCGGCGTATATAAGGTGATTACTCACAAGGATGTAAAGGGCAAAAACCGGATCAGCGGCCTGATTACTTTTGCCAACAATAAGGGTGACGGCTGGGATCGTCCGATCCTCTGCGATGAAAAAATCTTCCAGATCGGCGACGCGGTTGCCATCGTTGCCGCAGATACGGAAGAGCACGCAAAGGAGGCGGCCAAAAAGGTAAAACTGGATCTGGAACCCCTGCCGGCTTACATGAGCGCTATGGAAGCCATTGCGGAGGATGCCATCGAGATCCATCCCGGTACGCCGAATATATATTATGAGACCAACTGTATCAAAGGGGAGGAGACGGCTCCCATCATGGAAAGCGCGCCTTACGTGGCAGAGATCGACGCTTACTCCAGCCGCCAGCCCCATCTGCATCTGGAACCGGACTGCGGTTTCGCCTATATCGATGAGGAAGGAAGACTGACGGTACACTCCAAGAGTATCGGTATCCATCTTCATTCTGCCATGATTACGGCAGGAATCGGAATCGAGCCGGAGAAATTCAGACTGGTACAGAATCCTTCCGGCGGTACCTTCGGATACAAATTCAGTCCCACCATGGAAGCTCTTCTGGGCGTGGCCTGTCTGGCGCTGGATGGACGTCCCTGCAGCCTGGTATACGATCAGTATCAGAATATTACCTATACCGGAAAACGATCTCCTGCATTCATGCACGTGAAGATGGCGGCAGATGAGAATGGAAAGCTGCTGGCCATGGAAGGAGACAACTATATCGACCACGGTCCTTATTCCGAGTTCGGAGATCTGCTGACCATGCGTCTGACCCAGTTTACGGGAGCCGGCTACGATATCCGCAACATCCGGAACAAGAGCCAGACGGTATGTACCAACCATGCATGGGGATCTGCTTTTCGCGGATACGGTTCTCCCCAGTCTTTCCTGGGATCAGAACTTTGTATGGATGTGCTGGCGGAGAAGATGGGAATCGATCCCTTCGAACTGCGTTTCCGCAATATTTATCGGGAAGGCACCGGCTGTACCACACCGACCGGGCAGGAGCCGGAAGTGTACTGCCTGGAAGAAATGTTTGAAAAAGCAAGGCCGGTTTATTATGAAGCCAAAGAAAGACTGGCCAAGATGAATACGGATACGCTGAAATACGGCGTGGGCTTTGCCCTTGGCATCTATGGCTGCGGCCTTGACGGAAAGGACAGCTCCTTTGCCAATATTCAGCTGAATCCCGATGGAACCGTGACCGTATTTAATTCCTGGGAAGATCACGGACAGGGCGCCGACATCGGTACGCTGACCATGGCCCATGAGACGCTGCGGGAAGCGGGCATCACACCAGAGATGATCAAACTGGTTATGAACGATACTGCTCTGACACCGGCGTCCGGTCCGGCCGGCGGCAGCCGTTCCAATGTGGTGACTGGAAACGCCACCAGAGTGGCGGCGGAAATGCTGGTGAACGCCATGAGAAAACCGGACGGCACCTTCCGCACCTATGATGAGATGGTAGCGGAAAAGATTCCCACTTTCTATGAGGGAACCTGGGTAGCCAGCGCCTGCACCGACTGTGATCTGGAAACAGGACAGGGAGCTCCCTTCAGCAACTACATGTATGAGCTGTTTATTCCGGAAGTGGAAGTAAACGTACAGACTGGAAAGGTTCGTGTGATCCGTTTCACCACCGTCTGCGATTTCGGTACCATTATCAATAAGATCGTAGTGGACGGCCAGGTATACGGCGGATGTACCCAGGGCTTTGGCCTGGCTCTTTCCGAAGACTTTGAGGATTACAGCAAACATACCACGCTGGCAGGCTGCGGTATTCCTTATCCGGAAGATGTACCGGATGATTTCAATATTATTTATACGGAAACGCCAAGACCCCTTGGTCCCTACGGCGCATCCGGCTGTGGCGAAGGCCCGCTGACGGCAGGCCACCCGGCGATCTTAAGCGCCATCTTCAACGCCACCGGAGCGAGAATCACAGAGATTCCAGCCAGACCGGAAAAAGTGAAGGCAGCGTTGGATGCATTAAAGTAACCGGAAAATAAAGGGGAATTTATTTCCCAGTCCAGAAGCGGCAGGGATAATCAGCCAGTGATTATTCCTGCCTTCTTCTTACATGAAGGTGGGATTGGATATGGAAGTCAATCAGCAGAAACTGCATGAACTGGAGCAGCTTTGCGTACGGGAGCAGCCTCCCGCTGCCATGGCGGCCTGCCCCTTACATGTAAACTGCCGGGATATCTGCGGGTATATAGCCGCCGGAAGCTTCAATGAAGCCAGAGCAGTATACGAAAAAAGCGTACCATTCCCGGAACTGCTTTGCCGTGTCTGCGAGCAGCCATGCCGCGGCGCCTGCATCCGGGGCAACTGCGGGGACGCCCTTTGGATGCGCAGCCTGGAGAGGGCTGCCTTGGATCTGGGGCAGGTAAAAGCAAAGCGGGTGTTCCTGCCGAAAAGAAAAGAACGGGCGGCTGTGGTGGGCGGCGGCATCACAGGGCTGACGGCAGCCATGGAACTGGGGAAAAAGGGATATCAGGTGACGGTCTATGAACGCGAAGAGACGCTTTGGGGGAGCCTGGGTCAGGACGGCCAGGCCAGGGAAGTTTTGGAGCGGGAGACGAAAAAACTGTCCCAGTACTCTATTTCTTTTCGAAAAGGGGAAGAGATTGCTGATCCGGCGTCACTGTGCAGGGAGTACGATGCAGTGGCGGTCGCCTGGGGGGTAAAAGATCAGCCGCTGGCGGTGAACCGCGACAGTTTTCAGATAGAAGGAACGGCCATGTTTGCAGGAGGCGGAGCCATTGAAGAAAAGGCTGGAAGCTGTGTGGACGGTATGGCGCAGGGAAAACGGCTGGCCGTTTCTGTGGACCGCTTTCTGAAAAAAGTATCCATGAACGCGGGGCGGGAAAAAGAGGGGATTTTCGAAACGACGCTTCATGTCCGCTGGGAAGAGGAAGAGAAGAAAGATTCGGCCCTTAAAGAAGATGTGGTTCTGACAAGGGAGGAAGCCATGGCGGAAGCCGGGCGATGTCTGGACTGCAAGTGTACAGAATGTACGGATGCCTGCGCATTTATGCGCCATTATAAATCCTATCCCAAAAAATATCTGCGGGAGATTTATAATAATCTTTCCATTGCCATGGGAACCCGCCACGCCAACAAAATGATCAATTCCTGTACGCTGTGCGGCCAGTGCGCTTCTGTCTGTCCCCATGGCCTGAATCTGGGCGAGACGGTGCTGGAAGCCCGCAGGATTATGGTGGAGAAAGGAAAGATGCCTTCGTCTGCATTTGAATTTGCCTTAAATGATCTGGCCTACAGTAATTCTGAACTGGCCTTTCTCTCCCGCTGTGCGCCGGGAAGCAAACGCAGCGACTATGTCTTTTTTCCAGGATGTCAGCTGACGGCGGCCGCGCCCGGGACAGTGGAACGTACATACCGGGATTTACTGGAGCGCTGGAATGAAAAAACGGGTCTTTTGCTGGGCTGCTGCGGCGTGACGGCGGACTGGGCCGGCGAAAGGGCTCTTTTTGCAAAGACGAAAGAGCAGCTGACGCGAGCCTGGCAGCAGCAGGGGGAACCGGTGGTGATCCTGGCCTGTCCCACCTGTTACGACGTTTTTCAAAGAGAACTGCCCCAGATTCCCTGCCTGGGTATCTGGGAGGTCCTGCTGCAGACGGGACTGCCAGAAGGGTATGTGCCCGGCCAGAAAAAAGGCGTGATCCATGACAGCTGCGGCGCCAGAAGCCATCCGCAGATCCGCAGCGCCGTGCGGACACTGGCGCGGCAGATGGGGTATCGGCTGAGCGAAGAGCGGTATCATGAAAAGCAGTCTCTGTGCTGCGGGTACGGAGGACTGGCGCCGGTTTCCAATCCCCAGGTGGCAGATGAGATGACAGAGCAGTGGCAGCAGGAAGATGAGGGACTTCGCCTGACTTACTGTGTCAATTGCCGGGATCGGATGGTAAAAAAGGACGGGAAGGCGGTACATATTCTGGAACTTCTCTATGACCCGCAAAGCTGTGAGACAAGACGTGCTCCCACCTGGTCCGTACGCCGGGACAATCGTTTTGAACTGAAAAGAAAAGTGCGGGAGGAGATCTGGCAGGAGAAGGTCAAAAAGGAGGAGCAGATGAAACTAGTCTATTCACAGGAAACAGAAACGCTGCTGGAGGAACGAAAAATCCTGGAAAGCGATATCCGGGAAGTGCTGGAAAAGGCACAGCAGGGACAGCGTATTCTGGATCGGACCAGCGGGTGTTACATCGCCCACCGGCAGGTGGGAAATGTCACTTTCTGGGTATATTTCCGGGAAAAGGAATCGGGAGTTTATGAAGTGGTGCGGGCCTATTCTCACCGCATGACCATTACCGGAGAAGGGGAAGAGGCGTAGGATATGTCAGAAAAATATTATGAGAAGTGGGAATTCGAGCCGGGCAGCCTGATCTGCGACCAGTGCGGCGCTGCCATGGAGCCGGGAGAGATCGTGCTTCACTACATGGGGAGCGACTTTCCTGTGCTGATGCCGAAATGTCCGGTATGCGGGCAGGCATTTATACCGGAAGAACTGGCCCGCGGAAAGATTTTCCAGGTGGAGCAGGCGCTGGAGGATAAGTGATACAGGAGTGAGTCAATTTACCCGGGCACAGCGGCAGGGAGGAAGAACATGGAATTAAGAGAACGATTGATGGAACTGGGGTTTTCCGGATTCGAGTGCAGTCAGATGATGATGGCGGTGGCTCTGGAGATGGACGGACAGGACAACCCGGATCTGATCCGGGCTATGAGCGGTCTTACCGGGGGAATGGGACACAGCGGAGGCGTCTGCGGCGCCCTGACCGGCGGCTGCTGTGTTCTGGGCCTTCTTACCGGGAAAGGGGATCCGGAAGAGATGGAGCACAATGACAGCAGAAAGATTCTGCAAAGCTATATCGCCTGGTTTGAGGAAAACTGGGGAAACCGTTTCGGATCTTCATTGTGCCGGGATATTGTCGGGGGAGATTTTTCGAAATGTATGACGGTCTGTCTTCCCGTGATCGAATCCTGCTGTGAGAAAATCATGGAACTGGCGGAGGAATATGAACTGATGGGATAAAACACAGGACAAGGTGAGGAGAACATGAAAGCAAGATATCAGGATTATACGGCATTGATTGTGGCTGCGGGATGTTCCAGACGGATGAAGAAATTCAAACCGCTGCTTCCGCTGGGAGACGGCTGCATCCTGCAGTCGGTGATTGAGAATTTCTTGAAAGCGGGAGTGAACAGAATCATCGTAGTGGTGGGCTACCGAAGGCATGAGGTGATTCCCCTGCTGAAAAAGCTGAAAGTCCGTTATGTGGAAAATCGGGATTACGATGAGACGGATATGCTGGAATCCATCCGTCTGGGGCTGGAAGCGGTGAAACCGGACACGGCCGGGATCCTGTTCTGTCCCGGTGATGTTCCCCTTATTTTCCCGAAAACCATACAGCAGGTCATTGATGCGTATGAAAAGCAGCCAGGGAAGATACTGGTGCCGACTTGCAGGGGAGAGGCCGGCCATCCGCCCATCTTTTCCTGGGAAGTGGCGCAGCAGATTATTCATCACAGAGGCGAAAACGGACTGCGGGGAATCATCGGTGAGTATGAAAGCCGGCGGGAGGTCGGTTATCTGGAGGTAGACGATGAAGAAATTCTTCAGGATACGGATCTGCCCCGTGATTACGAGAGACTGCTTAAAGCCTATGAGCAGCGCAGAAAGGAGGGAAGCCTTTGATATATCTTAATAATTCGGCCACGTCATGGCCGAAAGCGCCGGGAATGTCCGAAGCAGTCAAAGATACTCTGGATCGGATTCCGGCTCCCGGGAACAGGGCCACCTTTTCGGCGGATACGAAGGACGCGACCTGCCGGCAGGCTCTTGCCCGGATGATGGGGGCGGCAGACGAGAAAAATGTGGTATACACTTCCTGCGCCACAGCAGGACTGAATATAGGATTGCTGGGGTTCCCCTGGGAACCGAAGGATGTGGTGCTGACTACGGCTGCGGAACATAACGCGGTGCTGCGGCCGCTGTATCTTCTGCAAAAAGCCGGGAGACTTCATTATCAGGTTATGCCGGTGGAAAAAGACGGAAGACTTTCCGGCGAGGTTCTGCACACCTATCTGCAGGAATATCATCCGCGGATGCTGGTTCTGACCCATGCTTCCAATGTGACCGGCGCGCTCAACGATATCGACCTGCTGGCCGGGATGGCAAAGGAGGCGGGATGTCAGGTGTTTCTGGATGCTTCCCAGACAGCTGGCCTGTATCCTGTGCTGGCAAAGAAGCGTCAGCTGGATCTGGCTGTGGTGACGGGACATAAGTACCTGCTGGGCCCCCAGGGGACGGGAGCTCTTTACGTATCGCCAAAGCTGGATATCGCACCGGTTTTTACCGGCGGTACCGGAATCCGTTCCGATGAAAAAGAGATGCCCTGGGAAATGCCTTTGCGTCTGGAGCCGGGCACACTGAATGAGACTTCGCTGGCGGGTCTTCATTATGCGCTGGACTGGAATTTTGGCCATCCGCCCGATCTGGAAAAACTGATGGAACAAACCGAGATACTGGAGGAAAGTCTGCGCCGTCTGGGCTGCCGTGTCGTTTCGGTGTCGGGAGAAAAGACGCCGGTGGTTACCTTTGTGTCAGATCGGTATTCTCCGGAAGACATCGGAGATATGCTCTATGGCAGTTTTGATATCATCTGCCGTACCGGACTGCACTGCGCTCCGCTGATTTTCCCGTTCCTTGCCATGCCAAAACAGGGAACGGTGCGCTTCAGCCTGTCCCGGTTTACCACCAAAGAGGAAGTAGAACAGACGGTAGAAGCACTGGAGGCGATATTTTCATGAAAAAGATAAAATGCCGGAAGGCAGAAAACTGTTTCGCTAACGCAGAATCCTATATCTATACCCTGCCGGCGGATATTGACGATGCCTTTCTGGAAAAGCTTAAGACGCTGGGCAAACTGGAAGTAAAACGAAATTTTCGCCGCCCTTTTTTTATGATGGAGACGGAGAACGGCGTAAGGCTGAAAGGAATTTTAAATGACAATATTCTAAAAGCTGGGTTTCTGCCGGAAAAATGGGAGGAGCAAAAAGCGTGGCTGGAAAGGCGGATGACCGGGGAGGAAAAGTGATGAGATCCGTACTGGATTCCTGGATCAGTAAAAAACATAATCTTGAGGGGGAAGAACAGCTGCGCCGCTGGCAGGAAGAAAAGATCCGGGAGCTCTTTGTCTATGTCTGTGAGAAAAGCAGTTTTTACCGGAAACATTTTGCCGGATATTCTGTTCCAAAGAACCGGATGGAGTGGGAGCGTCTGCCGTTTTTGACGGCGAAGGATCTGGAAGAACACGGCCTTGAGATGCTCTGCGTATCCCAGGGAGAAATCGAAAGAGTAGTGACACTGAACACTTCCGGCACGTCGGGATCTCCCAAACGGTTGTATTTCACAAAAGAGGATCTGGAACTGACAGTGGATTTTTTCTGCGCCGGTATGGGAGAGGTAGTAAAACCCGGTGAAAAAACGGCGGTGTTTCTGCACTGCAAAAGAGCGGGATCGGTTGGGGAGCTGCTGCAAAAAGGACTGGGAAAACTGGGGGCAAAAGGATACGGGAAAGGACCGGTGAACGATCCTGGAAAGACGCTTATCTGGTTATCCCGGGAAGGAATAGAAGCTTTCGTGGGTACGCCTTTGCAGGCGCTGGCATTGGCGGAACATGAGAAAGCAAAAAGGCTGCCGCTGCAGCTGAAGAAAATCCTGGTCAGCACAGATTTTCTGGCGGACAGCGCGCGCAGACGGATCGAGGAAGGTCTTAACTGTCAGGTGTATAATCATTTTGGCATCACGGAGGCCGGACTGGGCGCGGCGGTGGAGTGCGGCTGTCATGAAGGCATGCATATCCGGGAAAATGATCTGCTGTTTGAGACGGTGGATCCCATCAGCGGACAGCCGGCGCCGGATTCCATGGAAGGAGAACTGGTCCTTACCACCCTGACCCGGCGGGGCATGCCGCTGATCCGTTACCGGACGGGAGATTACGGCGTGCTGGATCGCGGGATATGCCGCTGCAAAAGCAGGCTGACCAGAATCACGGGACTGGGGGGACGGATCGGCAATGCACTGGGAGAGACTGGGAATCAGCGTATTGGCATGCCGGATCTGGATGAATGTCTCTTTTCCATAGACGGATTGCTGGATTACGGTGTAGAATATAGGGAAAGGGAAAAAAGGCTGGATATCCGCCTGGTATTTTTCGGACAGGAAAAGGGGAAGGCGGAGAAGGCAAAAGCGTATCTGCAAAGTTTTATAAAAGAGAAAGGTCTGCAGGAACAGATTATTCGCCTGGGAGTGGCCTGGGAGGAGACAGACAGCTGGATTCCACAGTATCAAGGGAAACGATATATCAAAAAAGAACAGGAAGACAAGGTATGAAAATCATTCTGATGCGTCACGGGGAAATTTGTCCGTCCGGTCTGGAAAAACGATATATCGGGCAGGAAGATTACCCCATGACGGAAGAAGGAAAACAGACAGTCCGGCAAAGTCTGCAGGCGCTGCAAAGGGAATTTCCGTCACTTTCTCTGATCTGCTGCAGTGATCTGAAACGGTGTGTGCAGACGGCCGAAATAGCCTGCGAACTGTATGGGCTGCCCTGGCGGCAGGATCGGCGGCTGAGGGAAATCTGTCTTGGCGTATGGGAAGGAATGACCATGAGAGCGGTTCGGGAAAGATTTCCGGAGGAATATCGCAGAAGGGGAGAGAGCCCAGAGCTTTTTCGTCCGCCGGAGGGGGAGAATTTTTGGCAGCTGGCAAGGAGGGCTCTGGATGCTTTGCACTTCTGGCTGAGGGAAGCAAAGCAGCCGGATCCCATGCTGGTGATCACCCATGCGGGAGTGATCAAAGCGCTGCAAAGTCTGACAGAAAACCATTCCCTGCAGCAGGTGTTTGCCTGTCGGGTGGATTACGGTGCGTATTATGTTATGGATCATCTGCCCGAACTTTGATTTTTCACTAAAAGGAGGAAGCATAAGAAATGAAAGAGATTGCAACGACAGAGGCAGTAGGCCACGTGTTATGTCATGATGTGACACAGATTATCCGGGGAGAGAAAAAAGGGCCGGCTTTTCGCAAAGGGCACGTGATCCGCAAGGAAGATATTCCTGTCCTTTTGTCCATGGGCAAGGATCATCTGTACGTGTGGGAGAAAAAAGAGGGGATTCTGCATGAGAACGAGGCGGCGCAGATTCTCTGCGAGATCTGCCGGAATGAGTATATGGAACCGTCTGAGGTGAAGGAAGGGAAGATCGAGCTGCGGGCCACAGTGGACGGTCTGCTGAAAATCCGAAAAGAGGGCATGATGGCCGTTAATCTTCTGGGAGAGATGATGATCGCCTCCCGCCATAACAATACGATGGTAAAACAGGGCGATGTGCTGGCCGGAACCAGGATCATTCCCCTGGTGATCGAGGAAGAAAAGATGAAAAAGGCAAAAGAAGCGGCCGGAGGAGAACCGCTTCTGAAACTGATTCCCATTCAAAAGAAAAACGTGGGAATCGTTACCACCGGCAATGAGGTGTATTATGGAAGGATTCAGGACACTTTCACACCGGTGGTGAAGGAAAAGATAGAGGAATTCGGTTCTGCCGTGACGATGGAATGTCTGGTGGGTGATGAAAAAGAGAAGATAAGGGATGCTATCCTTGACATGATAGAGAAAGGCGCACAGATGGTGGTCTGTACGGGCGGTATGAGCGTGGATCCGGATGACCGGACGCCGGGGGCCATCGCGGACACAGGCGCAAGAGTGGTTACGTATGGAGCGCCGGTGCTGCCGGGAGCCATGCTGATGGTTGCATATTATAAAAAGAAAGATGGAAGTGAGATTCCGGTGCTGGGTCTGCCGGGCTGTGTCATGTATGCCAAACGGACCATCTTTGATCTGGTATTGCCAAGACTTCTGGCGGATGATCCCATTACCAGAGAAGAAATCGCACAGCTGGGCGTGGGCGGACTGTGCCTGAACTGTCCGGTCTGTTCCTTCCCAAACTGCGGATTCGGAAAAGCATAGGAGGAAGAAGGCGTGGATTATCGTAGCTTTTATCGGGAACTGAGCAGCCGTCTGGAACGGGAGACGGCAGTGAGAACAGGAACTGTCCTGGAAGGAGAACATGCGGGGGAAAAAATGTTTCTTCCCCCGAGGGAAAAGGAAGAGTCCGGGGAAGTGATGGAGGAGACTTTTTTTGGAAAAATCCATGTGGTACTCTGCGGAGGGGGCCATGTATCCCTGGCGGCGGCAAAGATTTTAAAACTGCTGGATTATGAGCTGACGGTGATCGATGACCGTGAAGAATTTGCCAGTATACAGCGGTTTTCCATGGCGGATCACGTTCTGTGTCTGAATTTCGAAAAGGATTTTGCCGGGGTTTTATTCCCGGCAGGGGCATATTATGTTATACTGACCAGAGGACATGAGCATGACTATACCTGTCTGGAAAATATTATGAAGCGCCCTTACGGTTATCTGGGAATGATCGGCAGCAGAAGCAAAGTCCGTCAGCAAAAAGAAAAACTACTGGAAGCAGGCTTTTTGAAGGAACAGATTGATACCGTCCATGCCCCCATCGGACTTCCCATCGGCGGACAGACGCCGGAGGAGATCGCCGTCAGTATCGCGGCGGAGATCATCCAGGTAAAAAACCGTTCCAGCCGTAACGTGCTGGAGGAAGCGGTGAAGGAGGGGTTGGCCTGTCCGGAAGCCGGAACGGTGGTGACGGTGGTGGAAAAGGAAGGTTCTTCCCCCAGAGGAAAAGGAAGCCGTATGGTGGTGACAAAGTCGGGAAAAATCTTCGGCACCATCGGAGGCGGGGCTATCGAATACCGGGCGGCCCAAAAAGCGGTACAGTTGTGTGAAAGTAAGACATCCTTTGCATTGCAGCAGTATGATCTTTCCAATGCAGAAGCAGCCGATCTGGGGATGGTCTGCGGCGGCCGGGTAAAAGTGATGTTTGAGACATATCGTTGAGGAGGCATACATGGAAAAAGAACTGACGCATTTTGATCAGAAGGGAAATGCGGTTATGGTGGACGTGTCGGAGAAAAAGATTACCAGCCGGACGGCGGTGGCCAAAGGAACGATTTGCGTGAATCGAAAGATTATGGAAGCCGTCACCGGCCACAGTGTGAAAAAAGGCGATGTGCTGGGCGTGGCCCGGGTGGCGGGCATAATGGGAGTGAAGCAGACGTCCTCTCTCATTCCGCTGTGCCATCCCATCTCTGTCACGAAGTGCAGTGTGGATTTTGAAATTGACGAGGCGGCAGGAGAAATTACCGCTTTTTGTATGGTGAAGACCGACGGGAAAACGGGCGTGGAAATGGAAGCGCTGACGGGGGTGCAGGTTACCCTGCTGACGATCTATGATATGTGTAAAGCCATCGACAAGGGGATGGTTATGAAGGACATCCATCTGGTCAGCAAAAGCGGGGGAAAAAGCGGAGATTTTACGTATGAAGGATGAATTTGCAAGAAATATTGATTATCTGCGGATCTCTGTGACAGACCGCTGCAATCTGCGCTGCGTTTACTGTATGCCCGAGGAAGGGGTGGACTGCGCTTCCCATGACGACATCCTGCGGTATGACGAGATCCTGCGGATCTGCCGCGGCCTGACGGGGCTTGGGATCCGTAAGGTAAAGCTGACGGGAGGCGAACCTTTGGTAAGAAAGGATCTGCCCTGGCTGGCAGCCAGACTGAAGCGTTTAGAGGGAATTGAAAAGGTAACGCTGACCACCAACGGCATTCTTCTGCCGCAATATATGGACGAGTTAAAGAAAGCCGGAATCGACGGCATCAACATCAGTCTGGACACCCTGGATCCCGGTCTGTTTGAACAGATTACCCGAAGAGACCGGTTAAAGGAAGTAAAGGAAGGCATTGAGGCAGCTTACCGGTCAGGGATCCCTTTGAAAATCAACTGTGTACCGCTGGGGAATGCAAAGCAGGATCTGATGGAGGTGGCTGCGCTGGCCAGGGAGCGGAAGATCCACGTGCGCTTTATTGAAATGATGCCCATCGGCTATGGCAAACAGTTTACTTTTCTGGGCGAGGGTGAGATTTTACAGATGCTGGAAGATGGGTTTGGCGCGGTACAGCCCTGTGGGGAGCAGTTGGGGAACGGTCCCTGTCATTATTATTCCTTACCGGGATTTTGTGGAAAGATCGGTTTTATCAGCGCCATCAGTCATAAATTCTGTTCCGGCTGCAATCGCATCCGGCTGACATCCCAGGGATTTTTAAAGGCCTGTCTGCAGTATGAAACCGGATGTGATCTGAGGAAGCTGCTGCGAAGCGGCGCTTCGGACGAGGTGATTTTGCAGGCGGCCGAAGAGGTAATTTTAAAGAAGCCGAAAGGCCATCAGTTTCTGGAACGGGAAATCAGAGAAGAAGAATCACACAGTATGGCCCAGATAGGAGGATAAAGATGTATCGAGTGGCGATTATCACGTCCAGCGATGCCGGTTACCGGAAAGAGAGAGAAGATGCAAGCGGCCCGGTTATCCGCGAGATTGTGGAACAAAACGGGTATCAGGCGGTATCTTATGTGGTTCTGCCGGACGAGCAGCAGATGCTGGAGGAGGAGATGAAAAAGATTGCGGATGAGGATCTGGCGGATCTGATCGTGACCACGGGAGGAACCGGATTTTCTCCCCGCGACTGTATGCCGGAGGCTACTCTGGCGGTGTCGGAGCGGATGGTTCCCGGGATCCCGGAGGCCATGCGGGCCTACAGCCTGCGTTTTACCAAACGCTCCATGTTAAGCCGCGCTGCGGCTGGAATTCGAAAGAAGACGCTGATCGTCAATCTTCCCGGCAGTCCAAAGGCAGTGCGGGAATGTTTGGAGTATATTATCACGGAATTGGATCATGGCCTTGGAATCTTAAGAGGAACTAAGACCAATTGCGCCAGGAAGTAAAGGAGAGAATGAAAATGGGAAAAGTAATGGCGGTCTGCATCAGCGAAGTAAAAGGGGTGCAGAAAAGGAATGTTCACCAGGCGAAGCTGATCGAAGACTGGGGACTGGAGAACGACGCCCATGCCGGGAAATGGCACCGTCAGGTGAGTCTTTTATCCTACGATAAGATCGAAGAATTTAAGGCCCGCGGCGCCCAGGTAAAAGACGGGGATTTCGGGGAAAACCTGGTGGTAGAGGGATTTGATTTTAAAAACCTCCCTGTGGGCACCCGTTTTCGCTGCAATGATGTGATCCTGGAGATGACCCAGATCGGTAAAGAATGCCATAAGGGATGTCAGATCTACCAGGTGATGGGGGATTGTATCATGCCAAGGGAAGGCGTGTTTGCAAAGGTGATCAAAGGGGGCGTGATCCGGGAGGGAGACGAACTGGAGATCATTTCCGAAAATGCATGATAAAACTGCCGTACAGATTTTTCTGCACGGCAGTTTTTCTTAAGCGAAAAGCAATAAAATACGATAATGGCTTTTTGAGCCCGGCATTTTATAATTTAACAACGTTTGCAGCCTGCATGCCGCGGGCGCCTTCTGTCAGATCGTAGGTAACGGCCTGGCCTTCGTCCAAAGACTTGAATCCTTCGCCCTGGATGGCAGAAAAGTGTACGAATACATCAGATCCGTCTTCGCTGGTGATGAATCCGTAACCTTTTTCAGCGTTGAACCATTTTACTGTTCCTTTGTTCATAATGATGTAACCTCCATAGAAATTGAATAATGAGTGTCACCGGCGATAAAAAAATCACCAGTTACCACAGATTATATTGTAAACATAATATAATCTCTAATAACTAGTGACTATTATATCCAATAACTACCCGATGTGTTTTCATTATATTCTGAAGATTATGAAAAGTCAAGGGCAAAAAAGGCTTTATTTCAATAGGGATATCGTGTATGATAAGAACAGGAAAATACGGTACAGGGAGTAAAGATATGAAGATTTTAATTAAAAATGGAAGGATTATTGATCCGGATACGAAGCGGGATGAGATTGCTGATCTTTACCTGGAAGACGGTGTGATCAAAAAGGTACAGAAATCGGTCAAAGAAAAAGCTGATGAGGTGATTGACGCTTCCGGATGTTATGTTATGCCGGGATTAATCGACATGCATGTGCATTTAAGAGATCCCGGACTGACGCACAAGGAAGATGTGGAAAGCGGAGCGAAAGCGGCAGCCAAAGGCGGGTTTACCACCATTGTGGCCATGCCAAATACCAGGCCGGTGATCGACGAGCCTACCAGGGTGCAGTACGTACAGAACAAAGCTGCTTCCTGTGCTCCCATTCATGTCCTGCAGGCGGGAGCCATCACAAAAGGACAAAAGGGTGAGGAACTGGCAGATATCAAAGGGATGATCGAGGCGGGCATCCCCGCCGTCAGCGAGGATGGAAAATCAGTGATGAATTCCCGGCTGTACCGGGATGCCATGAAGATTGCTGTGGAATATGACATTCCGGTGCTGGCTCACTGTGAGGATATCAATATGGCGGCCGGAGGATGTATGAACGATGACGAAGTGGCGGAAAAGTTTGGACTTCCCGGCATCAGCAACGCGGCTGAGGATATTATTATTGCCAGAGATATTTTCCTTGCCTTTGAGACGGGATGCCGTCTTCATCTGTGTCACTGCTCCACCAGCGACAGTGAGCTGATGGTGAGAGGGGCAAAGGCCAAGGGGCTGAAGATCACGGCGGAAGTCTGCCCGCATCATTTTACGCTTACTTCAGAGGATATGGTCAAAGGAGACACCAACTATAAGATGAATCCGCCGCTGCGTACCAGAAAGGATGTTGAGGCGCTGAAAAAAGGTCTGAAAGAGGACACCTTTGACGTGATCAGTACGGATCATGCGCCCCATGCCATGGAAGAAAAAGCGGGAAGTATGCAAAAAGCGCCCTTTGGTATCGTGGGACTGGAGACCTGCGTGGCGCTGGTGATTTCTGAACTGGTGAAACCGGGTGTGATTACTCCCATGCAGATGGCGGAGAAGATGAGCTATAACCCCGCTAAGATTTTGAAAGTGGACGGAGGTTCCCTGGCGGTGGGCAAACCGGCTGATGTGGTGATCATTGATCCGGATAAGACGTATGTCATCAATGCCAGAACTTTTGTGTCCAAAGGGAAAAATACTCCTTTTAACGGCAGAAAGGTCAGCGGTGAAGTGGCGGCTACCATTTGCGGAGGAAGGATCGTATACAGACGGGAAGAGAAGTAAATATAATATAGGAGAAGACGAATGATTCAGAAATTAATTGACAATATCAAAAAGACGAAAGCGCCGATTGTCGTGGGATTGGATCCCATGCTTTCCTATGTGCCGGAGCATCTGCAGAAGAAAGCTTTTGCAGAGTACGGCGAGACGCTGGAAGGAGCGGCGCAGGCAATCTGGCAGTTTAACAAAGAGATCGTGGACGCCACCTGGGATCTGATCCCGGCGGTGAAACCGCAGATCGCCATGTATGAACAGTTCGGTCTGCCCGGACTTGCGGCTTTTAAAAAGACGGTGGATTACTGCCATGAGAAAGGGCTGGTGGTCATCGGGGATATCAAGCGCGGTGATATCGGTTCCACATCGGAGGCGTACGCGGTCGGCCATCTGGGAAAGGTGCAGGTGGGAAGCAAAGCGTATTACGGTTTCGACGAAGATTTCGTGACGGTGAATCCCTATCTTGGTTCAGACGGTGTGAAGCCCTTTATCAAAGTCTGCAAAGAAGAAAAGAAGGGACTATTCATTCTGGTAAAAACCTCCAATCCCTCCAGCGGCGAGTTCCAGGATCAGCTGGTGAACGGCCGTCCGCTCTATGAGCTGGTGGGAGAAAAAGTGGCTCGGTGGGGCGAGGAACATATGGGTGAAAAGTACAGCTATATCGGAGCCGTGGTGGGAGCGACTTACCCGGAGATGGGAAAAGTGCTGCGAAAACTGATGCCGAAAACCTTTATCCTGGTTCCGGGATACGGCGCCCAGGGTGGAAAAGGCGCAGATCTGGTTCATTTCTTCAATGAGGACGGTCTGGGAGCCATCGTAAATTCTTCCAGAGGTATCATTGCGGCATATAAACAGGAAGCTTACAGCCGGTTTGGTGAGGAAAGTTTTGCAGATGCTTCCCGCCAGGCAGTAATCGATATGACAGCGGACATTAACGGAGCGCTGGAAAGCAGCGGGAGATAAAAAGTATGAAGACAAAAGAATTATGCCGGGTGATTTCCCAGGAAATGATCAGCCCGGATATCTACAGCCTATGGATTGAAACAAAACAGATTGCCGCCCAGGCGAAACCGGGGCAGTTTGTGGCGCTGTATTCCGCAGACAAAAGCCGGATGCTGCCAAGACCTATCAGCTTGTGTGAGATCGGTGCAGATCAAAAAAGTATTCGCCTGGTCTATCGGATTGCGGGAGCAGGGACGAAGGAGTTTTCCGCACTGCGTACCGCAGATACTATCGAGGTGATGGGTCCCCTTGGCAATGGATTTCCCATGGAGGAAGCCAAAGGGAAACGGGCGCTGCTGATGGGAGGCGGCATCGGAATTCCGCCCATGGTGGAGACGGCAAAACAGCTGTCTGGGGATGTGACTGTGGTTTGCGGATACCGTGACGCGCTGTTTTTGACGGAGGAGCTTTCCCGGTATGGGAAGCTGTATGTCGCCACGGAAGACGGCAGCGCGGGGACAAAAGGAACGGTCATGGATGCCGTGAAAGAAGAGAAGATCGAGGCGGATGTGATCTTTGCCTGCGGGCCAAAACCTATGCTGCGCGCTATCCGGGATTATGCCCTGGAGCAGGATATTCCATGCTGGATTTCCATGGAAGAGAAAATGGCCTGCGGCATCGGCGCCTGTCTGGCCTGTACCTGTCAGTCTGTGAATGTGGACGATCATTCTCACGTGAAAAACAAGCGGGTGTGCAAGGATGGCCCTGTATTTCTGGCGACGGAGGTGGAATTATGATAAATACCCGAGTGAATCTGGCGGGGGTGGAACTAAAAAATCCGGTGATGACGGCATCGGGCACCTTTGGCTCCGGTATGGAATACAGTGAGTTTGTGGATCTGAATCAGCTGGGCGCCGTGGTGACAAAGGGCGTGGCCAACGTACCCTGGCCGGGGAATCCCACACCGCGGATCGCGGAAACCTGCGGCGGTATGTTAAATGCCATTGGTCTGCAAAATCCGGGAATCGATGTGTTTTGCGAACGGGATCTGCCCTTCCTGCAGAAGTTCGATACGAAAATCATCGTTAACGTCTGCGGAAAAACCACGGAGGATTACTGCGAGGTGGTGGAACGGCTGTCGGACGAGAATATCGATATGATGGAGATCAACATCTCCTGTCCCAATGTCAAGGAGGGAGGGATCGCCTTCGGGCAAAACCCCAAAGCGGTGGAGGCCATAACCGCTGAAGTGAAAAAGCGGGCGAAGCATCCGGTCATCATGAAGCTGAGTCCCAATGTGACGGATATTACGGAGATGGCCAAAGCGGCAGAGGCCGGCGGCGCCGATGTGCTGTCACTGATCAATACCATCACCGGTATGAAGATCGACGTCAATCGCAGAACCTTTGCCATCGCCAATAGGACGGGCGGCCTGTCCGGCCCGGCGATCAAGCCGGTGGCGGTGCGGATGGTGTATCAGACGGCCCAGGCTGTTAAAATTCCCATCATCGGCATGGGCGGAATCGCCACGGCTGAGGACGCGCTGGAATTTATCCTGGCAGGAGCCACGGCTGTTTCTGTGGGAACGGCTAATTTTGCCAATCCCTGTACGACGCTGGATGTGATTGCAGGAATTGAAGAATATATGAGCCGGTTCGGTGTGGAAGATATCGGGGAGCTGATCGGAGCAGTGAAGTAAAAAATGCGGGAGCGAAAACTCCCGCATTTTTTAAAAATATTGTTCCCTCAGTTCTTCGAACTGTTCCTGGCGCAGCTTTTCTGCATGGTTTGCTGCCGCTTTATTGACAAAGTGCATGGGAATGGAAAAAAATCCCATAAGCAGCAGTCCGCCGATGATCATGATAATCAGCCAGCGGATGCCAATGGTCATGGAAGGTTTTTGCGTCAGATTTGAAATTTCATTGATATTCAAAACCTGTGCATACCGTTTTTTTCCACAGACAGGGCAGTGAAATTTTTTTGCAAAGCTGTAGTATCTGCGGCGGTTGATAAAAACGCCGCTTTTAAATTCTGTTTTGGTGGTATGAAAAGATTTACTCATAAAACTTCTGGTAAATTCTGCAGCGCTGACCTCGTATGCCGTACCGCATGTTTCACATTTCACCTGACAGGTAATGTTCATGGCGGCGATGGCTTTTTTGCTCTGACGGATCAGTTGAGCGGTACAGAAAATGATCCATCCCAGCAGCAAAACTCCCATGACCACCGGCAGGATAATCTGTGCGTATATCATGCTCAATTACCGGTGGAAGTTGGCAGGAAGGGCCGCACCGCGTCCGCCAGATTATGGATGTTCCGTGTCTGAATCAGAACCGTACCGTTTCCGTGAAACTCATTGACCAGACCTTCTCCGGTGGTAAAGCCAAAGGTTCCAGAAGCCACCTGGATGCTGTAATCTAAAGAAGCGTCCCAGGCCACCACATGTTCATTGTCTACCCGGATGGGACGATCTGAAGTAACTTTCAGTGCCAGCAGATCGCCGAAAGCGGATACCAACAGATCGCCGGTTCCCTGCGTTTCCATCACGAAAAGTCCTCCGGTTCCTCCGAAAAGCGCCTTGCCGATATTCTGAGATTTCATTACGTATTCCACAGTCTCATCGCAGGCAAGGAAAGCGCCGGTGTTCAGACGGTACTGGTTTGCGCCGCCTACTTTAAGGACGTGGATCTTGCCTGGGATGGGTGGAGCGATTCCGATTTCCCCGCGGCTGCTGGTTCCAGTGGCGTGGGTGATAAAGATACTTTCACCGCTGGTCAGCCCCCGGCCGATGGCACCCAGCACGCCGCCCAGCCCCTTTTTGCTGCTGTTCATCTTTCCTTCTAGCACCACGTCAGAAAGATAGGCCATGGAGCCGTTTTCGATTTTGACGGATTCTCCGTCTTGTAAATGGATCTGCACCAGTGGGCAGTCAGAGTCGCCCAGAATGGAATAATTCATAATCGTTATCCTCCTGTTTTTCTTTCATTGTATCATCTTGCGGGAACGGCTTACAACATTTTTTTCTTTTTGAAATAAATGATCTCCACAGTGATCAAAATGACGGCCAGAAGACACACCAGTGGGTAACTGTATTTCCAGTGCAGTTCCGGCATATAGGAAAAATTCATGCCGTACCAGCCGGTAAGCAGCGTCAGAGGCAGAAACAAAGTGGTGATGACGGTGAGCAGACTCATGACCCGGTTCTGGCGGGCGTCGATCATCGACTGGTAAAGCTCCCGCATCTGCAGCGCGTATTCCCGCAGCAGCTTCACATAGTCCAGCAGCCGGTCCATGCGGCGGGAATACTTTTTCCAGAAATCCCGGTTCCGGATGATATCTTTGTAAAGTTCTGTCTGCATCTGATCGCCGATTTCCAGCATCTGTTCATAGTAGGAATGAAAGTTGGACAGCCGTTTGCGGATTTTAATCAGGGACTGGAAAAACTGTTCGGAATTCTGGTTTGCCATGTTGTTTTCCATCTTATCCAGCTTCCCCTCAATGCGCTGCAGATAGAACAGATCGTTTACGGACAGATATTCCAGAAAGAATACGAGGCAGCTGTCGGGGGATTCGGCGTTTGATAAAAGAGGTTTCAGTTTTCTGTAATATTTTTTCATACGACCGCTGTCATCAATCAAAGTAAGGGAATCCGCGGTCAGGTAAAAACCAAAAGTCAGGCGGGGATTTTTCTGGCTGCTTTTTCGGGGAACGCGGATGGTTCCCAGGATACAGTCTGCAAAAGTCTCCGCCTTGCAGTAACGAATGGAATCAAAGCCGCTTAGAATTTCCTGGTGATGATCGTAGGTTTTTTTTTCGGCGCGGAATTCTTCCGATGTGATGATGCGGATAAAATCTGTGTGCTGTGGTGGCGTAGTCTGCATTTTGCCGTACCTCCCTGCTGTTTTTATTCACATCATATCACATTTTCATTTCCTGTTAAATGACCACTGAAGAATTTCTGTATTGCGCCATTGTTTCTTTTAGACGTTTTACATAATATTTGTAATCTTCCAAAGAAGTATGTGGAGCTGCCTGATGATCCGTACACACAATGCATCCGCCTTGTTTGATTACTGGAGTCAGGCGTTTCAGTTCTTCCTCAAAAAAACCAGACTGGGAGTGACAATTTTAAAAATGCTTTCCAATTGTTTCTAAGAAACATCTACCATAAATTGTGCAATGTCTTTGAGCATTTCCGGTTCATCATAATAAGCATATAGATGAGGTTCATTATCCATTAAAAATCGAGGCATCCAGAAAAAACCGCTTAAGCGCAGGCGGACAGCATAATCACCGTTTCGGGTTCCTTCACGGTATTTGCCGTAGGCAGCTTCCTTGCTATAAACAGAAGAGCTGTTTCCTGTGAAATCTCGCTGCTAAATCAATGGGATCAAAAAGCATTGAGATTTCGAAACGACAGGATATCAAAAGATATCCCAAAAGAAATGGGGTTACAGAAAAGAATGCAAAATACTAGTTTTATTTTGAGTTTTGCGGGTTAAGGTAGCCAAAAGCAGAGGTTAATGCTATACTTATACCTTAAAATAGATCATAAGCAGTAGGAGACGATATGCAGAAAAACAAAACCCAAAATTTAGTATTGTGCTCTCTTTTTGTCGCGCTGATCGCTGCAGGTGCATTTATCAAAATTCCTGTTCCGGTCGTGCCGTTTACGCTGCAGTTCTTATTTACGATGATGGCAGGGCTTTTGCTTGGAGGAAAACTTGGCGCGGTCTCTGTGGGGGCGTACATTCTGATAGGGCTTCTTGGACTTCCTGTATTTGCAGAAGGCGGCGGACCGGCGTATATCCTGAAGCCAAGCTTCGGATATATCATCGGTTTCGCGGCGGCGTCCTATGTGACCGGTGTCATTGCCAATCGGGTTCCCAATCCAACCTATAGACGGCTGCTTGCGGCAAATTTCATTGGCCTTGGCATCGTTTATCTGTTCGGGATGGTCTATTACTATCTGATGAGCAATCTTTACCTGGGAAATCCGATCGGTTTATGGCCGCTGTTTTTGTATTGCTTTATTCTGGCTGTACCGGGGGATATTTTGTTATGTGTTCTGGGGGCATTTCTTGGAAAAAGAATGATCCCGATGATGAGAAGCGGCAGAATGTGAGGATTTGAAAATGAATTTAAAGGAATTAACAGACAAAGTTTTGAATGGACGGCAAATCACGAAGGAGGAAGCATTGTTTTTATACGGGCAGCCTCTCTTGGAACTTTGCGGGAGCGCCGATGAGATCCGCAGGCGCTTTTGTGCCAATCGATTCGATATTTGCACGATTATCAATGCCAAGAGCGGAAGTTGTTCTGAAAACTGCAGGTTTTGCGCACAGTCGGCTTACAACCATACCTGTGCCGCCTCCTATCCGCTGCTTTCAAAAGAAGAAATTGTATCACAGGCAAGGATCGATCACGAGCAGGGCGTCCTGCGTTATTCCATCGTGACGTCGGGGAAACGCTTGTCTGATGAGGAAGTGGATGCGATGTGCGAGACTGTCCGGGAAATCAAAGAAAAAGTCGGGATCTTGGTCTGCGTTTCTTTCGGTTTGCTTAAGGAACAGCAGTTTCGTAAATTGAAAGAAGCCGGTGTGACAAGGGTACATAATAATCTGGAAACATCCCGCAGGAATTTTCCCAATATCTGCACCACCCACAGGTTCGATGACAAAGTACAGGCCATTCGGGCGGCTCAGTCCGCCGGTCTTTCCGTCTGCAGCGGCGGTATCATGGGGCTTGGCGAAACGACGGAGGATCGGATCGACATGGCGCTTACCCTGCGGGAGCTTGGCATTCTCAGTGTGCCGGTGAATATGTTGAATCCGATCCCCGGCACGCCCCTTGAAAACAACGAGAGATTGACGAAAGAAGAGATGCAAAGGATCGTTGCCGTCTACCGCTTTATCCTGCCGAAGGCTTCCATCCGTCTTGCGGGCGGACGGGGGCTGTTGCCGGATAAAGGAAAAAGCTGTTTTACTTCAGGGGCGAACGCGGCGATTTCGGGCGATATGCTGACAACCGCAGGCATTACGACAAAAACGGATATGGCGTTATTAAAAGAACTGGGATATGAGGTGAAAATCTGCAATGAGTAAGAATTTATTTATTACCGGAACGGGAACGGATGTCGGCAAGACCTATGTGGCGGGGCTGATCGTCAAAAAGCTGCGGGCGGGCAAAGCGTCCGCAGCCTATTATAAGGCGGCGATGAGCGGAAACGAACGGCGGACAGACGGCACTCTGATCCCCGGCGACGCCTTGCAGGTGAAAACGATGTCCGGGATAGAACAGCCTCTCGAAGAGATGTGTCCGTACATTTATGAGAATGCGGTCTCTCCCCATCTGGCGGCAAAACTTGAGGGAAACCCTATAGAAATGGAATGTGTGCTGGAAAATTTTGACCGTGTGTGCGGCAAATACGATTATGTCACAGTGGAAGGATCGGGCGGGATCTTGTGTCCCCTTCGCTTTGACGAAAAGAAGATCCAGCTGGAGGATTTCATCAAGGCCCGCGGTCTGGCTTGCCTGATGATCGCTGACGCTGGGCTTGGCGCCATCAACGCGGCGGTACTGACGGCTGAATATATGAAAGCTCGTAAAATATCTGTGAAAGGTATTATTCTGAATCACTATGAGCCGGGCAATCCAATGCACGAAGATAACCGGCTGATGTGCGAAGCCATGACCGGTTTGCCTGTAGCCGCCTGTGTCAAAGACGGCGATACGGATCTGGATATTCCCTTGGAACTGCTGGAAGGATTTTATGAAGAAAACGGAGGCGGCAGAAAATGATTTGGTATCCATATGAGCAGATGAAAACGATGAAAACGCCCTATAAGATTGTCGATGCCAAAGGGGTCTATCTGTATACGGAGGAGCAGAAACTGATTGATTCTGTGTCCTCTTGGTGGAGTGTGATCCACGGCTATAAACATCCAAAACTTGATCAGGCGATTGCGGCGCAGCTGAAGAAGTTTGCCCATGTGATGCTGGGCGGTTTGACCCATGATCCAGTGGAAAAGTTATCCCAAAAACTCCAAAGCTGGCTGCCCGGGGATCTGGATTACTGCTTTTTCTCGGATTCCGGCAGCGTTGCGGTAGAGGTCGCCCTTAAAATGGCGCTGCAATACTACATGAACCGGGGAGAGGACCGGCGCACTATGGTACTGGCGCTGGAGCACGCCTATCACGGCGATACGTTCAAGACCATGGAAGTGGGGGACGATGAAGACTATCACTTTGTTTTGAAGGCGTATGGGAAAAGCAGTCATGTCCTGCACATTCCCACGAAGATCAACGCCCTCGAACAGGCCTTTGCAAAATACCATGACCGCCTGAACTGCTTTATCGTGGAACCGCTGCTGCAGGGCGCGGGAGGTATGAGGATGTACGATATTTCCTTTTTGGAACGCGCGCGCAAGCTTTGCGATCAATATGGCGTACTCCTGGTTTTCGATGAAGTCGCCACAGGATTCGGGCGTACCGGAAACCGCTTTGCGGCGGATCTGGTTCTGCCGGATATCCTCGTCCTTGGCAAGGCTTTGACCGGCGGCTATATCGGTCATGCCGTCACAGTGGCAAACCGAAAGGTCTATGAAGGCTTTTACGATGACGACCCCTTTCATGCGCTGATGCACGGCCCCACCTTTATGGGCAATGCCCTGGCCTGCAGCGTGGCATTGAAATCCATCGAACTGTTTGAAGAACAGGATTATATGTCCAAAATCCGCAGGATCGAAGAGATCACCCGTCGTGAGATGGAGGGATTCTTCGACCCGCGTATCAAGGCAATCCGGATCATGGGCGGCTGTGTATGCATCGAGGTATACGATGCGGATACCATCAAGGGATATCAGCAATTCGCCTATGAGCGGGGCGTGTTCAGCCGTCCGTTTTTAAATTACCTGTATGCGATGGTTCCTTATATCATCAAGGAGGATGAATTGGTCAAAGTTCTGCAGACGATGCAGGAGTGGTTCTTAAAAACACGCTGAAATATTTCGGAGAAATTTTGCGCTTTTTAAACAGGATCTTTCCGGAACATGCCGGGTGTGACGCCCACCTGTCTGCGGAAACTGTGGATAAAGTTTTCCTCGCTGTTATACCCTGTGGCGTAGGCGATTTCACTCACCGACTGCCGGGTGGAGGTGAGAAGGTATTTTGCCCGGTCGATACGGCGCAGGATGATGTATTCATAGGGCGAGTAGCCGGTGCGGGCCTTGAACTCCCGGGAAAAGTGGGAAGGGCTTAATCCCACTGCAGCAGCCACATCCTGAACGGTAAGGGGCTCGTACAGATGACGGTGCATGTAACGGATAGACTGCGCGATGCGGTCGCTTCCGTCCGGGGATGCGGCCCGTTCATCCAGCAGCAGAAGGCAGAGCAGCCGGTGGATGAGCTGAGAGCAGACGGATTCACTGAGACGTTCCTGCGCAGCGCAGCTGCTGATCAGACGGTCAAGCAGGAAGGCGGCCTGGGTAAGCTCATGGGGAGTAAATGCCTGGCGTCCGCTTCGCGCCAGGAGAATACGCCGGTAAAATTCCTGCGTATTCAGGCCGTTGAATAAAAGCCAGGTAAACTCCATTCGTTCACGGGCATGATAGCGATAGGGCCTGCGGCAGTCAAAGAGCACCACCTGTCCGGCGCAGGCGGTTAAAGGCAGACCGTTTAATTCCAGCTCCATGGAGCCGGACTGGAGCAGGAACAGCATAATATTCTGGTTATGATCGCCCTGGCGGGCGATTTCAGACTGGTGACTGAAAGAGTACTCACTGCTGCAGAAGTAATGGCCGCAGCGCGTGGGGTAATAAAACAGTTCCCGGGCCAGGGAAGACGGTGTGAAAAAGTATCGTTCTGAGGTCTGGTGCACCCCTTTTTCCGGTATCAGCATAGATGACATTCCTCCTTTTTTTCATGGTAGCAGACCTGATGAAAACGCGCAACAGGAAACAGCAGGATTTCGCAGTTTTTTAGCGCTTTGTATCATTGGCAGACAGGTAAAATGGGAGTATAATCAATATCATCAAAGAGGAAACATCTCTCACGGAATATCAGTTAAAGGAGGTAGCAAATCATATGAAAATTGCGTTTGACGTTGACGTGCTCGCCAAGCAGATGTCGATTAACGACTATGTACACAAAGTAGCCGACTGGGGCTATAAGTACATTGAACAGTCTCCCCATCCGCGTATCAATCCTTTTTATAAGCATCCTCTGTTTTCCGAGGAGTGCCAGGCCGAATACAAACAGGCTCTTAAGGAGACCGGCGTGGAAATCTCTTCCTTCATCGTCGTATACCGCTGGTCCGGTCCGACGGAAGAGCAGCGCCAGCATGCGGTGGCGAATTGGAAACGGATCATTGAGATTGCCGTTGATATGGGAGTGCCGGTTATCAACACCGAGTTCTCCGGCGATCCCAACCAGCAGGAAATCTGCAACGGAATGTTCTACAAATCCATGGAAGAACTGCTGCCGATCATCGAGCGGGAAGGATTGCGTGTGGAACTGCAGTCCCATCCTTATGATTTTGTGGAACTCAATGACGAAGCATGTGACATAGTCAAATCCTTCCGTTCCAAAAACCTGGGATACGTATACTCCGCGTCCCATGGATTTTTCTACGACCAGGGCAAGGGCGATGTGCGCCATATGCTGAAATATGCCGGCAACGAACTGACCCACGTGCTGTTGGCCGACACCTGGAATCAGACCAAAGACTGTCGGTATATCCTGAATCCGCCATGGCTGAACAGCCGCGGCCGTGCAGACGTTACCATTCATCAGCATACGGCCATGGGCGAAGGAGAAGTGGACTTCGACGGCATCTTTGAAACGCTGCGGGAGATGGATTTTGCCAATAAGCAGCTGAAACCGGATGCGCCCAAGGTCGGCGGCGACAATATTATCTGTGTATCCTACTTCGGATTCCCGGAGAAGATGGACAAGCAGGCGCCGGAAGCTTTGGAGAGAATCAAAAAAGAACTGCTGTAATTTTGCATTTTAAGCCGCGCGGCGGATACCGTACCGTATCTGCCGCGCGGTATTTTTTATGAATTTCATAATCAATTGAAAATCTCCATCGGGTATGGTAAAATTGTAAAGAATTTAATGATCTGGAAAAGACAGGCAGTATGGAGGTTTTAAAATATGGAACAGTACAAGCAGGAATTTATCGAGTTCATGGTAGACTGCGATGCGCTCAAATTTGGGGAATTTACGTTAAAAAGCGGCCGTAAATCTCCATTTTTCATGAATGCGGGAGCTTACGTGACAGGTTCTCAGCTGAAAAAACTGGGAGAATACTATGCCCGGGCGATTCATGACAGGTACGGAGACGATTTTGACGTTCTGTTTGGGCCGGCCTACAAAGGGATCCCCCTGGGAGTGGTGACGGCTGTGGCTTACAGTGAACTGTACGGCAAAGAAGTGCGTTACTGTTCGGACCGGAAAGAAGAAAAGGATCACGGTGCGGATAAAGGCAGCTTCCTTGGCAGCAGTTTAAAAGACGGCGACCGGGTAATTATGATTGAAGATGTGACCACATCGGGGAAATCCATGGAGGAGACGGTGCCGAAGGTGAGAGGCGCGGCGGATGTGACCATTGTCGGCCTGATGGTTTCTCTTAACAGGATGGAAGTGGGAAAAGACGGCAAAAAGTGCGCCCTGGACGAGGTAAAAGAACTATACGGATTTGATACGGCTGCCATTGTGACCATGGAAGAGGTGGTGGAGCATCTCTATCGCCATGAATATAAAGGAAGAATTATTATTGACGATGCATTAAAAGAGGCCATCGACGCATATTATGAGCAGTATGGAGCCAGGTAATCATTGTGAGGAGAGATGGGAATGAACGAGAGAACGTATAAAATTATGTCCCACGCCGGCAGCGGCGGCATCGCTCTGGGAATCATCGTGCTGGTGACGGGGATTGCAGCCGGCGTGCTGATGATCGTCAGCGGCGCGCAGCTTCTGAAAGAAAAGTATAAAGTAACGATATAGAAAAAGGAGACTGTCTCAATCTGATTGAGGCAGTTTCATGTGTGTATGAGAAAAGCAGAGAGGAAAGGAAAAAGGTGAAAGCGGAAACGAAAAAACGCATTCGGATCATGAGCTGGATTCTGTTCATCCTGTATCTGCTCCTGCTGATCTATTTTCTCTTTTTTTCCGAGTGGTATGGAAGGAAAAACTGGGTGGAAGAGGATTACCGGTATAATCTGATTCTCTTCAAAGAGATGAAGAGGTTTTGGATATATCGGGAACAGCTGGGGATGAAAGCGGTGTTGTTGAATCTGGCAGGGAATGTGATTGGTTTTCTGCCCTTCGGATTCATATTGCCGATTATATGCAGAAAAACACGGCATTTCTGGCTGACCGGACTGCTGGGGTTTTCCGTGAGTCTGTTTGCGGAATGTCTTCAGCTGGTATGGAAGGTGGGCAGTTTTGATGTGGACGATCTGTTTTTGAATACGGCGGGAGCATTGATTGGTTATCTGCTGTTTGCAATTTGTGACGGAATAAGGAGATGGTATTATGAAAAAAAGATATCGATATCGTCTGCCTCTGAGTGAGGACGCCGTGGACGGCCTGGGATCGGTGCTGATGGCGGCGATTTCCGGGATCTTCCTGCTGGCGGCTGCTGTGATTTCCTTTGTTCTGGCAGGGAAGGCAGGGACTTATGTGGGGATTTTCGGGCTGATGGGCATTCTGCTGTCGGTCATCGGATTTATCACCGGCTTGATCAGTTTTGGAGAAAAAAAGAAAAATCATAGATTCAGTACGGCCGGATCGCTGGCAAACGGTTTGCTGGCGGTGTTTTGGCTGGCTTTGTTTTTGATAGGAGTGTCCTGAAAATGAATGAAAGACTGGAAAAACAAAAAAAATTTATCCTGGAGATCGATAAGGAAAAAAATATTTTCCGTCAGACCCATCTGACCGGATATAAAAGGCAGGAAAACGATGCGGAGCATTCCTGGCATATGGCGCTGATGGCTTGTTTGCTCAGCGAATACGCCAATGAGGAGGTAGATTTGCTGCATGTGCTGCAGATGATTCTGGTACATGATCTGGTGGAGATCGATGCCGGAGATACGTATGCTTACGACGACGCCGGAAACGCAACCAAACGGGAGCGGGAGGAAAAGGCCGCCGACCGGATCTTTTCCATCCTGCCGGAAGATCAGGCGAAAAAGATGCGGGATCTCTGGGAGGAGTTTGAGGCGGAAAAGACGCCGGAGTCGCTGTTCGCCCACGTAATGGACAATTTCCAGCCGCTGGCTTTAAACGATGCCAATGACGGCGGGGACTGGAAACGGAGAAACGTAAAAAAATCTCAGATTCTAAAAAGAAATGCCAGGACAAAAGAAGGATCAGAAGAAATCTGGAAATGTATGGAAGAAATCATTGACCGAAATGTGAAAAAGGGAAATATCATTGACGAATAGAGGTGACAGGATTGAATGAAATATTAGAAGAGCGGTGGCAGCTGGCACGGGAACGGATTTTGGAGATTCCCACGGAGACACAGGTACCGGAGCCTTACCGTGATTACTTTATCCGTACGGCAAGGTTTCTTAGGCAGGTATTCGGAATCCTGGATATCCGCAAAAGCGGACAGTGGGATGCCCTGACCCTTAAAGAGCGTAGGGAATGGAATCAGGTGCTGTATGAAGACATTCTTCCCCAAAATTATCAGAACTCCTATGGAAATCCCCGGTATGCAAAGACCATGCTGGGAAAGGATTTCGGGAAAGCGCTGAGCGCGCTGTACAGTCAGATCCGCGGCAGCATCGTCTTTGTATTTGAAGATAGACTGTGGGATCTTACGGTGCTGGGCGAGCTTTTTCTGGAAATTTACGGGGAGTTTACTGCTGACGCGCTGCCGGAAGCAGAAAACCTGCATCATATTCTGTACAGTTATATCCGGGATTACTGCGATGACATGATGGAGTACCGGGTGAGGGAAATGGTCGATCCCAAACTTGATTTTGCCGTATCGATCATCATGGAGAAAGATCTGACGGATCTGCGGTATCTGTATGATTTCGGAGAATATATCTCTGATAACGAATATAAAACGGCGGAATTTCTAAACAGGCTTTCCCAGGAAGAGATCGACCGGATGGCACAGACGTACACGGAAGGTTACCGGATGGGATTTGTCAATAACGGCATTGATCTTGGCAAAAAGAAGACGGTCAATATCCGCTATACGCTGGGATTTGAGCGGATGATTCGATCTGCCGTGCTGCAGTTTGAAAAGATGGGGCTTAAGCCGGTGATTTACCGCAGCGCCACCCATCTGATCAATAAACGGCAGCATCTGCGGATCGGATATTTCGGCGGGATTCCCAATCAGCAGTTTGATTATGATCACCGCAATGACGCTGCGTTATATCTTACGGAGGAAATGGTATCCAGAAAGCTGCGGGCGCTGCAAAATGGGTTTGAAAACTGCAAAGAGCTGGCAAATACCCACGCGGGTCCGGCTGTAATGGAAACCTTCGGGGAAACGCCATTTGTGCCAAAATCCGTTGACTGTGCGTATGAACTGACAGAAAAACAGCAGAAACTGGTGGTGCGGATGGACACCGAATCTTCCCAGATCACCAACCGGTATATCATAGGCGACGAGAGAAGCTTTACCATCATCGCCTGGCCGGTTCCGGAAATCGGAGAATCTTTTGAAGAGATTTTCCGTGAGACGATTAAGATCAATACGCTGGACTACAAAAAGTATCAGAAGATCCAGCAGTGTATGATTGACGCGCTGGATGAGGGGACTGCGGTGCATATCAAAGGAAGCAACGGCAACCGGACGGATCTGACTGTCTGCCTTATATCGCTTGCGGATCCGGCCAGACAGACGATTTTTGAGAACTGTGTGGCGGATGTGAATATTCCGGTGGGAGAAGTATTTACTTCTCCAAAACTGGCGGGAACCAGCGGCGTCCTCCATGTGACGAGAGTCTTTTTAAACGGACTGGAGTACCGGGATCTCTGGCTGCGGTTTGAAGACGGCATGATCCGGGACTACGGCTGTGAAAATTTCTCCGGGGAGGAGGAAAACCGGGCATATATCCGGGAAAATGTGCTTCATCAGCATGACGGCCTTCCCATGGGGGAGTTTGCAGTCGGCACCAACACGACGGCTTATGTGATGGCAAAAAAATATCAGATTTCCCCCAGACTTCCCATTCTGATCGCGGAAAAAACCGGCCCCCATTTTGCCGTGGGGGATACTTGCTACAGCTGGGCGGAGGACAATCCGGTGTACAACCCTGACGGGAAGGAAGTGATTGCCAGGGATAATGAGGTGTCTGTCAGACGCAGGGAAAATCCATCCGAAGCATATTTTGGATGTCACACCGATATCACCATTCCCTATGATGAACTGGAATATATCCGCATTCTGCGCCGGGACGGGCAAATCCTGCCGCTGATAGAGAAAGGGCGTTTCGTACTGCCGGGAACGGAGGAACTGAACGTTCCATTTAGCGGTTGACAATGGACTTTGGGGTCTAGTACAATGAAAATTAATGAAAGATTTTGTAAAGCAGACAGGAAAAGGAGATAATTATGGCAAAAGTAGGAATTGTGATGGGCAGCGATTCAGATATGCCGGTGATGGCAAAAGCTGCCGATATCCTGGAAAAATTTGGAATTGACTATGAGATGACGATCATTTCGGCTCACAGAGAACCGGATGTATTCTTTGAATATGCGAAAACCGCGGAGGAAAAAGGCTTCAAGGTGATTATCGCCGGAGCGGGCATGGCAGCTCATCTGCCGGGTATGTGCGCCGCTATTTTCCCTATGCCAGTGATTGGTATACCCATGCATACCACCTCGCTGGGCGGCCGTGATTCGCTGTACTCCATTGTGCAGATGCCATCCGGCATTCCCGTGGCCACGGTGGCGATCAACGGGGGAGCCAACGCCGGTATCCTGGCGGCCAAGATCCTGGCCACATCGGATCCCGAACTGCTTCAGAAGGTAAAAGACTATGCGGCCGAACTGAAAGAACAGGTATGTGCCAAGGATGCAAAACTCCAGGAAGTAGGCTATAAAAACTACACAAAATAGAAGGGATAAAGCGATGATGGATTATAAGAAAGCCGGCGTGGACATCGAAGCCGGATATCAATCAGTGGAACTGATGAAGGAACACATTCAGAAAACCATGCGCCAGGAGGTGCTGACCAATATCGGCGGATTTTCCGGCGCGTTTTCCATGGATGCTTTTAAAAACATGGAGCATCCTACTCTGGTTTCCGGAACGGACGGCGTTGGTACCAAGCTGAAACTGGCCTTTGTGATGGATAAACACGATACGGTGGGAATCGACTGCGTGGCTATGTGCGTCAATGATATTGCCTGTGCGGGAGGCGAACCTCTGTTTTTCCTGGACTATATCGCCTGCGGTAAAAATACACCGGAGAAAATCGCTCAGATCGTAAAAGGCGTGGCAGAAGGCTGTGTCCAGTCCGGAGCGGCGCTGATCGGCGGCGAGACGGCGGAGATGCCGGGATTTTATCCGGAGGATGAGTACGATCTGGCCGGTTTTGCGGTAGGCGTGGTGGATGAGAAAGACCTGATCACGGGCAAAGACCTGCAGGAGGGCGACATTCTCATCGGCATGGCTTCCTCCGGCGTCCACAGCAACGGTTTTTCGCTGGTGCGAAAAATTTTTGATATCACAGAGGAATCTTTAAATACTTATTACGATGAACTGGGGGCTACCCTGGGTGAGACACTGCTGGCGCCCACCAAGATATATGTGAAAGCCCTGAAGGGAATAAAAGCAGCCGGCGTGCAGATCAAAGCATGCAGCCATATCACCGGCGGCGGTTTCTATGAGAACGTGCCCAGAATGTTAAAAGACGGCGTGCGCGCCGTCATCGAAAAGGACAGTTACCCGGTGCCGCCCATTTTCCGGATGATGGCAAAAAAAGGCCAGATCGAAGAAAAGATGATGTATAATACATACAACATGGGTATCGGCATGGTGGTGGCGGTATCACCGGCTGATGTGGAGACAACGATGAAAGCCATAGAGGCGGCAGGCGAGCAGCCATATCAGATCGGCCGCATCGAAAAAGGCGAAAAAGGAGTAACATTATGCTGAGAATAGCGGTGCTGGTTTCCGGCGGGGGGACGAACCTGCAGGCGATTATCGACGGCGTGGAGCAGGGAAAGATTACCAACACGGAAATATGCTGTGTCATCAGCAATAATCCAGGCGCCTATGCACTAAAGCGGGCGGAAAAACATAAGATAGAAGGGGTATGTATTTCTCCTGCGGACTACAGGACGCGGGAGGAGTTTCACGATGCCCTGCTGAATAAACTTTTGGATCTGCAGGTGGATCTTATCGTGCTGGCAGGATGTCTGGTGGTGATTCCGCCGTCCATCGTGCGGGCGTTCCCGGGAAAGATCATCAATGTGCATCCGGCGCTGATCCCGTCTTTTTGCGGAACCGGCTATTATGGGCTGAAAGTTCATGAGGCTGTGCTAAAGCGCGGGGTAAAGGTGACGGGAGCCACGGTGCATTTCGTGGATGAGGGTACCGATACCGGGCCGATCATTCTGCAAAAAGCCGTGGAGGTCGAAGATGACGACACGCCCGAAATCCTGCAGAAGAGAGTGATGGAACAGGCGGAGTGGGTGATCATGCCAAGAGCCATTGACCTGATTGCCAATGACAGGCTGGTCATTGCCGACGGTGTGGTAAAGCAAAAGAAATAAAGGAGACATTTCGATGAAAGTTCTGATAGTTGGAAGCGGCGGAAGAGAGCACGCCATTGCATGGAAGGTTGCCCAGAGTCCCAGAGCGGAAGAGATATACTGCGCACCCGGCAATGCGGGAATCGAAGAGTATGCGCAGTGTGTGGACATCGGCGCCATGGAATTTGAAAAATTGGCTGATTTTGCCCAAGAAAAGGGAATCGATCTGACCATCATCGGCATGGATGATCCGCTGGTGGGCGGTATTGTGGATGTGTTCGAAGATCGGGGACTGCGCGTATTCGGGCCGCGTAAAAACGCGGCGATCCTGGAAGGCTCCAAAGCGTTCTCCAAGGATCTGATGAAAAAATATGGTATCCCCACGGCGGCGTATGAAAATTTCGACGACCCCCAAAAAGCCCTGGCTTATCTGGAGACGGCTAGATTTCCCATTGTGCTGAAAGCCGATGGACTGGCGCTGGGCAAAGGCGTTCTGATCTGCAATACGCTGCAGGAGGCCCAGGAGGGCGTGCGCTCCATCATGATGGATAAGAAGTTCGGCTCCGCGGGAAATACCATGGTGATCGAAGAGTTCATGACGGGACGGGAAGTGTCTGTGCTTTCCTACGTGGATGGAAAAACCATAAAAACCATGACTTCCGCCCAGGATCATAAAAGGGCCCAGGACGGAGACCAGGGATTGAACACCGGGGGCATGGGTACTTTTTCGCCCAGTCCCTTCTATACAAAAGAGGTGGATGAGTTCTGCAAGAGCCACATTTATCAGGCAACGGTGGATGCCATGGCCAAAGAAGGAAGAGAGTTTAAAGGAATTATTTTCTTTGGGCTGATGCTGACAAAGGATGGCCCCCGCGTGCTGGAATATAATGCCCGGTTTGGTGATCCGGAGGCTCAGGTAGTGCTCCCCAGAATGAAAAATGACATTCTGGAGGTGATGGAAGCCTGTGTCGACGGCACGTTGGATCAGGTGGATCTGCAGTTCGAAGACAATGCCGCCGTCTGCGTGGTACTGGCCTCCGATGGATATCCGGTATCTTACGAAAAGGGATATGTGATCCGCGGACTGGAAAATTTTAAAGATAAAGACGGTTATTATGTGTTCCATGCAGGAACAAAGAAGACAGACAAAGGTATTGTCACCAACGGCGGGCGCGTGCTTGGGGTAACTGCCAAAGGAAAAGACCTGAAAGAGGCGCGGGCCAATGCTTATGAGGCTGTGAAACTGGTGGAGTTTGATAATAAATATTATCGTCACGACATCGGCAAAGCCATCGACGAGGCATAATTTTGTTGCAGAAAGGTTACTGAAAATGATTTACAATAATGTTTTGGAAGCGGTAGGCCACACACCGATGATCCGACTGAACCGGATGAACAGTCCGCAGAGCGCAGAAGTACTGGTGAAATTTGAAGGGCTGAATGTGGGAGGTTCCATAAAAACGCGGACCGCTCTCAATATGATCGAGGATGCAGAGAAAAAGGGGATTATCACAAAGGATACGATTATCGTGGAGCCCACCAGCGGCAATCAGGGGATTGGCTTGGCGCTGATCGGGGCGGTGAAAGGATATAAAACCGTGATCATCATGCCGGATTCGGTCAGTGAGGAGCGAAGGAAACTGGTGCAGCATTACGGTGCGGAAGTGAAGCTGATCCATGATGCGGGCAATATCGGAGAGTGTATCGATGAGTGTCTGCAGACAGCTCTGACCATGGCGCGGGAAAATCCGAACGTCTATGTACCCCAGCAGTTTGAGAACCCGGCCAATCCCATGGTGCATCGCCATCATACGGGGCTGGAGATCCTGGAGCAGGTGGCAGGGCCGATCCATGGGTTTTGTTCCGGCATTGGTACCGGCGGCACCATCACCGGCATCGGGGAAGTGTTAAAAGCGCTGAATCCGGATATCACCATCTGGGCTGTGGAGCCGGAGAATGCGGCCATTCTGGCCGGCGGCACCATCGGTACCCATCTGCAGATGGGGATCGGAGACGGCCTGATTCCGGATATCCTCAACCGGGAGATTTACGATGATATTTATGTGGTGACAGATGAGGAGGCGATCCAGACAGCCAAAGACCTGGCCAGGAAAGAAGGCCTGATGTGCGGTATTTCCAGCGGCACCAATGTTGCGGCGGCGCTGAAGCTGGCGAAAAAACTGGGAAAAGGGAAAACCGTTGTGACGGTGCTGCCGGATACGGCGGAGCGGTACTTTTCCACTCCTTTATTTGAACAGGAATCCTGACATTTTTTATGCTCGACAGGAAAATCCATCCCTGTCGGGCATTTTTTTCTTGAAATTTAATGACAATTGTTATAAGATATGTATAACAAAAGAGAGAAAGCAAGGTGATATGATGCTGGTAGAATTAATTCATATTGACTTTAACAGCGACGAGGCGATTTACATGCAGCTTCGGAATCAGATCATTCTTGGAATTGCCACTTCCAAGATTCGGGAAGGCGAGACGCTGCCTTCCGTACGCCAGCTGGCGGATATTATCGGCATCAACATGCATACTGTAAATAAAGCGTATGCCGTGCTGAAACAGGACGGTTTCGTCAGTATCGACCGCAGAAAAGGGGCGGTGATCTGTATTGACGCGGATAAGATTCTGGCTTTGCGGGAGCTGAAAGACGAGCTGCGAGTGGCTCTCGCCAAAGGCTGGTGTAAGAATATATCAAAAGAAGAGATACATGCGTTGATTGATGAAATATTTGAAGAATATTGTTAAATCTGGAGGAAATTATTATGAGAAAATATACAGAGCAGGCACAGGCCGCCCTGCGTATTGCAAAGGAGGCCGCCAGGGAGATGCAGCAGAACTATGTGGGTACAGAGCATCTGCTGCTGGGATTGGTGAAAGAGGAAAACGGAACGGCCGGCCGAGTGCTGGCGGAGATGGGTGTGGAGGAGTCCGCCCTTCGCAGCTATATCGACAAATTTATTTCCGCCCAGGGCAATTTGGCCGTGGATTCTCCGGTGGAATTTTCCAAGCGGGCTGAGCAGGTGCTGGAAAACGCCGGGTATGAGATGGAGTATTTCCACGAGGAGGAGATCGGAACGGAACATATTCTGATTGCCATGATCCGGGAGACGGAATGTGTGGGGATCCGGCTGCTGCATACCATGGGGATCAATCTGCAGAAATTGTATGCGGAGGTGCGGATCGCCATGGGGGCCGATCAGGTACAGATCAAAGAAGAACTGGAACAGATGAAGCCTTCCAAAGACAAGAAAGGCACGGCGACGCCCACGCTGGATCAGTACAGCCGCGATCTGACAGAGATGGCCCGCGCAGGTCAGCTGGATCCGGTGGTGGGACGCGACCATGAGATGAACCGGATCTTGCGTATTTTAAGCAGACGGACGAAAAACAATCCCTGTCTGATCGGAGAGCCGGGGGTGGGTAAGACGGCCATCGCGGAAGGACTGGCTCAGAAAATCGTAAACGGCGAGGTCCCGGATCAGATGAAGGGGAAACGGGTGGTGGTACTGGATCTGTCCGGTATGGTCGCCGGTTCCAAATACAGGGGCGAGTTTGAAGAGCGGATTAAGAATGTGGTGCGGGAGGTTTCCGCAAACAAAAATATCCTGCTGTTTATCGATGAGATTCATACAATCATTGGAGCAGGCGGCGCGGAAGGCGCGCTGGACGCTTCCAATATTTTGAAGCCCTCCCTCTCCAGAGGGGAAATCCAGCTGATTGGCGCCACTACCATCGAAGAATACCGGAAATACATTGAAAAAGATGCGGCGCTGGAGAGAAGATTCCAGCCGGTGATGGTGGAAGAACCGACTCCGGAGGAGGCGTTGGAGATCTTGAAGGGACTTCGCCCCTATTATGAAAAACACCATGGCGTTCAAATCGAGGACGAGGCGCTGCAGGCAGCGGTTTCCATGTCTGTGCGGTATATCAACGACCGTTTTTTGCCGGACAAAGCGATCGACCTGATCGACGAGGCGGCATCCAAGGTGCAGCTGTCAGGGTTTACCGGAAAGAGCAGACAGCCGGAATGTGAGCGGGAGCTGGCGGAGGTGATGCGCCGCAAGGAAGAAGCGGTAAAAGCCGGGGATATGGATCTGGCCAGGGAACTGCACCGGGAACAGGCGAAGCTGGAGGAAAAATGCAGGGCGGAAAAAGAACGGGCCGGGAAGAGCAGGAAAAAGCAGAACCGCAGCGTGACAGAAGAAGCGGTGGCAGATATTGTTTCCGGATGGACGAAGATACCGGTCTCCCAGCTGCAGGAGGAAGAGACGAAACGGCTGGCAAGGCTGGAGAGCGTGCTGCATAAGCGGGTTGTGGGACAGGAAGAAGCCGTGGCAGCGGTGGCAAAGGCCATCAAACGTGGCAGAGTGGGACTGAAGGATCCCAACCGTCCCATCGGATCGTTTCTGTTTCTGGGACCCACCGGCGTGGGAAAAACAGAACTTTCCAAAGCACTGGCCGAGGCGGTTTTCGGGACGGAGCAGGCCATGATCCGGGTCGATATGTCCGAATACATGGAGAAACACAGCGTGTCCAAACTGATCGGCTCACCGCCGGGATACGTGGGATATGAGGAGGGCGGACAGCTCAGCGAGAAAGTGCGCCGTAATCCCTACAGCGTGCTGCTGTTTGATGAAATTGAAAAAGCCCATCCGGATGTATTCAATATCCTGCTGCAGGTACTGGATGACGGCCATATCACCGATGCCCAGGGGCGGAAGGTGGATTTTAAACAGACCTGTATTATTATGACCTCCAATGCGGGAGCGCAGGCGATCATAGAGCCGAAGCGTCTGGGATTCAATTCCGGCAGCGATGAAAAGAGAGATTATGAATACATGAAGTCCGGCGTGATGGAGGAAGTGAAGCGGATTTTCCGGCCGGAATTTCTGAACCGGATCGACGACATCATCGTCTTCCATGCGCTGACCAAAGAAAATATCCGTCAGATCGTGACGATCCTTTTGAAAAATCTGCAGAAGAGATGCCAGGAACAGATGAATATCACGCTGAAAATCCGGACGTCTGTAAAGGATTACCTGGCGGAAGAAGGATACGACAGCAAGTATGGAGCGCGGCCGCTGAAACGGGCGATTCAAAGCAAGATCGAGGACGCCATGGCTGAAGAAATTCTCATGGGACATATCAAAGCCGGAGATACCGTCAGTGTGGGAATGTATAAAAAAGATGTTAAATTTTATGTATCTGACTAGCATAAAGACAGCATTTATTATATAATACAAGAGAACCAGATGATAAGCGTTCGTGATAATATACAACAGACTAGATTCCAGGAGGACGATTATGTCAACAGTGAAAGAGTTAATTCGTGTGGAAGAAAACGGCGCCATCAGCTTTGGAAATTATGAGCTGGACGTCAAATCAAAATTATCTGATTTTGAATGCAACGGAGACGTGTATAAAGTAAAGACCTTTTCGGAGATTACCAAGCTGGAAAGGAATGGAATGTTTGTTTATGAGTCGGTTCCCGGTACGACAGTGCTGAATCTGACGCTGAAAGAAAACGGTATGGAATTTTCCGTGGAAGGTCCGGAGGATGCCCAGATTACGGTGGAGATGGAAGCGGATACGGAGTATGAGGTGTTCGTGGGAGAAAATCTCATCGGGAAAATCAAGACAAATCTGGGAGGAAAGCTTTCTTTTAGCGTAGAACTGGAAAATGTTGACAAAGCGGATATTCGGATTGTCAGAGTGTGAGAAATAAAGATGCGGGGCTGCAAAAATGCAGCCCCTTTTTTGGGTAAAAGGAGCGAAGGAATGGCAAAGGGTAAGAAAACGGTTTTTTTCTGCCAGAACTGCGGCTATGAGTCGGTGAAATGGATGGGACAGTGCCCGGGCTGTCAGCAGTGGAATACTTTTGTGGAGGAAAGTGTAACGGAAGCGTCTTCCGGGAAAAAGCAGCAGCGCAGCAGGAAGCAGCCGGTCAGTCTGGCTGAGATACAGACGGAAAAGGAAGAGCGGACGGCGACCGGAATCGGAGAGCTGGATCGGGTGCTGGGCGGTGGGATCGTCGGCGGCTCTCTGCTACTGGTGGGAGGAGATCCAGGAATCGGAAAATCCACTCTGCTTTTGCAGGTCTGCCGCCTTCTTTCCCTGGCAGGAAAGAAGGTACTTTACATTTCCGGAGAGGAGTCGCTGCGTCAGATCAAACTGCGGGCACAGCGGCTGGGCAGCTTCAATGATAATCTTTTGCTGCTGTGTGAGACAAATCTGACAGATATCCGGGAGGCGGCCCAAAAGCAAAAGCCTGAGATCATGGTGATCGATTCCATCCAGACCATGTACAATGAGGATGTGTCATCGGCGCCGGGCAGTGTGTCGCAGGTGCGGGAGTCCACCGGAATGCTGCTGCAGATCGCCAAGGGGATGGGGATTTCCGTGTTTATCGTGGGGCATGTGACAAAGGACGGTTCCGTTGCAGGTCCGAGGGTGCTGGAGCACATGGTGGATACAGTGCTGTATTTTGAAGGAGACCGCCATGCCTCCTACCGTATTCTGCGCAGCGTGAAAAACCGTTTCGGCTCCACCAATGAGATCGGGGTTTTTGAAATGCGGGGCGACGGACTGGCGGAGGTGAGAAATCCGTCGGAATTTATGCTCAGCGGGAAACCGCAAGGCGCGTCCGGCTCCATCGTGGCCTGTTCCATGGAGGGGACGAGGCCGATTCTGATAGAAGTGCAGGCCCTGGTCTGCAGGAGTAGCTTTGGTATTCCCCGCAGGACAGCGGCTGGTACGGACTTTAACCGGGTCAATCTTTTGATGGCCGTATTGGAAAAACGGGGCAGGATGAATCTTTCCGAATGTGACGCTTATGTGAATATCGCCGGAGGCATTAAGATGACGGAACCGGCCCTCGATCTGGCGATTCTCCTGGCCATTGCTTCCAGTTACCGCGACATCGTCATCCCGGATCGGGTGGTGGCTTTCGGAGAAGTGGGATTGAGCGGTGAGGTCCGTGCGGTCAGCATGGCACAGCAGAGAGTGCGCGAGGCAAAAAAACTGGGGTTTGAGACGGTGATCCTGCCAAGAGTATGTGAAAACACTGTGGGGAAAGCAGAAGGCGTGGAACTTGTTTTTGTCAGTACTATTGCAGAGGCGGTGGAGGCGATCCGATAAAATTAAAAAAGATGTTGACAGCGGCCGTAAGGTATGATAATATAGCTCTCGTTGCGGCTCACAAGTCAACAGACAGAAAAAAAGAAAAAAGTGAAAAAAGTTGTTGACAAAGGATATGAGCTGTGATAATATAAACAAGCTGTCGCAAAGATAAAGAGTTTGACAAAAGCGACAGAAAGAACCTTGATAACTGAACAGTAAAACACAGATCCTTGAAGATTCTAAGAGAATCATTTTTAGAAGTAAGAACCAACAGTAAAGCAAGGGATAAGATAGCCAAGGTTATCTTGGACCGGGCAACTTTTCATTTGAGAGTTTGATCCTGGCTCAGGATGAACGCTGGCGGCGTGCTTAACACATGCAAGTCGAACGAAGCGGCTGGACGGAAGTTTTCGGATGGAAGACCGGCTGACTGAGTGGCGGACGGGTGAGTAACGCGTGGGTAACCTGCCGTATACAGGGGGATAACAGAGAGAAATTTCTGCTAATACCGCATAAGCGCACAAAGACCGCATGGTCCGGTGTGAAAAGCCGAGACGGTATACGATGGACCCGCGTCTGATTAGGCAGTTGGTGGGGTAACGGCCTACCAAACCGACGATCAGTAGCCGGCCTGAGAGGGTGGACGGCCACATTGGGACTGAGACACGGCCCAAACTCCTACGGGAGGCAGCAGTGGGGAATATTGCACAATGGGGGAAACCCTGATGCAGCGACGCCGCGTGAGCGAAGAAGTATTTCGGTATGTAAAGCTCTATCAGCAGGGAAGAAGAAAGACGGTACCTGACTAAGAAGCCCCGGCTAACTACGTGCCAGCAGCCGCGGTAATACGTAGGGGGCAAGCGTTATCCGGATTTACTGGGTGTAAAGGGAGCGCAGACGGCATGGCAAGTCTGAAGTGAAAGGCATGGGCTCAACCCGTGGACTGCTTTGGAAACTGTCAGGCTAGAGTGTCGGAGAGGCAAGTGGAATTCCTAGTGTAGCGGTGAAATGCGTAGATATTAGGAGGAACACCAGTGGCGAAGGCGGCTTGCTGGACGATGACTGACGTTGAGGCTCGAAAGCGTGGGGAGCAA
>DWVJ01000011.1 GCA_019120315.1 Candidatus Ruminococcus avistercoris
CTGCACGGAAACGAATGATATGAAGCTTGTGACGACGATGTCTCATACCGTAACGTAACAAGCAGGGAAACTGTATTGGCAGTTTCCGCCCCAATTGGCTTTGAGAGCCAATTTCACTTTAGGGGGCACCCCTAATACCCCTTAAAAAATCAAAGAAAGGACTGATGTTATGAACGAAGTTAAAAATAAAAATCTGTTTATTCGTGTCAGTGAAAAAGAGAAAAATATGATTGAGCATAACGCTGAAAGGTGTGGTCTCTCCGTATCAGAATATCTCAGGCGGCGAGCTTTGGGATATATGCCAAGAGCTGTTTTACCCGAAACAACAATTTCATATTCCTTGCCCCACATTTGTCTTGCGGTTTCCAAACCGATTTTGTGTGCTTCTTCGGGAGTTACCTCGCCCGTTTGAAAACTCTGATACCCGTGATACGCTACATTGCCGCCTGTTTTGCCGAAGCGCTTTTTCGTTGCCGTCATGCGCTCATAGGCTCTTTTGACGTTGCAGTTGATACCGCTGACATACATACACTCATCGGTCTTTTTATCATTGGAAACATACTGCAAGGCGGCGTAGAGATCGCTGTCCACATACCTTTTGTCGATGGTTTTATCGGGATTTTCCGCATAGTCTATCACTCAAACTTCCGATCATACAGCAGTGCCGCAATCAGCACCACAAAGCAGGAACCAGCATTGTGCACCAGTGCGCCAGTGACAGGATTGAGCATTTCCAGCAGGGAAAGCACAATCGCCACAAAGTTGATACACATGGACAATGTGATACTGAATTTGATGGTCTTTACCGTAGCGTTGGACAGCCGTTTCAAATAAGGGATCTTAGAAATATCATCGCTCATCAGGGCAATATCAGCGGCTTCCACTGCAATGTCGCTTCCCATGCTTCCCATAGCCACGCCTACATCTGCGGTTTTCAGGGCAGGCGCATCATTTACACCGTCACCAATCATGCAGACTTTCCGCCCAGCTTCCCGCAGGGCTTCTATATTCTGCACCTTTTCCTCCGGCAGCAGTTCGGCCCGCACTTCGGAAATGCCTACCTGCTTTGCAAAATAGTCGGCGGTTTTCTTGTGGTCGCCGGTGAGCAGGACGGTACTCGTGTGCATGGCATTTAGACGAGAAACCATGTCTTTTGCTTCGGGTCGCAGCACATCGGACAGGGCAATTACACCAATGCAGGTGTCTTTTTCTGCCACAAGAATAGATGCTTTCCCCTCGGTACGGAGTTTTTCCAATGTACTTTGAACCTGCCCATCAATGGAGACGCCATGTTCCGTGAGATACTTTTCATTGCCGCAGAACAGACTCCTGCCATCCACATTTGCGGAAATACCTTTACCGGCAGCCATCTTGAAATTCTCGGATTCCGTCAATGGCAAATTCTGCCCTTTTGCTCTGGCCACGATTGCTTTACCTAAAGGATGTTCACTTTTCGCCTCGGTGGACGCTGTCAATGTGAGCAGTTCCTTTTCCGTGAGAGAGGAATCAAAGGGAATGACATCACTGACTTCCAACCGGCCATAGGTAAGGGTGCCGGTTTTATCGAAAGCAATCGTGTCCACCTTTCCCATCTTTTCCAGCGATTCACCCGATTTAATAATGACGCCATGTTTTGTGGCTTGCCCAATGGCAGCCATAATAGCAGTGGGAGTTGCCAGCACCAGAGCGCAGGGACAAAACACCACCAGTACAGTAACGCCGGTAACGATATTTCCGGTAAATACGTAGGCCAAAATAGCAATCAGCAGGGCTACCGGCACCAGCCAGCTTGCCACTCGATCGGCGATACGCTGCATGGGGGCTTGTTTGTTTTCTGCGTCCTCCACCATGCGGATTAGTTTTTGCAGGGAGCTGTCCTCGCCAACTTTTGTCGCCGTAATGTCAATCGCTCCAAAGCGGTTAATCGTGCCGCAGAATACCTCATCCCCGACAGTTTTATCTACGGGGAGAGATTCGCCTGTCATAATGGACTGGTCTACTGATGTCTCTCCGGTCAGGATTTTTCCATCAACCGGGATAGTTTCACCGGCAAGAATACGCAGCACATCGCCTTTCCGGATTTTTTCTGCGGGGATCATTTCTTCCTTTCCGTCCCGGATGCGGCGTCCCTGGGTGGGAGCCAGACTAATCAACTTTTTCAAACCTTTCTTAGCCCGGTTCGTAGTAGCGTTTTCCAGCAGAGCACCCAGAGCCATGATAAAGGCTACTTCGCCGGCAGCAAACAGTTCTCCAATGGCGAGTGCCGCAAACATGGCGATGCAGATAAGCAATGCCGAAGAAATCTTTGCGATACCCCGATTATGAATCATTCGCCAGATAGCTAAATACAGCAGAGGAACACCGCTGATAATGATTGTCACCCATGCAGGGTCAAAAGGTAAAAAGCTCAAATGAACTTCTGTCCCTCCAAATTCCTCCATCAAATGAGGAACCAGATCAATCAACAGGAAAACCCCTGCCACAATAGTCATCGGCAAACCGGCCAGAAAATCGTTGATTTTCTTCAAGGTCTTTGCCATAGAATATCCTCCTCTCACGAAAGCTACTTGACAAATATCAGTTTCTTTCGTACAATAAATTTGGTAACGAACACTTTGTTCTCTTTTATTGTATGAATGAAGTTGTTAAAAAGCAATAGATAAATTATCGAGAGTATTCGTTACCGAACATCTTTAGAAAATTGTACGGAAAGGAGAAAACACATGGACAGACGCCAGCAAAAGACACGGGCGGCTATCTTTCAGGCTTTTATTTCTCTCTTATCAGAACAAAGCTACAGCCACATTACCGTGCAGGAAATTATAGATCGGGCAAATGTAGGGCGAACAACATTTTATGACCACTTTGAGACAAAAGACGAATTATTGAAAGCTCTTTGTGAAAATTTGTTCGGACACATTATTTCCAGTGCAAAGGACTGTACCCATACACATGGGCTTTACTCCGACAGCAGCGCACCGGAGTCCATATTCTGTCACTTGCTCCAGCACTTACAGGAAAATGACAACAATGTACTTGGCTTGCTCTCCTGTGAGAGCAGTGAAATTTTCCTTCGCTATTTCAAGGACAATTTGAACGAGTTAATTCAAAACCAGTTTGTTAATCAGAATCGAAAAAACAACAAAGATATTCCACCGGATTTTCTTATCAACCACATTTCCGGTAGCTTTGTAGAAATGGTGCTATGGTGGATCAAAGGTCGTATGAAGCAGACACCAATAGAATTAGACCGCTATTTTCGAGCGGTCATTGAACCTATTTTATAAACAAAAAAAGGCGGGCAACACATATCTTTATGATACTGTTGCCCGCCTGCTTTTATCTAAAAATAATTGTTTGATTGACAATTTCTGTTACACGATTTCGAATGTTATTCATTCTTCCAACCCATTCTATTTGATTTTCCGCCTTTAGCTGCTCAGTCACGCCCTCACGCTCCGCTATCTGCTTTACCAGCCGAAAGAACAAATCTTCTGCCTGTTCATCAATATCCGCAAGATGGCTGTTCAGCTTGCCGCTTGTAAGCAGGTTGGTGTAAAGCACTTTGCGGTGCTGTTTGAGATAGCGCAAATGCCGCTGTCCCCATATCCCTATGGGCTTATTTTCTTCGGCGGACAGGGAAAGATTCGGCAAGTAGTAGTCGCTTTGCAGAGTATATGTGCCGCCCATCTGTTCAAATATTGTCTTTTCCATAACCTTAAACCTCCGTGATCCTAATTTTGAATTTCTTAACAGGTGTATTGATTGCTTTGATTAGAACATCATCTACTGCGTCCGTATATCTGCCTTCTGCCAGCAGATTGTTTCGCAGCGCATTAAGAGCATTTAGAATAATTCTCCGTTCACTTTCATCAATCGCTATGTAGTATTTTTGATTTCGCATATCCGCTTACCTCCTTCGCCTACATTGTAGCAAGGAAGTTTTTGTTTGACGAATGTGCGATTTTATTTTTGAACATAAAGAAAGACAGCGCAAAAAGCATTTTTGCCTTCTACGCTGTCTTTCTGCCTTTGCAACGCCCATAAGCTGTATTTCAATATTGTTTTCAAATTACTGCCTTATATGGCGTTAGCAAAAAAGCCTTCCCCTTGAGAATATGAAGAAGATGTTCGCCTGACCGTCAGGCATTTTTGATCATTTCCAGAATCTGTTCTTTGGGACGATATCCGGCGGAAACGGCGGATACCTTTCCGTTTTCAAAGACCATCAGCGTGGGTACAGACATGATATTAAACTGTGCGGCCAGCGCCGGCTCCTCATCCACATCTACTTTTCCTACAGAATAGCCGCTGGCTTCCTGGGAGAGTTCCTCGATAACAGGAGAAAGCATCTTGCAGGGGCCGCACCAGGTTGCGTAGAAATCCACCAGTACGGGCTGGCTGCTGTTGAGCACTTCCTGCTGAAAATTCTGATTTGTTAATTTCTTTGCCATAATATATTCCTCCTTGCAATGGTTGTTTATTTTGATTTTTACCAGGTTTTCTTTGTTTTATGATCGTATTATAACAGAGAAATTCCCCGTTATCTGTGACTGAGTCACAAAAGCGGCAGTTTGTCTATTTCTTGACGATTTCTTTAAAATGTGGTAAATTAATCAAATAGGCCTGATATATATTATATAGAACATGGTAAAGAAAGGATGATGTGTATGCCGTTGAATAAAATCATAGAAGCGAATGATATCACTGCCATCGCCAAGATGCTGGTGTTCGGAAGATTTGGTATGTCTAACCTGGGAACAGATAAACTTTATACACAGATGTCAAATTTTGAATACCTGACGTTGGAGCAGATCAGCAGTTTAATTCAGGAAAAAGGTGATGGAACCAGGATTTATATGAAAGATGTGGCAGAAGCGCTGAATGTGGAGGTCAGCAGACTGTCCCATACGCTGAGCAGACTGGAGGAGCAGGCGCTGATCGAGTGGAAGCATGATCCGGATTCGGATTTTGGCACTTATGTTATCCTGACAGAGAGCGGAAAGGAAAGGCTGGAAAATCAGGAAAAGATTCTCAGAGACTTTTATCAGGATGTATTAAAAGATTTCGGCAGGGAGCGCGCCGTCAGTCTGGTAAATGAGATGGTGGATTTGGAAAAAGTGATGCGCAAAGAACTGGAAAATAGATAGGCGGAAACAGAAATCCTGCCCTGCGGCACAGTCCCGCAGGGCAGGATTTTTATTGAAAAGGAAGACGTTCCTCCGTATAATAGATACTGTAAAAAGTACGGCGGGAGAGAAACGGTGATTATCAGAAACGGACTGGTATTTCAGGAAAACGGAACCTATCGGAAACAGGATCTTTATATTGAAAAGGGCAGGATCGTCAGCAGCAGCCGGGAAGTGACAGACGGACAGGAGATGGACGCAAGGGGACTTAAAATCCTCCCCGGGCTGATCGACGTCCATAGTCACGGGGCGGCGGGATGTGATTTCTCCGACGGCAGTTTGAAAGGACTGGAAAAAATTTTAAGATATCAGAAATCCTGCGGCGTCACCACCTATTGTCCCACCACCATGACGCTGCCGGAGGAAAAACTTCTGCAGGTGCTGTCATCGGTGAACGCAGTGCAAAAGGAAAAGGATCAGGCTGTTATAGCCGGGATTCATATGGAGGGGCCTTTTCTGGATCCTGCCAGGAAGGGAGCCCACCGGGCAGACAGCCTGCGCTGTCCGGATGCTGAATTTTTCCAGAGGTGCCAGGAAGCCTGCGGCGGCCGGATCCGTCTGCTGACGATGGCGCCCAATTTGGCAGGGGCAAAGGAACTGATCCGCGATGTCTGCGGTGAGACCGTGGTTTCCCTGGGACATACGGATGCGGATTATGACTGCGCCAGCCGGGCATTTGATCTGGGCGCGGCCCATGTGACTCATCTTTATAATGCCATGGCGCCCTTTGGTCACCGCTGTCCGGGGCTGGTGGGTGCGGCCTTTGATTATCGGCAGGTGATGGTGGAGCTGATTGCGGACGGTATTCATGTCCACCCCTGCGTGGTGCGCAGTACCTTTTCCCTCTTTGGCAGGGACCGGGTGGTCCTGATCAGTGACTCCATTGCCGCGGCGGGGATGGAGGATGGGGTCTGTCTGCTGAGCGGACAAAAAGTGACCGTCAAAGACGGGAAAGCAACACTCTCGGACGGAACCATCGCAGGCTGCGCCGTCAGTCTCTTTACCTGTATGAAAAGGGCTATTCGCTTCGGGGTGCCGGAAGGAGACGCCGTGCTGGCGGCGACGGCCAATCCGGCCAGAAGTATCGGCATCTATGATGAGACGGGGTCTTTGTCACCAGGGAAAAGAGCAGATCTTCTTGTGACGGATCAGGATCTGAATCTGCTGCAGGTGCTGTAAGAAATCTTTTAAAACAGAATATTAGACATGTGAGGAGGTAAAGATAACATGCAGTCACAGATTACCAGGGAGCAGGCCTTTGCCCTGCTGAAAAAATATAATGCGGAAAGCTTTCACATTCGTCACGCGCTGACGGTGGAGGGGGTAATGCGCTGGTATGCCAGGGAACTGGGATACGGCCAGGAGGAAGAATACTGGGGAATCACCGGTCTTCTCCATGATATTGATTTCGAACAGTATCCTGACCAGCACTGCCGCAAGGCGCCGGAGCTTTTAAGGGAAGGCGGCGTGGGAGAGGATATGATCCGCTCTGTCTGTTCCCATGGATACGGCCTTTGTTCTGATATTGAACCGGAACATCAGATGGAGAAAGTGCTGTTTGCGACAGACGAGCTGACAGGACTGATCGGGGCGGCGGCGCTGATGCGGCCTTCGAAAAGTGTAATGGATATGGAAGTGAAAAGTCTGAAAAAGAAATTTAAGGATAAACGGTTTGCCGCCGGCTGTTCCCGGGAAGTGATTGAAAAAGGCGCCCACATCCTGGGATGGGAACTGAACGATCTGTTTGAAAAAACCATACAGGCCATGCGTTCCTGCGAGCAGGAGGTAAACGATGCGGTGGACGCATACGATCAGATGAAAGGGAACTGATATGTCCGTCAATATTTCCAGAGAAAAACGGGAAGAACAGCTGCGTATGTTGGAAACACTCCGATGTCATATCGCATCGGAGGATCAGGGGGAGCAGACTGGCAAACTGCTGTCTTACATAAATGAGATCGAAAAAGGCATAAAGGAGAAAAAATTCGGTCTGACCTTTGAACATCATCGGGAGAAGATCCAGGAAGTGCTCCAGACGCATATCCCCTGGCTGGAAGAAGAAAAGGAACTGCGGATAAACGGGGAGGGTCCCTGCCATTTTCTTATGGAGGGGGACAACCTGGCGTCTCTGCAGCTTCTTTTGAAAACTCACCGGGAAAAAATCGATCTGATCATCATCGATCCTCCTTATAACAGGGGGAAAAATGATTTTATCTACGATGACGATTATGTGGATACAAGTGATGATTTCCGTCACAGCAAGTGGGCTTCCTTCATGGAGATCCGGCTGCGTCTGGCCCGCCGGCTGCTGAAACCGGAGGGGTATATTTTTATTAACATCGATGACAATGAGCTGACCACGCTGAAAATGGTCTGTGATGAGATTTTCCGGGAACAGAATTTTGTGGGGATGTACATGTGGGAGAAGACTTCCACCGCCCCGGCTCTTTCCAGGAAGGTGAGAAAAAAGCTGGAATATATTCTGTGTTACGGGAAAAGGCTGGATTCCTCCCATCAGTTCTCCCAGGGAGCCATCGATGGGGATGATGCGCCCCTTCTTAACAGCGGAAACGGAAAAAAGACGCTGACGTTTCCGCCGGGGAGCGTCCGTTTCCGGATCAAAGACGGGATTTACCGTCCCCATGACAGCCGAAAAATTCATCTGGAACAGCCTGTGGAGGTAAAAGGAGGAGTTAACATAACACCCCTTGTGGCCACCGGGGAGTACAAATGGGTGCAGGAGACGCTGGAGCGGGAAATCGCTGAGGGGACGTATTTTCTGGTCAAGTCAAAACTGTTTTCCATACGGTATCAGCGGACGGGAAAGATGGTTCACAAAACCCCACAGAATCTGCTCAACGGCGAACTGGGGGTGGGAACCAATGAGGAGGCCCAAAAGGAGCTGAAAGCCCTGGGCCTGCCTCCTTTTGACTATCCCAAGCCCACTTCCCTGTACACTTTTCTGATCAATATGATTAACCGAGATAAAGACATCACGGTACTGGATTTCTTTGCCGGCTCCGGTACCACCGGCCATGCGGTGCTGCGGCAGAACAAAGAGGACGGGGGAAGACGCCGGTTCATCCTGTGTACCAATAATCAGGGCGGTGTCTGCCGGGAAATTGCCTGGGAACGTCTGAGAAAGGTGATGGAGCAGGAACAGGGCTGCGGTTCCCTGACGTATCTGAAAGTGAATTACCTGCCGGTGGAAGGCCGTATGTATTATGAATATGCCGATGAGCTGGCCTCTCACGTGAGGGAACTGATACAGCTGGAATGGGGACAGATTCCGGAAAAGAATGAGCAGGCGCTGTTGCTGCTCACCCAGGAGGAGACAGATCGGTATCTGACAAAGGAAAGCTGCCCCATGCATTGCCGGATGGTATATCTGGGCGGCGATGTTCTGCTGACGGGGGCGCAGGAAGCGCTGGTACGGGAACGGAACATAGAGGTCGTAACGGTGCCCGAGTATTTTTACAGTGAACTGGAGGGATGAAGATGCAGATCAGACTGGCAGAATTTCAGAAAGACGCCATTTGCAGACTGATGGATGCCATGGCGTCGCCGAAACGGGATATCGTGCTTAAAAGCTGTACCGGCAGCGGAAAAACCATTATCCTGACCAGATTTATGGATACCTTCTGCAGGGAATATGGCGGGACCGTCTTCATCTGGCTGACGCCCGGGCGGGGGAATCTGGAAGAGCAAAGCAAGGCCAAGATGGACCGGTATGTCCGCGGCAGCCGGACGAAGCTGCTGGAGGATGTGCTTGCGGAAGGATTCGAGGAAAACGACGCCTGCTTCATCAACTGGGAAAAACTGACGAAAAAGGGGAATACCGCCCTGAAGGAAGGGGAATGTACCAATTTCCCGGAGCGGATCCAACAGGCGCTGGAGGAGGGGCTGACTTTTGCGATCATCGTCGATGAAAGCCATCAGAACGATACCATTAAGGCGGATGACATGATCCGGTACTTTCACGCGAAAAAGATTATCCGCTGTTCCGCTACGCCCCGCAGCGGAAAGCAGGCGCTGGTAATCGAGATCCCGGAGTCAGAGGTGATTGCCGAAGGTCTGATTAAAAAGGTGCTGATCATCAACGAGAATTTTGCCCGGAATATCAGTGTGGACAGCCAGGTTTCCTATCTGCTGGAAAAGGCGGTGGAAAAGCAGCGGAGTCTGCGGGGAGAATTCCTGAAGCGAGGGAAGGAAATCAATCCTTTGATTATTATCCAGATCCCCAATAAGTCCCGGCTGCTGCAGGAGGAAGTGGAGCAGTATCTGCAAAAACACGGCCTGACTTATGAAAACGGCCGGCTGGCAGTATGGCTTTCCGATAAAAAGGAAAATCTGGAAGGAATCGAGGAAAAAAACGGCCGGCAGGAAGCGGTGATTATCAAGCAGGCCGTGGCCACGGGCTGGGACTGTCCCCGGGCTTATATCCTGGTAAAGCTAAGAGACAACATGAATGAAACCTTTGAAGTGCAGACCATCGGCCGGATCCGCCGGATGCCGGAGGCCATGCATTATGAAAATGATCTGCTGGACAGCTGTTATCTCTATACGCTGGATGAAAAATTTACCGAAGGAGTCCGCCATCACCTGGGAAGAAATGCGCTGGATGCCATGACGCTGTCACTGAAACCGGAATTTCACGAGATTACGCTGAAAAGTGAGAAGAAGACCATGGTTCCCGTTACCCGGGACGATGTGGCTGCGCTGCACTGTATGCAGGACTGGTATAGTAAAAAGTATGGGACGGATACCCGGACGATGGAAAATCAGAAACGGCTGGAAGTGTCCGGCTATATTTTCACGGACAGTATCCGCAATTACACCATTTCCGGCCGGGTAGCCACTCTGGATGAAGTGCTGGAAGCGCGTCAGCAGGGGCTGCATGTGATCACCATTGACGAACCTCTGGACACACATAAGCACGGACGGGCGTACCATCACACTGTGGCGGAACTGGGGCGCGCGGTCAGTCTGTCCTACCGGCAGATGAATGTCATATTGCGCCGGCTGTTTGACGGCGGCGTCCGTTCCTCCGGGAAGATACTTATGTTAACCACCAGAGAGGTGTATGGATTTATTCTGAACAATGCCAGGCGGCTGAAGGAGGATATCCGCCATGCCATGGCAGATATGCTGGAACAGGAAATCATGCAGATCGACGCCAAAACCATAGTGGATTTTTTCATTCCGCGAAGCTGTGTGTTCACTTATGACAGCCGGGCGAAAAAGCAAAAGGAAATGAAAAAGAACGTCTATCGGGGCTATCTGGCGTCGGCGGAAACCCGTTCTTCCGGTGAAAAGGAACTGGAAAAATTCTGTGAGGAGAGAATGGAAATCGACTGGTTTTATAAAAACGGCGATCAGGGTGCGGAATACTTTTCCATCGTATACAGGGACGGGGCAAAGAACCAGCGTTCCTTTTATCCCGATTACCTGGTGGGGATCGGGGGCCGGATCTGGATTCTGGAGACCAAAGGCGGATTTCAGAAAAGCGGAAAAAGCGAGGATATCGATCTCTTTTCCAAAAGAAAGTTTCAGGTTTTGAAAGCCTATCTGGATGGTCATGGACTGCAGGGCGGTTTTGTCCGGCTGGATGAAAAAAGCCGGCAGCTGTGTATCTGCATGGAGGATTACAGCGACGACATTGACAGCAGCAGCTGGAGACTGCTGGAAGAGGTGGTGGAGGAAGCTTATGCAGAAATTTCAGAGAGTGAATCATGAATTCCCCCCGGTATTTGACAAAAGATCCAGGGTATTGATGCTGGGGACCATGCCTTCGCCCAAATCCAGGGAAAACGGCTTTTACTACGGCCACCCCAGAAACCGGTTTTGGCCGGTTCTGGCCCAGGTGTGTCAAAGTCCCTGCCCGCAGACCAGGGAAGAAAAAATTTCCTTTGCCCTGGAACATAAAATCGCCGTCTGGGATGTGCTGGCAAGCTGTGACATCTGCGGGGCGGATGACGGAAGCATACAAAATCCCGTTCCCAATGATATGAGCGTCATACTGGAGCAGGCAGACATACAGGCGGTATTCGCCACGGGAGCAAAGGCGTATGTCCTTTATAAAAAATACTGCCGGGAAAAAACACAGCTGGAAGCGGTTCGGCTGCCCTCCACCAGTCCAGCCAACTGCAGGATTTCCTTTGAGGAACTGGTAAAAGATTACCGTGTTATCTTAAAATATCTGTGACAGAGACTGGACAGCCCCAAAAGTTTATGGTATTCTCTAACAAATATTGAAAAACCGTACGGTGTGCCCGGAAAATTTCGGAAGACTGCCGGAGACAGACAAAAATCATGTCTGTCTCCGGCTTTTGTATTTTCGGGAGAAAGGAGAAAAAATACAGGATGATCCCATTCCCGCGCGTCATGGAAAGCTGGCTTCTTTTCAGGCAGATTTTGAGAAGGAGGAGTATCAGAGGGCGATTGATGATATGATGGAATATATCCGCGCGGGAGATATTTATATAGCCAACATGACTCAGAGGCTTTTTATGGACAGCAGGAAAGATCCTTATGATGTTTTCCGTTATCTGAGATCGCATAATCCCTCGCCCTTTGGCGCTTATCTGAATTACGGTGATTTTCAGATTGTCTGTGCCTCGCCGGAACGCTTCCTGCAGGTCAGAGGAAAGCTGAGAGAGGAAGTATCTCTCATGGATCTGATAAGAGCGGCGTTTCCCGGAGGATCCATCACAGGCGCTCCGAAAATCAGAGCGATGGAAATCATCGATGAGCTGGAACACAGCCGGCGGGGACTGTATACAGGATCCATCGGCTATCTGTCCCTGGACGGTTCCTGTGATTTAAATATTGTGATACGGACGGCGGTTTATCAAGACGGACGATACCATCTGGGGGTCGGCGGAGGGATTACCTGTGAGTCAGATACAGAATTTGAATACGAAGAGACGCTGCAGAAAGCAAAGGCGATAAGGGAGGCTGTTTATGAATGTGAAGCTGGATGAAGGGATGGCTTTCGGTCTGGGGGTTTTTGAGACCATCAGGATCGAGCGGGGGAAGGCAATACTCCTGCAGGAACATATAAGCAGAATGCGTTGCGGGATCCGACAGCTGGGGATAGAAAGGGAGGAAGTGAACCGGCGGCTGGCACCGGAGAGGATCTGCGACTGGATCAAAGAAAGATCCATGAAACAGGGGGCGCTCAAGATCATTGTTACCGAAAAAAATATTCTGTTTGCAGAGCGGGAGAATCCTTATAAACCGACGGACTATGAGAAAGGTTTTCATCTTGAATTCAGCCGGGTGAGAAGAAATGAAACTTCTCCCCTGACCTATCTGAAAACCCTCAATTACGGGGACAATATCCTGGAAAAGAGAAGAATAAAAAAGGAAGGAGCAGACGAACCGCTGTTTTTAAACACCAGAGGCGAGATTGCGGAAGGGGCTGTGACGAATATCTTTTTTGTAAAAGACGGCAGACTTTATACCCCGCCCGTCTCCTGCGGGCTGCTGCCGGGAACTGTACGGGAATTTATTATCAAAAATTTTCCCGCCTGTGAGAGAGTAATTCGCCCGGAAGAGACAAAGAATTTTCAGGAAGCCTTTGTCACCAATTCCCTTCTGGGAATCATGCCGGCTGCCAGTCTGGGAGAGAAAAAATTTACGGAACGTACTTTTGTACTAAAAATACAGAAAATGTACAGAAATCTGCTGCTTTAGGAAATCTTCATATATTCCTTGCGCTTTTGATTTTATGTGCTATAATTGTGGGTAATGAAGATAATATGCAAAATAGGATTTCATGCGTCAAGTGTTCAGTGGATGGGGAGTTGCCGCCGAAACGAAAAGTTCGTCTTACGATATGAAGTCTGCACCCGTTGCAACAATATAGGATTACATCTCATATTGTGTAGGGATATTTCGGTCATATGTCTGTCACACTATGGAGATGTTTTTTTGTGGAATAAAAAAACAGTCTCCAGAAAACCTGAAGTTTCGAGAAAGGAGTCTGTTTCGTGGATAAGGAAAAAATCAAGGCAGCCGTTCGCATGCTGCTGGAAGGAATTGGAGAAGACCCGGACCGGGAGGGACTGGTGGAGACGCCGGACCGGATTGCCAGAATGTGCGAGGAAGTATACGGAGGTCTGTATGAAGACGCAGCCGCCCACCTGGCAAAACAATTTACTGTGGACAACAATGAAATGGTAATCGAGAAAGACATTACCTTTTATTCCATGTGTGAGCATCACCTTCTCCCCTTTTATGGAAAAGCTCACATTGCTTACATACCCAACGGCAAAGTGGTGGGCTTGAGCAAGCTGGCCAGAACCGTGGATGTCTATGCCAGACGGGCTCAGATCCAGGAGAAAATGACAAGCCAGATCGCGGACGCTCTGGAAGAGAGCCTGGATCCCAAGGGCGTCATGGTGATGATTGAGGCGGAACATACCTGCATGACCATGCGGGGGATCCGCAAACCGGGAAGCAAGACGGTGACCACCGTGACCCGGGGAGCTTTTAAAGATGATTTTGAACTGCAGAAAATGTTCATGCAGATGGTGAAAAACTGATGGTGGATATGAGCCGGGTGAACCGGATCTGGAATCATCCGCTGTATCAGACTCATCTGCACCAGCTGCTGGAGGCGGAAGAGGAACGGGAATTCTGCCGCCATACCGTGGAGCACTTTCTGGATGTAGCCCGGCTGACCTATATTTTCGTACTGGAAGCCGGGCTTTCCATATCCCGGGAAGTGATTTATGCGGCGGCGCTGCTCCACGATATCGGACGCAGGATGCAGTATGACCAGGGAATTCCCCACGAGAAAGCCAGCGCCGGGATCGCGAAGGAGATTCTGCCGGAATGCGGATTTTCCGGGGAAGAGACCGGGATGATTCTGGAAGCTATCCTAAGCCATCGTAAGAAAGAGACGGGAGTGAATCTCAACGCGCTGATGTATCGGGCGGACAAGATGTCCCGGCTTTGTTTTTGCTGTCCTTCCCGGTCGCGGTGCGACTGGCCGGAGGAAAAGAAAAATATGACAATACAGTACTGACCTGGAGGAACTATGAAAATCGGAAACAGAGAATTTGATTTTTCCCGTCATACGTACATCATGGGAATTCTGAATGTGACGCCGGATTCTTTTTCGGACGGCGGGAAATGGAACGATATGGACCGGGCTCTGCGCCATGTGGAGGAGATGATCCGCGAGGGAGCAGATGTGATCGATGTGGGCGGAGAGTCCACCAGACCGGGTCATCAGAAAATCAGCGACGAAGAGGAGACGCAGCGCGTGGCGCCGGTGATCGAAGCTTTGAAGAAGCGGTTCGACGTGCCGGTGTCTGTGGATACTTATAAATCGTCGGTGGCCGCTGTGGCCATTGAGGCGGGAGTGGATCTGCTCAATGACATCTGGGGCTTCCGGTACGACAGCAAGATGGCCGCCCTGGCAGCAGCATCCCAGGTTGCCTGCTGCCTGATGCATAATAAAGACGAGGCGGTTTACCGGGATTTCATGAAAGATATGATGGAAGAAACCCTGGAATGCGCCCGCATCGCCCTGCAGGCAGGGGTGGCGAAAGACCGCATTCTGCTGGATCCGGGGATCGGATTCGGGAAAACCTATGAGATGAATCTGGAGGCGCTGCGCCGTCTGGATGAGTTCTGCTCTCTGGGATATCCGGTGTTGCTGGGGACATCCCGCAAATCGGTTATCGGGCTGACGCTGGATCTGCCGGCTGACCAGAGACTGGAGGGGACGCTGGTGACGACGGTGCTGGCGGTGCAGACCGGATGCGCTTTTGTCCGGGTGCACGATATCCGGGAAAACCGGCGGGCCATTCAGATGATGGAGGCAATACAGGGAAAACAGATCCGGGAGAGAATGTATGGATAAGATTACAATAAAAAATCTGGAAATATTTGCCAATCATGGAGTCTTTCCGGAAGAAAATGTGCTGGGACAGAAATTCGTGGTGTCGGCGGTGCTTTACACGGATATCCGGGAAGCAGGGAAAAGCGATGACCTGACGAAATCCATCCATTATGGCGAAGTCAGCCATCAGATCAAAAGCTATGTGGAAAATCATACCTTTCAGCTGCTGGAACGGGTGGCGGAAGGGCTGGCCAGGGAGCTTTTGCTGAGCGTGCCCCGTCTGGAAGGGATCAAATTGGAAATTAAAAAGCCCTGGGCGCCGGTGGGACTTCCCCTGGAGACGGTGTCGGTGGAGATCGAGCGGTGGAAGCACCGCGCGTACATTGCGCTGGGGTCCAACATGGGCGATAAGAGGGGATATCTGCGTCAGGCTGTGGAGTCCCTGAATCAGACGGAAGGCTGCCGGGTGGAACAGGTGTCAGACTTTATCGTCACCAGTCCCTATGGCGGTGTGGAGCAGGATGACTTTCTCAATGGCGTGCTGAAGATGGAGACGATTCTGACGCCATTGGAACTGCTGGATCGTCTCCATGAGATCGAAAAAGAGGCAAACCGGGAGCGGATCGTCCGCTGGGGTCCCAGGACGCTGGATCTGGATATCCTGCTGTACGATGATCTGGTTTTGGATACCAGTGAACTTCATATCCCGCATATCGATATGCACCGGCGGGATTTCGTGCTGCAGCCGCTGAATCAGATTGCTTCCCATGTACGCCATCCGGTGCTGAATCTTACCATAGGAGAACTGTGGGATCGTTTAAAGGAAACATCGCAGCAGGCATAGCCGCTGCGGTATTTGGAGTTCCGCCCGGCGGAACTCTTTTTGTTCTGTTGAAAATGACAAGACCAAGGAGGTAATATGCGTTTCTTTCATTTGTCAGATCTTCATATCGGACGGCATCTGCACGGCTATTCCCTGCTGGAACAGCAAAAGCAGGTTCTGGGACAGGTTCTGCGGTGGGCAGAAGAAAAAAAGCCGGATGCCATTGTGATTGCCGGTGATATCTACGATAAAGTATCCCCTTCCGGGGAAGCGGTGCTGCTGTTCGACTGGTTTCTGACGGAACTGTCTTTGCTGCGGCCTCAGATTCCGCTGCTGCTTATCAGCGGTAATCATGACTCTTCCATGCGGCTGAAATACGCCAGCGAGCTGATGAAAAAAAACCGGATTTACGTGGCGGCGCGGACGCCGGAAGGACAAGAGGAGCATCTGCAGAAGCTGACGCTGACAGACGGATATGGGCCGGTACATTTCTACCTGCTTCCCTATGTGCGCCCTCGGGCGGTGCGCATGGCGACAGGGGAAATCCATGAGACCGGCTATCAGGAGGCTGTGGCCGGTCTGCTGGACAGAGAACGTCCGGACTGGGGGGAACGAAACGTATTGATTTCTCATCAGTTTTATACCGCAGGCTCCTGGAGTCCCTCTGTCAGCGATTCGGAAAGCATCCATGTGGGAGGACTGGACAACGTGGATATCGAAGCGGTCCGCCGTTTCGATTATGTGGCGCTGGGCCATCTCCACAGCGCGCAGAAGGTGAAGGAGGAGCATATCCGTTACTGTGGATCGCCGATGAAATATTCCGTCAGCGAATGGAAACAGCCAAAGGGGATTTTGCTGGTGACCCTGGGAGCCAAAGGGGAACCGCTGCAGCTGGAACCGCTGCCGCTGAAGCCGGACCGGGACGTGGTGCGGCGCAGGGGAACGCTGGAAGAAGTCCTATCGGGAGGACGCAGCGAGGATTTTATCAGCGTGACGCTGACAGACGAAAAAGAACGGTATCAGCCCCGTGAGATCCTGGAAGAGTATTTTCCCTTCCTGCTGGAGATAAAAGTGGAGAACAGCCGTACCAGGAACAGAATTTCCACCGGGGAGGAAATGAAATGGGAGGAAGATCCCATGGCGGCCTTTGAGCAGTTTTTCCAGGAGATGCAGGGGCGTGCCATGAGTGAGTCAGAACGAAAAATCCTGGAGGAAACGGTGAGAGAAGCAGGAGAGGAGGAAGTATGAAGCCTTTAAAACTGGTGATGTCGGCCTTTGGTTCCTATGCCCGGGAGACAACGGTGGATTTTTCGCAGGTACAGCAGGGGATTTTTCTGGTGACCGGAGATACGGGCGCCGGCAAAACCACCATTTTCGACGCGATCACTTATGCCCTTTATGACCGTACCAGTGGGATGAAAAGGGAAGGCGCCATGATGCGCAGCCAGTATGCAGCGCCGGCGGTGGAGACTTTCGTGGAATATACCTTTTCTTATCGGGGTGAAACGTATACCGTGCGCCGGAATCCGGAATATCAAAGAAAGAAGAAAAGAAAGACCGGCGGAAAGGATGAATTTACCACGGAAAGGGCAAAAGTGTCGCTGATCATGCCGGACGGCAGCGACTGTCCGGGCAGCAAAAGTCAAATCAATCGGAAGATTGTCGAGATCATCGGTCTGGATGTACAGCAGTTTACCCAGACGGTGATGATTGCCCAGGGGGATTTTCTGAAACTTCTCCATGCCCAGTCTCAGGAACGGAAAAAGATTTTCGCAAGGATCTTCAATACAGGGATTTACAGCAGGATTCAGGAGCGGCTGAAAGACCGGGCTAAAAAGGAGAAGGAGCAGCTGGATGACTGCCAGAAGGCGCTGCTGCGGGAGATGGAGCGCGCGGCCTGTCCGGAAAATTACGGCCGGCGGGATCAGTGGGAGGATCTAAAAAAATCCGCGCGGCCGGAGGCAGACAGTCTGATGGAGCATCTGGAAGAGATGTGCAGGCTGGATGCGCAGGAGCAGGAACGGACAGCGGCGCAGATGGAAGAAAAAAACCGGCGTCTGGAAGAGCTGCAGCGTTTCCTGGATGCAGCAGATTCTGTCAATGAACTGTTCCGCCGTTTTGAGCAGGCCGGGAGGGAAGTGGAAAAACTCCAACGTCAGGCGGAGGATATGAAACAGTTGAAAAGCCGTCTGAAAGCCCTGGAGGATTCCGGGGAGGCGGCGCACAGGGAGGAGCAGGTAAAGGAACAGCAGGAGATCTGCCGTAAAATCACGCAGCAAAGGCAGATGCAGGAGCAAGCGGTCCGGGATGGGAGGATGCTGCTGGCAGCCTGTGAAAAATCCGGTGAAGAACTGAAACGTAAGCTTCAGGAGAGTATGGGCAGTCTTCCCCGGGAGCTGGAAAGACAGATGGCAAAACTGGTATCGCTGATCCAAAAAAGAGAAGAGCTGCGGGAAGAAAAGCAGCGCAGGGATCAGGAAGCTATCCGGTTTAAACAGGATTACGAAGAAGCGTATCATGCTTTTCTGGAGGAACAGGCCGGCCTGTTGGCCAGAGATCTTCAGGAGGGACAGCCCTGCCCCGTCTGCGGATCTTTGCATCACCCCCGCCCGGCTGGTCTGTCAGCGACAGCGCCGGATCAGCAGCAGGTGGAACGGAAAAAAAAGAGAATGGAGCAGGCCGTAAGGCAGGCAGACCAGATCCGGGATGTACTGCAGAAAGCGGAAACGGACTGCAGCGCAGCACATCAGGAATGCGCCGGTCAGATCGGCCGTGGAGAAGGAAGACTGGAACAGCTGAAAGGGCAGGAGAGTCAGGAAGAAGAAAAAAGAAGGCAGGCAGAAGAGAAATTTACAGAAGCGCTGGAGCAGGCCGGCCTGTCCCTGGAGCAGTACCGGGAAATCAGAAAACAGGCGGACAAGGCTAGAGAGTGGAAAGAAGTGCTGGAAATTTACCGGGAAAACAGTATCCGGGCAGATGAAACTTACCGGCGCTGCCGGGAGATGATCGATGGAAAACGAAAGACGGACACTACAAAAGCCAGGGAAGAGGCCGGGCAGATAAAAGAAAAGAAGCGGCAGCTGGAAGAAAGAAGCCACCGTCTTTTTGCCCGCTGTCAGAAAAACAGGGAGATTGCCCGGCAGATAGACGTTCTGAAAGAGGAGGAAATCAGGAAAACGCAAAGCTATGAAACTGTACTGACGCTGTCCAGGACAGCCAACGGTACCCTCAATCAGAGTGTGAAAATGGATTTTGAGACGTATGTTCAGCGGCAGTTTTTCTCTTATGTCATCCGCTGTGCCAATCAACGTTTCCACAGGATGACCTCAGGACAGCTTCTGCTGCAGTTAAGAGAGGTGGATCAACTGTCCACTCAGGGGCAGGCCGGGCTGGATCTGGATGTTTACAGTCCGGTGACAGACAGCGTGCGGGATGTGAAAACCCTTTCCGGCGGCGAGTCCTTTCTGGCAGCATTGTCCATGGCTCTTGGCATGTCTGATGTGATCAGCAGTATGGCGGGCGCCGTGCGCATGGATACCATGTTTATCGATGAGGGATTCGGCTCTCTGGACGAGGAAGCAAGGGAACGAGCGGTTCGTATTCTTAATGAACTGGCCGGCTCCAGACGCCTGGTGGGCATCATCTCTCATGTGGAGGAATTGAAGGAACAGATTGACCGCAAGCTGGTGGTATCCCGGGGAAAGGAAGGAAGCAGCGTGCACTGGGAAAGGTAAAGAAGCCGGAAGCGTTTAACGCTTCCGGCTTTCTCTGTATTTTTTGGGCGTCATACCCACATAGCTTTTAAAGATTTTGGTGAAATAGCTCTGATCTTCGAAACCGCACATATTGGCAATCTGTACGATGCTCAGTTTTTCATCAGAAAACAAAAGCTTGCTTTTTTCAATGCGTACCTTGTTTATGTAATTGGTAATGGTTTCGCCCGTCTCTTTTTTGAAAATACTGCACAGATAAGTCTTGCTCAGATACGTTTTGGAAGCAATCTCATCCAGCGTCAGCTTGTTTTGGTAATGGGTCTGAATATATTTGTCCACTTTGTGAATGGTCTCCGCGTGTTTCAGACGGTCATAGTCAAAGGTGGTGGAGATGAAGCTGTGCATGACATTGGACACCCATGCGCTGAGGTCTTCTATAGTCCGGAAGGTGTCGATGTGCTTCAGGGAATTCTGGGTAATCAGATCCACCTTCTCCATGTCGGCGCCGGCGTCAAGAGCCGTCCGGGAGATGACGATCATCAGTTCGGTGATCCTGGGCTTGATGGCTTCCAGATTGGAATTATTGGCCACGTAGATATAGGCCAGGATCTGGTTGAGGACATTTTCTGCCTCTTCTTTGTCGCGGTTGCGGATGGCGGAACGCAGCCGCCGCTCCTGGGTGATAGGATAGGTGTAATAATCATTGTCACTGAAGCTTTTAATTTTTTCCGCATAAATATTGTTCAGCAAAGACTCCTGGCTGTAAAAATACCGGCCGGCCCTGCCGTGGGAGATGCCGGAGATATAGGAAGTGATGGCGGACATCACCTCTGCCAGACTCTGGATCTTTTCCGGCGGATAACAGGGCATGGAAGCCACCACTTTGCGCAGATCGGAGTGAGGGATCTCTGACAGATAATCGTCCATGTTTCCCATACACAGCGGTCCGGCTACGATGCCGCCGGACAGATTGCCCTTCTCATCGGAGATAAAAGTGGCAACCAGCACCAGCCCCAGATTACAGAAGTATATGTACATACCGTCCCAGCGGTATGCCTCCTGACAGCCGTGGATAAAGGCGTTGATTCCGTAACATTTTGAGGACAGATATTTTTCGCAGGTTTTGCAAAGTTTGGAGGTAACGTCCTGCTCCAGATACAACTTGTTGTTGGTACAGTCCACCGGGATACAGTGGATATCAAATAATGTTTCGAAATGGCGGCAGTATTTCTGCGCCTGCTTGATTAATATGGAATCCATAATTTTTGCACGTTCTTTCTGTTTTTGTAATTATGTTAGGTATAGTATAAACATATCATAAGATAAAAAAAAGAGCAAAGGTTTTATAAAAATTTTCAGCAAAGGCAGCCAAATGGAAAAAGGACAGCCGGTAATGAATCGGCTGTCCAGGAGGAATGGGGTCACAAAACCCAGGAAAAGTTTACATAATAATATCGAGGAGACGCTGTCTGTAATAGAAAGATTCTACGGTATCAAAGAAAGCGTCGATATTTTCAAATTCTGTCAGCGGCGGGATGTCGCAGCCGGAGGAAATTACAAAATTGCGGAAATCCTTGCATTCCTCCAGCAGGCGAACCGTTTCAATCCGTACAGACTGGGGCGTTCCGTTGCGAAACTGCTGGGAGGGACTGATATTTCCCATAGCTACGCAGTCGGCTGGCATCTTCTCCAGCATATCTTTCATCTGTACAGCATCGCCGAAGTGAAAGACACGGCAGCCGGTGTCCAGGATGCTGTCAATCAGCTGCAACGCATAATTACCGCAGTTGTGATAGACGATGATGAATCCCTGCTCCTGTGTGGCTTCCACGATTTCCTTTACGTATTCCGTGGAAAATTCCTGAATCAGCTGGGGCGAGAGAATGCCGGCCAGCGGTTCCGCCATGATGATTCCGTGTGCGCCCACTTCTTTGTAGGCTTTGATATAGTCGATCAGAAAATCGGTGGATTTTCTCAGCAGCGTATGCACCAGATCCGGATCTTCATAGCACAGGGGCATGATCTCGTTGATATCGGCCAGGCGTCCGGCCAGAGAAAAGGGCCCGGCACAGCCGGCGAAGACCGGACGGTCAGTGATCAGTTTCAGCGCTTTTCTCACCCCTTCAATGTAGATCCCGGTGCGTCCCGCTCCCACCGGGGGAATCTGCAGATCATCTGCATCTTCTTGAGTTTCCACGATTTTGCCGATGATGGTGGGCACTTCGTCGGCGGCGTACACTGTCCGGGCGCCGAATGCCTCCGCCTCCACAGAGAGATCCATGAAGCTGGCAACGGCCGGCATGGGATATTTGTCAGCCAGCATTTTCATGCCCAGCGCCTGATAGTTGCTGGTGGTTACCAGTTCCTTGACCGTTACATATAATAACTGAACTGAAGGGAAAGAAAGCAGAGGAAAAGCTTTCTTATCTTCCTGGTAAATCAGCCGGTCGATCCATTTGTACATGTTCATAAGCATACCCTCCAAGTCATACTAGTGTCTTTGAAATATCATTATAATATTATCGAAATGTAAAAATCTATAGCAATAAAATATGCTTTTTAAGATAATATTATTATAAAAATGGTTCAATAAAAATATATTTAAGATTCAATAATTAGAAGGGTGCTTGAACATGAAACAGATTGTGTTATAATGAAGTCGTAGCAAGACAATGAAAAGAGAGGTAAGAAAATTGAGATACGAAGGACTGGTATACAGACCCCCCAGCGAGGCCAGAAGTCTGATCGTGCAGGTGACAATCGGCTGTGCTCACAATAAGTGCACTTTCTGCACCATGTATAAAGATAAACAATTCCGGGTAAGAAAGAAAGAAGAGGTACTGGAAGATTTCCAGATGGCTTATGACACATATGGCGATCGGATCCGCCGGATTTTCCTGGCGGACGGAGACGCGCTTATCGTCAGGACGCCGGATCTGTTGGATATTCTGAATTTTATCCGGGAAAAATTCCCCTCCACAGAGCGGGTGACTTCCTATGGGACGCCGGGAGATATTTTGAGAAAATCAGAAGAAGAGTTGAAGTCGCTGGCCAGGGCAGGACTGGACATGGTTTATATGGGAGCGGAATCCGGCGATGCGGTGACGCTGGAAAGGATCAATAAAGGCGTGACCAGAGAAGAAATCATCGAAGCGGGACAGAAACTGCGCCGCTGCGGGATCCGTTCTTCCATTACATTGATTTCCGGTCTTGGGGGCCGGGAGCGCAAGAGGGAGCATGCGGTGGAATCGGCGAAGCTGATCAGCGCGATCAAACCGGATTATGTGGGATTTCTCACTCTGATGCTGGATGAGTCCACGGAAATCTACCGACAGATCCAGGCAGGAGAAATGGAGCTTCTGACGCCGGAGGAAGTGGTGGAAGAGATGCGGCTGTTTCTTACCAACGTGGATTCCCAGGGGACGGTGTTCCGCGCCAATCACGCATCCAATTACGTGATCCTGAAGGGAAATCTCAACGAGGATATTGAAGAAATGCTTCAGAGGCTGGATGAAGTGGAGAAGGCCGGAAAATACCGGCCGGAGAGAGTCAGAGGATTATAGGAGGAAATAAAAATGCAGCTGGAAACAATGAGAAAAGATATGGTGGCCGCCATGAAAGCCCATGACAAGGTGCGCAAGGAGGCTGTCTCTTCGCTGATATCGGCGGTGAAAAAAGCGGCCATCGACGCGGGCTGCCGGGATGATATTCCGGAGAGTATGGTGGATCAGGTGATTTTAAAAGAACTGAAAACGGTGAAGGAGCAGGTGGATACCTGTCCGGATTCCAGACAGGATCTGAAGGAAGAGTATCAGGCGCGGTATAACATTATTCAGGAATACGCCCCGAAACTTCTGACGGAAGATGAGATCCAGGCGGTTCTGGAAGAAAAGTTTTCGGATCTTCTGTCCACAAAAAACAAGGGACAGATTATGAAGGCTGTCATGGGAGAACTGAAAGGAAAAGCAGACGGCAAAGTGATCAATCAGGTCGTTGCCAGACTGTGCCAGTGAGATTCTGGAACCGGTATGGGCGACGGAAATGGGAAATGTGGTGAGGAAAAATGAAATTCGATATGCACTGTCACACCAAGGAAGGATCCATGGACGGAAAGGTCCCCATCGAGGATTATATCATCCGTCTCAAGGAACTGGGCTTTAAAGGAATGCTGGTTTCCGATCACAACACGTACAATGGATACCGGAAATGGAAAAATGATATCAAAGGAGAGCGGCATAAGGATTTTGTCGTGCTGAAAGGAATCGAGTACGATACCATTGATGCCGGCCATATCCTGGTGATTATGCCGGAGGGTGTAAAGATACGGATATTGGAACTGCGAGGGCTGCCGGTGCGGATTCTGATCGATGTGGTGCACAAAAACGGAGGTATCCTGGGACCGGCACATCCCTGCGGCGAACGATATCTGAGTATCGTCAACACCAGAAAAAAGAGAAGCAAAGACGCAGTTTTGCGTAAATTTGATTTTATCGAAACATTCAATGCCTGTGAATCGCAGGAGAGCAACGATGCGGCCCGGAAGCTGGCGGAACATTTCATGAAGCCGGGATTTGGCGGCAGCGATTCCCATCGCTATGATTGTATCGGAACAGCCTACACGGAACTGCCCCGTGAGATCCGCAGGGAGTCCGATCTGATCCGTTATATTCAAAGCGGCGGGGAGGTATCCTGCGGAGGCGCTCTTTATAATAAAACGACCAAGGATAAGATGGGAAAATGGCATCAGATTCTGGTGCAGTCTTTCTATCTGTACAACAGGACGGCAAGTCTGTACCGGAAACATAAAAGAAAAAAAGAACTGAAAAAACTTCATGTATGAGCACAAAAAAGGAACTATCAGATTAACCACTTCTGACAGTTCCTTTTAACGTTCATTGTCCATTGGAATGTACCTCAAATCATAAATTTTTCTTTGGTTTTAGTTTACGTTTTTGGTGGTCTGTACCTTCCTTTCATAAAATTTTGGGGTAAATCTTTACGTTTTCGGTGGTCCGTCCTCCTGTTTCATAATATTTCTTAATTAGATGGTTTTATTATATCTGATAAAAAACAAAAAGTCAAGAAAAATATTCAAAAATAATAAAAAAACAGAATGTTAACAGATTGAAAAGTAAAAATAATATAAAAATTCTGAAAAATATTAACAGTCTAAATTTCAGGCACATATGGACACAAATTTTCCGCGGATAAGTTGACATAAGGCATTTGGAGAAAGACAAATTGAAACGCCGATTTTTCCGCCGCTGATGTAAATCGTTTCAAATTGCTGCGCACTTTCGTCCAGAAAAGTGGGAAACTGCTTTTTCATTCCGATGGGGCTGCAGCCGCCGCGGATGTACCCGGTAATAGCGTTGATTTCTTTTACATGGATCATCTCCACAGATTTTTCCCCGGCTGCTTTTGCCGCCAGCTTCAGATCTACTTCCCGGGCAATGGGGATGACATATACGTAATACTGGCCGCTTTTCCCCCGGGCGACCAGAGTTTTAAAGGACTGTTCCACCGGAGCGCCGGTAAGTTCTGCGGTGTGCAGTCCGTCGATAAATTTATCGCATTCGTAGTGCAAAGCCTGGTAAGGGATTTTGTTTTTATCCAGGATCCGCATCACATTGGTTTTTGTTTCCTTGGCCATTTTTCATTCCTCCTGACTCTAGCATTGTACTACCCACAGGGGAAAACTGCAATGGTGACATTTTGAAACGTCAGAAGAAAAGGGGTGGACAAGAAAGGAAAAATGTGCTTTAATGATTCCAAGATCTTACAGCCGTCAGTTCTGACGGAGATTCCCATTTAACACAAAAGGATATGTGGTAGTGATTTTACGGGGGAGGTGTCGTTTGCCCTTATATGAAAATCTGTTGTACTCCATGGCGCTTCTGGCCATGGTTGTGGATCTGAAGACAGAAACCATACCGAATGAAGGCATCTGTCTGTTCTGGGGAACCGGGCTTGCGTACCGGATCGCCAGGGATGGATGGGCCGGCGCAGCCGGATGGTTCTGGGGCGCGGTATTGCCGGTGCTTTTACTGGCTGCGTTGTTTTTGCCAAGGATGATCGGAGCCGGGGACATTAAGCTGCTTTCTGCTTTGGGCGGTATGATGGGGCCTGCGGCGGTCGTCAAATGTATTGGGATTTCTTTTTTCTGCGGAGCGGTTCTTGGCGCCGCGATTCTGATCGATACAGGAACTTTGTTTCTGCGTCTTCGGCATTTCGCCGATTATTTCCGGACTTTTATCAAAACCAAAACAGTCGTTCCCTATTATCAGCGAGGGGAACGACTGGAAAATATACATTTCAGCGTGCCGGTTTTCATGGCCGTCATGCTGCACATGGGAGGGATTTATTCATGAACAATGGAAAAAATGTATTGGCAGTCTGCGATCTGGAGGCGGCCTACGCCTGCAATTTTGTGGAGTATGTTCACAGGAAAAACAGCATGCCCTTTGACATCCAGGCGTTTACCGGTCTGGAGTCGCTGAAAGCTTTTGCGGCAAAGCAGAAGATTGAGATTCTTCTGATTTCTGACAAAGCCATGTGCGAGGAGGTGAAGACGCTGAATATCGGTCAGATCGTGATCCTCTCCGAGGGAGTGCATCATCCCATGCTGGACTGTTATCCCAGCGTCTACAAGTATCAGTCTTCCGACGCGGTGATCCGGGAGGTGATGAATTGTTACAATGCCGGCGAGAAACTGTGCTTCCCCAATGGAGGAGGCGGGAAAAAGGAGCGGATCGGCATCTATTCTCCGGTGGGGCGCACGGCTAAAACTTCCTTTGCTCTTACGCTGGGACAGGTGCTGGCCCGGGAAAAGCCGGTACTTTATCTGAATCTGGAAGAGTATGCGGGATTTGAACAGCTTTTAGGCTGCAGTTACGAGAGAAATATCGGAGATCTGATCTATTATATCCGCCAGGAATACAACAACCTGCCACTGAAAATCAGCGGCATGGTACAGTCGGTCAACAACCTGGACTACCTGCCGCCGGCCATGTCGCCGATGGATATTCAGAAAACCACGCTGGCAGAGTGGCTGCGTCTTCTGGATGAGATAGAAAAGAATATGAAGTATGAGACCATCATTCTGGATTTCGGCGATGGGGTCAGCGAGCTGTATGCGCTGCTGAATCAGTGTCACCGGGTGTACATGCCGGTGCGCCAGGATGTGATGTCAGCCGCCAAGCTGCAGCAGTTTGAACAGCTTTTGCAGATGTGGAATTACAGTGGTCTGCTGGAGCGGATCGAGAAAGTGCGATTGCCCTATCACCGGACGGAGAAGAGAGGCAGAGAATATCTGGATGAACTGGTCTGGAGTCAGCTGGGGGATTTTGTCCGTGAACTGGTGCGAAAGGAAAAGGAGCATTGATACAGTTAAAAGAATTACAGAAGACATTGATGGAGCGCCTGGAACAGTCGCCGGATCTGTCGGACCGGCAGATTTTGGAACTGATCGATGATATGCTGCTGGAAAAAAGCCATGGCTGGGCGCTGACCCTGGAAATGCGGGGCGCCATGCGAAAGGAATTGTTTGATTCCGTGCGGCGGCTGGATGTGATCCAGGATCTGATCGACGATCCTAAGGTGACGGAGATCATGGTAAACGGATTTGATCGCATTTTTGTGGAGCGGGGCGGTATCGTCAGCCGTTATCCAAAATCTTTTACATCCAGGGAAAAACTGGAAGATGTTGTACAGCAGATCGTAGGAAAGTGTAATCGAATTATCAACGAAAGCAGCCCGATTGTGGATGCCAGGCTGGAAAACGGTTCCAGAGTCAATGTGGTAGTGGAGCCTGCATGCATTGGGGGGCCGGTGCTGACCATACGCCGGTTCCCCGATTCTCCTATCACCATGGAGCGTCTGATTGCCATGGGAAGTATCACACAGGAGGCGGCCGGATTTTTGGAGGAACTGGTAAAAAGCGGATATTCCATTCTCATCGGCGGAGGCACGTCAGCGGGAAAGACCACGTTTCTCAATGCGCTTTCCCATTACATTCCAGGCGATGAGAGGATTATCACCATTGAAGATACGGCGGAACTGCAGATTCAGGGCATTGAAAATCTGGTTCGTCTGGAAGCGCGAAGCGCCAACATGGAAGGAGGCCGGCAGATTACCATCCGGGAGCTGATCAAAACGGCTCTGCGGATGCGGCCCAACCGGATTATCGTGGGAGAAGTCCGTCAGGAGGAAGCCATAGACCTGCTGCAGGCCTGGAATACCGGCCATGACGGAAGTATCGGCACGTTGCATGCCAACAGCACGGCGGACATGATCAGCCGGCTGGAAACCATGGTATTGATGGGAATGCAGCTGCCTCTGGAAGCCATCCGGCGTCAGATTGCATCGGGAGTGGATATCATGGTACATCTGGGAAGACGGAAGGATAAAAAACGCAGGGTATTGGAAATCAGCGAGGTGACGGGATATGCGCCGCCGGAGGTTTTGCTGCAGCCGCTGTACCGGTGGGATGACAAAGACAGCGTCCTGCGAAGGGAAAACCAGCTGATGCACAGAGAAAAACTGGAGAGGATGAGAGGATATGAAGCATGATTACCGGTATTACCGGTTTACAAAAAAGGAAGCGGTGCGCTATCTGGCGGAAGCCCTGTTCTTATGTGCGGGGATCAATTATCTTTGCTACCGTTCCTGGTGGGCGTTTATTCCGATGCTGCCGGTTCCGTGGCTGTATTTGAAAATCAAACGAAAAAAACGGCTGGAACAAAAGAAAAAGCAGCTGAATTACGCTTTTAAGGATGCGGTAAATTCATTGAGCGTGGCGTTGAAAGCGGGCTATTCCATGGAAAATGCCATCTCGGAGTGTATTCGGGATCTGAAAAATATCTATCCGGAGGACGCCCCCATTGTGGAGGAGTTCTGTTATATCAGAAGTCAGCTAAAAGTCAGCGTCCCGGTGGAGAGACTGCTGCGGGATCTGGGCGAACGAAGCCAGGTGGAAGATATTCAAAGCTTCGCCGGCGTCTACGGCATTGCCAAACGCAGCGGAGGAAACTTAAGCAGGATCCTGCAGAATACAGCCAGGACGCTGAGCGATAAGATTGAGGTGGAAAAAGAGGTACAGGCCTGTATCGCAGCCAAAAGTATGGAACAGCGTATCATGGCGGCGGTGCCCTTTGGCATCATCCTCTATATGCAGCTGATGGATCCCGGTTTCCTGTCAGCGTTGTATGGAAATCTGGCGGGGATCTGTGTGATGAGCGCATGTTTGGCAGGATATCTGCTGGCTTTCTGGATGGGACGAAGAATTGTACGGATCGAGGTGTGAAGATGCTGTGGATACATGGAATGGTTTTCGTGCTTCTTCTGCTGATGTTGCTGCCGGGGATTAGAAGGAAAGTCAGGAAGAAACTGGAACTGGCGGCGCCGCCGGAGGTTCTCACAGGCGCTCTGATCATTCTGCTGGCAGGCAACATTCTGGGGACGGCGGTCACGGTGCTGGATCTGGCCGGAAACAGCCGGAAACTGACCCAGGTGGAGCAGGAAACCCAGGAGGGGCAGGAACAGACGGTGACGCTGGAAACCAGAAAAGGAGACGGAAGCCGCCGTGAGGTGGGGATTACCATACCCGGACAGACTTACAGCAAAAAGGAAATACAGAGATGGTTCCGGGAAGGCAGAAGCAGACTAAAAGAAGCTATCCTGGGAGAAAACCGGTCGCTGAATCACGTGAACACAAAGCTGAATCTTATTTCCGCTTTTTCGGATCTTCCCATTGAGATCGGATGGGGAAGCAGTGATCCGGCGATACTGGACTGGGAAGGCAATCCAGGAGACGATATCCCGGAGCGGGGAACTGAGGTGACGCTTTACGTCACTTTCACCTGCCAGGAGGAGAGCGAAGACCATAGTCTGACCGTTAGAGTCTATCCTCCCGAATACGATGAAGAAGAACGATGGGAACGGGAGGCACAGGATACCTTTCTAAGACTGAACAAAGAGGAAAAGGACGATAAGGTGTGGCGTCTGCCTTCCCGGGTGTCGGGAGAAGCGGTTACCTGGCACCGGCCTCTTAGCCGGATCGGACCGGCGGTGCTGCTGCTGGCCTTTGCCATGGCGCTGGTATGGATTCTTGGGAAAAAGCAGGAGAAAAGGGAGCAGAAGAGGAAAAGGCAGGAAGAGATGACGACGGATTATCCGGAGATTCTAAATAAATTTGTGTTGCTGCTCAATGCGGGAATGAATACCAGAAAAGCGTTTGGAAAAGTGGCGCTGGATTACCGCCGGCAGAAAGAGGCGGCAGGTGAGACATTTTCTGAGAGAGCCGCATACGAAGAAATTTCCCAGACTTATTTGGAGATGGAACAAGGGGTGCCGGAGGCGGAAGCCTATGAACGGATGGGAAGACGCTGCGGACTGTCGGTTTATAAAACCTTTGCCACCCTGCTGGTTCAGAATCTGCGCAAAGGCAACAGGGAGATTCTGGATATGCTGGAGCGGGAATCCCAGGAAGCCTTTGAGAACAGGAAACGCAGGGCAAAGATCCTGGGAGAGCAGGCTGGAACCAAATTGCTGGCGCCTATGATGCTGATGCTGGTGATCGTTTTCGTTATCCTGCTCTACCCGGCGGGAAGCAGCTTTGTGATATAAGATATGCCGCAGGAAAGGAGGTGAGGCTTATGGGTGCAGTTCTCTGTGATTTCTGGAGGGAAGAAGACGCCATCGGTGTGGTGGAAATTATCTTGATTCTCGTCGTGTTGATCGGTCTGGTCATTATTTTTAAAAACCAGCTGGTCAGTCTGGTAAAGAATATTCTTTCAAAAATCACAAGTCAAAGCAACAGTATTTAGAAAGGAGGAGCATGCCTTGTATCAGAAGGGAAGCATTACGGTCTACTTAAGTCTGACACTTGCCATTTTGGTATCGTTGATTGGCACGGCGCTGTACTCGGTACAATGTGCGGGGGCCAGAGTACAGGCGGTGCACGGGACAGATCAGGGTCTGTATTCCCTGTTTGCCCGATATGACATCCCCATGCTGGAACGGTTCCATCTGTTTTTTCTGGATGGATCCTTCGGCGGGGACGGCCTGCAGATGGGACAGCTGTACAACATTCTGGAACAGGATATTGCCGCCAACATGGATGGCGGGAAGAGAATAGTAGATAATGTAACATTGAAGGACGGCAGTATCACAGAATATACGCTGGCCACGGACAACGGCGGCAATGCAGTCAGATCACAGGCCGTAGCCTATATGGAATCCGTTCTGGGAATACAGGGCGTGCGTTCTCTGACACAGAAGGTTCAGGGACAGGAAGAAACCATTCAGGTGATCGAGGCAAAAAAAGATGTGATTGATGAGGAGCAGGCTCTGGCGCAGTATGAGACGATGAAAGAGCAGGCCCGGGAACAGACGGTGCTGTCGGAATCATTGGAGGGCGGAGTTGCCATTCCGGAAAATTTTGTCAACCCGGTGGATGCCGTACAGGCGGCGAAGGGAAAGGGCATACTGTCACTGGTTCTTCCCGCAGGGAAGGAGCTGTCCACACTCAGCCGCAGTACGTCTGATCTGGTATCCGGCCGGTCACTGGAGCAGGGAATGGGGATTCCAGCCTATGATTCTTCCTGTAATACCTGGACAGCGGATCTGATGTTTAATGAGTATCTGATACAACATTTTAGATGTTTCACAGAGGATGGATCCGGTTCAGGTCTTAAGTATCAGCTGGAATACATCCTTCAGGGAACAGGAAGCGATATGGAAAATCTGAAAGGAACGGCCGCACGGCTGTTGCTGATCCGGGAGGCGTCCAATCTGTTGTATCTTTATCAGGACGAAAGCAAACGAAGCCAGGCCCAGATCACAGCGCTGATTATCGCCGTTTTGTTTGGCATACCTCAGGGAGCCAAAGCGCTGGAGCCGATTCTGCTGGTCAGCTGGGCTTTCGGAGAAAGTGTTCTGGATCTGAGAGAGCTGCTGGATGGAGGACGCGTACCGCTGTTAAAGGGAAAAAGCTCCTGGCAGCTGTCCTTGACGGATCTGCCCAAAATCATGGAAGGCGTGGACGCGCTGAGAAAGGAGAACAAAGAGGGACTGACATATCAGGATTATCTTCGGGTTCTGCTGATGATGAAGAGTTCCGATGTTAAGACATCGCGCTGTATGGATATGATGGAGATGACGCTGCGGGAAATACCCGGCAAGGAAAACTTTCATCTGGACTGCTGTCTGTATACAGTCGGAATTCAAATGAACTTTGAGACGACACGCGGACGGTTCTATACGGCACAGAGAAATTACGGCTATGATATGGGAATCTGACTTTAAACGAAGGAAAGGAGGTGCAGGAAGATGCTCTGGCAGAAAAGAAACTTAAGTAAATCATCAATAAACAATAAGCTAACCCAACACTCTCTTCAGGCAAATCATGACATGTCCCCCCCGACAAAATCGGATACAGATTCTGCCAGAGTGTCTTCCTGCATCTGCCTGGCACGGCCGGCACTTCTGTACGGAAAGGGCAGTCTCACGGTGGAAGCGGCCTTTGTGGTTTCGCTGTTTTTTATTCTGGTTATTATTCTGATCAGTTTCATCGATCTGGTTCGGGTCTATGCGGGAATTACAGTTTCTCTAAATGAAAGTGCAAAAAAGCTTGGTATGTATGCTTACGTCAGCGAGGCGGCGCCGGAATCATCGCCGGTTGGCGCGGTGGGAACGGGGGTCTGCATCGGATATGCCCAGGCAAGACTGCCCAAAGAGGAGCGGGTCAGCGTATCCTGTGCCGGCTCCTCCTATCGGAATGATATGGTAGATTTAAGAGCGCAGGTGACCTATCGTTTCCCGGTGTCTTTTGCCGGAATCCGGCAGGTAATCTTTCCGGTGCGGGCTGTGGTTCACGGGTGGACCGGTTATCAGGGAGATAAAGCGGAGGGGATCAGCGGCTCCTTTGAAGATATGGTTTATGTGACCGAGCGGCAGACCGTTTATCATACTCACAGGGACTGCTCGCACATGAATGTGACGGTATACAGTGTATCACAAAAGGAAGCGAAAAAAAGACGTAATGACTACGGAGAGAAGTACGGTGTCTGCAGTCATTGTAAAGATCAGGGGAATAGCGGAACTGTTTACATAACGCCAAAAGGAGACAGTTATCATTTCTCAGCAGAATGTTCCGCTTTAAAAAGGTCGGGACGGCTGGTGAAAAAATCCCAGGTGTCTTCCCTGAGTGAATGCAGCAGATGCCGGGAACGGGGGTGAGATGGCAAAGATTATATGGCTGATTTCTTTTCTGGGAGTGAACAGCATCCAAGATATCCGCTGCCGCAGGGTCTGGCTGCCATCCTTTCCGTTGTTTCTGGCAGCAGGAATCTATCTGGGAATAGGACAAGGCAGAGGCGCTTCGCAGCTGGCGGCGTTTCTGCCCGGACTTTTTTTGCTGGCGGCGGGAAAGGCCACAAAAGGAGCGATTGGCATCGGAGATGGTCTTACCGTACTGATGCTGGGGGTCTGCTGTTCTCCGGGAGAGGTATGTGAGATCGTCCTGGCTGCGCTGATGTTGGGAGCGGGCTGGGCCATGATTTTGCTGATAATCAAGAAAAAAGGATACCGGCAGGAATTTCCCTGGATTCCCTGTCTGTTTCTGGCCTGTGTGATAAGGATGGTGACGGTATGAGAGAAAAGAAAAAAGACAAAACGGCATGGAAATGCCAGGTGCAAAAAGGGAGTATGACAGTGGAGGCAGCCTTTGTGATGCCGCTGGTGCTTCTGGTGGTATTCGCGCTGCTTTTGCTGACCATGTTCGTCCACAACAGGGCCTGGTATACGGCGGTCTGTGCGGAGGCAGCCATCTCTGCTTCCACAGCGGGTATTCGTTCCCGGCAGGAAGCTCAGGAGATGGCAGCAGAAAAAATGTCCCGGCAAAAGGGGGAGCAAGGATTTCCCGTGGGAAGTCTTTCTATGACGGCGGCCACCGGAGAGGATTATGTAAAGACGCATGCCGGGATCAGAAGCGGCGGCGTCATGGGCATTGGGTTATGGGATGCGCAGATTGAAGAAAAAAGCAGCTTTGTCCGTCCGGTTTCTTTTATACGCAGCCTGATGGCGCTGGAAGAATGGGGGCAGGAGAAAAATGAAGGTTGGTTATAAAAGAGATTTTCATCATAGTTATCTGATCCTGGAAGAGGAAGGAACGCCGGACTATGAAGCCTATCCGGTGCGGATGCTGTTAAACGGCTCCGTTCCAGGGCTTTTATCCTGCCAGATCCATCGGGTGGATAACCGGGCGCGCTTCTACTATGAAATCACTTCCCGACAGCCTTTTTGTGATCTGTGTGAAATCAGAAAACTGAATAAAGACAATCTTGCGCTGCTCATCGGAGCATTGATCCGCACCATGGAGGAACTGGAGGGTTATCTGTTGGATCCGTCTCATCTGCTGCTATCGCCGGAGTATATTTATGTCAATGAAGCAGAACGGGAAGTAAGTTTTTGTTTCTGGCCAGGAGAGCTTGAGGAGGAGCAAAGTTTTCTGCGGCTTGCAGAATACCTGCTGCCCAAAATCGACCACCAGGATCAAGAGGCGGTGGTATTGGGCTACCAGCTGTATCGAAGAGTCATGGAGGGAAATGTGGATCCCGGGGAAATCCGCAAAGAACTGTATCGGGAAGCGCAGGCTTCGCAAATCTGTCAGGAGGAAGAGGAAGGATTGCAAAAGGAGGAAGAAACAGCAGGCGGACTGGCTTCGGAATTTTTGGAGGAGGAAAGCCGCAGGCGAAAAGAGGTGCTGGAAACGTTGCTGCAGGAGGGGAAGGAAAAAAAGAAAAAGGTCGCTTCCTGGAAGATCACGGCCTGTGTCACAGCTGTCGCACTGGCTGGCATATTGTATTTCTACCTGATTCGTAACCGGCTTTTTTTCTGGCCGCTGTATGCAGGTGTGGGAACAGGACTGATCTTTCTGATCACAGTGGTTTTACTGAGTGGGAAAATATTTGAGCGTTTTTCAAAAAGGATACCCAAAAAGGAAAAGAGGGAAAAGGATGAAGAAAACGAAGAAGATAAAGAGGAAAAAGAGCGGCGCTTTGTTTTTTATGCAAAACCAAAAGAGGAGATTCCGGACATTTCCGAGGATGCTCCCACAACCTTGCTGTCCCGGCCGCCGCAGACAGAAGATTTTGGGAAGCTGCAGGGGATTTACCCACCGGGGACGGTGGATATTCCCCTGAAGGAGGGGACGATGATTCTGGGGAAAAGGGAGGGAGCGGTGGATATCCTGCTTTCATCTCCGGCGGTCAGCCGCGTTCATGCCAAGATACAGTGCGGGAAAACATGTCGGGTCTTTGATCTGAACTCACGGAATGGAACTTATGTAAACTATACGCAAGCGGTGGATTATGAAGGACGGACGCTTCAGGAGGGGGATACCGTCACCTTTGCCGACATGGTGTTTCGTTACGTTCCGCCTTGCGCATTTCCAAGGGATGGACTATAATAGGTGAAAAACTGTCAGAGGTGGGACGGCTGTGGCGAAATTGGAATATGACGAGGGCGAAGATGCCATCGACCGCATGCGGAAAAATCCTGTAAGTCGGGTGAATTTTACGATTATCATTATTAATATCCTCGTATTTGCGTGGGTGGAGACGACAGGGAGCAGTGAAAATCTGGCCCATATGTTGGAGTGCGGAGCGGCCTTTCCCCCGCTGATTGCGGCGGGAGAATACTATCGGCTGGTTACCTGTATGTTTCTGCACTTTGGTTTTGAACACCTTTTTAACAATATGCTGCTTCTGTTCTTCATTGGAGATTATCTGGAACGGGCCGTTGGGCCGCTGCGTTACGGAGTGATTTATCTGCTGGGCGGACTGGGAGGCAGTCTTTTGTCCTTTTTTTATAACCTGGAAATCGGCAGAGAAGTGGTATCAGCCGGAGCTTCCGGCGCTGTTTTTGCCGTGATCGGAGCGATGGTTTATGTGGTGATCGTGCACAAGGGAAAATTGGAGGATATTTCCTTGCAGCGATTGCTGCTGATGGCGGTTCTTTCGATATATTTCGGCATTGTATCCGGCGGTGTGGACAATGTGGCTCATATCGGAGGGTTTGCGGCCGGTTTTTTACTCGGTATGATCGTATACAGAAAAGGAAGGCACAGCAGGGAGTAGATGCTGTGCCTTCGGCCGTTTCATTGGTAAACAACCGGCAGGCGGATGATAAATTCCGCGCCCTGTCCTTCGATGGAAGATACGTCTATGGTTCCGCCATGGGCTTCCACCGTGCTGCGGGCGATGGCCAGCCCCAGTCCGGTTCCGTCCTTTTTATGCGTGACGAAGAAATCAAACAGTGTGGACAGATAGGCGGCGGGAATGCCAGGGCCGTTGTCGCGGAACCGGATGACTGCGGTATCCGTATCGGCGCTCAGGGTGATGGAGATTGTCCCGCCCTGTCCATCCATAGCTTCTGCGGCATTGCGGATCAGGTTCAGAAAAGTCTGCAGCAGTTTATCCCGGTCCAGAAGGAAAGGAGGGATGGGGCTTTCTTTGAAAAATTCGACGGCGATACGTTTTTTTGCCAGGGAGGGGCGGAGCTGCTCTGTGAAGGATTTCAGGATAAGATACAGATTTGCCTCCTCACGATTCAGCTTCCAGGCGTTGTTATACTGGGAAAGACTGGCAAGAAGCTGGCGCAAAAACTGCATATTTTCCATGATGTCCTGCCAGTATGGGAAATCTTTCACCTCCGGATGGGAGGAAGCCATCAGCTGCAGAAAGCTGTTGATGAGAGTTACCGGGTTGCGGACTTCATGGGAAACCATGGAAAGCTGCAGCTGATTTTCCTTTTGCAGCATTTTTTGAATCTCTGCCGCCTGCGGAGATTCCTGACACAATTTATGTATTTTTTCGTATTCTTCTCTGGATAACATATTTTTTCACCTCTGTGGGTAGTGTATCATTAGAATTTTTAAATGGCAAACAATATTATGTTGCAAAATCAGCCAAAATACGACAAAATAGGATTAAGTAAATGATATTGTCGGTGAAGGAGGAAAAAAGAATGTCTGATTGTATTTTTTGTAAAATTGCGAATGGAGAAATTCCGTCGGCAACGCTGTATGAAGACGAGCAGTTTCGGGTGATCCTGGATCTTGGACCTGCAAGCAAAGGTCATGCGCTGATTCTGCCCAAGGCACACTATGGGAATCTCTATGAAATCGATGAAGAGACGGCGGCATCGGCCATGAAACTGGCACGGAAAATGGCGATCGCCATGACGAAAGCGCTGGGATGCAGCGGATTTAACGTGGTGCAGAATAATGGTACCTCGGCAGGCCAGACAGTTTTTCATTTCCATATCCATCTGATTCCCAGGTATGACAATGACAATGTGGGTCTTAGCTGGAAACCGGGCGAGCTAACGGATGAAGCCAGAGATGAAATCGTAACTGAAGTGAAAAAACAACTGTAAGGAAAAGTTGGGGGGGATCGTCATGAAAGTGTCGGAGTTTAACGAACTTTATGACAGATACTATCTCATGGTAATGAAGACGGCTTTTAACATTTTACAGGATTATCATTATGCACAGGATATATGTCAGGAAGTTTTCACATTGTTTTTTCTGAACGGAGATTCTCTTCAGGAAAAGTATATCAAGCCGTGGCTTCTGGTGACGGCGAAGCATAAAGCCATCGATTTTCAGAGAAAGAAGTTCCACAAGCATGAAATATGCGGCGAAACCCGCAATCCCTATGCGGATGTTGAGTTTGACGATCTGGAAAAGGAGTTTATCCGCAAAGAGTTTCGGAAAGAAGTACTGGCGGAACTAAAAGAAAAGGACAGGCAGTGGTACGAGATCATCGTAAGAGTGGCCGCTTCCGGAGAAAAACAGAAGCATGTGGCCAGTGATCTCGGTATCAGCCTGTCCAATCTGAGAATCAAACAGCATCGGGCGAAGCAGTGGCTGCGCGATAAATTTAATCCCGATGATTATTCATCCTGAGCAGGTTGCTGGCATTCTTCGATCAGCTGCAGGATCTTTTCGATGGAATCTATTTCCTGATTGGCGGCCATGGCATCGATGTAAGACTGTCGGTTGTGATACAGTTCGATGATGGCATTATAGAGCGTATTGTCTGTGATCTGTTCTTCTTCCAGCACCATACTGTATCCCAGCCGTTCGAAGGAGCGGGCGTTTAAGATCTGATCGCCGCGGCTTGCTTTGGCGGAAAGGGGGATCAGCAGGTTCGGTTTTTTCAGAGCGCTGATTTCGCAGATGGCGTTGGCGCCGGCACGGGAAATGACAAGATCGGCCAGGGCAAACAGGTCTGCCAGTTCTTTCTTAATATATTCGTATTGTACATAGCCGGGAACATTCGTCAGGGTATCGTCCAGTTTACCTTTTCCGCAAAGGTGGATAATCTGGAAGTCCTTCAGCAGTTCCGGAAGGATCTTGCGGATGGCATCATTGATGGCCGCCGCGCCCAGACTGCCGCCGATGATGAGAATCACCGGTTTATCGGTGGAAAGGCCAGTAAATTCCAGGGCGCTGATGGGGTTACCTGTCAGCAGCTCCTGGCGGATGGGCGTACCTGTCAGTACAGCCTTGCCCTCCGGCAGAAGTTTCACGGTTTCCGGGAAATTGCAGCAGACCTTGGAGGCGGAGGGGATGCACAGCTTGTTTGCCAGCCCCGGCGTCATATCCGATTCGTGGATGATAGCGGGGATTTTCAATTTCTTTGCGGCGGTTACTACGGGAACGGTGACGAAGCCGCCCTTGGAAAAGACCACATCGGGAGCCAGTTCCTTTAACAGTTTCTTCGCCTCACGATAGCCTTTCAGAACCTTGAAGGGGTCGGTGAAATTCTTGGGATCGAAATATCTTCTTAGCTTTCCCGAGGAGATGCCGTAATAAGGAATCTCCATATCTTCGATCAATTTTTTTTCGATGCCGTCGTAGGAGCCGATGTAAGATATGGTATAACCCAGTTCCCGAAGACGGGGAACCATGGCAATATTTGGCGTAACATGGCCTGCGGTGCCGCCGCCGGTGAGTACTATGTGCTTCATGGATAAACCTCCTGCTTTTCGTTGGAGGCAGTGCTTTTGGCAATGCCTGTTATTATCCTTATATTTTATACCATGAGGGAGAAAAGTCAAGAAAAGTTGCAGGAACCGGGAGGAGTTTGATGATGAAGTCAAAAAAACAGAAAATAACGAAGCTGAATCTGGATGAAGAACTTCTCCGGGAGGCAGCGGAAATAGAAGAAGAGATTAAAAACGTCCCGCTGGAGGAAAATCCGGTGGATAAGGAACGGCTGCGCGCGGCCATCCTGATGCAGGTGCTGCAGGAGGAACAAAAGAAGCAGCAGAAGAAATCGGTCCGCAGACGGGTTGCGCAGGGAGCGGCGGTATTTGCGGTGACGCTGGCAGGTATCTTCGGCCTTTCCATGACCAGTCAGGCCAACCGTATCTTTCTGGTACAGAAGGTGGAGGAGTTTTTTGGTGGGAGTACAACGGTGAATGTGGATAACAGTGAGGAAGCGATACTGCCAGATATAACGGAGCAGCAGGCCAGGGATGACATTGAACAGACGCTGGGGGTGGAGGTGCCGGAGTTTTTTTATGTTCCGGAAGGTTCTTCCTTTTCCGGATATCAGATTTATAAAGATGTGAGTGTTGCTGAAATATATTATGAATTTGCAGATGAGGGGGTAATAACATTTTATATATCGGGTGGAAATGATCAGAATACAGTATACAGCAGAAGTTTTGATGGAGAAATTGTTGATACGTATAAAACAGAAATGGCTCAATTGGAAATAGATATTTGGGAAGCTGAAAATGAAATAAACGAAAAAAAATCATACAGCGCACAATGGATATATAAAAATACATATTATTATATTACGGGATCGGTTGGTTTGGAGGAAATGAAAAAAATTTTAGATTCAATGACATATTAATGTAATTTTTTCTTTGGTTTTTCGTATTCTTATTGTAATGCGGGAAAATACAGGAAAGGGGGAAAGAATATATGAGGAGACGGTGGCTGAAACTGGGTGGATTATTGATTATTGCAATAATTGTAATGTGCGGATTTTCACCTGAAATTTATGCAGAGTCAGAAAAGGAAGTAATGGAAATTGAGGTTCCTGTATATCATGACCTTACGGAAACAGAAACTGAAGTCAGTGATTATGCGCAGGTTCTCCAAAAAGGCGCTTATTTATCAGGTGGATCAGTAAAACTGGTGGATAAAGGGAGTGGTAAGATAAGTATTTATGGATCTACAAATGGATATCAAAGATGTGATACAGTATATTTGAATATTTATCTGGAGAGATCCACGAATGGACGAAATTTTTATTCCTACTTATCCTGGGAATATTCAGCTTCCAATGTGTCATCGTTAAGTAAATCCTTTACAAAATCAGTTCCCAAGGGCTATTACTATCGTTTGCGTGGTTACCACGCTGCGAAGGAAGGCGGCGTGAAGGAGAGTACATCAACCACAACGAGTGGGTTGTACATAGACTAACCGGAACCTGACGTAACCCCATGCTCTCAAAAGGAGCCTGCACGGAAAACCTGCATTACCGGGTCTTCCTGGAGGAGAGCATATGTAACTTGTTAACCAGAGAAAAGAAGAAAGAAACCAATGAAAAAAGAGGGTAACACTGGGCGTATCGTTTTTCTGCCGAAATAACTGTACGCGAACAGAGGAGAAAGGAGTGATGTGGAGGAATTCAGTTCAGATCCATAGGACATTTTTCATTTTATGATGTTTCGTATGTTATCATTTGTGACCCTTCGCATACATGCCCCGTGTGCGGAGGGTTTTCCATATCTGTTGTATTTTTACAGGGCGGCGGGTATAATAAAGATAACGAAAGACGGACAGGAGGATAGTTCATGCAGATTACATTTTTAGGAGCTACCCATGAGGTAACAGGAAGCTGTACGCTGTTGGAGGCGGCAGGGAAACGATTCCTGGTGGACTGCGGCATGCAGCAGGGACCGGATACCTATGAGAATCAGGATATTCCGGTACTGCCGGCAGATATTGATTTCGTACTGTTGACCCATGCTCACATCGATCACTCCGGAAATCTGCCCCTTTTGTATGCCCGGGGATTCCGGGGACCGGTATATGCTACAAACGCCACGAAGGATCTGTGTGATATCATGCTGAAGGACAGCGCCCATATCCAGATGTTTGAGGCAGAATGGCGGAACCGGAAAGGGCGCAGAAGCGGCAGAGAGGAATACGTTCCTGCCTACACCATGGATGACGCCCTTGGCGTAATCAGCCAGCTGGCAGGATGCGAGTATGGAGAAGTGATGCAGATTGCGGAAGGGATTAAGGTAAGGTTTATCGATGCGGGCCATTTGCTGGGGTCTTCCAGTATCGAGATATGGCTTCAGGAGGATGGAGAGGAGAAAAAGATCGTGTTTTCCGGGGATGTGGGGAATACGGATCAGCCCATCATCAAGGATCCTCAGTATATTCATGAAGCGGATTATGTGGTGATCGAGTCCACCTATGGGGACAGAACCCATGAGAAAGTGGAAGATTATGCACAGATGCTGGCAGAGGTGATTCAAGAAACCTTTGATCGGGGCGGCAATGTGGTGATTCCTTCATTTGCGGTGGGAAGAACTCAGGAAATGCTTTACTTTATCCGGGAGATAAAGGAGCGGAAACTGGTGCAGGGTCACGGAGACTTTGAGGTTTACGTAGACAGCCCTCTGGCAGTGGAAGCCACGAGTATTTTTCAGAGACATCATCAGGAGTGTTACGATGAGATTGCCCAGGCAATCGTCAATGAAGGATTCAATCCCATCAGCTTCCCCGGGCTGAAGCTGTCGGTGACCAGCGATGATTCCAAGGCTATCAATACGAAGGAGAACTGTAAGGTAATCCTGTCTGCCAGCGGCATGTGCGATGCGGGGCGGATTAAGCATCACCTGAAGCATAACCTGTGGCGGAAGGAGTGTACCGTTCTGTTCGTGGGTTATCAGGCCGTGGGCACGCTGGGGCGTATTCTGGTGGATGGTGTGGATACGGTGAAGCTGTTTGGAGAGGAGATTATGGTACAGGCAGATATCCGGGTGCTTCCCGGTATCAGCGGCCATGCGGACAGAGAAGGTCTGATGAGATGGCTGAAGGCTTATGAACCCACCCTTAAGATGGTGTTTGTCAATCATGGAGAAGATTCAGTCTGCCAGGTTTTTGCCGACCGGATCAGAAATGAACTGGGATATGATACGCTGGCGCCTTTTAGCGGCACGATTTATGATTTGAAAGGGAACCGGTGTTTACTGGAAACCAGGGGCATTCCGGTCAAACGGCCGGCTTCGAAGGCGGCCTCCCGAGCTTCTACAGTCTACGACCGGCTGGTGGCTGCCGGCCAGAGGCTGATGACGGTGATCCGTCATAATGAAGGGGGAGCAAATAAGGATCTGGCTAAATTTACAGGGCAGATCAATTCTCTCTGTGACAAATGGGATCGTTAAAGCAACGTAAAAAGGACCGCATCCGTGCAGTCCTTTTTTACGTTACTGGATAGCGTCCTTTAAGGCTTTGGCCAGTTGATCGGGACAGGAAGTTGGCTTAAAGCCGCAGCGGGTACCTTCCAGCCGCCGGATGACTTCGTTGACATCCATACCTTCCACGAGAGCGGCAATGCCCTTGGTGTTTCCGTTACAGCCGCCCTGAAACGCCACGTTATGTACCTTTCCGTCTGTGATCTCAAACTGTATTGCAGAGGAACAGACGCCTCTTGTCTTATATACCATGATAAAAACCTCCTGCTTCAATAAAAACACTGTTTTACTGTCACTGCGTATTATAGCAAAGATGAAAGAAAGTTTCTATAGGAAATATTCCCGGAAAGAAGAATCTCTGTTATAATGGACGGGAAAACAAACAGAAAAAGGAGTGTGACCTCATGAAGCGAATCGGTATCATCGGCGCCATGGAAGAGGAAGTCAGCAGATTAAAGGAAATGATGGAACAGGTAACCATCCGGAAGAAGGCCTCCATGGAGTTTAATCTTGGTATATTAAATGGAAAAGAAGTGGTGGTGGTGCGTTCGGGAATCGGCAAGGTAAACGCAGGCATCTGTACTCAGATTCTGGTGGACGATTTCCAGGTGGACGGTATCATCAACACGGGCATTGCCGGCTCATTGAAAAATGAAATCAATATTGGAGATATCGTGATTTCCACCGACGCTCTTCAACACGATGTGGATGCCAGAGAATTTGGCTATGAACCGGGACAGATTCCGAGAATGGACGTGCTGGCCTTTAAGGCTGACCTTCAGATGATAGAGCAGGCGGAAGCGTCCAGTCATGAAGTGAACCCTGAAGTAGGCGTATTTAAAGGACGGGTAGTCAGCGGGGATCAGTTTATCGCTGACCGCCGGGTGAAGGAGAATATCATAGAAAAATTCCAGGGATATTGTACGGAAATGGAAGGGGCGGCTATCGCTCAGGCAGCTTACCTGAATCATGTTCCCTTTGTGGTGATTCGTTCCATTTCTGATAAAGCAGACGACAGCGCTTCGGTGGATTATCCTGCCTTTGAGAAGAAAGCCATTGAGAACGGCGTTCGTCTGGTAAGCCATATGGTGACTTGCTTGTAGAACTTTAGAAACAGAGTGAAAGGCTGATTTTCCAAGAATCTGTCGAACGATTTTTGTTTTCAAACGGCTCCCGGTGCTATATAATGACCATACCGGGACAGGATTCCCGGAAAGAAAAGGGGGAAACGATATGCTGAACAGTATTCTGGAAAGTCACGCCTTGTTCTATGCCATAGCGGCGCTCACCGTGATCGGGGTGGTCTGGCTTTTGATGGTAAATGCATTTTATGACAGGACGATCCGTGATCTGGGACGGATGGACACGCCAAAGAGTAAATGGATAAAAGAATTTATAAAGATATACCAGATGAAAACCATAAAGAACGAAAAGATACAAAACGCAGAAGCGTTTATCCGTACACAGATGATGAAGGGTAAAAGCTTCGGCGTTTTTGTTTATCGGCTCAGAAGATGGAGTGGATACTGCGGCCTGGGCTCGTTGATTTTGATGGGAGCGGGGCTCTATGGCGCTTATCTGAATTCCTACGGTGAGGCGGTGCGCTATCAGTATCTGATGGCGGGAGCGCTCTCGGCGTTAATTCTTTTGCTGCTGCGGCCCTTCCTGGGTTTCGGGCAAAAAGAAGATATGATACTGGATGGACTGACGGACTATATTGAAAACAGAACCATACCGGAAAAGAAAGCGGAAGTAGTTTCCGAGCTAAAGGAAGACAGAGATTCTCTGGCGGCTCAGGTGACGGAAGGGATCCGACAGACTGCCGCCAGTTCCTCAAAGTTTTCTCAGTTTCTGACTCCAGAAGAGGAGGATATTATGAGGGAGGTGATAAAAGAATATTTGACTTGATTTCCCGATTCTGAGTGCTGCTGTCGAATTTCAGTAGGGAATTTTTTCGTATCATCTGACGAAAGAGGTCCGCAAATTATTCCGGGAGCAGATTCCCGGTAATCAAGCACGGCATGGAGAAAACGGCCTTAAATGTGCCCTGCCAAAATATCGGTTCACGCTTTGGGTGGATCTGCTTACAGATTACAATCCGGGGGCGCAATGCTTCAACGGAAAAGAAAGAGAAAGGAAGAACCGGCAGACCTGGACGGCATAGATGATGCCAAAAAGACGGTTGATTTTATAAATAAAGCGCCCCAAGAGGCGCGGCCCTGCATATTAATCCGGATTAAAAGACCCGGCGCAAATCAGCGCCGGGTTATATGCTGTACATAAATTTTACATACCGTTGTTTTGCCGGATTACTCATCCAGAATTTGAATTTCCAGATAATCAAACGGAATCTCCTCGATAAAGTTATCCTGGCTGAACCTGGTTTTGCTCATCTTCTGGAATTCCTGAATATTGGAATCCAGCCAGATGGGCTTTGACAGATCCCAGCCGTCACAGGCTTCCACCACGCCGTCCAGAATTTTGTGTGTGCGTGTGTCGCTGGTATTGTTTTCAATTACCACATCGTTGATCATCTTGTTTTGTTTCCATTGTTTACACCACATTCGAAACATGATAGGTACCTCTTTGCTGAAACTGCTCAGGACAAAAAGAACAGCAGATAACGGGAGTCGAACCCGCCTTTCCAGCTTGGGAAGCTAGCGTTCTACCGATGAACCATATCTGCATGTGATTATTATAGCAGTTTTTTCCTGAAAATCAAGGGGTGTGAGGGACTTTTTGAAAACTGGGAAAAGGGGATGTTTTTGGTTTTGACACCACTTTTTTGATATAGATAAAAACAGCGCGTAATGAACACCCAATACCTTACTCGGTATCAGGTGCTTTTTTAGTCATTTCATCTTTTAATTCCATGCAGTTATGCTGCAAAGAGGTTAGAAATGATATGTTTAAATATTCAGAGTTTACATAGACATTCTTCCCCTTGATAACGCCTTTGTAGCTTGTGCCATAATGAGTATTATATTTTTCAGCAGCTTCTTTTTCCTCTTCTGTTGGTTCATGTTCAAAATTGAGATAGGCATAAAGGTTTTCCAGAATCTTTTCACCAGCGGGATGGGACAGGAGAGCGTTTAAAGCGGATAAAGCACGGCAGCGGCTTTGTTTCTTCCTTATCAGGTTTTCTATATAATCTTCCGGATCCTCTTTTTCGTATCCGTCTATTACTTCTCCATATTTGTTCCAATATTCCTGAAGGGCGCTTGTCGATGACAGTGCCGTACTGTACTGCGTTTGCGTGACCTTGAGGAAGTGTGGAGGTTTTTTTCTCATTCTTTTATATATTTATACATATAGTATTATTTTCAATTTTTTATTTATTTAGGAAAAATAATCTCCACATCTCCACAAGCCTTATAAATACTGGCTTTTTTGATCCACAATGGAACTTAAAACCTCCACATTTGCTCCACAAAACCTCCACAGACTTCTATCTGTAATGATGGCAATTACTTCAGAGACAGGATAAAGATATGACTTTTTGTAAGGTGTCCAGTTATCAGCTGAAGATGATCCGGGGATATCCCCCCTGGCTGGGAACAGGAGTGGATATGAAATCTACTGGCGGGGGTATAGACATTTCCAACTTTGACAAAAATTTAACATAATGGGGTGTCCTGCTGCCAGATTGGATTTTATAATATCCCATAGCGGAAAAACAGGAAGTAAGCAAAGCACGGGAATCAATCCGGAGCCTGAAATACCCCTCCAGGAGGCCGTATAAAGGCATTAAAGACGATTAGGTATATAATCTATGGGGTAAATGATATTAAAGCTTAAATTGGCGTATATAAGCTTGAGAAATGCGATTGAAAGAAATTACATTGCATGGTAGAATGGCATAAGGAACAATCGTGTTACAAGGTGGTAAGCCTCCCTAACTTGAAAAAGAAGGGAGGTGGTGCAAATGGATACATATGAAGTATTAAGCCTGTTATTTTTAGGCGGTTCATTTCTGGTTGCACTGCTTGCCTATATTGATAGGAGAAACAAGCGAAAAAAAATAAGCCTACCTTGTACTTGGCGGTCAGGTAGGCTTACATTCTTACCAGGAGGTCAACCACTTTGTGGGTGGTTGTTCCTTTTCTATTCTCAATATAGCATATCCGGCAGCAGGACGCAAGAGATTTTGAAAATCTCATTCTTTGGGGGAACCGGGAAAAGTGTATAAAGAAAGGAGGGCCGGGGCGATGCCCCGGCACGTATGAAAAAGAAAATCTATATAAAAGTAGTTGGTTTGTTTTGTTTATGACTTTAGTATATAGATTAAATGTGATAGAAGTGTGATATTATTTTTAACGTTTTGTGAAAGGATAAGAAACAAATTATAAAGTTGTTTACAGGAAATTTATAAAATAAAAGAAACTACCTGGAAATTTTTCAGCTTCGTTCCAGGTAATAATGAAGAATTGCGATAAATTCCCCCACGGTGGGCCGGGTATCCAGCGTATAGCCGGCGATCGTATTCAGAAATTCCCGGTTCCCGTTGTACCAGCAGAAAGTCACGACGGTACGAAGAGCATGTTCCACACTGGAGCGGCTTTTTTTAAAATGTTCCGCAATATCCGTGTAAAGATATTTCCATACATAAAGGATATAGTTTTCGTTTTTACGGCACAGTTCCAGCGCGTAGCACAGGTAATGGTATCCGCAATAGGTGGCGCGGATCCCCAAGGTATTGACGAGATCATTAATCTTTTCCATAGCATCCCTCCTAGCTTTTCTTTATTTTACAGCATGAAAGAGAATTGTGGATAAGAATTGAAAAAATTTGATATAATTCGACAAAACTCGACAAATGCAAATAAGACAGAGAAAAAAGAAATTCAGAAAGTCTTAAGATTTTCCCGGACTAAATATAAAGAATTGCCTGCTATAGTATAGAAAAGCGGAAATGGTTAAGCTATACTTAGAGTTCAGGGAGAAAACTACAGTCCTCTGGATGAGGGGAAGGGGTGAGATCATGTTGAATGTATTAGTATGTGACGATGACAAAGAGATTGTGGATGCCATAGAAATTTATCTTTCCCAGGAAGGATATCGGATCTACAAGGCTTATGACGGATTGCAGGCGCTGGAAATCCTAAAAAGAGAAGAAATTCATCTGCTGATTCTGGACATTATGATGCCGCGGATGGACGGGATCCGGGCCACGCTGAAAATCCGTGAAGAAAGCAGTATTCCCATTATCATGCTGTCAGCCAAATCTCAGGATACGGATAAGATTCTGGGGTTGAATATGGGAGCGGACGACTATGTGACAAAGCCCTTTAATCCGCTGGAATTAGTGGCCAGGGCGAAATCGCAGCTGCGCCGTTATACCAGACTGGGGAATATGCCGGAACAGTCAGAACACGTATACCGAACCGGCGGGCTGATGATGAATGATGACCGCAAAGAGGTCACCGTGGATGGAGAACCAGTGAAGCTGACGCCTATTGAATACAATATCCTGCTGCTTTTGATGAAAAACCAGGGGAGGGTATTTTCCATCGAGCAGATCTACGAGAGTATCTGGCAGGAAGAAGCCATTGCCGCTGATAACACGGTGGCGGTACATATCCGTCATATCCGTGAAAAAATCGAGATTAATCCCAAAGAGCCCCGCTACCTGAAGGTGGTCTGGGGTGTAGGCTATAAAGTGGAGAAAATCCAATAGCCCGGGTAAAGAAAGGAGCGACAATAATGGAAGAAAAAAGACAGATACAGTTGTATTCCCGATTTGCTAAAATGACGACGCTGATTCTGCAGATTCTCTGCGTAGCCGGTTTTGTTCTCTCGGTGATGCTGGCCGGGTATGTGGCGGGACAGGTGGGCAGCATGGAGGATCTGACGGGGAATCAGCCCTACTGGGAGACGGCAGGATGCGGAGATTTTATCGCTCAGGAAGTGCACAGCGAATCCCGCTATGCGAAGTATAAACCACTGTTTGAAAAGAATGGAAAATACGATGAAACCAGGACGATCGATATCCTGGATCCTGCGCAGACAGATGAGAAGAAAAAAGATAAAAGCACCACGTTTGAAGTGAGCGTTCTGCAGGAAATGCTGGAGGACGGAGTGGCGGATGAGCTTGATTATATACTGGAGGTCCCGGAAGAGTTTTTTGGTTCTGCTTCGGAATACTATGAAGAATATTACGGCGAGAAGGCTTCGGAGAATCTTGTCCTGGAGGATGTGACAAAAGGCCATCTCCCCCTTTCACTGATTTCACTGGAACAGCAGATCCAGGAACGGGGAGCCGAAGGGACGGCTTATGGTATTCAGGTGTTCCGGGCTCTGTCAGAGGTGCTGTCAGACCTTCAGGTTTATCTGGACGGACGTAACGTAAACATGGACAGCAACATCAAGGTGTTTGCGAAAAATATGCAGGACGGTACCGTCTTTACCAATGTGAAAGAGTGGGAAAAGCGAAAAGAAGTTCCCGATGAGATACCAGATACCTGCACCTGGATGCTGTCCTACACAAGGGAAGACGGACAGATCACCTATCACAATGAGGCGGATAACCGGGCGCGTCAGGAATTGCAGAGCTTTTTCCGGGATTCTCAGGTGATGGGAGACAACGAAGAAGTGCTGATCGCATTGGATCTGGATTTTACCTCCTTAGATCATCTGCGGGAGGTAAAAGAAACGTATGATGTCTATCAGCCTCATTTCCGATTCTACGTGGCAGCGGCGGTACTCTGCCTGATTCTTGGTCTGGCCTGCTTTGTAGTTGCCACCATACAGACAGGAAGGAAGGAGAAGGGCGGTGAAATCGTTCTTTCCAGGTTTGACCATATGCCCACGGAAGCGGCGGCGGTTCTGGTTCTGGCTGTGTTTTTCCTGGTATTTGCCTTTGGCATCAGTGTGACAAATACTGTTTACAGCAGTGCAGTGTCCATGGCCTTTATATCAGTTATAAGTATGGCGGAGACAGTCGTCTTTATGTGGGGCTATTTAAGTCTGGTGCGAAGAAAGAAAGCAAAGACTCTGTGGGAAAACAGTCTGACGCGCAGTATTGTCCACATGTGCCGCCGGGTGTATGACGCCCGTCAGACCTCCGGCAAGGTGATCATTCTTTTTATCGGATTCATCCTGGCCCATTTAATCCTTTTGGGACTGTTTGGCGGATTCGCAATCGTCCTGGCGCTGATCGGGGACACGCTTGTTCTTCTCTATCTGGTAAAGGAATCTGCCGGCAGAGAGACGATCAAGGAAGGACTTCGAAAAATCGCCGCCGGAGAGCTGCACTATAAAATCGATACCAGTACCCTGAAGGGGGAAAACGCAGAAATGGCCGGCTGTGTCAATTCTGTGGGGGACGGCCTGCAGGCGGCGGTGAAAAAGGCCATGAAGGATGAGCGGTTTAAAGCAGAACTGATTACCAATGTGTCCCACGACATCAAGACGCCGCTGACCTCCATCATCAACTACGTGGATCTGCTGAAACGGGAAAATATTCAGGACGAAAAGATCAGAGGGTATATCGACATCCTGGACGCCAAATCTCAGCGGCTAAAACAGCTGACGGATGATCTGATCGAAGCCAGCAAGGTGTCCACTGGAAATGTGGAATTGCATATGAGTCGGCTTCAGGTACAGCAGCTGCTGCAGCAGGCCTGCGGGGAGTTCGAGGATAAGCTGGCACAGAAAGGACTGGTGACCGTCCTGAATCAGACGGGAGAGCCGGTGGTGATCACAGCCGACGGAAAGCAGCTGTGGCGGATCTTTGAAAACCTGCTGAACAATATCTGCAAATACGCCATGCCGGGCACCCGGGTTTACATTGACTTGAACCTCGTGGAAAAAAAGGCGGTGCTGACCTTTAAGAACATGTCGGAATATCCCTTAAACATCAGTGCGGATGAGCTGACGGAACGGTTCACCAGAGGGGACGCCAGCAGAAGCACCCAGGGCAGCGGACTGGGCCTGTCCATCGCCAAAAATCTGACGCAGCTGCAGGGCGGCCAGTTTGAGATCTATCTGGACGGGGATCTGTTTAAGGTAACCCTGACCTTCCCGGCGCTGGAAGATTGGGAGGAGTAAGAGACAGTCCTGCGTATCCTCCAGTTTTTGGGAAAGTCTTGCGGCAGAAAACAGTTAATGCTATAATGTTACAAGATTTTGTGGATATTTCAAAACAGGAGGAGCAGTTTCATGATTAAATTATACGATACCGGCGCCTATCTGCTGAACGGAACAGAACTGGTGCCGGATACCAGTGATGCCCGCGCCGTGCTGGAGAGCAAGCTGGGCGGCCAGGCGCCTTCCAAAGAGGAGGCAGCCAGAAATACCATTGCCTATGGAATTCTGGCAGATCACAATACATCAGGCAATATGGACAAGCTGCAGATTAAGTTCGACAAGCTGACATCCCATGACATTACCTTTGTGGGAATTATTCAGACGGCCAGAGCATCAGGGCTGGAGAAGTTTCCGGTTCCTTACGTATTGACCAACTGCCACAACTCGCTGTGCGCGGTGGGCGGCACCATCAATGAAGATGACCACATGTTCGGCCTGACCTGCGCCAAGAGATACGGCGGCGTATACGTTCCGCCCCATCAGGCGGTGATCCATCAGTTCGCCCGTGAGATGCTGGCAGGAGGCGGAAAGATGATCCTGGGTTCCGACAGCCACACCCGTTATGGAGCTCTTGGCACCATGGCTATGGGTGAGGGCGGACCGGAGCTGGTAAAACAGCTGCTGGAGCAGACTTATGATATCGACATGCCCGGTGTGGTAGGCGTATATATGACAGGCGCTCCCGTTCCCGGCGTGGGACCGCAGGACGTGGCGCTGGCCATCATCGGAGCTGTATTTGCCAATGGATATGTGAAGAACAAAGTGATGGAATTTGTGGGACCTGGCGTGTCCAGCTTAAGCGCTGATTTCCGTATCGGCGTGGACGTGATGACCACAGAGACAACCTGTCTGTCCTCCATCTGGAGAACGGACGATACCATCCGGGAATTCTATGATATTCATGGAAGAAGCGAAGACTATAAAGAACTGAACCCCGGAGCGGTGACTTACTATGACGGCATCATTCATGTGGAACTGGATAAGGTGAAACCTATGATCGCCATGCCCTTCCATCCCAGCAATACCTACACCATCGATGAGCTGAACGCCAACCTGATGGATATTCTGGATGATGTGGAGAAGAAGGCGCTGATCAGTCTGGACGGTAAGATCGATTATACCCTGAAGGATAAAGTAAGAGACGGAAAGCTTTATGTGGAGCAGGGTATTATCGCAGGCTGTGCCGGCGGCGGATTTGAAAATATCTGCGCGGCAGCGGATATCTTAAGAGGCACCAGCATCGGTTACGATGAATTTACGTTAAGCATTTATCCGGCAAGTACGCCGATCTATATGGAAATTGCGAAAAACGGAGTGCTGGCGGATCTGATGGAGACGGGAGCCATAGTGAAGACGGCTTTCTGCGGCCCCTGCTTCGGAGCGGGCGATACGCCGGCCAACAATGCGCTGAGCATCCGTCATTCCACCAGAAACTTCCCCAATCGGGAGGGATCCAAGATTCAGAATGGTCAGATTTCTTCCGTAGCGCTGATGGATGCCAGATCCATTGCCGCCACAGCGGCCAATAAAGGTTATCTGACGCCGGCGACAGAGTTTGCCGGAGAATACCGTCATCCGGTATACCACTTTGATAAAACTATCTATGAAAACAGAGTATTTGACAGCAAGGGCGTGGCCGATCCTTCCGTGGAGATCAAGTTTGGCCCCAATATCAAAGACTGGCCGAAGATGCCGGCGCTGACGGATCATCTGATCCTGAAGGTGGTCAGCGAGATCCATGATCCGGTAACCACAACCGATGAGCTGATTCCTTCCGGAGAGACCTCCTCCTATCGTTCCAATCCGCTGGGACTGGCGGAGTTTACACTTTCCCGAAAGGATCCGGCCTATGTGGGACGGGCCAAAGAAGTGCAGGCTGCGGAACATGCCAGAGAAGCGGGCGAAGATCCCTGTCAGGCGCTGTCAGAACTGGCTCCGGTGATGGAGACGGTGAAAAAGGCCGGATATGCTCTTGACAATGAGAATACCGGTATCGGAAGCACTATTTTTGCGGTGAAGCCGGGAGACGGTTCCGCCCGCGAGCAGGCCGCTTCCTGTCAGAAAGTACTGGGCGGCTGGGCAAATATTGCCAATGAGTATGCCACCAAGAGGTATCGCTCCAATCTGATCAACTGGGGTATGCTTCCCTTCCTGATTCCGGAAGGCGAACTTCCCTTCGCCAACGGCGACTATCTTTTCGTGCCGGATATCCGCAAAGCGGTAGCCGAAAAAGCGGAAGCAATCACCATTTATAAGGTGAGCGACAAGCTGGAAGCTTTTACGGTGAAGCTGGGTGATCTGACGGATGATGAGAGGGAAATTATCCTCAAAGGCTGTCTGATCAATTACAACAGAAGATCATAAAAATGCGATTCAGAAACCGCTGCGAATGCAGCGGTTTCTTGCGTGCGCAGGAAAAGTAGGGTAAAATAAAAACAAGAAAAACGTAAGGAGGAGGACGGAAATGAAAGTTGTATTATTAAACGGAAGTCCCCATGAGGCGGGCTGTACCTTTACCGCGCTGAGCGAGGTGGCAAAAGAGCTGAATAAGAACGGAGTGGAAACAGAGATCCTTCAGCTGGGGAAAAATCCGGTGCGAGGCTGTATCGCCTGCGGCAGCTGTGCGAAAACCGGGAAATGTGCCTTTGACGACGATGTGGCAAATCTTTGGAGGGAAAAGATTGAGGAAGCCGACGGGGTGGTAGTGGGTTCCCCGGTGTATTACGGTTCCGCAAACGGCGCCCTGTGCGCGGTGCTGGATCGGGTTTTCTTTTCTGCGACGCCAAAGTTCCGTTATAAAGCGGCGGCGGCTGTGGTCAGCGCCAGACGCGGCGGGGCCAGCGCGGCTTTTGACCGGCTGAACAAATACTTTGCCCTGGCCGAGATGCCCATTGTGACTTCCCAGTACTGGAATTCTGTTCACGGTATGCAGCCGGAACAGGTCTGTCAGGATATCGAAGGACTTCAGACCATGCGGACGCTGGGACTGGATATGGCCTGGATGCTGAAAGCCATCGCACAGAAAAAAGAGGCGGAGGGCATGCCGGAGAAAGAAACCATGATTCAGACCAATTTTATCCGCTGAAACAGTCAGCGGCTTTCCAGCAATCGGGAGACCGTGGAAAACTGATAGCCGTTTTCCCGCAAAGAGGTAATCATGGGAGCAAGGGCGTCCGCAGTATGACGGGCGCCTCCGTGCAGAAGGATGATGCTGCCGTTTCGCAGAGAATCATTCTCGCAGACAGAGGATACGATATCACTGGCGCTGTAATCCTTCCAGTCCAGACAGTCAATGCTCCAGCCAATGGTGCGGTAGCCGTTTTTTGAGGCGTTCTGGATGACAGAATTGTCCCAGCGGTCGTAAGGCGGCCGGAACAGTGTCATGGATACGCCGGTCAGCTGCAGGACTTCGCTGTGCAGCAAAGTCAGTTCTTCTGTCTGGGCTTTTTCATTCAAAGACGTCATATCCGGATGATTCTCCGTATGGTTTCCCAGTTCATGACCGCCGTCGGCGATGGCCTTCGCCTCGCTTTGATGAGAGGAGAGCCATTGGCCGGTGACAAAGAAGGTGGCTTTGACATGATGTTCTTTCAGAATGGACAGAAGTGTTGGTACATTGTCCGCACCAGGATCCAGATCGAAGGTCAGAGCAAGGCAGGGAACATCGGCGGGAGCGCAGTTTACAGGCGCGCTGCCCGATGGCAGACTGCCTGCCAAGGCCAGTTTTTCCCGGGCATTGGTTCCCTGCAAAATGGAGAGGACGCTCATCAGCAAGAGGGTGAAAAAGAATAAAGCGATGCCGCCGTATCGTTTCATGGATTCCTCCCTGTGTGGGATGTCCCTTTATTCTATGCGCTCTGTGTTGGAAATATGGCTATTTGGAACCGTTTTCTTTTGCCCGGAAGTAGATCTGCTTCTGGTTATTTCCGTTGGATTCGTGTTTGATTTCATATTCTCCCAGAGATTGGACAAAGGGGGTCAGTTTGGCGTAGCCGAAATTACGCACATCAAAGTCGGGAAGCCGTTTGGAAAGCTGATCGCCCAGTTTGCCGGAAAAGATCCAGCCGTCTTCGTCGGAAAACTTTTCCACGATGGAGGCGATGGTTTGTTTGACGATATCCAAATCGGACTGAGGACGGTTTTTTTCTCTGGAAGCGGCTGCTTTGGAGGCTTTTTCCTGGGCTGCTTTTTTCTCTTTTTTCTGTTGGTTGGAGTAAAGGATGTCCAGATATTTAAATTGGTTGCAGGCGGCGATGAAAGGTTTTGGCGTTTTGTTTTCTCCCATACCGATGACCTGCATGCCGGATTCTCTAAGACGGGCCACCAGGCGGGTGAAATCGCTGTCAGAGGAGACGATGCAAAAGCCGTCCACTGTGCCGGAGTAGAGAATGTCCATGGCATCGATGATCATGGCGGAGTCGGTGGAGTTTTTTCCGGTGGTATAGCTGTATTGCTGCATGGGGATGATGGAATTATCCAGCAGGACGCTTTTCCAGGAGGCCAGAGCCGGATTGGTCCAGTCGCCGTAGATCCGTTTATAGGTGGCCACGCCTTCGTTGGCGGTTTCCTCCAGTATGATTTTAATATATTTATCCGAGATATTATCGGCGTCGATGAGCACGGCAAATTTTAATTCTGTGTCCATAAGTCAACTCCTGTTCGTTTTCTTTCTACTATACCATACGGTGCGGGAGTTTTTCAAATACAGTTCAAAGGGGAAGCAGAGGATGGATATAAAAGATCTGAAATGTTTTGCGGCGGTCTATGAAGAGCGCAGCATCAACCGGGCGGCCGGGAAACTCTTTATCACCTCCCAGGGGTTGGGAAAGGTGATTCACAAGCTGGAAGAGGAACTGGACATTACCCTTTTTGAGCGGTCTAAAAAGGGAGTGGCCCCGACCCAGGGAGCGGCCTTTCTTTATGAAAAAACCAGGGAAATACTGCGTCTTGCACAGGAGACGGAGCAGGGAATCCGTCAGATTAAGCGAAAAGATCAGACGCTGCGTCTGGCCTGCGCCCGCGGCGTATTAAATGCGCTGTCCTTCTCCCTGGTGTCCGGTTTTATCGCCGCCTGCCCCCATCTTTATGTGGAATGGGCGGAATACTCCAACCGGGAGGTAAAGGAGAAGGTCGAGGAGCAGGAAGCGGATCTGGGGATCGTGGTGGGAAAGACGCCGTCGATTCACATGGATGAGGAAAAAATCGCTTCCCGGAGCATCCGGCTGATCGTCTATGAGGGCCATCCTCTGTACAGACGTGAAACAGTCAGTGCAAAAGAACTGATGGGAGAGCGGATCGTCATTCTCAACGAACAGTTTCAGGTATTCCATACCTTTCGGGAATTATGTAAACAGTATGGATTTGAGCCCAATGTGGCGGCCAAGACGGTGGACAGCAGTTTTCTGTTCCAGCTGTGTCAGGGAAAGGTGGGCATCGGCGTGGTGATTGATTTTTCCACGGCTCATTTCCGGATGGAGGGTGTCCGGATCGTGGAACTGGAAGAAAAGGTCAGCTGGGATATCTACCGGATTTGCAGGAAAAGCTGCAGGAATTTTGAAAATATCAGAGCCTTTGACAGCTATCTGATAGAAAACGGATGGTTGTAAGGTGGAAAGGGACTCTTTCTGGTGCGAAGGAGTACTTTCTGGTATGATTTCAGTAAGAAATAATTATGAAGGAGGAGCTGTGATGAAGTACAAGTATCCGAACTTATGTAAACCTATCAAGGTGGGGAATGTAACCTTCCGCAACCGTATGTTTTCCGCGCCCATGGGAGGCACGGACATTACCAACGACGGCTGTATCGGCCCCAAGTCCACAGCATTCTATGAACTGCGCGCCAGAGGCGGCGCCGGCGCCGTGACAGTCAGCGAATGTATGGTACATCCCAAAACGGACGGATCTCACGCCTATCATCTGGACACGGCCATTTTAAATTCACTGGCCGCGGCTACCTATACTGCCGATGCGATCCGCCGCCATGGAGCCATCCCCAGTCTGGAACTGTCCCATTCCGGCATGTATGCGGGAACGTATATGACAGATAAAAACCGTCAGCATTCCATGAATCAGTGGGGACCGTCCGACACGGTGCGTCCGGATGGCGTGCAGGTGAAAGCGCTGACCAAAGAACTGATCGATGAGATCGTGGAAGCTTACGGAAATGTGGCCGGACTGGCAAAGAGAGCCGGATTTGAGATGCTGATGATCCATGGCGGTCACGGCTGGCTGATCAACCAGTTCCTGTCGCCTTATTTCAATAAAAGAACGGACGAATACGGAGGATCCCTGGAAAACCGCTGCCGTTTTGCCATCGAAGTGCTCAAATCCGTGAGAAAAGCAGTGGGACCGGGCTTCCCCATTGAGTTTCGTTTAAGCGGCTCCGAGCTTTTTGAGGAGGGTTATGATCTGGAAGAAGGATGCCGTATCGCGCAGCAGATCGAGCCTTACATCGACCTGCTTCATGTGTCTGCGGGTACGTACCAGAGAGGATTCGGCGATACCCATCCTTCTATGTTTAAGGAACACGGCTGCAACGTATATCTGGCGGCGGAGATTAAAAAACACGTGAAGATTCCGGTGGCCACGCTCGGCGGACTGAACAGTCCCGAGCAGATGGAAGAGATCATCGCCAGCGGCAAGGCAGATGTGGTGTATATGGCGAGAGCGCTGCTGGCAGATCCGTTTCTGCCTCGCAAGGTGATGGCTAACCAGGACGATGAGATCGTTCACTGTCTGCGCTGCTTTACCTGTATGGCGGAAAGAGCGGCCACATCCACCAGAAGATGTACGGTAAATCCGCTGATCGGACGGGAAATGGAAGGTGTGGAAATCCAGCCGGCTCCGGTGAAAAAGAAAGTGCTGGTGGCAGGCGGCGGACCGGGCGGTCTCTATGCGGCCTATACGGCGGCCAGAAGAGGCCATCAGGTGATCCTCTGTGAAAAGAGCGATGCGCTGGGCGGTATCCTCAAAAGCGAGCAGGCCATTCCTTTCAAGAAAGAAATGTACGATCTGGGTCAGACCTATGCGCTGCTGGCACAGCGGGCAGGCGTGGAGATCCGCCTGAACACGGAAGTGACCAGAGAATACGTGGAGAATGAGCAGGCGGACGCTCTCATCATCGCGGTAGGTTCCCGTCCGCTGGTTCCGCCTATTCCGGGTCTGGACGGAGATAACGTGGTTATCGTCAACAACTATTATCTGGAGAAAGACAAAGTGTCGGATCAGGTAGTGGTATTCGGAGGCGGACTGGCCGGATGTGAATGTGCCATTCATCTGGGCATGGAAGGAAAACAGGTTCATCTGGTGGAGATGCGTGATGAACTGGCGCCGGACGCTAATGTAAGACATCGTCCGCTGCTGCTGGCGGAGATTGCCAAATACGTTACCGTGCATACCGGTTACAAAGGAAAACAGGTGACGGCAGAGGGCATTGTCTGTGAAGACAAGGATGGAAAAGAACATCTGGTGCCGGGTACTACCGTGATCTGTGCTCTGGGTCAGAGATCCAGAAGCGATGTGACAGACAGTCTGCGGGAAGCTGCTCCCTATGTGGCGGTGATTGGAGATGCATCCAGAGTATCCACCATCACCAATGCGGTTTACTGGGGCTATCACGCTGCTCTTGATATCTGAGAGAATCGTAAATGAGATGAGTGCTGCTGTTTGGCGGCGCTCATTTTCTTTAAGTCAAGAAAACACTGTTTTTTGTCAAGATCAGATCATGTGCCTGCAAAGACAAGCTGATATGATATAGCCAACAGCAAAGATACGTGAAAAAAGGATAAAGTCAGGATGAAAAAAGGAGGACTTACTATGACTTCAAGAGAACGTGTGTTGGCGGCAATCAATCATCAGCAGCCGGATCGTGTGCCGCTGGATATGGGGACGACTTTCTATACCGGTATCAGTGCCTGTGCCCTCTACCGACTGAGAAAGTATTACGGCCTGAAGACAAGGCCCATTGATATTTTTGAAACATCCCAGATGATCGGGGCGATGGATCCGGATATCATCGAAAAAATGGACCTGGATGTGGTGGGACTGCCCCAGGCAAAGGATTTTGCCGGCGTGAGAGTATACGGAGAAAAACAGGATTTCACCATGCCTGACGGCACGCCGGTGCGCATCTCTTCCGCTCATAAATATAAAGTGGATGAAAAGGGAAGAAGCTATCTGTATCCCCAGGGAAACGACCATTACGGCCCCAGCTATCTGATGCCGGAAGGAGGCTATTTTTTTGACGCCCTTCACAGAGCGCCAGAGTACGATGAGGAAGATTTAAGACCGGCGGAAGATTTCAAAGAAGACTTCAAACTGAAAGCCATTACGGATGAAGACGCTGACTGGTATGCCGAAAACGCCAGACTGCTGAGAGCGACAGGCAAAGCCGTTGTGGGAACCCAGAGATCCAGTCTCGGCGACCCTTCCGAAATCGAAGGGCCTCAGGTTCCAAATCCCACCGGCATCCGGGGGTATCAGGACTGGAGTATGGCGCAGCTTCTTTATCCGGAATATGTCAAAGAAGTACTGGAAATGTGGACGGAAGCAGGGCTGAAAAATCTGGAGATCTATAAACAGGCGGTGGGAGACAACATTGATATCATCAACATCAGCGGTACCGATCTTGGCACACAGGTGGGGCAGCTCCTTTCCGTGGAAACTTTCCGGGAACTGTACAAGCCTTGTTTCAAACGGCTGAACGACTGGGTACATCAGAATACAGACTGGAAAGTGCTGTATCATTCCTGCGGAGCGATCCGGCCTTTCCTGGATGATTTCGTGGATATGGGGGTGGATATCATCAATCCGGTGCAATTCACGGCGGCCGGGATGGACGCAAAAGAGCTGAAGGATACCTACGGAGATAAACTGGTATTCTGGGGAGGCGGCGTAGACACGCAGGATACCCTGCCCAACAAATCGCCGGAACAGATCGCGGAGCATATCAAAAAGAATCTGGACATCTTCGCCCCAGGCGGCGGCTATGTGTTTGCCACCATTCACAACATCATGGGAGACGTCCCGGAAGATCACATCGCAAAAGCCTTTGAGGCGGCGAGAAATTATAACTTTTAAGCAGAAGTATGGCTTCTGCGAAACTGGAGCGGCGTAAAGCCGCTCTTCTTTTTAAAGATTTTTGTAAACTGCACCGGATCTCCAAAGCCGCAGGCTTCACTGATGGATGTGACGGATTCACTGGTGGTGATCAGCAGCATTTTCCCATGAGAAATCCGCAGGTTTGTCAGATAGTCGTAGGGAGAAGTATCGGTATACCGGCGGAACAGGCGGCTGAAATAACTGGGATTCAACCCGGTCTGCCCGGCGATATCTTCCAGAGAGATAGGTTCTGCCAGATGATCTGTCATGTACCGGACTGCTTTGATTACCCGCTGGCCATTTAAGGAGGAGTGGGTTGCGCTTCCGGCAAGGCACAGCGCCAGCAGCTGATGGATAGCGGCGGAGATCATATGCTCCTGGGGAACCGGTTCTCCCGTATAGACGAGAAGACGGGAGAGGGCGGCAGACAGATCCTGGGGATTGGAGGGCGTAAAAGCGTACTGATCATTCTGACAGATACGCTGCACGTAATAATCGCTGATGTTGCCGCCAAAATGGATAAACTGAAAAAGGGTATCACCTTTGGCATAATAGCAGTGGGCCAGACGGCAGTCAAAGAGCAGGCATTCATTTTTATGAGCCTCGTAACGGCGTCCTTTGTAGTCCAGATACATACAGCCTTCTTTCACGAATATGAAAAGATAGGGTTCATAGAATTCATTGTCAGCCCGCCGGATGCAGTACAGCGAGTTACAGTAAAACAGTCCGCAGTAATTGTAGTAAAAAAGCTGTTCCAGTGCCGCCGTGCTGGGGGTGTGAAAATACATCAGGGAATTTCCGTATACACCTTTTTCCCGGTGAAACTGCTGATTACCCATGGCAGAGTCCTCCTTTTTTCTTACATCATACGGACAATGCCAAAAGAAGTCAAGGCTGGCGGCAGCGGATCTATTTCAACATCTGATAGGACATCAGCAGATAGAGCCGGGTACGGGGATTGTCAAGATCCAGTCCGGTGATCTGGTGAATCCGGTCCAGCCGGTAAAACAAAGTGCTGCGGTGGATGAAGAGCGCCCTGGCCGTCTGCACCACGTTGCGTTCCAGCGTCAGGTAGGTTTCCAGGGTTTCACCCAGTTTGGTATTGTGTTTTTCATCGTAATCCATCAGCGTGCGGATTTCCGCAGCGCAGAGATAATCGCTGGAGATATCTTCGCAAACCTTGTGGGACATATAATCCAGAGCGCAGTCCTTGAAATAAAAGCACCAGCTGGTATCGTCTGTGACAGGGCCGTATTCCAGAGCGATGGAGGCCTGCCGGTAAGCCACGTGAAGCTGGGAGAAATCATGGATTTCATTGCTCAAACCTATCTTGAACAGTCCCTCCCGCAGCAGGTAGGAGATATCGCTGACGATCTGCGCAGAGGTATTATTGCCCGCGGTTTGGTTGACGATGACGACGATGCTGTTGTCATAAAAAAAGGCGTGACTGGAGGACACCTGGGATTCGATGTAACCGAAAGCGCTGGTGCTGAAGGTGGAGGTCATATCCGCGTGATCGGTGATCAGTTTGAAGACCAGGTACTGATCGTGATAGCCCCAGCTAAGGAAGCGCAGCAGGCGGGATACTTCATGTTCATCGGTGATGGACTGGTCCAGGATCTTTTTGCAGATTTCTTCCGGGTTTCTCCCCATGCTGCTCCAGAAAATATTCCGGCGTTTGATGGAAGTCAGGATGACTTCGGACAGGTATTCGATGGCCACGAAATCCCCCGGTTTGATCAGGCTCTGAAGCTCATCCACGCAGATACGGCCCTCATAATGCTGCCCGTTCCAGAGATTCATATAAAGAACGCGGTAGCCCCGCTGATTGGCGGAAAAGATGTCGGCGTGACGGGTTTTCAGCGTGTGCAGATACTCTTTGTCAATCTTAAATCCGTTGATGGTATCCAGCGGGACCATGGGCCGGCCGTTTCTGGAATCGATCATCCATTTCAGCATTCCCTCCACCCGGTTGGGACAGGCCAGCACATAAAAGTCACTGTCATGGACGAAAAGAGGGTTCTTGAAGATGTCCTGACTGGCTTTCAGCATATCCTGCAGCGGCGTGTCGCTGAACAGAGCTTTCTGAAGCGCCAGATCCCAGGAGGCGTATTTCAGGAAAAGATCGGTGGTGAAATCATAGACACTGCCGATGTCTGTGTCCTCGGACAATACGATATAAGAGGTACTGGGGGACAAAAGACCGGGTTCCGGTTCTCCGATGATGATCAGGGAAACATCCTGAAAGGAGGAAAACAGAGAATTAACCTGAAAAGCCCACAGAATGTAGACGCTGCTGATGGAGGGGGTGGTACCGTTGCGGTAATGACGTATGGATTTCAGGGTGGGACGGTTTCCGGAGGGGAAAAATCCCAGAAGTTTATAATGATCTTCGAAGGCATCGGCAAGAATCTGCATGTTCAGCAGAAAGCCTTTCTGTTCGCTTAACTGTTCGGAATAGGTTTTGCGGTACATGGTTCTTTCTTCCTTCCGTGAACAAAGCACAGGAGTAAAATCCCGTGCTTTGTTCGGAAAATATATTATACGTTATAAGTTTCTTTGTTGTAGCGGCTGATCTCGTCAGTGATGATGGGGTCAACATGGGGATAAATGGTTCCGGCCAGTCCATAGGTGATACAGGGGATGAAATGTCCGCCCGGACCGTAGGTTTCGCAGGTTTTCCGTACGCTGGCGCGGATCTCTTCCTCCGTAGCGTCCACCCGGTCGATGGTGGCGTCCACGCCGCCCATGAGAGTCATGCGGCCGCCCAGCTGTTTCTGCAGCTTGGGAATATCGTTCTCCGGCAGTACGCCCTGCCAGATCTGAACGCCGATTTCCACCATATCTTCCACGATGGGCTCCAGGAAAGAGTCGGCATGGTGGATCACGATGACATCATGTTCCCGCATATAGCCGTAGATTCTGCGGTAATGCTCTTTGAAGAATTCTCTCCAGATATCCGGATCCATGAACAGGCTGTGTTTTGCACCCCAGTCATCATGGGAAAGGATGGCATCCGGTTTCAGGTTGTCAACGATCATTTTGGCATACTGGAAACGGTACTCGGCGATTCTGGCGACCAGACGTTTCATATCATCCGGCTCCAGCAGGAAATTCATCAGCGTATCTTCAAATCCCATGAGGAAATGACACTGTTCAAAGATACCGGTTCCCATAAAGCCCATCACCAGTTTCTCGCTGCGGTCCACTTCGGCGGCGCTGGCAAGAGCGGCTTCCCATCCGTCGCTGCAGTTGGCTGCCAGATCAGGAACTTTTACATATTTTTCCCATTCAGTCACATCCGGGCAGACCTTATTGCTCTCTGTCACATGAGGCATCGGGCCGGGTGCGTCCTGGGGGAAGAGAATTTCCGTTCCCCATCTGTCCACGGAGTTGGTGCCGCGGACACGGTTGCCGCGGGTGTAAACGCTTAAGGGATCGTTCCCGATATGTACGAAAGGTTCATACTGATTTACCAGGCGATCCGGTTTGCCGTCGACTTTGATAGTTTCCAGCAGGTTTTCTTTTGGTGTCAACATAACAATCCCTCCAGTCTTCTCTTAATCGTGTTTGCTCACTCCAATAAAAGGAAAGTACTCATACAAAAGGTTTATAGTATTTTCCTTTGCTTTTTTTCATTATACTACAGCAAAACAGGGGGAACAATGATACAGAGGATGCCATATGTCCGGCGCGGACTGAACAGTCTGTACGATGTGTCTGAAAATCGGGAAATTAGGTTTTCAGAAAAATGTAAAAATGATACACTAAAAAGGAATGTGAAAGATGGGAGGCATTATCGTTATGTATGAAGAACTGTACCGGCCGCTTCCGGATGTCAATGCCTATCTGGAAAGGCTGAATATACCCCAAAAGGATGTGTGTGATGAAGCGTATCTGGATGAACTTATTACGGCGCACCAGTGTGAAATTCCTTTTGAAAATATGGATGTGATGAAAAAAAGGACGATTTCTCTGGCTGTGGACGACCTGTTTGATAAAATTATCCGCAGAAAAAGAGGAGGATACTGTTTCGAACTGAACTCTCTGTTTTGCCATTTGCTGAATGCCCTGGGATTTGAGGCTTATGGCTGCAGAAGCCGCATCCTGCGGGGAAAGGATTATCTGCCGCCTGTACTGCACAGAGGGAATCTGGTCTATCTGAAGGACGGCGTGTATTACTGCGATGTGGGATACGGAGGCCCGCAGCCCGGCGCATCTGTCAAAGTAGAGGACGGATATGAGAAAACCATCGCAGGCAGGACATTTCGTATGAAGAAGGCGGATGAGTACTGGTGGACTCTGTGCCGCCGTCTGGAAGACGAATGGGAAGAAGTGATGCAGTTTACGGTTATGAATCAGGCGGAAGTGGATTTCGTGCCGATCAACTTTTACTGCTCCACCCATCCGGATTCGGTTTTCGTGCAGCGGTACATGCTGAACAGGAGACTGAAAAACGGCAGCATTTCCCTGATTGAGGATCTGTTTGCAAAAACGGTGGACGGCGTACATACGGAAGAGAAGGTAACCAGCCGGGAGCGGTTCTGCCAGCTGGTGGAGACAGAGTTTGGAATTCCGGATGCCCGGTCCATCCTCTGATATGAAATAGTAAAAGCAGCGGAAAAATTCTCCGCTGCTTTTTTGACACTCATTTTTCAGCCAGTTCTATATATTTCAGCCGGCTGTAGCGATATAGTTCATCTGCCAGATTAACCGCTCTGTCCGGTTTTTCATCTCTCAGACGGCAGGCGAACCGTCCGGTCATGGCCAGATCGTCCACAGTTTTGTGAATGTGGGCGACGGCATCCTCGTCACTCATATCCGCCGGGATGATGTACAGAGTACACTGAGCCAGGTCCTTGCCGTATTCTTTCATGATAGCCGCCTTGTCGTTGGCGCTGTCCTGTCCTTCCCAGGCATCGAAGCCTGCTTCGATGATCAGCGGCATCAGTGTACTGATGCATCCGCAGGAGTGAAGGCATACATACATTCCCAGATCGTGGCATACTTTGGTGATCTTTTTGTACTGGGGCAGCAGCAGCTCCTTATAGATTTCGGGAGAGAAGAAGGTGCTTCTCTGTGTTCCCATATCATCGTGGAACAGAATCATGTCTGCGTGATATACGTCATGGGCGATCCGGATCAGTTCGATATGCCACTCGGCCAGTCTGTCGTAAAATTCGGTCAGAAGCTCCGGTTCTTCCAGCAGATAGCAGAATGCATCCTCAAAGCTGGTCAGATCGGCTGTTCTCTCGAAAAATCCGTTTACGATGACGAAATAGGACAGGCGGTCTTCGGCGATTCTGCCCTTATAGTTTTCATCGTAATCTTTCTGCCAGTCGATGGCGGACAGATCGGGGAAGGGGAGTTCTTCCTTCCAGTTGGCCAGATCAGAGAGCCGGCGTGTTCCCGGCTTCACCATGGCGGCTTTGGTCAGGGGTTCGTATACCCATTCGATGCCGAACCAGTCGGTGCCGCCGAAGGCTCTGGCCTTTGCGTCCGGCATAACCATAGGCTGAATCGCGTTATTGTCGTAGGTCTGGTTGGGAACCCACAGAGGCATCTCGCCGTTCAGCATGCGCAGCATGTTTTCCTTTGGCGTGATGGGACGATTCTGTTTGGGAACAATACAGTCCGGTGCGCCATAGATGCCGGGCATGTTGTACTGACCGATGATTTCCAGTTCTTTTTCATTGAAGTTTGCCATAAGAATACCTCCGTTTTTGTGTTTTTACAGATAACCCAGTATCATCAGACCGATGGGTACCCAGATGGCGACCAGTACAACCAGTACAATCTGGATGGGGATCGATACTTTGGGCATATCTGTCATCTTATAGTAGCCGGTGGCGTAGGTGAGCAGCGGTACGGTATCCAGCGGAAGCAGGAAACAGCAGGCTGCACAGATTACCAGCGGCAGAATCAGCAGGGTGGGAGAATATCCCCAGGCTTCCGCCAGGGAGATAAAGGGACCGCCCAGCATGGAGATCAGCGCGGGGCCGATGGGGATCGGGATCAGCAGCACGAAAACGATGATGGAGATCAGTGCTACGATCAGGAATACCGGCAGGCTGATGTCGTTGGAAAAAAGGATAGCTACCAGCCACTCGCTTACTCCGTTGGCAGACAGAGCATTGCCCAGGGACATCATGGTTCCGATGAGGAAAAAGGATGCCCAGCTGACACTTCTGGTGTAGTCCTTCCAGTTCAGGATGCTGATGCCAGGGATAAAGAAAAAGGCAAATCCCACAGTTCCCACCACGGTGACATTCAAAACGGGGAACCAGGAAGACAGAATCCATAAAACCAGCAGAGCCAGTACCACACAGGTTACGTATTTTTCCTGAAAATCAAATTTGGAAGGAATATTCAGGCTGGTGATATATTCGTTGATCTTTTCCGGGGCGATTTCGGCCGGTTTGAATACTTTGGCGATGACAAACCAGGAAAAGATCAAAGAGACGATGGCTATGGGTGTGCCGATCAGCATCCATTCCACAAAGGACAGGCGGATGCCGGCGTCTGCCAGAAAGTCGATTCCCAGAAGGTTCAGGGGACTTCCGGCGGGGGTGATCATACCGCCGATCATGCTGGCGATGGGCAGGCCGATCATGAACGCTTTGCCGCTGCGGGCGTGTTCTTCTCTGTCATCGTATACCCGCAGAAAACTGATCACCACAGAGATCAGTACGGCGGTGGTGGCCACATTGGACATGATGGATGACATCAGGGCGGCGCACAGCATCAGCGCCAGCAGGATTCTTTTGGTCCGGGCTCCGAACAGCCGGATCAGAACCACCAGCAGCCGTTTGGAAAGGGGCACTTTGGCGATGGCCTCTGAAAGACCGAAGGAAACCAATACAAAAAACAGAATGTGATTGGTATATCCGGACAAAGCGTCGGAGACGGTTGGACTGACTCCGAAGATAACCATCAAAGCGATGCCCAGCATACAGGTGATGCCGATGGGCAGGGGCTCTGTTACCAGAGCGATGATAATAGCGATCAGTACGCCCAGCGTGCGAATGCCGGCGGTGCTAAGCCCGATGCTCTCCGGTACAAAAAACATGGCGATCAGTACTGCGACAGACAGTATGGCGCCGATCAGTTGAGTTCGTTTCATACATTTCCTCCTTTTTCATGGTTATCGTTATTTTAGCGGTTTTTCATGAGGATGAATATACTACATAAAGTAAGATAATTTTCCTTTTTTTCGTACGGAATGTCGTAGATATTTTGTGAGATATGTAATTTTTGCGGAGGATGATTCGATATTTTATATATAAAACCAACAATGGAATGGAAAAGGAGGACTGTAATTAATGAGGGAGAAAGATAAAAGGGAACTGAGCAGGTCAATCCGCCTGTCGCGCAAAGACAGGGGCATGACGCAGGAGCAGCTGGCCAGGGAACTGGATGTGGATCGGACTTATATCTGCGCTATTGAAAACGGAAGGCGCAGACCGTCTTTGCGGCTTATGATTCGGCTGTCGGAGATATTGGAAATTGACCTTCTGACGCTGATACTGGACAGATGAGGAAAGAAAAATGTTTATTGGGAAGGGTTGGCCTCTTGCAACGGCGGGTAATCTATGATTAAATAAGCTTTAGAAAAGGAGGAGTCCGAATGAAATTTACAAAGATGCATGGTATCGGAAATGATTACGTTTATGTGAACTGTCTGCAGGAGAAAGTGGAAGATCCCTCCGGGACAGCCAGAAAGATAAGCGACCGTCATTTTGGGATTGGTTCTGACGGCCTGATTCTGATCAAACCGTCGGAGAAGGCAGATTTTCAGATGGATATGTACAATGCGGACGGTTCCAAAGGAGCGATGTGCGGGAATGGGATCCGCTGTGTGGCAAAATATGTCTACGATTATGGACTGACAGATAAAACCAGCATTTCTGTGGAAACAGGAAGCGGAATCAAATATCTGGATCTTACCGTGGAAAACAATAAGGTAACCATGGTGAAAGTGGATATGGGAGAGCCGGATCTGACGGCATCGCATATTCCCATAAAAGCACAGACGGAGCAGGTGATCGACGAACCCATCGAAGTGGATGGAAAAACCTACCGGATCACGGGAGTGTCCATGGGGAATCCCCACGGGGTAGTGTTTCTGGACGATATCGACAGCCTTGATATAGAAAAAATCGGCCCGTCTTTTGAAAACCATGTCCGTTTTCCGGACAGGATCAATACGGAATTTGTCCAGCTGGATAACCGCAGCCATGTGCGGATGAGAGTCTGGGAACGGGGTTCCGGGGAAACGCTGGCCTGCGGAACAGGAGCCTGCGCTGTGGCGGTGGCCTGCGTGGTAAACGGTCTGACCCAAAGAGAGGTGACGGTCAGTCTGCGAGGAGGAGATCTTAAGATCTGCTGGGATGAAAAGGACGGCCATGTGTACATGACCGGACCGGCCACTGTGGTGTTTGACGGAGAAATTGAGCTGTAAGAGGAGGAATCATCATGTTTAAAATCAACGAAAATTATCTGAAACTGCCGGGGAGCTATCTGTTTTCCACGATAGCAAAAAAAGTGAATGCCTATCAGGCGGAACATCCGGATTGCAAGATTATCCGTCTGGGCATCGGAGATGTGACGCAGCCGCTGGCGCCTGCTATCATCACGGCTCTTCACGATGCGGTGGAGGAGATGGGAGATGCCAGGACATTCCATGGCTATGCGCCGGATCTGGGATATGAGTTTCTAAGAAAGGCCATCGCCCAAAATGATTATAGCGACAGAGGGTGCGATATCCAGCCGGATGAAATTTTTGTCTCCGATGGAGCAAAATGCGACTCTGGAAATATCCAGGAAATTTTCAGCGTGGATAATAAAATTGCCGTCTGCGATCCTGTGTATCCCGTATACGTGGACACCAATGTGATGGCGGGACGCACCGGAACGTATGATCCCAAAACAGAAACCTGGAGCGACGTGATCTATATGCCCTGTACGGCCGAAAACGGCTTTGCGCCGCAGCTGCCGGATGAGACGCCGGATCTGATTTACCTGTGTTTCCCCAATAACCCCACGGGAGCCACTATCACAAAAGCCCAGCTTCAGGAGTGGGTGGATTATGCCAACAGGGTTGGCGCGGTGATCATCTATGACGCCGCTTACGAAGCCTATATTTCGGAAGCAGATGTGCCTCACTCTATCTATGAATGCGAGGGGGCCAGAACCTGCGCCATCGAGCTGAGAAGCTTTTCCAAAAACGCCGGCTTTACCGGCGTACGGCTGGGATTCACCGTAGTTCCCAAAGATTTGAAATGCGGCGAGGTTTCCCTGCACAGTCTCTGGGCCAGACGTCACGGCACCAAATATAACGGCGCACCCTATATCGTGCAGAAAGCCGGAGAAGCGGTTTATTCGGCAGAAGGCAAAGAGCAGCTGAAAAAACAGGTGGCTTATTATATGAATAATGCCAAAGTGATCTATCATGGATTGAAGGATGCCGGGTATACCGTATCAGGCGGTGTAAACGCTCCCTATATCTGGCTGAAGACACCGGATGGTATGGATTCCTGGGCGTTCTTTGATTTCCTGCTGGAGAAAGGAAATGTGGTGGGAACGCCAGGTTCGGGATTTGGTCCCAGCGGGGAAGGATATTTCCGTCTCACTGCCTTTGGCAGCTATGAAAATACAGTGGAAGCCATTGAGAGAATAAAAAAACTGTAAAGCGAAGAAAGAGAGAAGGATGAAGGGAAAGAATCAAAAAAGAGTGACGGTGCTGATCCTGGCGGCTTTGCTGCTGACAGGCTGTGCCCAAAAGGAAACCGGCCAGGAGACAGGACAGGATGCAGGGGAAGAAAAAAGCGGGGTATTGAGCAGTTTTACCGCCACAGACCTGGAAGACAATGAGGTCAGCCAGGAGATTCTGGCTGATTATGATCTGACGCTGGTGAATGTCTGGGCTACTTTTTGCGGGCCATGTCTAAGAGAAATGCCTTCGCTGGGAGAACTGGCGGCGGAGTATCAGCCCCAGGGAGTCAATATCATCGGTATCGTCTCAGATACGCTGACTTCGGAAGGGGAGCTGGATGAGGATCAGGTGGATCTGGCCAGGGATCTGGTGGAGGAGACGAAAGCGGAATATACCCATCTTCTGCCGTCGCAGGATCTGTTCGGTCTGCTGGGACAGATTTACGCTGTGCCAACCACTTTCTTTGTGGACAGTGAAGGGAATCAGGTGGGCGACACCTACATGCAGTCCATGTCAAAGGAGGAGCTGAGTGAATTGATCGAGAGTCATTTGGCGCAGGTGCAAGGATGAGATGGCTCAGAGAACATAAGGGGGCTCTGCTTTTGATGGCGGCGGGCATATTGTTCATGATACTGGGAAGCGTAAGGGGTGAGACAGAAATCATCCTGCGCAAAGCCATTAATATCTGTATGGAGTGTATCGGACTTGGATAAGAAACTGCAATGGATAAAGAATCATTTTCGAACCGTAGTTCAGATTCTGTTCGCTGCCGTTACCAATGGTTACGCGGCCGGATTTCTGGAAGGAAAGATTTACCGGGGAAACGGGAAGCGGCTTTGTCTGCCGGGATTGAATTGCTACTCCTGCCCGGGGGCGCTGGGTTCCTGTCCCATCGGTTCCTTCCAGGCGGTAATTGGAAGCCGAAACTTTAAATTTACCTTCTATGTGGCCGGATTTTTGATTTTCATCGGAGCGCTGTGCGGCCGTTTCGTATGCGGCTGGCTGTGTCCCTTCGGTCTGGTGCAGGATCTGCTGTATCGGATACCGTTTTTTCGAAAGAGGAAAAAACTGCCGGGCGATTCCTGGCTGAAATATCTGAAATATGTGGTGCTGGTTCTGTTTGTGATCATCCTGCCGCTGACGGTACTGGATGTGGCCGGGCAGGGACAACCCTGGTTCTGTAAACTGCTCTGTCCTTCGGGAATGCTGATGGGAGCGCTGCCGCTGCTGGCGGTCAATGAACCGCTGCGCAGCGCGGTGGGCTGGCTGTTCACCTGGAAAGCCGTGCTGCTGATATTGATTGTTCTGCTGGCGCTGTGGGTGTACCGGCCTTTCTGTCGCTATCTGTGCCCGCTGGGAGCGGTTTATGGATGCTTTAATAAGACGGCGGTATTCCGTTATCGGATCGATGAAGAAAAATGTGTAGACTGCGGACGGTGCCGTCAGGCCTGTGATCTGGATATTGACGTGCGAAAGACGCCAAACAGTCCGGAGTGTATCCGCTGCGGCCACTGTCGGAAAGCATGTCCCACAGCGGCGATCTGTCTGACGGCAGCAGCGTCTGAAAAGAAAAGAAGAGAAGAAAAGAACACCGTCTCGGGTATGTGAGACGGTGTTCTTTTTAAAGCAGCGTGATACCGTTTTTCTTCGCTTCTTCCACGATCTGCGGAGGCCACAGAGAACACTGGACTTCCCCGATGTGAGCTTTGCGCAGGAAGAACATACAAATACGGGATTGGCCGATTCCGCCGCCGGCGGTATAAGGCAGTTTCTTTTCCAGAATGGCTTTCTGGAAAGGAAGATCTGCCCGCTCCGGACATCCGGCAGCCTTCAGCTGACGGGCCAGCGATTCTTCATCCACGCGGATTCCCATGGAGGAAAGCTCCAGGGCGATATCCAGAACCGGGTAGTAGACGATGATATCACCGTTTAAGGACCAGTCGTCATAGTCGGGAGCACGGCCGTCGTGTTTTACGCCGGATGCCAGGTAATCGCCGATCTGCATGATAAATACGGCTCCCTTTTCACGGGCAATTTTGTACTCGCGCTCCTTGGGGGTGCAGTCGGGATATTGATCCTCCAGCTCCTGGGAAGTAATAAAATAAATATCTTTTGGAAGAATTTCTTCTATATAATCATATTGAATCGCCATGTATTTTTCGGTTTTTTTCAGCGCTTTATAAACCTTCTGGACGATTTCTTTTAATTTATCCATATTTCGCTCGCTGCGGTCGATGATCAGTTCCCAATCCCACTGATCCACGAAGATGGAATGGATATTGTCGGTAATCTCATCCCGGCGAATGGCGTTCATATCTGTGTAAAGTCCCTCTCCGTACTGAAAACCATACTTTTTCAGGGCGTATCGTTTCCATTTTGCAAGGGAATGAACAATTTCAGCCTGAGCGTCATTCTGCTCCTTGATGCCAAACGTTACCGGACGTTCCACGCCATTTAAATTGTCATTGAGACCGGACTGGGGCTGAACGAACAGAGGCGCGGTGACACGCAGGAGATTCAGCTGGTCGGATAAGGACTTCTGGAAAAAGTCTTTGACGGTTTTGATCGCTACCTGGGTATCATGAAGATTCAGTGCACAATGGTAGTGTTTGGGAATCATTAAATGTTCCATAATGCAGTTTCCTCCCTTTCCTTTTCAATGGATTCATTATACAAAGGATGAGGCTGTCTGACAAGAGGGGACGAAAAAAAACTTCTGCCCGGGAGAGTCTTGTCAGAGAAAGGAAAAGCAAGTACAATGGAAATGACACAGGATTGTGATGCGGGGAGGAGGTGCTCGTGTGGAACGATGTGAATTGTGTGACGGAAGGATAGTAAATAACAGGTGCCAGGACTGCGGCATGGATTATTCCAGGCGAAAGATCCGGTATCAGCTGAATACGACCAGCCATGCGGATGACGCTGCGGCAGTGAGAAAGGTTATGCAGGCCGGGGCGGCGGATGCAAGAAGAGCAAGGCCGGGGCAGACGGCCGGTCAGAGCAAAGAGACCAGAAGCCAGAACCTGCAAAAGCAGGCGGCAGCGGCCGCCGGGCGTAAGGTCACGGCGGAAGAACTCCGTAAAAGGAAAGCCGATTACAAAAAACGTCATAAATATTACGACAATACTTTTGGGAAAGAGAAGAAAAAGAAGAGCCGCGCTGCCATGATCGTGTTTCTGCTGATTCTCGCGGCGCTTGTGGTTATGAATATCATGGATGAACGGGCAGACAGGAAGGCCTTAAGTCAGGATGAAGATTCCTGGTATGAGTCTTCTTCCTATACGGATGAGTTTGACGAAAGTGTGCTGGAGGGGCTGGAGGATTACTACAGTACGGCACAGGAGGTAGAAGAAAAAGTCTATGCGCTGGATGATGCTGATGAGACCTCGGCTCCGACTCCGGAGGTGACGGAGGAAGTTCCGGCGGTGATGCCTGCAGAAGGGGAGGCTTATTCTGTGGAACTGTCGCCGGGACGGTATGTGGGAGGCCAGCAGCTGCCGGTGGGAACCTATGAGATATCGCTGGTTTCCGATGAATATGCGGGAGCAGTGATTCTGACAGATATGAAAAACGGAGTCTTCGAAAGCGCTTTTATGGCGGCAGAGGAGGAATACGGCGGCGAAAGCACGGTACGGGATTATCAGTTGTTTGAAGGCGGCGTGCTGGAGATCGGCAGCGGGGAAATCCTGGTTACGGCCAGTACGCAGAATGCGCAGATGGATACCCTGCAGGAGGGAATGCCAAATCCACTGACAGAATCTTTTGACCTGACTTATGGCAGCCGACTGGAAGTGGGAGTGGATATTCCGGCTGGAACTTATGATGCGCGCCATCTGTCCGGCCTTGGCACCCTGGAGATCACCGATCAGGATGGCGGCGGATATTCGGCGGTGATGCTGACAGACTCGCTGACGGGAGAGGAAAGAACCCGTGGATATCGGAATTTGCTGCTTGAAGAAGGACAGATCTTGTCGGTGGCGGACTACAGTACGGATGATTTTAAGGGACAGCTGGTCCCCAGTGAGACAGTCTATGAGACAGAAAAATGAGACTTGAATGATAAGAGAGAACAGAAACGATGGAAAAGAGACAGTTTTATAAGATGGTATTTGCCCTGGTGCTGCCCATAGCGCTTCAGAATCTGATTAACGTTGGGGTGACGGCGGCAGATGTTATTATGCTGGGAATGGTGGGAGAGACGGCCCTGTCGGCCGGCTCTCTTGCCAATCAGGTAAGTTTTATTTTGAATCTTCTAATGTTTGGCATGTCATCGGGTGCGGCGGTGCTGACAGCCCAGTACTGGGGGAAAAAAGACACGGCAACCATAGAAAAGGTGTTGGGAATTTCCATGCGGCTGGCCATCGTGGCCGGGCTGGTGTTCATGGCGGCGGCTCTGCTGATTCCGCGCCAGCTGATGCTGATCTTTACTCAGGAGGAGGAAATCATCGCTGCCGGCATTCCCTATCTGCGGGTGGTGGCTTTTTCTTATCTGCTGATGGCGGTCAACATGACGTATCTGAATCTGATGCGCAGTGTGGAGCGGGTGTTGATCGGTATGATCACTTATGCCGTTTCACTGGGTGTCAACGTGGTGCTGAATGCCATCTTTATCTTTGGCCTTTTTGGATGCCCAGCCATGGGAACAGCCGGTGCTGCCTTGGGGACTACCCTGGCCAGGGTGACAGAATTTATCATCATCCTGATTTATAATAAGAAATTCAATGATATCCTAAACATACGGCTTAACCTTTTGGCGGTAAAAGACCGGCAGCTGACCAGGGATTTTATTCGGTATGCTTCGCCGGTGATCATGAATGAACTGGCGTGGGGATGCGGTATGGCTATGCTCAGTGCCATGATGGGTCATCTGGGCAGCGCAGCGGTGGCGGCTCATTCTGTGACCCAGACCAGCCGACAGCTGGCCATGGTGGTTTCTATGGGACTGGCAGGCGCGGCAGCCATCGTGTTGGGAAAGACTATCGGAGAGGGAAATGAAAAGCTGGCCAGGATCCAGGCGGGACGTTTTGTGAAGATGGCGGCCATTCTGGGAGTGGCCGGAAGCCTGTTTATCCTGGCGATCGTGCGGCCGGCTGTGCTGCATTTCATGGTGATGACGCCTCAGGCGTCCCGTTATCTGGGCTATATGATGTTTATCCTGGCCTACTTTTGCTTTTTTCAGAGTTTGGGAACGATTTTCATCGTGGGAATTTTCCGGGCAGGCGGCGATACCCGGGTGGGCCTGGCGCTGGATCTGACTGGTTTGTGGGGATGTGCGGTCTTTCTGGGAAGCATTGCGGCGTTCCTTTTGAAATGGCCGGTACCGGCGGTGTATGTGGTGATTTCTTTTGATGAGATTGTGAAGCTGCCTTTTTCCGTGAAGCGTTATCTTTCCGGAAAATGGCTGAAAAATATCACCAGGGGCTGAAAATTCCCCCTTTTCTTTTGGAACAGCCCGTGTTATACTGTACCATACAAAATATAGTAATTAAAATGAAGGGTAAATACTAGATATAGTACAGCATCTGGAGGTAAGAAATGATATACGTAATAAAAAAAGATGGTACAAAGGAAGAATTCAATACGGATAAGATCGTAAAGGCGGTGAATAAATCAGCCGGGCGCATCCTGTACCAATTTTCCAATGAGGAGATTGAGTTTATCTGCAAGTATGCCAGTGAGCGGGCGAAGAGTCTGAATAAGACGGAGATCCCCATTCAGGATATGCATAATATCGTGGAAGGCGCTCTGGAAGAAGTGAATCCGGCGGTGGCAAAGAGCTACCGGGATTACCGGAATTATAAAGTTGATTTTATTCACATGATGGACGACGTTTATACCAAAAGCCAGTCCATTCGCTATATCGGCGATAAGAGCAACGCCAACACGGACAGTGCTCTGGTGGCGACGAAACGCAGTCTGATTTTTAATGAACTGAACAAAGAACTGTACCGGAAATTTTTCATGAACCGCAATGAATTGCAGGCTTGTAAAGACGGATATATCTATATACATGATCAGTCAGCCAGGCTGGATACCATGAACTGCTGTCTGTTTGATGTGGCTTCCGTGTTAAAGGGCGGTTTCGAGATGGGTAATGTCTGGTATAACGAACCAAAGACTCTGGATACCGCCTTTGACGTCATGGGCGATATCATCCTGAGTACGGCGGCGCAGCAGTACGGCGGGTTCACGGTACCGGAGGTAGATAAGATTCTCGGGCCCTACGCTCAGAAGAGCTACGATAAATATTATAATGAGTTTTTGAAGTATGCCGACGAAAGCTGGGAAGGCAGGGAGGAAATCGCCCGCCGGTATGCCATGGATAAGGTTCGCCGCGACTGCGACCAGGGATGGCAGGGAATTGAATATAAATTGAATACGGTGGGATCTTCCCGGGGAGATTATCCCTTTGTTACCGTGACACTGGGTCTTGGCACCGGCCATTTTGAGAAGATGATCTCCCTCTCCCTGCTGGAGGTTCACAAAGGAGGACAGGGCAAAAAGGGTCATAAGAAACCGGTATTATTTCCGAAAATCGTATTTCTTTTTGATAAGAGTCTTCACGGACCGGGCGGAAGCTGTGAGGATGTGTTTGAAGCCGGCGTACAGTGTTCGGCCAAGACCATGTATCCGGACTGGCTTTCCATGACGGGGAAGGGTTATATCTCAAGCATGTATAAACAGTACGGAAGGGTGATCAGCCCCATGGGCTGCCGGGCTTTCTTGAGCCCCTGGTATGAAAGGGGCGGCATGAATCCGGCAGACGCCGATGATAAGCCGGTTTTCGTGGGACGGTTTAATATCGGCGCCGTCAGCCTTCATCTGCCCATGATCCTGGCGAAATCCAGGATGGAAAACAGGGATTTCTATGAAGTGCTGGACTTTTATCTGGAGATGATCCGCCAGCTTCACATCCGTACCTATGACTATCTGGGAGAGATGCGCGCCTCCACCAATCCTTTGGGATACTGTGAGGGCGGCTTCTACGGCGGTCACCTGAAACCATCCGATAAGATCCGTTCCATTTTGAAACCGATGACGGCCTCTTTCGGCATAACGGCGCTCAATGAACTGCAGGAGCTGTACAACGGGAAATCCATTGCCGAGGACGGAGAGTTCGCCCTGGAAGTTTTGCAGTATATCAATGATAAAGTGGCTGAGTTCAAGGAAAAGGACGGAATCCTCTATGCGATCTACGGTACGCCGGCGGAGAGCCTGTGCGGCCTGCAGGTGGAGCAGTTCCGGAAGATGTACGGTATCGTCAGAGGAGTGTCAGACCGCCCCTATGTCAGCAACAGTTTCCACTGTCATGTGACGGAGGATATCACACCCATTGAAAAGCAGGATCTGGAAGGACGTTTCTGGGAACTGTGCAACGGAGGGAAAATTCAGTATGTGAGATATCCCATTGACTATAATATCGAAGCGATCAAATCTCTCATTTACCGCGCCATGGATCTGGGGTATTATGAGGGAGTCAATCTGTCCCTGGCTTACTGTGACGACTGCGGCCACCAGGAGCTGGAGATGGATGTGTGTCCGGTTTGCGGGTCACGGAACCTGACAAAAATCGACCGCATGAACGGATATCTTTCCTACAGCCGGGTTCACGGCGATACCAGACTGAATGATGCCAAGATGGCGGAGATTGCGGAGAGAAAATCCATGTAACCGCTGTCAAAAAGAAGCAGGCAGAATCAGGGGGCCTTTGTAAAAGGAATTTATTTTACAAAAGCTCCCGTTTTTACGGAGGAATAAAGTTTGATTGATTACGATGAGTTTATGGAGCGGCTTTTGGGAGATGATGAGCAGAAAAAAGAGGAAGCCTTCCGGGAGATGGCGCAGAAAAATTTGAAATGGAGAGTAAGCCGTAAGGGCAGCATCGTTCAGATGCTGACGCCAAAGCTGGTATCCAGCAGCTATGCCAGGAAGGAACTGGTGATGCGTTACGAACTGAAAGAATGGGAATTGAATCCGCTGGGATCTCTTCACGGGGGGATCACGGCCACTATGTTTGACAACCAGGGCGGGCTGCTGGTGCAGATTTCTTCACTCTGCCGAAAAACGCCTACGGTATACCTGAATGTGAATTATACGTCGCCGCTGCTGCCGGGGGATAACCTGGTGATCTGTGCCAGAGTAAGTCATCTGGGCAAGCGGATGATCAACGTGACGCAGGAAGCGAGAGCGGAATCCGACGGACGTATGATTGCCACTGCCATGGTAGGTTATATGGCAATTGACCATGTGGATAAAAAGTGTTAAAATAAAACGTGATTTTATAAAACCGATAAGAATGAAATATTGCAGGAGCGAATAAACGAAAAATGAAATTAGTGGAAAAAATCTTTGGAACCCATAGTTCCCGCGAGGTAAAACGGATCCTGCCGCTGGTAGATCAGATTGAAGAGTTAAGACCTGCCATGCAGGCGCTCAGCGACAGCGAACTGAGAGACAAGACAAAAGAATTCAAAGAGCGTCTGGCGGGGGGAGCCACCCTGGACGATATTCTGGTGGAGGCTTATGCGACCGTCAGAGAAGCGGCCAGACGTGTGCTGAACATGGAGCATTACCGGGTACAGCTGATCGGCGGTATCATTCTGCATCAGGGACGGATTGCGGAGATGAAAACCGGTGAAGGAAAGACGCTGGTGTCTACTCTTCCGGCTTATCTGAATGCGTTGGAAGGCAAGGGCGTCCACATTGTGACGGTCAATGATTATCTGGCTCACCGTGATGCTGAGTGGATGGGAAAGGTTCATGAATTTTTGGGACTGACCGTGGGCGTTGTGCTCAATTCCATGAAAAGCGACGAGCGCAGGGCGGCCTATGCCTGCGACATTACCTACGTGACCAACAATGAGCTGGGATTTGATTATCTTCGTGATAACATGGTGATCTACAAAGAACAGCTGGTACAAAGAGATCTGCACTACGCCATCATCGACGAGGTGGACTCCGTACTGATCGACGAGGCGAGAACGCCGCTGATCATTTCCGGCCAGAGCGGGAAATCCACAAAACTCTATGAGGTCTGCGATATCCTGGCACGCCAGCTGGAAAGGGGCGAAGCTAGCGGCGAGATGACGAAGATGGCCGCCATCATGGGCGAGGAGATCACGGAAACCGGAGATTTCGTTGTCAATGAAAAGGATAAAATCGTTAACCTGACAGAGCAGGGTGTAAAGAAAGTAGAGAAGTTTTTTAATATTGAAAACCTGGCAGATCCGGAAAATCTGGAAATCCAGCACAATATTATCCTGGCGCTGCGGGCACACAATCTGATGTTCCGGGATCAGGACTATGTGATCAAAGATGATCAGGTGCTGATCGTCGATGAGTTTACGGGGCGTATCATGCCGGGCCGCCGCTATTCCGACGGACTCCATCAGGCCATTGAGGCCAAGGAGCATGTGAAGGTGAGAAGGGAGAGTAAGACTCTGGCTACTATTACCTTCCAGAATTTCTTCAATAAATATAAGAAGAAAGCCGGTATGACCGGTACGGCGCTGACAGAAGAGCAGGAGTTCCGCGATATTTACGGCATGGATGTCATCGAAATTCCCACCAATAAGCCGGTGATCCGCGTGGATATGGAAGATGCGGTTTATATGACGAAGAAGGAAAAATTCCATGCGGTGGTGGAAGCTATCAAGGAAGCCCATGAAAAGCAGCAGCCGGTGCTGGTGGGTACCATCACTATCGAGACTTCGGAACTGTTAAGCGGAATGCTGAGAAGAGAAGGCATCCAGCACCAGGTGTTAAATGCCAAGTTCCATGAGCTGGAGGCGGAGATCGTGGCCCAGGCCGGTGTGGCGGGAACCGTTACCATCGCCACCAACATGGCCGGCCGTGGAACGGATATCAAGCTGGATGATGTGGCACGTGAAGCAGGGGGCCTGAAAATCATCGGCACGGAACGTCACGAGTCCAGACGAATCGACAATCAGCTGCGCGGCCGTTCCGGCCGTCAGGGAGATCCCGGAGAATCCCGGTTCTACATTTCTCTGGAAGACGATCTGATGCGTCTGTTCGGGTCTGAGCGTCTGATGGGGATCTTCACCCATCTGGGTGTGGCGGAAAACGAACAGATCGAACATAAGATGCTGTCCGACGCGATTGAAAAAGCCCAGAAGAAGATCGAGAGCAATAACTACGGTATCCGTAAGAATCTGCTGGAGTATGACCAGGTAAATAACGAGCAAAGAGAAATCATTTATAAAGAGCGCCGCCGGGTGCTGGACGGTGAAAACATGCGGGACGCCATCTATAAAATGATCACAGATACGGTGGACAGCGTTGTGGATATGTGCATCAATGAGGACAAAGATTCTTCCGAATGGGATCTGGGAGAGATCAATTCCGTACTGCTGCCGGTGATCCCGCTGGAGCCGCTGACAGAGGAACGGGTGAAGGGCCTGAAGAAGAACGAGTGCAAGCAGAAACTCAAAGAAGAAGCTGTGAAGCTGTACGAGATGAAAGAGGCAGAGTTCCCCGAGGCGGAGCAGCTGCGCGAGCTGGAGCGTGTCATCCTACTGAAAGTCATCGACCGTAAATGGATGGATCATATCGACGATATGGATCAGCTTCGCCAGGGTATCGGACTGCAGGCCTATGGTCAAAAAGATCCTAAGGTGGAGTATAAGATGGCCGCCTATGACATGTTCAATGAGATGATCGGTTCCATCCAGCAGGATACCCTGCGCCTTCTGTATCATGTGAGAATTGAGCAGAAGGTGGAAAGAGAGCAGGTAGCTCAGGTAACAGGTACCAATAAGGATGACAGCGGTCCGAAGAAACCGAAACAGAGAGCGGCGGAGAAGGTTTATCCCAATGATCCCTGTCCTTGCGGAAGCGGCAAAAAGTATAAACAGTGCTGCGGAAGAAAAGCAATTTAACATATAAAAAGAAAAATCAGAAAGAAGGTGAAGCTGTGGTTGAATTAGATCAGTTTAAAACAGTATTGAACAGCTATACAGAACCATTAGTGGAAGTGAGGGATTCACTTTGACCTGGCTAACAAAGAAAAACGGGTCCAGGAATTAGAAATGGAAATGGAAGCTCCTAATTTCTGGGATGATCCGGAGAAATCCCAGGGAATGATGAAGGAGCTGAAAAGTCTAAAAGATGACATGCAGACATATCAGAATCTGATTTCTCAGAAAGAAGATATGGAGACTTTGATTGAGATGGGGTACGAGGAGAATGACGACTCAGTGATCCCGGAGATCGAAGAGCTGCTGGAAGAATTCAAAAAAGATTTTGAAAATATCCGGGTAAAAACACTGCTTTCCGGGGAATATGACAAAAACGATGCCATCGTGACCCTTCACGCCGGCGCCGGGGGGACCGAGTCCTGCGACTGGGCCGGTATGCTGTACCGCATGTACACCCGCTGGGCAGAGCGCAAGGGCTATGCAGTGGAGGTTCTGGATTATCTGGACGGCGAGGAGGCCGGTATCAAATCTGTGACTTTTGAAGTCCGCGGGGAGAATGCCTACGGTTACCTGAAATCCGAAAAGGGTGTACACCGCCTGGTGCGTATTTCACCCTTTAACGCGGCAGGGAAGCGGCAGACCTCTTTCGTATCCTGCGATGTGATGCCGGATATCGAAGAAGATGTGGATGTGGAGATCAAAGATGAAGATATCCGGATCGATACCTACCGTTCCAGCGGTGCGGGCGGTCAGCATATCAATAAAACGTCGTCGGCAATCCGAATCACTCATTTTCCCACGGGAATCGTGGTACAGTGTCAGAATGAGCGTTCCCAGCATATGAACAAAGACAAGGCCATGCAGATGCTCAAAGCCAAGCTGTATCTGTTGAAGCAGCAGGAGAACGAGGCTAAGCTGTCGGGAATCCGCGGCGAGGTGACGGACATCGGCTGGGGCAATCAGATCCGGTCATACGTACTGCAGCCGTATACCATGGTAAAGGATCACCGGACCGGCGAGGAACGGGGAAATGTGGATCAGGTACTGGACGGGGATCTGGATTCTTTCATCAACGCCTATTTGAAATGGCGGGCGCTGTCTGCGCGCAAAGACGCAGAATAATACGATATCAATACAAGGAGAAAAAACTATGATCAATATTGCTGTGTTGGGCTACGGCACCGTTGGTTCCGGAGTAGTGGAAGTTATCAATACCAATTATGACAGTATCGCCAAAAAAGCCGGCGAGGAAATCAATATCAAATATGTGCTGGATCTGCGGGATTTTCCCGGAGATCCCATACAGGAAAAAATCGTTCATGATTTTGACGTGATCATCAATGATCCGGAAGTGAAAATCGTCGTGGAGGTAATGGGAGGCGTGGAACCGGCCTTTACCTTTACCAAACGTGCGCTGGAAAGCGGGAAAAGCGTTTGTACTTCCAACAAAGAACTGGTGGCCAAACACGGCGTGGAGCTGCTGGAAATCGCCAGGGCGAAAAATATCAATTATCTGTTTGAGGCCAGCTGCGGCGGCGGTATCCCTATTATCCGTGTGCTGAACTCTTCCCTGACGGCAGATGAGATTGATGAGATCACCGGCATTCTCAACGGAACGACTAACTATATTCTTACGGAGATGAGCGCCAACGGATCGGATTTTGAGGAAGTGTTAAAAGACGCCCAGAATAAGGGATACGCGGAGCGTAATCCGGAAGCGGATGTGGAAGGTTACGATGCCTGCAGGAAAATTGCGATCCTTTCTTCTCTGGCATTTGGCCGTTCCGTCAATTATGAAGAAGTTTATACCGAGGGTATTACGAAAATCACAGCTGCGGATATCAAATATGCCAACGATATGAAAACCAGCATCAAGCTGCTGGCCACCAGCCGCAAGGTGGGAGATAAATTCTATGCCATGGTCAGCCCGGTGATGATCGACGGCACCAGCCCGCTGTTCAGCGTCAATGGAGTGTTCAACGCTGTCTTTGTGCACGGCAATGTGTTGGGCGACGCCATGTTCTATGGAAGCGGAGCGGGTAAGCTGCCCACAGCCAGCGCAGTGGTGGCGGATGTGGTGGATGAAGCCAAACATCTGAACCGTAATATCATGATGCACTGGAGCAGTAAAAAGCTGGATCTGATGGATATCAGCCAGGTAGAAGGCCGGTTCTTCGTCCGGGTACAGGGAACGCCGGAAGAAAAAGCGGATAGGGTAAAAACGCTGTTCGGCGATGTGCAGATCCGTCAGCTGGCAGATTTGCCCGGTGAATTCGGTTTTGTCACACCGGTGATGACGGAAGCGCAGTATCAGGAAAAAGCCGGTCAGCTGGACGGCATTATCAGTATGATCCGGGCAAGAATCTAAAGACCGGAGGGAAAAGATGAAATACGTAGTGATTCTGGGTGATGGTATGGCCGATGAGCCCATCGCCCGGCTGGATGGAAAGACTCCGCTGGAGTATGCGGATACTCCGGCGATGGACGAGCTGGCCCGTGTATCAGAGATCGGCATGGTGCGTACGATTCCGGAGGGGATGAGTCCGGGAAGCGACACAGCCAATCTCTCGGTGATGGGATATGATCCGAAGATTTATTATACCGGCAGATCGCCGCTGGAGGCTCTGAGTATCGGTGTGGATATGAAGGCGGACGATGTGGCGATCCGCTGCAATCTGGTGACGCTGTCGGAAGAAGGCGCTTACGGGGAAAAGACGATCATCGATCACAGTTCTGACGAGATCAGTACGGAGGATGCCGGCGTATTGCTGGATGCCGTGCGCAGGGAACTGGAAAACGATACGTATCGTTTTTACCTGGGAACCAGCTATCGCCATTGTCTGATCTGGGCAAAAGGCAGCGTGGTGGAACTGACGCCTCCTCACGATGTGCTGGGACAGGTGATCGGCGATTATCTGCCGCAGGATGCGATACTGCGGCAGATGCAGGAGCGTAGCTATGAAATCCTCTCCCGCCACCCGCTGAATCTGGAGAGGAAAAGGCAGGGAAAGAACCCCGCCAACAGCATCTGGTTCTGGGGAGCGGGTACCAGACCGGACCTGTCTTCTTTTTACGAGAAGTATCATAAAAGAGGTGTGATGATTTCTGCGGTGGATCTGCTGAAGGGAATCGCCGTAGGAGCCGGCATGGATAATATCTCGGTGGAAGGAGCCAATGGCGGGCTGCATACCAACTACGAGGGAAAAGCCAGAGCCGCGGTGAAGGCGCTGAGCCTCGACGGCTATGATTTCGCTTATATTCATGTGGAAGCGCCGGATGAAATGGGGCATCAGGGAAGCGTGGAACGGAAAATTCAGGCCATCGAGAATCTGGATCAGCGGGTGATTCGTCTGGTGAAGGAAGGACTGGACGAAGCCAATGTCCCCTATCGGATGCTGGTGCTGCCGGATCACCCCACGCCGATTCGGGTGAGAACCCATACGGCAGATCCGGTTCCCTACCTGCTCTATGACAGCAGCCGAAAGGAAGAACATTCTTATCATTACAATGAAAAGGAAGCGGCTCTGACGGATCATAAGCTGGCGGAGGGCTGGATGATGATGGAACGTTTATTTGCAGAGTGAAAGGCACTGGGCCGGTCCGCGGGGACCGGCCCTTTTTATCAAGGCAAAAAGCAGGAAGTAAGGAGAGGAGGGCATATGGAAAAGGAAGGGATAAAAAAGAAGGGACATACCAGGATGAAAATTCCCCCCGGACAGCTGATCCGGTATTATGGCTTGAGAATCTGGAGGGATATGGGCAATCTGCTCAAATGGCTGCTGCTGGCCTCTCTGACAGGAGTGGTGGTGGGCGCCTGCAGCAGCGTTTTTGCCAGAGCCCTGACTTATGTGACCCGGATACGGGGGGAATACCCGTGGGTGATCCTTACCCTGCCGTTGGCAGGTCTGGTGATTGTTTTCTTGTATCAGAAAATTGGCAAAGAAGACAGGGGAACCAATCAGGTTCTTTCCTTTATCCGATCCAAGGATGAGGTCCCTTTTCGGGCGGCGCCGCTGATTTTTATCTCCACCATACTCACTCACCTGGCCGGCGGTTCGGCAGGACGGGAAGGAGCCGCCATACAGCTGGGCGGCAGTATCGGCAATCAGCTGGGGAGATGGATTCGTCTGGATGAGGAAGACCGTCATGTGATCGTCATGTGCGGCATGAGCGGCGCTTTTGCCGCGGTTTTTGGGACGCCCATGGCGGCCGCGGTTTTTGCCATGGAGGTGGTCAGCGTGGGAATCATGTATTATGCCGCGCTGCTTCCCTGCGTGATATCTGCGCTCATCGCTTCCGGTTTTGCCGCCAGCTTCGGTATTCATCCGGAAAGTTTTCACGTAAGCGGTGTTGTAAAGCTGACGATGGAGAGCGGTCTGAAGATGGGAGTGGTGGCGCTGGCCTGCGGGGCGGTCAGCATCCTGTTCTGCGTGGCTTTGGGGGAAGCAGAAAAGATGTATCGCCGCTGGCTGAAAAACCCCTATCTGCGGGTGGCGGCGGCAGGGCTTCTGGTTATAGCGGTTACGCTGCTGCTTGGCACCACGGATTATCTGGGCGCAGGGAATAATCTGATTGAACAGGCGGTGGAAGCGGGGCAGGCACGGCCCTGGGATTTCCTGCTCAAGCTGCTGCTGACAGCTGTCACCATGCGGGCTGGTTTTCGCGGCGGGGAAATCGTCCCTTCTTTTTGCATCGGAGCCACGCTGGGCTGTGTCCTGGGCCAGCTGCTGGGGCTGTCGCCTTCCCTCTGCGCGGCGGCAGGAATGGCGGCGTTGTTCTGCGGGGTAACCAACTGTCCGATCACGTCGATTCTGATTGCTTTTGAACTGTTTGGATTTGAAGGGGTAGCCTTCTATCTGATCGCGGTGGCCGTCAGCTATGCGGTATCGGGATATTACAGCCTGTATAAGGATCAGACCATCGTGTACTCCAAGTACAAAGCCAGATATGTGAACCGTCATACCAGAAACTGAAGTTTGGCGGCGGGGAAAGAGTAAAAAGTGCACAAAAAAACAGAAAAAAAACTGTAAAGTTTGGTTAATCTGTTTTTGCTATAATAGTTATAATATAACTGTAACAAAGAAGACATACTTAACAAACCTCTTCATGACGACATGAAGTTGAAGGCTGCTAAGCAATCAGATTTTTGGAGGAAAAGATAAATGAATACTTTAAAAGCTGAAAAAAGAAGCATGGATGTTAAGGCAAAGAAATTAAGACGGGAAGGTTTTGTTACAGGAAATGTGTTTGGCAGAGAGATGGAAGGTTCACTGCCGGTAAAAATGCAGAAAAGTGATGTGGAACGTCTTCTGAAAACAGACCACAAAGGAAGTCAGATCATGCTGAACGTGGATGGCAAGGATTACGATGTGCTGATTAAAGAAATTCAGTACAATTCCATGGCTGCAAGAGTGGATGAAATAGATTTCCAGGCTCTGGTCAGCGATGAAAAAGTTAATTCCGTCGCGGAAGTGATTCTGGAAAACCATGATAAAGTCGCGGAAGGCGTGGTTCAGCTTCTGGTAAGCGAGATACCCTATAAAGCATATCCCGCTGATCTGGTGGACAGTGTGAAAATTGATGTGGGCCAGATGCATGTAGGTGATTCTGTAAAAGTGAAAGAACTGGAGATCGCAAAAAATTCCAGGATTGAGATTGCAGAAGATCCGGAGGCTGCAGTGGTAGTGGTATCGGCGGTTCACAATACGGTTCCGGCCGAGGAGACCGAGGAAACTGAGGAAGAAGCATAAATAGAATATATCAATAAAACAACTGCCGGCAGGCTGCGGCCTGCCGGCAGTTGTTTTATTAATATTGAAATTCTTCTGTATAATTATTCTCTCTGGGGCCGCCGTCCAGTTCGCCGATGACTTCCCGGTAAAACTGGATGTAGGTCATATTCATATAAGGGGTAACCCAGATAGCGCCGATACCGCAGGAGAGGAACATCAGCAGCATCATGCCGATGAAGCTGAGGGACAGGTAAAAGTAACGTCCCTTGTTTCCGCGCATCAGATCGGAACTGGTCTTCATGGATTCGATGGCGCCCATCTGGGGATTATCGATCAAAAGGATATTCGCCAGTGAAAAACGCAAGGTGATAATATAAGCGATAACCGCCATGACAAGGGCTGTCAGCAGGATCAGTACCACGTAAGACAGAGGCGTGTGGTAAGCTGGATTGGTGCTGATAAGCCATATTCCCAGGACGAGAGTGGGGATCTGCAGTGCGAATGAGATCAAAGTAATCAAAAAACTTACCACGATAAACCGGTCAGGATGATGGCGGAAACAGTAAAACAGATCTGCCACAGAGCTGTACAGACCGCGGCTGATATTAAGGGAAATCCGCTGAAATCCTGCCGCCAGCACACCGATGAGCAAGGTCAGGATGAACGTAACGATTTGTAAAGTGATAAGACCGCTGATGGTTTCGGTTTTAAGAAACAGCATCGGAATCATCTCAATGGTAAAGCTGATTAAAAAATATATCAGAAAGGCGAGTGCAAAAACTCCGTAGGATCCCAGGAGCGCCTCCCTGGCGATTTCTTTTAATTCTCTGGATGAACGTTTCATAGTTATAATACTCCCTGTTCTTTATTCTGACTAAGGTTTATGATACAATATCCGTGATGATGACTGGAGAGGAGGCAAGAAAGTGATCATAAAAGAGATTTTACTGCACCCCTGCTTTTTTTATCAGTATACAGGACTATACTGTCCCGGATGCGGAGGAACCCGCGCGGTTCTGGCGCTGCTGCAGGGTCATGTGCTGCAGTCTCTGTGGTATCATCCGCTGGTACTGTATATCGCGGCGACAGCCGGGTGGTACGGAATCAGCCATGGGCTGGAAAAAGCAGTCCGGGGCCGCTGGAAAACGGGGATGGTTTTTACCAGACGTTACCTGTATCTGGGTCTGGCGATTGTCATTGCCAACTGGATTGTAAAAAATCTTCTGCCGATCTTTTTTGCCGTCCGTCTTTGAAAAAATACAGGCGTTAAAGTTCTCCCCCCGGGGTGGAACGCTGCATCAGATCGTTCAGCTGATCTTCGTCAAAGATGAGGTTTCCGTCCGAATCGTAGTAATCCATCACATCGTCGGAATTAAAATCATCTTCTCCAAAATCGTAATAGTATTCATACGTATCCATCATATCCTGGATTTGCCCGGAAGTAAACAGACTGATAAGATAGAACGCATATACGGCGATGGAAAGGATGATGCCTACGATAGACAGGATCAATCCCGCTTTGGCGGAGCCGTTCATCTGTCCGTTTCCTCTGGATAAAAGTGCGAAGATAATGCCCAGCGCACCCAACATGAAGGAAGCGCCGCAGCAGATCAGCACGAGGCAGCAAATGCCCATGACCAGGGATGCGGTGGCCAGCCCGGACGATTTTGGAAATGGAGCGTCGGGGCGGGGGGACCGGTACATTTCCGGTTCCGGATTTTCGTAATAATTCGTATTCTGTTCCATATGCATGTCCTGCTTTCTGCAAAATTTGTAAGTCTATTTTATCATGGAGAAAGCGCGCTGACAACTGATATTGACAAAACAGACAGTTTTCCGGACAGGAAGGATGTTGACAAAATGAAAAGGGATTGTTACCATCAGGTAGCGGAACAGATCAACAGACAGGAGGAAATATCATGGACATCACTCAGGTGTTAAGCGAAGAGCTTCATATAAAAAAATGGCAGGCAGAAGCGGCCGTGAATCTGATTGACCAGGGAAATACCATCCCCTTTATTTCACGTTATCGTAAGGAAGCTACCGGATCTTTAAACGATGAGGTGCTGAGAAATCTCTTTGATCGGCTGAATTACCTTCGCAATCTGGAAGAGAAAAAAAGCCAGGTGCTCTCTGTGATAGAAGAACAGGGAAAGCTGACGGATGAATTAAAGATACAGATTCAAAATGCAAGGACCCTGGTGGAGGTGGAAGATATCTATCGGCCTTACCGTCCAAAACGCAGAACCAGGGCGACCATAGCAAAGGAAAGAGGATTGGAACCGCTGGCAGCGCTGATCAGTCTGCAGATGACGAAAAAACCACTGGAAGAGGAGGCGGCTGCCTTTGTGTCGGCGGAAAAAGAGGTCAATACACCGCAGGAGGCCATCGCCGGAGCCTGCGATATCATTGCGGAAACCATCGCAGACGACGCCGGCTATCGAAGCCGTATCCGGGAGATGACCATGAAAAAAGGGGTTCTCTCTTCGACTGCCAAAGACGAGAGTCAGCAGTCCGTGTATGAAATGTATTATGCGTTTGAAGAGCCGGTGTCAAAAATCGCCGGTTACCGGATCCTGGCGCTGAACCGGGGGGAAAAGGAGAAATATCTGGCGGTGAAGCTGACGGCTCCCCAGGAGGAGATTCTCTCCTGGCTGGAAAAGCAAGTGATCCTCCGGGAGAATCCCTGCACGTCGCCGGCGCTGAAAGCAGCGGTGGAGGACAGTTACCATCGTCTCATCGCTCCTTCCGTGGAGCGGGAGATTCGAAATGAGTTGACGGAAAAAGCGGAGGACGGCGCCATCCGGGTGTTCGGCAAAAATCTGGAACAGCTTCTGATGCAGCCGCCCATCGCCGGCCAGACTGTGCTGGGCTGGGATCCGGCCTTTCGCACCGGCTGCAAGCTGGCAGTGGTGGACGCTACCGGTAAAGTGTTGGATACTGCAGTGATCTATCCTACGGCGCCCACCACAAAAGCCAAACAGGAGGCGGCGAAAGAGACGCTGAAAAAGTTAATCGAGAAATATCATGTAACACTCTTTTCCGTGGGAAACGGGACGGCTTCCCGGGAATCGGAGCAGTTTATCGTGGAACTGCTGCGGGAAATCTCCCAGCCGGTGCAGTATATCATTACCAACGAGGCGGGAGCCTCTGTGTACTCTGCCAGCAAGCTGGCGACAGAGGAATTCCCCAATTTCGATGTGGGACAAAGAAGCGCCGCTTCCATCGCAAGGCGGGTGCAGGATCCCCTGGCGGAACTGGTGAAAATCGATCCCAAAGCCATCGGTGTGGGACAGTACCAGCATGATATGAATCAGAAAAAACTGGGAGAAGCTCTCCACGGCGTGGTGGAAGACTGCGTGAATAAAGTGGGAGTGGACCTGAATACGGCATCCGCTTCACTGCTGGAGTATATCTCCGGTGTGTCCAAAACGGTGGCGAAAAATATCGTGGCGTATCGGGAGAAGAACGGAAGATTCCACAATAGAAAAGAATTGCTGAAGGTGGAAAAACTGGGGCCGAAAGCCTATGAGCAGTGTGCCGGTTTCATGCGTATCGCCGGCGGAGATCAGCCCCTGGATGGTACCAGTATCCATCCAGAAAGCTACGAGGCGGCCGGAAAGCTGTTGCATGATCTGGGATATGGACTGGAGTGGATCGCTCAGTCCGGCCCCAAAATCATTAAAATTCAGGATTATAAAAAGACGGCTGACAGGATCGGCGTAGGAGAGCCTACGCTTCGTGATATGGTAAAGGAATTATGCAAACCCGGCCGAGATCCCAGAGAAGATATGCCAAAGCCGGTGCTGCGTTCCGATGTGCTGGAGATGAAAGATCTGAAAGAGGGGATGATTCTCAAGGGAACCGTCCGCAATGTGATCGATTTTGGCGCCTTTGTGGATATCGGCGTTCATCAGGACGGTCTGGTACATATTTCCCAGATGTCTGATAAATATATCCGCCATCCCCTGGAAGCGGTCAGCGTGGGAGATGTGGTGGAAGTGAAAGTGCTGGGAGTGGATCCGGTCAAAAAGAGAATCAGTCTGACCATGAAACTGTAGGAGGATAGCCATGGAGAAAATCAAAGGAATTCGTGCCATGTCGGAAAACCCTCATCTGAATCTGTACGAACTGAAGGCGGTCAATAAAAAGGGCAGGGAATTTCCTTATTATCTGGCTTCCCGCGGGAAAAGGGAAGATGAGCTGAAGCTGAGGACGAGAATCAACCGTCCCGACGGGGTGGTGATTTTCGGTGTAAAACGGGGGAATACCCCGGCGCAGGACCGGGTGGTTCTGGTACGGCAGTACCGCTACACCATCGATGACTATATTTATGAATTGCCTGCCGGTTTGGTGGAAGAAGGGGAAGATTACCATTTGGCGGCCGTACGGGAGATGAAGGAGGAGACGGGGCTGACACTTCACCCCCTGACTGTGGAGGAAAGATACGAAAGACCATTTTTCACCACCATCGGCATGACGGATGAATCCTGCGCCGCCGTCTACGGCTATGTGGAGGGAACCATCTGTGACTCCTTCCAGGAGGACAGCGAGGAGATCGAGGTGGTGCTGGCAGACCGTAAAGAAGCTGCGCGTATTCTGCAGGAGGAGAACGCGGCCATCATGTGTGCTTATCACTTGATGCATTTTCTTCATGATGAAGATGTATTTGACTTTCTGCGCCAGGTATAAATCGGTTCCTGCAGCATAAGGATAAGAAAAAGGGTTTTTTATGGGTGATCAGAAACTGGAAAATCTTTTGAATCTTGCGCTGGGAGCTACACAGCAGGAACGGCGGGAATCCCTGGAACTGGAGGTGGGATACGATATACAAGACCAGTTGTGGGAACTGATCGTGCAGTTTTCCGGACAGCCGGAAGAACTTGCTATGGAAGGGGCGGAGATTACTCCCCTTCTGGGACAGTATGCCATTGTCCGGCTTCCCCAGGATCTGATAGCTCCCTTTGCCAGCCGGACCGCGGTGGAATATGTGGAAAAGCCCAAGCGTCTGTTTTTTGCGCTGGACCAGAGCCGGACTGCGGCCTGTATCAATCAGGTGCAGACCGGCCTTTTTCATCTGAAAGGAGAGGGAGTCTGGGTGGCCTGTATCGATTCGGGAATCGATTACCGCCACCCGGACTTTCTGCGTCCTGACGGAACCAGCCGTATCCTGTATCTGTGGGATCAGACCATACCAGGCAGCCCGCCGCCGGGTTATCAGCTGGGCAGCCTGTATACACGGGAGGATATCAACCGGGCTCTGCGCTCCGGGGCTTCCCTGGAGGTGGTGCCAAGCCGGGATTTCAGCGGACACGGTACATCGGTGATGGGAGCGGCGGCGGGCAACGGCGCGGCAAGCGGCGGAATCTACCGGGGTCCGGCCTCAGAAAGCGATCTGATCGTGGTGAAACTGGGAACACCGGGAGAGGATTCCTTTCCTCGGACGACGGAACTGATGCAGGCGGTGGATTTCGTGGTGCGGCTGGCTGCGCAAGAGGGGATGCCGGTGGCGGTAAACTTAAGCTTCGGCAATGCTTATGGTTCTCACAGCGGAGATTCTCTGCTGGAAACCTATCTGGATCAGGCGGCGGGAACGGGCCGATGTGTGATCTGCGCCGGTACGGGAAACGATGCGGCGCTGGGCGGACATTATGCGGGTACTCTCACAGAAGGTGTTCCCCGTGATGTGCAGCTGGCGGTGGGAACTTATGAAACGACGCTCAACGTGCAGCTGTGGAAACGGTATGTGGATGAGGTGGGAGTCGTGGTGATTCACCCGGACGGCACCCGGGTGGGGCCGATCCGGGCGGTGCAGGAACCGCAGCGGCTGCGCCTTGGCGGGACGGAAGTGCTGTTTTATTACGGGGAGCCGGCGCCTTACAGCATGGCCCAGGAAATCTATTTTGATTTTCTGCCAAAGGGAAGCTATATCGACAGCGGCGTCTGGACTTTTCGCCTGGTTCCGGAAAAAATCGTGGAGGGGGAGTTTGATCTGTGGCTTCCTGGAGGGCAGGTGCTGGGGGCGGCCACCCGGTTTTATGACCCGGATCCTGGCAGGACGCTTACGATTCCCTCCACCGCCCGGCGTGTCATCTCCGTGGGAGCCTATGATTCCCGCGCCCTTTCCTATGCTGCATTTTCCGGGAGAGGGTATACCCGAGTGACGAATCAGGTGAAGCCGCTTCTGGCGGCGCCGGGAGTGGATATAACGGTTCCAAAAGCGGGAGGAGGTTATCACAGCGTGACAGGTACGTCCTTCGCAGCGCCTCTGGTGACGGGAAGCGCGGCGCTTTTGATGTCTTGGGGAATTGTACAGGGAAATGATCCTTATCTGTATGGGGAAAAGGTAAAAGCCTATCTGGCAAAAGGAGCGCAGCCGCTGCCTGGTTTTGAAAAATATCCTAACTCACAGGTGGGGTACGGCGCGCTTTGCCTGCGGGAAAGTCTGCCGATTTGACGCTTTAAAACGTTAATGCCTATGATTGCCCGGCGGTTTGTTTTCTGCTAAAATAAGCGGGTATCATATCACGAGGGAGGACTTGTAACAGTGAGCGGAAGAGAACAATTTAAATCACGTCTGGGCTTTCTGCTGATCTCGGCAGGCTGTGCGATCGGCATCGGAAATGTGTGGAGGTTTCCATATGTGGCGGGACAAAACGGAGGCGGAATCTTCGTTTTATTTTATCTGCTTTTTCTGGCCATCGTCGGCGTGCCTATCCTGAGCATGGAGTACGCAGTGGGAAGAGCCAGTAAAAAAAGCCCGGTAAAAGCTTATCAGGCGTTGGAAAAGCCTGGACAGAAGTGGCATCTGCACGGTTATGTGGCGCTTCTGGGGAACTATGGCCTGATGATGTTTTATACGACGGTAACCGGGTGGATGCTGTACTATTTCTACAGTTTTGTGACGGGAAAATTCGACGGTATCGGCACGGAGCAGGTACAGGGGATTTTCAATGACATGCTGGGCAGCGCCGGTACCAATATATTATGGATGGTTATTGTGGTTGTACTGGGAATCCTCATCTGTTCCATGGGACTGCAAAACGGTGTGGAGCGGATCACCAAGGTGATGATGATTGGCCTGCTGGCGATCATGGTGGTACTGGCAGTAAACGGATTTTTCCTGGACGGCGCAGTGGAAGGTTTGAAATTCTATCTGCTTCCCGATGTGGAAAGGATGAAAGAAGTGGGACTTGGCAATGTCATCGTGGCGGCCATGAATCAGTCTTTCTTTACGCTGAGTCTGGGAATCGGAGCCATGGCTATTTTCGGCAGCTATTTGGGCAGAGAGCGAACTTTGTTGGGGGAAGGCATCCGCGTGGCGGCGCTGGATACGTTTGTGGCGATCACAGCCGGACTGATCATTTTCCCGGCCTGCTTTGCCTTCGGAGTAAATCCGGACAGCGGGCCCAGTCTGATCTTTATCACACTGCCCAATGTATTTTTATCCATGCCGGGAGGAAGGTTTTGGGGAAGCCTGTTCTTTTTGTTTATGTTTTTTGCGGCTTTCTCTACTATCATCGCCGTCTTTGAAAATATCATTGCCTGTACCATGGAACTGTGGGGAATGGAACGAAAGAAAGCAGCCGCGGTCAATCTGGTTGTCATCATTCTGATTTCTCTGCCCTGCGTGTTTGGGTACAGTATCTGGCAAAATTTCCAGCCGCTGGGCGAAGGCACCGCGGTACTGGATCTGGAGGATTTTATTGTCAGCAATATCCTGCTGCCGTTGGGATCCCTGGTTTACCTGTTGTTCTGCACTTCCCGCTGGGGATGGGGCTTTAAGAATTATCAGCAGGAAGCCAACTACGGTACGGGGCTGAAAGTGCCCAACTGGATGAGGATCTATGTGTCGGTGATTGTGCCCATTGCCGTGATCATTATCTTCCTGCAGGGAATTCTGTAATCAGGGAAATCTGTCACTGTGTAAAAAAGAAAATGCCGTACAGAGGATCGGTTTTGACTCTCTGTACGGCATTTGTATATTGGGATTTTATTGATTGGCCGCTTTTTCGGCGAAATCCGTATTGATCAGTTCATCGTAAGGAACCCTTGCGGAAAGTTCTCCCGCTTCATCCAGGATATCCTGCAGCAGTTCGAAGCTTTCCTGGCTAAAGATCAGATCTTCTTTCCAGGTATCCTGCTGGTGGTATCGCGTTACGATGGCGGTGATGGTGTCGGGATCCGTCTCTTCAAACTGAGGCGCGATAACCTGGGCGATTTCTTCCGGTGTATGTGAGTTTACATAATTCATACCTTTTTGCATGGCATTGGTAAACTTCTGGATGATTTCCGGGTTTTCTTTCAGATAGCTGGATTTAGCGCTGTAGGCGGTATACGGTACGTAACCGGAATCCACGCCGAGGGAAGCGACGACGTATCCGTCCCCCTGCTGCTCCAGCAAAGTGGCGCTTGGCTCGAATTCCACTGTAAAATCTCCCAGACCGCCGGAAAAGGCAGCTGCCGTGGAACCAAAATCAATACTCTGATCAATGTTCATATCTTTCGCCGGATCCAGCCCGTTTTTTTTCAAAATGTATTCAAATACCATCTGCGGCATTCCGCCTTTTCGGCCGCCCAGAATTTCCTGTCCTTTCAGATCAGACCACTGGAAGTTTTCCATCGGCTGCCGTGATACCAGAAAGTTTCCGGCTCTCTGGGTCAGTTGGGCAAAATTTACGACTGGATCCTCTGCGCCTTCCAGGTACGTGTAGATGGAAGCCTCCGCTCCCATAAAACCGATATCGGCCTCCCCGGAAAGAACGGCGGTCATGGTTTTGTCTGCTCCATAGCCGTTTACCAATTCCAGATCCAGACCCTCTTCAGCAAAGTAGCCCTTTTCCAGGGCCACGTACTGAGGTGCGTAAAAAACAGAATGGGCGACTTCGTTCAGTGTCACCTTAACTGCAGATTCTTCTTTGCTGCCGCAGCCTGCCAGCAGCAAAACGCCGGATAAAACCAGACTCAGCAATCCGGCTGTCAGTCTTTTTTTCATACGATACCTCCAGATATACTAGTGATATAATATATTAAAAAAAGACTGATTTGGTGTATGAAAACGAGATGTTGCGTTACAGCGCCTTGTTCTGGAAATCAAAGAGATCTTTGACAGGAACCTCCAGCGCTTCTGCGATATCAAAAAGCTTGTTGAGCGAGATGGAGGTTTTGCTGTTTGGCGCTTCGATGTTGCTCATATGGGTACGGCTGATATGTACCATCTCTGCCAGTTCCATCTGGGTCAGTCCTCTTGCCCGACGGTAGTATGCAATGGTCAGGCCCAGAAGGCGTAACTCGTTCATGCGTTTATAATCCATGAGAAATCTCCTTTTCTATTATGATACTTATAGTTTAGAGGTTTGAATAGAAAAGGAAACAAAACAAGCCAGTATAAATGCAACGTGAAAAAATGCAAAATAAAAGCGAAAGACGAAACCTCTTTTTAAAGAGAGGTGTTTTGAAAATCAAACAGGTTTTTGACCGGCACTTCCAGGGCTTCCGCAATGTCAAAAAGTTTATTGAGGGAAAGGGAAGTTTTGCTGCCGGGGGCCTCGATATTGCTGATGTGGGTACGGCTGATGTGTACGGCTTCTGCCAGTTCCATCTGAGTCAGTCCGCGAATCCTGCGGTAGTATGCGATGGTCAGGCCCAGAAGGCGCATATCATTTAAGCGTTTATCATTCATGTTCATTCCTCTTTTCTGCGGTGGGTAAACTTAAAGTACTGTTGTGATACAGGGGAGAATAGGTAACTTCCTCGCCAAACCAGGACGGCGGTGTAAACGCCTCTGCTGCCTCTTTGGAAGGAAATTCCACCTCTGCCAGATAAAGGCCTTCATAGGGAGCAGCGAAAACGTCCAATTCAGCTGTCAGATCATCCTGCAGGGGAATAAGCCAGCGTTTTTTGGATAAGATGATGCCATCGGCTTTTTCCAGCAGGTGGCGGTATGACTCCTGGTTCAAGGGCAGGTTATATTCTTCGCGGGCAAGGAAACCTTTTGATTTATAAGTTAGAATGTAGTCGTCATCCTGCCGGCGGATTCGTATGACCGGATCGGTGCACAGGTAAGCCTGTTGGATATTATGGCAGGTATACCGGGTTAGATCCTCCGGCAGGCGGTCAATCAGAAATTTTCGTTCAATTTCCAAAGCAGATCCCTCCCAAGTGATTTTTTACTGGTATTATTATAACATGAATAAAGATCAGATACAAAAAAGATGTGTTATATTATACATTGCAAAAGAAAAGTAAAAGTGGTATAATAAGTCAAACTCCTTCCTGATGGTTGTGATGCAGTGATTTTTTATAGGAAATGAAAGTCTGTACATCCCGCTTGTCGGCGTCGGACAGAGACTGAAAATCTGCAATTAATTGTGCCAAGGTGTAATTTACAGCGCTGGAATCCGACTTATTATTAGCGGGCTTTATCAGCAGATCCACCGGGATATCGTAAAGGTCGGCTATATCTGAGAGAATTTCTACGCTGGGAATTCTGCGTCCGTTTTCGTAATTGCAGTATGACTGGCGCTGAATGTTCAGAATATCGCCCAGGTATTCCTGCGTGTATCCGTGTGCTTCACGGAAAAAGCGCAGGTTGTGAGCCAGTACTTCCAGATCCATAGTCCACCTCCTTAATTTTACGTTATTATAGCAAAGTGCCTTTGGAAAACGGATAGCGGGCAACAAAATGAATACCTACAAAGAAAAAATGAGAAAAATAGCAACGTTTTGTTGCTATTATGGCGTAAAGTGAGTAAGATTATAGATAAGGAGAGAAGGAGCACCGGGAGATATGATAAATCTGATGAATCGGTTTTTAAAATGGCAGGGGAGCAGGTACGGGATTTTGCGCATGATGGGAAGAGGAGGAATGGAACTGGTGAAGCTATATGCCTGCGGACTGGAAAAGGAGACGAAGTACTGTACAGGCGAGGAAGAAATTATGATGAAGGCCAAGGAGAAAATCCGGGAAAAAATAATGACAGAAATGAAAGCCCTTTAGTTGCAAAAAGGGCTTTTTTAGTGCTATAATCATAACGTTGACAGACGATATACCAAGAGGAAAGAGGAGGTAACTATGGCTAAAGTATATGTGTTTTTTGCGGATGGATTTGAAGAAGTGGAAGCTCTGACGACAGTGGATCTGCTCAGAAGAGCCAATGTGGAAGTGGTAATGACCTCAATTATGGGAAAGAATACAGTAACCGGCGCTCAGGGGATCACAGTTTGTACAGATAAAATCTTTGAGGAGATTGATCCTTCCGATGCGGATATGCTGATTCTTCCGGGCGGTCAGCCGGGAACAACAAATTTAAGCCAGTATAAACCGCTGACAGATTTACTTACTGAGTGGAATGCCAAAGGGAAAAAGATGGCGGCAATCTGCGCGGCACCGACTGTGTTCGGCGGGCTGGGACTTTTAAATGGAAGAAAAGCAACCTGCTATCCGGGATGCGAATCCGGGCTGACGGGAGCGCAGACTTCCACAGACCGCGTGGTAACAGATGGCAATATCACCACCAGCAGAGGCGTCGGTACCGCCATTTCCTTCGGATTGGAACTGGTATCGATTCTGGTGGATAAAAAGACAGCAGATGAACTGAAAGAAGCGATCGTATACGGGCACTGATGGGAAAGTGATGGGCACTTGAGCAGCCGGGAAGCAGAAATCCAGCCTGTGGCCGGAAGAAATGCAAAAAGTACTGGAAATTATCTCAGAGTTATGCTATACTACGAAAATGGCTGTAAGTATGGAAAAGTGTGAAAGTATGCAAATATTTTTCATATTATATAGAACGAGGAGGAAATCAGTAAAATGAGCGTACAGGTTGAAAATCTGGAAAAGAACATGGCGAAGCTCACGATCGAAGTGGCGGCCGAAGAACTGGAAAAGGCAATTCAGGGTGCATATCTGAAACAGAAAAATCAGATCAATATGCCCGGTTTCCGTAAAGGAAAAGCACCGCGCAAGATGATAGAAAAGATGTATGGAGCCGGTATCTTCTATGAAGATGCTGCCAATGCGCTGATTCCGGAAGCGTATGCCAAAGCATCTGAGGAAAGCGGACTGGAAATCGTTTCACAGCCTTCCATCGATGTGGTACAGCTGGAAAGCGGAAAGCCTTTTATCTTTACCGCTGAAGTGGCAGTGAAACCGGAAGTTACGCTGGGCGAATACAAAGGACTGGAGGTTCCGGCCGGCGATTTGGAGGTGACCGACGAGGATATCGAAGCGGAGCTGAAAAGAGAGCAGGAAAGAAATTCCCGTATCGTGGATGTGGATGACAGAGCGGTAGAAAGCGGCGATACGATTCGTCTTGACTTTGAAGGTTTCGTAGATGGGGAAGCCTTTGCAGGCGGAAAAGGAAACGATTATCCGCTGGCGATCGGCTCCAATTCCTTTATTCCCGGTTTTGAGGATCAGCTGATCGGTGCAAAAATCGGAGAAGATGTGGAAGTAAACGTGACTTTCCCGGAAGATTATCAGGCAGAGGAACTGGCGGGAAAACCGGCGGTGTTCAAATGCAAAGTAAATAAAATCGAGATGAAAGAGCTTCCGGCTCTGGATGACGATTTTGCCAAAGACGTATCTGAATTTGATACTTTGGAAGAATATAAAGCGGACATCAAAGCGAATCTGGAGAAAAAGAAAGCGGAAGATGCAAAACGCGCCAAAGAAGACGCAGTAGTTGAGAAGGCCGCTGAAAATGCGCAGATGGAGATACCGGATGCGATGATCGATACTCAGGTTGAGCAGATGGTAAATGATTTTGCCAGAAGAATGCAGGCTCAGGGTCTGAGCATGGAGCAGTATGTACAGATCACCGGCACAACGCCGCAGATGATGAAGGATCAGATGAAGCCGCAGGCAGTGAAACGGATCCAGAGCAGACTGGTGCTGGAGAAGATTGCCGAGGTGGAAAACATTCAGATTTCTGATGAAAAGCTGGATGAAGAGATCGCAAAAATGGCAGAGATGTACAAGATGGAAGCGGACAAACTCAAAGAGATGATGGGCGACTATGAAAAAGAGCAGATGAAGAAGGATATTGCTGTACAGGAAGCAGTGACTTTGATTGCTGATGCGGCAAAAGAGGTTTAATATCCTTCGCAGGTAAGGAGCGATTGATTATGAGTTTAGTACCTTATGTGATAGAGCAGACAAGCCGCGGAGAACGCAGTTATGACATTTACTCCCGTTTGTTGAAAGACAGGATCATTTTCCTGGGGGAGGAAGTCAACGATGTGTCGGCCAGTCTGATTGTGGCGCAGCTGCTGTTTCTGGAGTCCGAGGATCCGGGCAAGGATATTCAGCTGTATATCAACAGCCCGGGCGGATCTGTTACGGCGGGGATGGCCATCTATGATACCATGCAGTATGTAAAGAGCGATGTTTCTACCATTTGTATTGGTATGGCGGCCAGCATGGGAGCCTTCCTCCTGGCTGGCGGCGCAAAAGGAAAACGGTTCGCCCTTCCCAATGCGGAGATCATGATTCACCAGCCGTCAGGCGGCGCGCGGGGACAGGCGACAGAGATTAACATCGTAGCGGAACAGATTTTAAAGACACGCAGCAAACTGAATACGATTCTTGCTCAGAACACCGGACAGCCTCTGGAAGTGATTGAGGCGGATACAGAGAGAGATCATTATATGTCAGCGGAAGAAGCAAAGGCATACGGACTGATCGACGGCGTTATTACCAGCAGATAGAAGTTTTTGTAAGACTCCTGCCTGGAAAGGCGGGGGTCTTATGTGGCGTTTGCGCAAACACTTATTTTGGAAAGGAAAGAAGTAAATCATATGGCAGTAAAAGGGGAAAATAAGATCAGATGCTCCTTCTGCGGAAAGACGGAAGATCAGGTTCGCAAGCTGATCGCCGGGCCGGACGGTGCATTTATCTGTGACGAGTGCATTGAAATCTGTGCGGAAATCATGGATGAAGAGCTGGATCATGCGACAGTGGAAGAGATTGACGGGATCAATCTGTTGAAGCCCAAGGAAATTAAAGAGATTTTGGACGAGTATGTCATTGGACAGGAGCAGGCGAAAAAAGTACTGTCGGTGGCGGTATATAATCATTATAAACGGGTATTGTCGGAACGGACTTCCGACGTGGAACTTCAAAAGAGTAATATCTTGATGCTGGGGCCCACCGGTTCTGGAAAAACACTGCTGGCGCAGACGCTGGCGAGAATTCTGAACGTGCCCTTTGCCATTGCCGATGCAACTACGCTGACGGAAGCCGGCTATGTAGGTGAAGACGTGGAAAATATCCTGCTGAAAATCATCCAGGCGGCTGAGTATGATATTGAACGTGCCCAGCACGGCATTATCTATATTGATGAGATCGACAAGATTACCAGAAAATCGGAAAACGCATCGATCACCAGAGATGTTTCCGGAGAAGGCGTGCAGCAGGCTCTGCTGAAAATTCTGGAAGGCACGGTTGCCAGTGTTCCGCCTCAGGGGGGAAGAAAGCATCCCCACCAGGAGTTCATCCAGATCGATACCACGAATATCCTGTTTATCTGCGGCGGCGCCTTTGAGGGTCTGGACAAGATTATCGAAGCGCGTCAGGATACCAAGACCATAGGATTCAATTCCGTTCTGGCGGATGAGAAAAAACAGAGTGTGGGAGAAATCCTGAAACAGGTCATGCCCCAGGACTTTATCAAATTCGGTTTGATACCGGAGTTTATCGGCCGTGTGCCGGTGGTAGTGACACTGAACGGATTGGATGAAGCGGCTCTGGTGCGTATTTTGAAAGAGCCGAAGAATTCTCTGATCAGACAGTATCATAAATTGTTTGAACTGGACGGCGTGGAACTGGAGTTTGACGAGGCCGCGCTGACGCGGATGGCACAAAAAGCCATGGAACGCAAGACGGGAGCCAGAGGACTGCGATCCATCATGGAAGATACGGTGATGGATCTGATGTTTGAAATTCCATCGGACAACACCATACGGAAATGTATTGTTACGAAAGATGCGGTGGACGGGAAGGGAGAACCGGTGATTACACGGGGAGAACCTGCCCCCGTTCCGAAAAAAACGTCGCGGAAACGCAGAGGAACCTCTGTGACGGCGTAAAAGGAAGAGGAGCATATGAACGAACTGATAAGTGTACTGCCTGCCATTGCCCTGCGGGGAACGACGATTCTGCCGGATATGATTGTGCACTTTGATATCAGCAGAGATAAGTCGGTCAAGGCAGTAGAAGAAGCGATGCTGCGGGAACAGACGGTCTTTCTGGTGACCCAGAGAGATCCCATGGTGGAGGAACCCGGGATTTCTGATCTTTATAAAGTAGGAACCATCGCGAAAATCAAACAGGTGGTCAAAATGCCCAAACACATCCTGAGAATTCTTGTGGAGGGGCTGGAGCGTGCGGAGCTGCTGAGCCTGCTGAAGGAAGATACTTATCTGGAAGCGGAGACGGCACGGTATGAAAAAACGGAAGAACTGTCTGTCTCCCCCAATGCCCGGGAGGCTATGCTGCGCAACATGAAGGAACTGTTTCTGACTTTCTGCCAGGAAAATCAGAAGGTCAGCGGAGAACTGGCCACACAGATTCTGGAGATGGATGATCTGGAGAAAATGGTGGATCAGATCGTGATCAATCTTCCGCTGCCCTATGAGCAGCGCCAGAAACTGCTGGAAGCCGTGACTATCTCCGAGCGATATGAGCTGCTGGGGATCATGATGGCCAACGAAATCGAGATCATGCAGATCCGCAGCGAGATTCAGGGAAAGATCAAAGAGAGAATTGACAAGAATCAGCGGGAATATATTCTGCGGGAGCAGCTGAAGCTGATCCGGGAAGAGCTGGGGGAAGACGGCACACTGAACGATGCGGATCGGTTTCAGGAAAAAGCTGGAAAACTGAAGGCTTCCAAAGAAGTAAAGGAAAAAATTCTGGAAGAAATCAAGCGGTTTCGCAGTGTGGGCAGCAATTCTTCAGAGAGCGCCGTGGTGCGCGGGTATATTGAGACGCTGCTGGCCATGCCCTGGGATAAAATGTCTCGGGACAATCAGAATATAGAGAAGGCGAAAGAAATCCTCCAGGCGGATCATTACGGTCTGGAAAAAGTGAAAGAAAGGATCCTGGAATTTCTGGCGGTCCGCGCGCTGACCAGAAAAGGAGAAAGTCCGATCCTGTGTCTGATCGGACCGCCGGGTACCGGAAAGACTTCCATTGCCCGGTCGGTGGCCAGGGCATTGAATAAAAAATATGTTCGGATCTGTCTGGGCGGCGTGCGGGATGAAGCGGAAATCCGGGGACATCGCAGAACTTATGTGGGAGCCATGCCAGGACGGATCGCCAGCGGATTAAAGCAGGCCGGAGTGAAAAACCCGCTGATGCTGCTGGATGAAATTGATAAAGTCAGCAGCGATTATAAAGGGGACACTTCCTCGGCGCTGCTGGAGGTGCTGGATTCTGAGCAGAATAATAAATTTACGGATCATTATATTGAGATTCCCCTGGATTTGTCGGAAGTCCTGTTTATCGCCACGGCAAACGATGTGCAGACGATTCCCCGGCCGCTGCTGGACCGTATGGAGATCATCGAGATTACCAGTTATACGGAGAATGAAAAATATCATATTGCCAGGGAGCATCTGATTCCCAAGCAGATGAAAGCCCACGGGCTGAAAGAAGACCAGCTGACCATCAGCAAAGAGGCGCTGGAGGAAATCATCAGCGGCTATACCAAGGAAGCCGGCGTAAGAAGCCTGGAGCGCAGGATCGGCGAAATCTGCAGGAAAACGGCGCGGAAAGTGCTGGAGGAGGGGCAGGAGCATATTGCTGTGGAACTGTCCTGCCTGGAAAGTTTTCTGGGGAAAGAAAAGTATAATATTCAGAAGAAAAATGAAAATGATGAAGTGGGTATCGTGCGCGGACTGGCCTGGACCAGTGTGGGCGGAGATACCCTTCAGATCGAAGTGAATATCATGCCGGGAAAAGGAGATTTCATGCTGACCGGACAGCTGGGGGATGTGATGAAGGAGTCGGCGCAGGCGGGAATCAGTTATATCCGTTCTGTGGCGCCCCAATATGAGATATCCGACGAGTTTTTCCGCGACCATGATATACATATCCATATCCCGGAGGGAGCCGTGCCCAAGGACGGACCCTCGGCCGGAATTACTATGGCTACGGCGATGCTGTCTGCCATAACAGAAAAACCGGTGCGGGCTGACGTGGCCATGACAGGAGAAATTACGCTGCGGGGACGCGTGCTTCCCATCGGCGGCCTGAAAGAGAAATTGCTGGCTGCCAAGATGGCTGGCATCGGGAAAGTGCTGGTTCCGGAAAAGAACCGGCCGGATGTGGAGGAAATCGAAGAAGAAATCAAGGAAGGGCTGCACATTGTCTTTGTTTCCCAGATGAAGGAAGTACTGGAAAACGCCCTGGCCTAGGAGGAATACATGATTATCAGAAACGTATCGCTGGAGACGGTCTGCGGTATTACCAGCAGACTGCCGGAAAACAGACTGCCGGAGATTGCTTTTGCGGGCAAGTCCAATGTGGGGAAATCTTCGTTGATTAACGGGCTGCTGAATCGTAAGTCTCTGGCGCGAACCAGTTCTCAGCCGGGGAAAACCCAGACCATCAATTTCTATAACGTCAATGACGAGTTGTATTTTGTGGATCTTCCGGGATACGGTTATGCGAAAGTATCTGTGGCAGTGAAAGAAAAGTGGGGAAAAATGATCGAGCGGTACCTGAGAAAATCCCAGGTATTAAAAGCAGTATTCCTGCTGATTGATATTCGTCATGAACCTTCCGGGAACGACAGGGCCATGTATGACTGGATCTGTCACAACGGTTTTACGCCGATCATCATTGCCACGAAAGCGGACAAGCTGAAGCGCAGCCAGATTCTCAAACATCTGAAGGTGATCCGCCAGACGCTGGGAGCGGGAGCGGATGTGACGATACTGCCCTTTTCGGCACAGACGAAACAGGGCCGGGAGGAAATCTGGGATGTGATCGGACAGAATATACAGCAGGAAGATGAATGACATAAGAGCAGGGGACTTGCCGGGCAAGGACCCTGTTTGGCGTGTAGGGGGATTTATGGAAACGAAGAAAAATAGGTTGACGCATCCTGCGGTGGTATGTGCGCTGGCACTGCTGTGCACCTTTCTGTGGGGCAGCGCTTTTCCCAGCGTGAAGGTGGGATATGAGTTGTTTTCCATCGCGGGAGGAGATACGGGAAGTCAGATTCTTTTTGCCGGGTATCGTTTTACGCTGGCGGGCGTGCTGACCTGGATCATCAGTACGGTCACGTCGCATCGTCCGGCGCTTCCGAAAAGAGAGATTCGCAGCCGGGTCGTATTGCTGGGCCTGATCCAGACCACCATGCAGTATCTGTTTTTTTATATCGGCCTGTCCAATACCACAGGAGTGAAAGGATCCATTATTACGGCATCCAACTCCTTTTTCTCCATCCTGCTGGCTCATTTTATGATTCGGGGCGAGAAGATGACTCTGCGCAAAGGGATCGGATGTCTGCTGGGCTTTGCCGGTGTGGTGGTGATTAATTTCAGTTCTTCCGGTTTTGGCGGCGGCTTTTCTCTGACTGGGGAAGGATTTATGCTGATTTCCTGCTTTGCATACGGTCTGGCAGCTGTCTATGTGAAAACATTTGCCCATAAAGACAATCCTTTTACTATCACGGCTTATCAGCTGCTGATCGGCGGGGTGCTGCTGATCCTGATGGGCCTGCTGATGGGCGGAGAAGTTCACGGTTTTACGGTAAAAAGCAGTCTCCTGCTGTTTTATATGGCGGTGATTTCCAGCGTGGCCTTTTCGCTCTGGACACTGCTTCTTAAGTATAATCCGGTGGGCACCGTTTCCATTTACGGATTTACCAACCCGGTCTTCGGTGTGATCCTGTCGGCGCTGTTTCTGGGAGAGCAGGCGTTTACCCTGCAGAATCTGGGCGCGCTGATACTGGTCAGCCTGGGGATCATCGTGGTGAACCGAGTAAGCGGTTCAGCTTCGGGAAAACCGAAAAGGGCAATAAGTGAAAAGGACGGATGATATATGGGGATTATTAAAGCGACGAAACTGGTATATGAATATTTGAAATATAATGAAGCCGGTGAGGCGCAGGAGAAAAACCGTGCCATCGATGAGCTCAGTCTGGAAATTGAACCGGGACAGTTTATCGCCGTGCTCGGCCATAACGGTTCGGGAAAGTCCACTTTTGCCAAACATATCAACGGCCTTCTGGTTCCGACAGAAGGGACGCTGTGGGTGGATTCCATGGACACATCCAAAGAAGGCGAATTGTGGAAAATCCGCCAGAAAGCCGGCATGGTCTTTCAGAATCCTGATAACCAGATCATCGGTTCCGTGGTGGAAGAGGATGTGGGATTCGGCCCGGAAAATCTGGGAGTTAAAACGGACGATATCTGGAAACGGGTAGATGACAGTCTGGAGGCGGTGGGAATGACTGCGTACCGGAAGCATTCTCCCAACAAGCTGTCCGGCGGACAGAAGCAGCGGGTAGCCATCGCCGGCGTGGTGGCCATGAAGCCAAGATGCATCGTGCTGGATGAACCCACGGCCATGCTGGATCCCAACGGGCGGAAAGAAGTGCTGAAAACGGTGCGGGAACTGAATCAGCAGGAGAAGGTGACCGTTATTCTCATCACCCACTACATGGAAGAGGTGGTGTTTGCTGATCATGTTTATGTGATGGATCAGGGGCATCTGGTGATGGACGGGACGCCCCGGGAGATTTTTTCGCAGGTGGAGAAACTGAAAGAATACCGTCTGGATGTGCCTCAGGTGACGCTGCTGGCTCATGAACTGAAGCAGGCAGGCCTTCCCCTGCCCGATGGAATATTAACGATAGAAGAACTGGTGGATGCGATATGTCAATAAAACTGGAACATGTAACTTATACTTATAATCCGGGAACCGTATACGAGATGCACGCGCTGAAGGATGTCAGTTTTGAAATTCCCCAGGGACAGTTTGTGGGGATTATCGGCCATACCGGCAGCGGAAAATCCACGCTGATCCAGCATCTGAACGGCCTGATCCGGCCCACATCGGGGAAAGTTCTGTTTGAGGGACAGGATGTGTGGGCGGAGGGATATGAGCTGCGGAAGCTGAGATTTCAGGTGGGGCTGGTTTTTCAGTATCCGGAACATCAGCTGTTTGAGTCAGATGTGATGTCCGACGTATGCTTTGGCCCGTCTAACGAGGGGCTGACGCAGGAGGAATGCCGTAAGCGGGCGAAAGAAGCGTTGGACCATGTGGGAATCCCGGAAGAATATTACGATAAATCGCCTTTTGAACTGTCAGGAGGAGAAAAGCGTCGGGTGGCCATCGCCGGAGTGCTGGCCATGAATCCCAAGGTGCTGGTACTGGATGAACCCACAGCCGGACTGGATCCGGAAGGCAGGACGGAGATTCTGGATCAGATCGCCTGGCTCCATAAGACCAGGGGGATCACCATCATTCTGGTTTCCCACAGCATGGAAGATGTGGCCCGGTACGTGCAGCGGATCATTGTCATGAACGAAGGGCAAAAAGCTTTTGACGGAAGCTGCAAGGAGGTATTCTCGCATTATAAGGAACTGGAAAAAATCGGGCTGGCTGCGCCGCAGATTACTTATATCATGCACGCCCTTGCCGAACGCGGACTGAATGTGGATCTGTCAGCCGTCACGGTGGAAGAAGCCCGGGATTCTATTCTGAAAGCCCTTGGAAAGGAAACATCATGCTCAGAGATATTACCATAGGCCAGTACTATCCGGCAGACTCGATTCTGCACAGACTGGACCCGAGAGTAAAATTTATTGCCACACTGGCGTTTATTATCAGCTTGTTTATCAGCAGCACCTGGACCGGCTATCTGGTGTCGACCGTTTTTCTGGCTGCAGTGATCCGGCTTTCGAAAGTCCCTTTTCGTTTTATGGTAAAGGGATTGAAAGCGATCGTCATACTGCTCTTGATTACCCTGTTTTTTAACATGATTTTCACGCCTGGAACGCCGCTGGTTCATTTCTGGATCATCACTATCACGCGGGAAGGGGTGATTACCGCGATACGCATGGGAATCCGGTTGATCTATCTGATCATCGGATCTTCTGTCATGACGCTGACCACTACGCCCAATCAGCTGACGGACGGACTGGAATCGCTGTTGAAGCCCTTGGAGAAAATACGCGTTCCAGTGCATGACATCGCCATGATGATGTCCATCGCCCTTCGCTTTATCCCGATTCTTCTGGAGGAAACGGATAAAATCATGAAGGCTCAGATTGCCAGGGGCGCGGACTTTGAAAGCGGCGGCCTGATGAAGAAGATTAAAAGCATGGTTCCTCTTCTGGTTCCGCTGTTTATCTCGGCTTTTCGCAGGGCCAATGACCTGGCGCTGGCTATGGAAGCCAGATGCTATCATGGCGGCGCCGGCAGAACGCAGATGAAACCGCTTCGGTACGAAAGAAGGGATTATCTGGCTTACCTTGTTCTGGCGGTTTACCTGGCGATTGTGATCCTGATGCGGGTCTTCGGGAGGTATTTGATATGAAACGGGTGATGCTGGTGGTAGCATATGACGGCACCAATTACTGCGGATGGCAGATTCAGGCCAACGGCATTACCGTCCAGGAGGAATTGAACCGCTGCCTGTCAAAGCTGCTGAAGGAGCCTATTCAGACTGTGGGAGCCAGCCGGACAGATGCCGGCGTCCATGCCCTGGGGAATGTGGCGGTATTTGATACTGCGGCCAGAATGCCGGCGGAAAAGATTTCCTATGCGTTGAATACTTATCTGCCGGAGGATATCCGTATCCAGTATTCTGCCGAGGTGGCGGCGGATTTTCATCCTCGCTACTGCGAGAGTGAAAAAACTTATGAGTATCGGATTTTGAACCGGCGTTTCCCTCTGCCGACACAAAGGCTGTATACGTATTTTTATCATTATAAGCTGGATGTGGAGAAGATGAGAGAAGGTGCATCTTTTCTCGTTGGCCGCCATGATTTTGCCAGTTTCTGCGGGGCCAATGCCCAGGTAAAATCCACAGTGCGGGAGGTAACCGGGATTGATATTGAAAAGAAGGACGATGTGATAACCATTCAGGTTCGCGGCCGCGGTTTTTTATACAACATGGTGCGCATTATCGCCGGCACTCTGATTGAGATCGGCAATGAACAGTATCCGCCGGAAAAGATGGGGGAGATACTGCGAGCCTGTGACCGGCAGCAGGCCGGACCGACAGCGCCCGCCTGCGGGCTGACGCTGAAGGAAATAAAATTTTTATGAGGACGAAAGGACTGTTCTGGCGAACGGTCCTTTTTTGATGAAATTCGTTACCGGTAACGAAAACAAAGGAGAAAAGCACAGATTTTTTTGGTGAATGAACATATATCAGAAAAAGAGTCTGCCTTTTATAATATAAATCAGTTTAGTACTGTAGAAGGAGGCAAAATATGATTACTGCAAGAGAAAATATTCTGATGGCGTATCATCACGAAGAGCCATATTGGGTGCCGTCTCAGTATCTGGATCAAAATACCTGTGTGTATACCGCATCCAGGGAAGGCGCGCATGGATACGGCTGCGGACAGGTAGACTGTTTTGGCGTATCCTGGGATTTCATGCCTGGTATGGAAGGGCAGATGGTTACGCCGGGAACGAAACGTGTAGAAGATCTGACACAGTGGAGGGATGTGCTTCAAATGCCAAACCCAGAGGAGTGGGACTGGGAAGGCGGCGCGGCTCGTGATACGGCCAAATGGGACAGAGAGAATAAAATCAGTTCTGTCATAGTGATCAATGGTCTGTTTGAACAGCTTCACACGCTGACGGGGTTTGAAGACGCTCTTTGCTATCTTTTGACGGAAAGAGAGGCGGTGGAGGATTTTCTGGATGAACTGACCAAATTAAGAATTCGGCAGATTCAGCTGATAAAGAAATATTACCGGCCGGATAAAATTACCTTTCATGATGATTACGGCGAAGCGCGCAATATGTTCATGAACATAGAAACCTGGAGGGAGATTTTTAAGCCGCGTCTGAGAAAAATTGTGGATGCCGTTCATGGCGAAGGCATGTTGTATGAACACCATTCCTGCGGCTATATTGCGCCTTTAATTGAAGATTTCATCGATTTGAAATTTGACGCTTTAAATCCGCTGCAGATCAGCAATAAACCTTATGAGCTGAAGAAAAAATACAGGAAAGATCTTTGTTTTGTAGGAGGATTCGATAATCAGGGAGTGTTGGACCGTCCGGGTGTGACCTATGAGGAACGGACAGAGGAAATACGAAAGACAGTCGAACTTATGGCGCCCGGAGGAAGCTGGATTGCCCATCCGGTTATGCTGGATCAGACCATAGGACTGGCCCTGGCAGACGTACTCTACGAGTATAATCAGCCATTGTGGGATAAAGTGGGCTATGTTGCTCCGCCAAAGCCGCAGCAGGCTGGAACGGGTGTGTATACAGCCGGACATGAGAAATAAACGGTGAGATGGAGGGGATTGTTTTGACGGACAATATCATTATGGTGCTCGTGCTGGCAGCGCTGACGGCAACCGTAGTCTGGGGAATTGCCGTTAAAAACTGTAATATCGGCCTGATCGGAATGGCTTTTGCGTTTATAATCGGCTCCTGGGCAGGCGGAGCGGATACGTATGAGATTATCAGTTACTGGCCCACCAGCATCATGTTTATTTTGATTGTCACCAGCTGGTTTTTCGGATACGCATCTTTAAACGGAACTTTGGCCGGTGTTGCGGACAGGATCGTCTATGCGACCAGAAAGGTTCCCTGGTTTTCGCCGATTTCTGTCTTTTTGACCAGTTTTATTATCTCGGGCCTGGGGATTGGCGTCTGGGGGATTGTCTTTGTGGCTCCCATCGGTTTTGTGATAGCAAAACGGGGAGACTTTAATCCGCTGCTTGTGGTGATTGCGACGAATGTGGGAGCTTTGGCTACGGGAGGATTACAGTGGGTGGCGGGAGGCCCTACCAATGCGGGACTTTTGATGGCCGCCGGCTGGGAAACAAAAGAGGCGTCAAAACTGGCGGTTCAATTTGGCTATGCGTCCATCGTGCCCTGCATAATTGCCTATCTGGTCTGTTATTTTTTGCTGAGAGGGTATAAGGCAAAGCGGGTGGAGATGGAAGCGCCGAAGCCTTTTACCACTGTGCAGAAAAAGACGCTGGCAGTGCTTCTGGCAGTCATGCTGGCCAATATGCTTCCTTTGATCCTGTATTTCTTATGGCCCTGCAATGTTACGGTTTTTCTGAAAGATCACTGCAATATACAGTTTTGGTCCATCGTGGGAGCGATTGCCTGCATGGTGCTGAAACTGGGGGATGAGAAGGAAATTATAGAGAAAAAAATTCCCTGGAACGCGGTAATCCTGATCTGCGGCGTATCTATGCTGATTCAGGTGGCGGTGCAGCATGGGCTTTCTGACGTGATCGGCAGCTGGATTAACTTGAATTTCCCCACTTGGATGATTCCGGCGGCATTCGCTTTGTTCGGAGGGCTTTTAAGCTTTTTCTGCAGCGCCATGTCAGTGGTTTATCCTTTGATGCTGCCTATGATTTATGGAATGATCGCCAATGGAAGTGAAGTCAGCGCCCTTGCCTGTGTGACAGCGCTGATCCTTACGGCATGCTATACAGGGATGTGCCCCTTCTCTCAGAACGGCGCGCTGATGCTGGCGTCTGCCGATGCGGAAACAAAAAACTATCTATTTTATCGAATGATCCTCTGGTCTGTGGTGCTGCTGGCGGTGAGCGTTGTTTACGGACTTCTGGGCGGCTATAACGTATGGGGATAGAATAACGGGAGGAATCCATATATGAAAAAATTATCGACTTTAGTAAAATGGTCATTTGTACTGCCTACGTTGGGGCAGAATCTGTTTATCTATCTGGAACTTTATTATATGTCTTACTTCCTGACAGATATCTGTCAGTTCCCTTTGAATACGGTCACATTTATTCTGACCAGTACGGCAGCGGTGGATCTGGTCTGGGTGTTTGTTACGGGAATTGTCCTGGAGAAATGTGATTTCAAGAAGATGGGGAAATACCGTGCCTGGTATGTGATAGGATCGCCGATTATCATTCTGTTTTTTGCTTTAATGTTTACAGATTTTGGTAATTCCGCAGCGGCAATGGCGGTTGTGGTCGTTTCTTTCTGTATCAAGACGCTGTTTCAGGACATCCAGTCTGCTGCAGTTACGGCACAGCTTTCTCAGATCTCTGATTCCCAGCAGGAGAGGACGACTCTTTCTGTAACGAGAAATATAGGAAGTGTTGCAGGACAGCTTCTGTTCTCGTTTGTCGGCGTTGCCACCATTACATTTTTCGGAAATGTATTTCATGTTACAGCGCTGGGATATACCGCTGCGGCCATTATCTTTACAATCGTAAATGGAATCTGTCATATTGCGCTTTACTATATCACCAAAGACGTGCCGGTAGCAAAAACAGAAGAGAAAAAGGAAAAACTGTCCGTAGGGCGTATGTTTAAAATATTTGTGGAGAATCCTCCGCTGCTGATCTTATCTTTTGGTGATCTGCTTCGTTATACGGCGTATTTCCTGATTTCGTCTACGGCAGCCTATTATTTTGCCGCAGTGTTAAAGGATTCTGCTTCTATGTCCATTTATCTTACGGCTCAGACTTGTATGGGCGTGGTGGCGGCTCTGGTGGTGGAGTTTATGATCCGGGCTATGGGGAAAAAAGCGACATACGTATTATCCTGCCTCATGTACGGCGGCACAGCGGTGCTTATGTATTTCATCGGCGGTGAAGGAGCCACTGTTATTTTCATTGTCGTGATGTCCATCGGCTCTTTCTTTAATAACTGCATCCGTGCCACAGTAACAGCTATGACGGCTGATACGGTTATCTATTCCATGTGGAAAAGCAATACCAATGCCCGCGGTTTTATTATGAGTATGACAAACATCCCGATTAAATTTGGATCTATGATAAAGAGCGTGATTCTTCCTGTGGGATTAAGCATTATCGGTTATCAGGCCGGTGTTGAAGCGACTCCGGAAGTTGCTCAGGGGATTGCGGTGATTATGTGTCTGGTAGCCGGGGGCAGCGTGGTTGTCTCAGGCCTGATCAATCTGTTTTTCTACAGCCTGACAGAAAAACGTGTAGATGAAATGACACAGGAAATCAATGAAAGAATGTAAAAGGGAGAAATGACCATGAAATTAACCGAACGTGATTGTACATTGTTGGCCTTGGAACATAAAGACACGCCATGGGTTCCGGCAACAGATACGGGACAGGACAGCTGTATACCTACTGTGTTGGAAGAAGGGGCCAGGGGTTATGGTATAACGACGGACTGGTTTGGCGTCAAATATCTGCTGCGGCCGGATCAGCCGGGCCCGATGCCGGTGGAGAGCGAGCCGAAAATCGAAGATATAGAGGACTGGAAAGATGTGGTGACTTTTCCCAATCTGGACGAGTATGACTGGGAAGGCTGTGCGGCACGGGATACGGCTAAGTGGGATCGGGAGAATAAGGTTTCAAATATTATTCTTATCAACGGTATGTTCGAAAGCCTTCATATGTTCTGCGGTTTCGAAAATGCGCTGTGTAATATCATCACCAGTGAAGAGGCCTGTTATGATTTTATGGGTGCTATGGCTGATTATAAAATAGAAGTCATTCGCCGTGTAAAAAAATATTACAATGCGGATAAAATTCAGTTCCATGATGATTATGCCAATAACGACGCTCTGTTCATGGATATCGCGCGGTGGCGCCGGTTGATAAAACCCCACTTGAAAAGGGTGGTGGACGCCACACATGAGTGCGGTATGTACTATGAGCATCATTCTTGTGGAAAGATCCACGATCTTGTGGGAGAGCTGACAGAACTGGGAGTTGATGCGTTAAACCCGGTACAGATCCAGAATAATCCGAAAAAGCTGAAGGATATGTATGGGGACATCCTCACATTGTCCGGCGGTTTTGACAACCAGGGCTGTCTTGACAGACCGGATGCTACCAGACAGGAAATCGAGGATTCTCTGAGAAATACGCTGGAAGTCATGGCGCCGGGAGGAAAATGGATTGCCAGAGTGAGTTTTTTGGATAAGGCCAAAGACCAGATATGGCTGGATGTGCTGGATGAATATAACCGGCCTTTAAAGGAGAAGTACGGGGTGAAGTGGACGCGGCATCAGGCTACTGGAAAAGATCTTTACGATCTTTCTCAGAGGACGGGCTCCACCAGGAGAACAGAGCAGAGTATTTAATGAGATCGGTGTTTTGTGCGAAAAGTTGTGCAAAACACCGATAATATGATATGATATGATATGATATAATTCATTGACTGGCGTTAAGGGGAGACTGTATGAGACTGAATATGTGGATGATTGCAAATTGTCTGGCGGTATTGGAACCAGAGCTTTACCTGAAAGAGTTTGAACCGGCTGTGATCAAAGGCGTGCGATTTTATTCTGCGGATGGATATGCGTATGTTTGCCAGAGAGGGGATAAAGTTATGTGTTCCTTTGAAGAGGAGTACTTTCTTTTGTCAGGACTTTCCCTGGAAGTGGCCTGCGGTTTGATTCAGGATGTTTTCGATGTGTTTGATGCGTGGGAGAGTAAGGTAACGCGTTGGATGCAGCACATGGAATACCAAAAGATTGTGGATTCCTGCCATGCCTTTTTGCGAAATCCGCTGGTTTTGCTGGACGCCAATTACAAAGCGATGGCTTTAAGCGGGCAATACGGCCCGGAAGATGTGGATGGAGAGTGGAAATATCTAAAAGAAAACGGTTTCAGTTCTATTAAAGTAGTGAAAGAACTGCGTGGAAGAAGTGCGGACAGCAATCTGCAGCGCATACGTCACCCGGACGCGGTGCTGCGCATAAAACTGGATGCATTCGGTTACGTGAACGTTTCTCAGAACATTTATTATGAAAATATTCTTTGCGGACGGTTTGTGATCATGGAGCGTTCCAGAGCAGTCAACTGCGGGGATATTACCCTGATAAAAATGTTGGCAGAGTGGCTGGCGCCGTATATGAACAAGCTGAATTTTAATAACCGGTATACCGGTGGAAGCAGCGTGTTTTATCATCTTCTGAAGGGGAGAGAGACCGATCCTAAGATCCTGGAAATGGAACTTTGCTATTACGGGTGGGAAGCAGATGACGAATACAAACTGCTGATGCTTTTCTATCGCGACAAAAAGGCGGACGGAATGTTATTGCGCCTGCTGCGAAGCGCTCTGCTGCAGACGGTGCCGGCCTGTGTGACGGAAATATTTGACAACCGAATTGTTGTTATTATGAATCAGTCCAGACAGAATGTGGATTATCTGACTGACAAAATAAAAGATATTGTAATGCACAATGACGCCTGCTGTTATGCCGGCCTGGAAGCGCCGGGGATTCTGTCTCTGAATAAATTATATCATCAGTTATCACAAATGGACGGACTGCTGATGTGCGATAAAACACAGAGAGCTCTTTTTGAGTTCCAGGAATGTGCAGTAGCCTATATCCTGCGGGAAACAGATCTCCAACGGAAAATCTGCGCCATGTATCCGCCGATTCGTCAATGTTGGCTGAAAGGGGATGATAAAGAGGCGCTGGAGGCGATGCGTGTGTATCTGCTGAATAACCAGTCCATTGCGGAGACGGCAAAACAGCTGTATTTGCACAGGAATACACTGGTCTACCGTCTGCAGAAAATAAGAGCAAAACATGAAATTGGATCTGCAGGATCCGCAGAAAAGGCTGTATTACAGCGTGAGTTTTGAAATGATACGCGTTTATGGAGAGGAACTGAATATACCGTAAAAAGAACGGAAAAAAGGAAAAAACTGTTGACACGCGTGGCCGCGTATAATATAATTATTCAATGTGACAAAGTGCGTAAACGCCCGATCCAATGCCCCGGTAGAGGTGTTTTACAAATAGAAATTCACAGATGGTATTGTATGAAAATTGGTTAACAGGAGGGAAATCCATGAACACTTATATGGCTAATCCGGCTAAGATTGAAAGAAAATGGTATGTTGTGGATGCAGAAGGCTGCACGCTGGGCCGTCTGGCATCAGAAGTGGCAAAGGTTTTAAGAGGTAAAAACAAACCGGTATTCACACCTCATATTGACACAGGCGATTATGTAATCGTTGTAAATGCAGATAAGATCAATGTAACAGGAAAGAAACTTGACCAGAAAATTTACTATCGTCATTCCGAGTATGTTGGCGGTATGAAAGAAACCACTCTGCGTGAAATGTTAGCGAAAAAACCGGAGCGAGTAATCGAGCTGGCAGTAAAGGGTATGCTTCCGAAGGGACCCCTTGGAAGACAGATGATCACCAAGCTTCACGTATATGCAGGACCTGAGCATAAACACGAAGCTCAGAAACCAGAAAAGTTAACATTTTAATAGGAGGTAAGAAACATTGGCTAATGCAAGATATTACGGAACAGGCAGAAGAAAAAAATCAATCGCAAGAGTTTATTTAGTACCGGGAACGGGAAAAATCACTATCAATAAAAGAGATATCGATGAGTACTTAGGACTGGAGACTCTGAAGGTTATCGTTCGTCAGCCTCTGGCAGCGACAGAAACCCAGGATAAATTTGACGTTCTGGTAAATGTTCGCGGAGGCGGATATACAGGACAGGCAGGCGCCATCCGTCATGGTATCGCAAGAGCTCTGCTTCATGCAGATGCTGATTTCAGACCGGTTCTGAAAAAAGCAGGTTACCTGACTCGTGACCCGAGAATGAAAGAGCGTAAGAAATACGGCCTCAAGGCTGCCCGTCGCGCTCCGCAGTTCAGCAAGCGCTAAACTTTATCAAAAGTGGTCAAAAACCCCGGAACTACGCGGTTTCCGGGGTTTTTCCTTTTCAAATGGTTTGACGCAATTTGA
>DWVJ01000012.1 GCA_019120315.1 Candidatus Ruminococcus avistercoris
GAGGCGATTTTTGAGCGGGTGAAGGATCAGTGCGACCTGTTCTGGCTGGAAAACCTGAACCTGCGAGGCGGTTTTAAGAAGACGATTATGGATTATATCGCAGAAAAACGTCCTGACCTTGTGTCGCTTTATGATGAAATCTATAACAAACACAACCGCAGCTATTTCAAGGCGTTGGAAGAAAAAGCCGAGGAGATGGCCAGGAAATATGACTGCCCCTTTGTTGACAATGAAATGCCCTATGGCAGAGTGCCGCAGGGACATCCGGTCATTGTAGATTATTTCTACCATGAAGAAGTCCGGGGGACAGAGAATACGGGAAAGCGAAACAAGTGACACATTTAACAATATGGCTTTAAGAGCATCGCTTCGGCGGTGCTTTTCTTATGCCCTTTTAGCGGCGATTTTATGGATACGCTGAAAGGCAAACAAATTATAGTTCGTATCACATATATCCCCTCTTCTTTTAATGGAGAGGGGATATTTTTTGCCCTTTTTTGAATTCATCACTTGACATTGTGGCAAAGAGTTTCTTTATGGAGAAAGACAAGCAAAAACAACTGACTCCGGATATGATTTCCAACATGACTTTAGGTAACGTTACAAACATACAAAGTTTAAATGACATTTTTATCAACAATATGGCCGGTAAAGTAGCGATTGTCACGGGAGGAGCCTCCGGTCTGGGCTATAATGTCGTCAACCGCCTCAGCGAAGCCGGTGTAAAAGTTGTAATCGCATCACGCAGCGAAACAAAAGGCAGGAAAGCAGAAAATGAATTCAGAAACCGCAGCAGAGAAGTGATCTGGCATCAAACTGACGTAACCAAGGTAGCCGACTGTTTTGAAACTGTTGATTTTGCAGAAAAAACATATGGCCAAGTTGACATTTTGGTCGCAAATGCCGCCACATGGAGTATGTTTTCTTTCCTGGACATGCCAGAAGAAGAATATGATAAAGTTATGAATACAGATCTAAAAGGAGAATATTTTATTGCTCAGGCCGCTGCGCGTTCTATGGTACGAAACAAGATAAAAGGAAAAATAGTATTTACTTCATCTGCAGCACGCCATTCCAGTGACGTAAATGGGATTGGAATGATGAGTCACTACAACGCAGCAAAAGGCGCCATCCCCAGTATGACTATGGGCATAGCAAAAGAACTTCGTCAGTATGGTATTATTGTCAACTGCGTTGCGCCCGGAGGAATGCTTTCAGAAGGTGCATTAAGCAATACCAGTAAAGCCGCAGTATATTATGGCAAAGAACTGATTGATGATCAGATGGCTTTGGCAGGCGACACGCCGATGACCCTGAACCCGGATGAAGTAGCCATTGCAGTCTTTGCCATGTGTACAGACATGGCTAATTTCATAGTAGGTGAAACTGTAGATGTTACCGGCGGAGCCACATTGAGTTTCCAGAAAAAGCCCTGGAGCTTCACTGTACCGGGATGTATCCCCGGACCCAAAACAGAATCATAAATCCGGCAAGCAACAGGAGAGTATGGATTTTCCACGCTCTCCTGTCCAAGATTATATAAAATTTTGCATTTGTCAAAGTTTCTCTCTCAAAAGCGCATTGACTTTTGCCGGATCCGCTTTTCCTTTCATCTTTTTCATCACCTGCCCCACCAGGAAGCCCAGTACCTTTTCCTTGCCGCTTCTGTATTCCTCCACCGTCTTTTGATTTTCCGCCATGGCCTCTTCTACCGCCGCTTCGATAGCGCCGTCGTCAGACACCATCAAAAGGCCCTGCTCCTTCATATACACAAGCGGATCCACATCTTTTTCCATAATCTGTTCAAAAACCTGTTTGGCTCCCTGCTGATTGATTTCCTTTCGCTCCAGCGCCAGAATCAGATCCGCCAGATGAGTGGGCGTAAAGGAAATTTTCTCCGGATCCATCCCCTTTTCTTTCAGGATACGCATAGTCTCGCCCATCAGCCAGTTGGAAGCTTTCTTGGGCTGTCCGCACCGGCGGGCCGTCTCCTCAAATATGTCAGCCATATGGCGGGACTGGGTGAGGATTTTTGCGTCGTACCGGGGCAAACCGTATTCCTTTTGAAACCGTTCTGCCTTTTCTTCGGCAAACTCCGGCTGTTCCTTTCTGATTTCCTCGATCCATTCTTCCGATATGATCACCGGCATCAGATCAGGATCCGGAAAATACCGGTAATCCTTGGCATCCTCTTTGGAACGCATGGGATAAGAAGATTCTTTATTATCATCCCACCGTCTCGTTTCCTGAATCACTTTTTTTCCCTCTTCCAGCAGTTCGATCTGCCGGGCGCGCTCCCCCTCAATGGCATGGGTGATCGCCTTGAAAGAGTTCAGGTTTTTCATTTCCGTACGGGTCCCCAGCTTCTGACTGCCTGCTTCCCGGACGGACAGATTGACGTCCGCCCGCATGGAACCTTCCTGCAGCTTGCAGTCGGAGATTCCCAGATACTGGCAGATCATCTTCAGTTTTTCCAGATAGGCGATGACTTCCTCTGCTGTGCGCATATCCGGTTCTGATACGATCTCGATCAGCGGCACACCGCTTCGGTTATAGTCCACCAGGGAACAGTCCTCCCATTCATCATGGATCAGTTTTCCCGCATCCTCTTCCATGTGCATCTCGTGGATCCGTATCTTCTTTTTCCCCGCCTCCGTTTCAATTTCCAGACAGCCGTCGTGACAGATGGGAAGATACAGCTGGGAAATCTGATAATTCTGGGGATTATCAGGATAAAAGTAATTCTTCCGGTCGAACCGGTTATAACGGTTAATCTGACAGTTGGCTGCCGTCCCCAGTTTCAGGGCGTATTCCACCACCTTTTTGTTTAAAACGGGAAGCGCTCCCGGCATGCCGGTGCAGACGGGACAGGTATGGGTATTGGGCTTTCCGCCGAATTTGGCCGAGCATCCGCAGAATATCTTGGTCTTAGTGGAAAGCTCCACATGCACTTCCAGGCCGATCACGGTTTCATATTGCTTTGCCATCACATTTCCTCCTTCCAGGATACTGGAAAGGGACCGCGCAGTTTCTCATATACCGCCGCTGTCTCCAGTATCTTTTTCTCCTGGAAACAGTCTCCGATCAGCTGCATTCCGATGGGCAGGCCTTTGCTGTCCATACCGCAGGGAAGACAGACCGCCGGGAGTCCCGCCAGGTTTACCGCCACTGTATCGACGTCGCTTAAATACATTTTCAGAGGATCGCTCAGGCTGGTCCCCAGTTTCGGCGCTGTAGTGGGGGAAGCCGGAGCCAGGATACAGTCATATTTCTGAAAGGCCAGATCAAATTCTCGCTTTATCAGTGCCTTTGTTTTCAGCGCCTTCAGATAATAGGCGTCGTAATAGCCGGAACTGAGTACAAAAGAGCCCAGCATAATCCGCCGTTTCACTTCCTCTCCAAAGCCTTCCTGACGGCTTTTTTTATACATCTCATGGAGCCCTTCGCCCTTTGGACTTCTGTAGCCGTACTTCACGCCGTCGAACCGTTCCAGATTGGAGCTGGCCTCCGCGCAGGCAATGATATAATAGGCAGGAATCACATACTCGGTCATCTTCAGCGAAAACCATTCCACCTGGGCGCCGCTTTCCCTCATCAAATCCGCTGCCTTTTCGATGGCCTGCCTCACTTCCGGATCTGTTCCCTCGCCCAGATATTCCTCCGGTATCCCGATACGGATTCCTTTCAAATCGTCTCTCTTTGTTCCTGATACCGCTTCCACCGCCTTACGGCTGCTGGATGCATCCTTTTCATCGGTTCCGGCCAAGATCTCATACAAAGCCCCGCAGTCCGCCGCACTTCTTCCCACCGGACCGATCTGATCCAGGGAAGACGCATAGGCGATCAGCCCATAGCGGGAAACTCTGCCATAAGTGGGCTTCAGCCCGACCACACCGCAGTACGAAGAGGGCTGCCGGATGGAACCGCCCGTGTCAGAACCAAGGGCTGCCCATACCTCGCCGGAAGCCACCGCCGCGCAGGAACCGCCCGAGGAACCGCCCGGTACATGTTCTGTATTCCAGGGGTTTTTCGTCACCTGGAAATAAGAAGTCTCGCTGGTGCTTCCCATGGCGAATTCATCCATATTGGTTTTCCCCACGATGATCATACCGGCGTCTTCCAGCCTTCTGACCGCTTCCGCATCATACTGGGGCACAAAATTTTCCAGCATCCTGGATGCGCAGGTAGTCTTCATCCCTCTGGTACAGATATTGTCTTTCACCGCCACAGGAACACCTGCCAGCGGGCCTGTATACCGTCCCTGCCGGATTCCTTCTTCCACTTCTTTTACTCTTCTTTCCGTCTTTTCCTCATCCGTCAGAAGAAAAGCTCCGATCTGCGGCTCGCTCTTTTGTATCTGTTTCTGGCAGCACTGTACTGCCTCTTTCACACCGACTTTTCCATCCCGGATGATGCTGCCAAGCTCCAGCGCAGTCATACGCAAAAGTTCTTCCATCTTCTTCTCCTCCTGTCAGACTGTCTTTGGAACCATATACTGACCGTCTTTCTTCCTTGGCGCATTGGCCAGGGCTTCCTCTTTTCCGTCGCCGTTTACCACCGCGTCTTCCCGGAACACGTTCCCCGACTCCAGGATGTGCACCAGCGGTTCGATCCGGTCCGTATCCAGCTCGTTTAACTTTTCCACATAGTCCAGTATTTTTTCCATCTCCGCCATGGCCTTTTTGCGCTCCTTGGGAGTCAGCGCCAGTTTGGCAAGGATCTCCACATTGTCCATCGTAGCGTCGTCTATTTTTCTGCTCATGTTACTTTTCCTTCCTGCTTGTCTTACGGCTCCAGCCTGCTCATATCCCGGGGAAAGAGACAGGCATCCCGGATATTGTCGCAGCCTAAAAGCTGCATCGTCAGCCGCTCCAGGCCGATTCCCAGTCCTCCGTGGGGCGGCATGCCGAAGCGGAAAGCGTCCACATACTGTTTCAGTCCTTCCTCTGTCATACCCCGCTTTTCCATCTTCTCCAGCAGCTTCGCAGCATCATGGATTCTCTGGCCGCCGGTGGTAACCTCCAGCCCTTTAAAGAGCAGATCAAAGCTTAACGTATACCGCTCGTCCGACGGATCATCCATTGCGTAAAACGGCCTTTTCTTCGATGGATAGTGAGTGACGAAGACAAAATCCGTATCGTACTCTTCTTTAAAATACCGCCCGATCAGTTCTTCCTCCTCCGGCTCCAGATCAAAGGGATTTTTCATCTTCCTGCTGTACTTTTCCGATACCAGCTCTTTCGCTTCATCGAATCTCACGCAGGGGATCCGGCTGACATCCGGCAGCGTTACCTTAAGAAGATCCAGCTCTTTTTCATATTTTTCTTTTAACAGCTTCATAGCATAACGCAGAAAACCGGTTTCCATCCTGCAAAGATCCATGAAGCTGTCGATATATCCCATCTCGAAGTCCAGACTGGTGTATTCGTTGAGATGCCGCCGGGTATTATGTTTTTCCGCACGGAATACAGGACCGGTCTCAAAAACCCGGTCGAACACTCCCACCATCATCTGCTTGTATAGCTGAGGACTTTGCTGTAAAACTGCCGGATGGTGAAAATAAGACAGCTTAAACATGTTGGCTCCGCCTTCCGCGCTTTTCGCGCCGATTTTCGGCGTATGAATCTCAGTAAATCCCTGCTCATACAGGTAATCCCGAAACCCTCTCACCAGTCCTTCCTGGATACGAAAAACTGCTCTCTCCCGCAGGTTCCGCAAAGAAAGAGAACGGTAATCCAGTTTCGCCTCCAGGGAAGTATTCAGTTTCCATTTGTCAATGGCAAGGGGCAGGGGACAAGCCGCATGGGAAAGATGCTCCACACGGGTCAGACACAGTTCTCTGCCATGGGGAGAGCGTTCCTCCGTCCTTACGGTTCCGGTGGCACGGACGACATCTCCTTCCCGGATTTTTCCCAGATCCGGCTCCGTCTTCCCTTCTTCCCAGACCGTCTGAATCAGTCCTTCTCTTTTCCTTAGTATGACAAATCCGATCTCGCCCATGTCGCGCACGCTGTGAACTGCGCCTTCCATGCACATTTCCTGATCTTCCTCCAATCGGAGAAGCTTTTCCAGACCGGTTTCTTCTCTCTTGCCAGCTTCTTCTATGAAATCCATATCTCTTTCTCCTTTAACCTTCCTCAAACATCAGCATCAAAATCATCTGCGCTGTTTCCACCATGTTGGTTCCGCTGTCCATACTGGACTTCTGAATATAGCGGTGCGCTTCCTCTTCCGAAAGATGATTTCGTTCCATCAGCAGGAATTTCGCATTGCGGATATAATTCTCTTCCCGCTGGCTTCTCTTTTTCGGCTGCTTTTTTTTGCGAAGCCGTCTCTCCAGCTGGGTCAGTACCATTCCCACTGTATTTACCAGATCATAGACTTTAAGGGGCGTGGCCAGGGAAAGAATTCCCGTATCGGCTTCACTGATCGTGCTGGCGGATCCCATAAGCACCAGATCAAAATATGGCGGAAGACTTTCAGCCAGTTCCCGGTAGTACATATCTTTCAGCCGGTATCCGCTGATGACAAGGCCGCAGCTGTACTGATTCACTTCCTGCAAAAGCGCAGATGCCGTCGGATATGCAAATACATGGGAAAAACCGTGACTCATCAGAATCTTCCTGACTTTTTTCCCGTCTTCTGCTTTCGGTAATACAATAAGCACTACACTCATCCGCCGCCTCCAATCATGATGTGATTACACCCGATACAGATACTGATTCAGTTCCCATTCAGAAATCTGTGCCAGATACCCTTTCCACTCTCTTCGTTTTGTTTTAATATATTCGTCCACATAATCCTCGCCCAGAACTTTTCTGACCAGATCATCTTCATTCATCGCCTGCAAAGCTTCCCCCAGATTTTCCGGCAGCAGCCGGATCCCTCTGGCAGATTTTTCTTCACAGGAAAGTCTGCGGATATCCTCAGACAGTTCCTCCGGCGGACTTAGCTTTTCGCCCATTCCTTCCAATCCGGCTGCCAGACACAGGGCAAACACCAGATAGGGGTTGGATGCGGAATCCGGGCTTCTCAGTTCCAGGTTCAGCCCTTCGCTTAAGCGTCCCCGCACATGAATCAGCGCATTTCTCTGTTTTCTGGACCAGGTCACCTCGGAGGGCGCCTCGAATCCCGGGACCAGACGTTTATAGGAATTCACCAGCGGGTTAAAGACCGCCGTCATCCCCTGAATATGCCGGAGGATTCCAGCCATAAACGCTTCGCCGTCCCGGCTCAGCTTTCCATTTTCATCTTCAAACACATATTTGCCGTCCTTCAAAAGGCGCATATTCAGATGCATGCCGGAACCGTTGACTTCCATACGGGGTTTCGGCATAAAGGTGGCGTGCAGCCCATACCGCTTCGCAATGATCCGCACGGCCATCTTAAACGTCATCAGTTTGTCCGCCGTATGCAGCGCATCTTCAAAAGCAAAGTCGATTTCGTGCTGGGCCGGGGACATTTCATGATGGGAAGAATCGATCTCATACCCCATCTCCTCCAGCGTAAGGATGATATCCCTTCTGGTATTTTCGCCCAGATCGATGGGGGACGTGTCAAGATAGCCGGCCTTTTCATGGGAAAGGGTTGTGGGCATCCCGTTATCGTCTGTGTGAAACAGAAAAAATTCACATTCCGGATTCACCTGAAAGGTATACCCCTTCTCCTTCGCCTTTTCCAGAATATCTTTCAGGATTTTTCTGGGACTTCCCGGATACTCCGTGCCGTCTTCCAGACAAATGTCACAGAGAAACCGGGCCACTTTTCCCTGCTGGGGGCGCCACGGCAGGATAGAAAAGGTAGCCAAATCCGGTTTCAGATATAAATCTGTTTCTTCCCGCTGTGCAAATCCATCCAGCGACGCCAGGTCGATGGTGCATCGGTTGTCCATCGCCTTAATGATCCGGCTGGCAGGAATGGCAACATTTTTCAACACACCGAACATATCCGTAAACTGAAGGCGGATAAACTCCACATCTTCTTCTTCCACCATCTGTAAAATTTCCGCTTTGTTATAATTTTCCATAAGAACTCTCTCCCTTGTCTTTTCATGTTCCGTATTATAACAACGGGCCGAACGGATAGCAAGAACATTCCTTCTATAAATTCGTATACCCCATCAAAGAACGATCCACCGCTTTCGCTGCCTGCCGCCCTTCCTGGATAGCCCATACCACCAGAGACTGGCCTCTGTGCATATCTCCCGCTGCAAACACGCCCGGCACGCTGGTTTCATACTCTCCGTCCCTGGTCTGTACGTTGGTTCTGGGATTGACCGCCACCTGAAAAGCATCCGTCACATAGCTTTGGCTTCCCAGAAATCCTGCCGCGATCAGCACCAGCTGAGCATCCACCGTCTGCTGGCTTCCCTCGATGGGAACCATGTTAAGCCTTCCTGTTTTTTCATCTTTCTTTGGCTCCAGTTTTACCAGAACCGCTTTTTTTACATTCCCATTTTTGTCTTTCTGAAATTCCGTCACCGTCGTCTGGTAAACCCGGGGATCGTGACCGAACACGGCGATGGCTTCCTCCTGGCCGTAATCTGTTTTCAAAATCCTGGGCCATTGGGGCCAGGGATTGGAAGGCGTCCTCTCTTTGGAGGGCTCTGGCATCATCTCCAGCTGCGTTACCGATTTCGCTCCCAGACGGATGCAAGTGCCCACACAGTCATTCCCCGTATCTCCGCCGCCGATGACCAGCACATGTTTTCCTTTGACCGACGGACAGTTCCCGTCCTTGAATTCCGAATCCAGCAGGCTTTTAGTCACAGCCGAGAGGAAATCCACCGCAAAGTAAATATTTCCGCTGTCTCTGCCTGGCACATTGATATCCCGGGGATTGGAAGCGCCGCAGGCCAGGATCACACGATCGAACTGTTTCTTTAATTCTTCGCCGCTGATATCTTTTCCCACATCCACCCCGGTTTTAAATACCACGCCTTCTTCCTCCATCAGACGGATTCTCCGGTCCAGGACAGATTTATCCAGTTTCATATTGGGAATCCCATAGCGCAGAAGACCTCCGATCCGGTCTTTTCGCTCAAACACCGTCACACTGTGTCCCCTGCGGTTCAGCTGCAGAGCTGCCGCCAGGCCGGAAGGGCCACTGCCCACGACGGCTACCGTCTTTCCCGTGCGTACCTTGGGCGGACAGGGCTGCACCCACCCCTGCGCAAAAGCATGTTCGATAATCGCCCTTTCATTTTCTTTCGTTGCCACCGGCTGTTCATGAAGATTACAGGTGCAGGCAGCCTCGCACAGCGCCGGGCATACCCGGCTGGTAAATTCCGGAAAACAGTGGGTTTTTGCCAGACGCTCATAGGCCTGCTTCCAGTTTCCCGTATATACCAGATCATTGGTCTCCGGCACCAGATTGTGAAGAGGGCATCCGGAAACCATCCCCGCCATCATTTCTCCATTCTGGCAGAAGGGAACGCCGCAGTCCATGCAGCGGCCTCCCTGTTTTTGCTGTTCTTCCAGGGGAAGAGGCGTCCTGAATTCACGGAAATGGCGAATCCGATCCAGCGGTTTTTCCACCCGCGCATTTTTTCTGTCATAATCTAAGAATCCTGTTGCTTTTCCCATCTTCCTTATTCCTCCGTCTCTTTGTTCTGAAAGCTTTCATAAAAGGCTTCCATCTGCGCCTGCTGGGTACTCATTCCCTGTTTCTCCAGTTTCGCGGAAAGGTTGATCATCTTCTTGTAATCATATGGAATGATTTTTTTAAATTTCGGCAGATACTCTTCAAAATTTTCCAGGATCTTTCTGCCCCGCTCAGAGCCTGTGGCCTCCACATGCTCTTCGATCATGGTTTTCAGTTCCTGTATGTCGAATTTACTCTCCAGTTTTTCAATGGAAACCATATCCTTGTTCAGATTGCGGTATAGATGGCTGTCTTCGTCCAGTACGTAGGCGATGCCGCCGCTCATGCCTGCGGCAAAGTTTTTGCCTGTTTTTCCAAGCACCGCCACTCTTCCGCCTGTCATATATTCACATCCGTGTTCGCCGACGCCTTCCACCACGGCATATGCTCCTGAGTTGCGTACTGCAAAACGCTCCCCTGCCACGCCGTTTATGAAAGCCTTCCCGCCGGTTGCACCGTAAAGAGCCACGTTTCCTGCGATAATATTTTCCTCCGCTTTATAACCCCTGTTTTTCGGAGGATACACTGCCAGCTTGCCTCCCGACAGCCCTTTTCCATAGTAATCGTTGGTATCTCCGCAGAGTGTCAGCGTCAGTCCTTTCGGGATAAAGGCCCCGAAACTTTGGCCGCCTGCTCCCGTACAATGAATCGTGATAGTGTCTTCCGGCAGCCCCTCTTTGTGATGGCGGGTAATCTCCGCACCCAGAATCGTACCAAAAGAGCGGTCCGTATTTTTCACTTTCAAATCAAGAGACGCTTTTTTCCCTTCTTCCACCGCGCTTTTTAACTTTTTCAGCAGTACTTTTTCATCCAGGGTCCTTTCCAGATGAAAATCATAGACTTTGGACGGCTGGAAGGTAACGCATTCCTCCTTTTGGCAGAATGGATTGGAAAGGATGGCGCTCAGATCGACTTTGGAGGCAGCGGCGGAAACCGGATGCTCTTTTACTTTCAAAAGATCGCTTCTTCCCACCATCTCATCCAGGGTGCGCACTCCCAGCTTTGCCATGTATTCCCGAAGCTCCTGGGCGATAAAACGCATGAAATTTTCCACATACTCCGGTTTTCCTTTAAACCGTTTCCGAAGTTCGGGATTCTGTGTAGCCACGCCCACGGGACAGGTATCCAGGTTGCAGACCCGCATCATCACACAGCCCATGGTTACCAGAGGAGCTGTTGCGAAGCCGAATTCCTCCGCACCCAGAAGAGCTGCAATGGCCACGTCACGTCCGCTCATCAGCTTGCCGTCCGTCTCGATGCGGACGCGGTTCCTCAGACCGTTTTTCAAAAGTGTCTGATGGGTTTCCGCCAGACCCAACTCCCAGGGAAGTCCCGCATTGTGGATGGAACTTTCCGGAGCCGCGCCCGTACCTCCGTCATATCCGGAAATCAGGATAACCTGGGCGCCTGCCTTTGCAACGCCGGCGGCTACCGTGCCCACGCCGGCCTCGGAAACCAGTTTGACCGAGATGTTGGCGTACTTATTGGCATTTTTCAGATCGTAAATCAGCTGCGCCAGGTCCTCAATGGAGTAAATATCGTGGTGGGGCGGCGGTGAAATCAGGCTGACGCCCGGCGTGGAGTGTCTCGTCTTGGCAATCCAGGGATAAACTTTCCTGGCCGGCAGATGACCTCCTTCTCCCGGCTTCGCCCCCTGAGCCATCTTAATCTGAATTTCTTTCGCGCTCACCAGATAACGGCTGGTGACACCGAAACGGGCGGACGCCACCTGTTTGATGGCGGAACACCGGTCGCAGCTGCTGCCGGCGGAATCCAGACGTTCATCGCTCTCGCCGCCCTCGCCCGTATTAGATTTTCCATGAAGATGGTTCATGGCGATGGCCAGCGTCTCATGGGCTTCCTGGGAGATGGAACCGTATGACATGGCTCCTGTCTTAAAACGTTTCACGATCTCGTCCACGCTTTCCACTTCTTCCAGCAAAACGCCTTTTTCCGGATACCGGAAATCCATCAGGCTTCGCAGATAGCCGCTCTGTTCCTGATCCACTTTCTTTGTATACTCTTTAAACAGTTCGTAATTTCCCGTCCAGGTGGACTGCTGCAGAAGATGGATCGTTCCCGGATCATACCGATGTTCCTCCCCGCCGCTTCTTCTTTTGTGTTTTCCCAGACTGTCCAGCGTCAGATCCGTTTCCAGCCCCAGAGGATCGAAGGCTCTGGAGTGGCGTTCATCGGCCTGTCTGGCAATATCCTCCAGCGTGATGCCTCCCACCCGGCTGGTCGTTCCGTGGAAATACTGATCGATCACTTCCTTGGAAATACCGATGGCTTCGAATATCTTGGCGCCCTGGTAGGATTGAATGGTGGAAATTCCCATTTTGGAAGCGATTTTTACGATGCCGTGCAGGACTGCCAGATTATAATCCTCCACTGCAGCATAATAATCTTTATCCAGCAGTCCTTCGTCGATCAGCTCCCGGATGGAATCCAGCGCCAGATAGGGGTTTACCGCACAGGCGCCGTATCCCAGCAGCGTGGCAAAATGATGCACTTCCCTTGGCTCTCCGGATTCCAGGATCAGCGCCAGAGACGTCTGTTTTTTCGTGTTGACCAGATGCTGGTGAACGGCGGAAACCGCCAGAAGAGAAGGCATGGGCACATGATTTTCATCCACCCCACGGTCGGAAAGTACCAGGATATTGGCGCCGTCCTTATACGCTTTATCCACCTCCACAAACAGCCGGTCGATCGCACGCTCCAGTTTGGTGCTCTTATAATAAGTAATGGGAACGACCGCAACCTGAAAACCTGGTTTTTTCATGTTTTTGATTTTCAGCATATCCGTATTGGTCAGAATCGGATTATTGATTTTTAAAACCTGACAGTTCTCCGCTTTCTCTTCCAGAAGGTTACCGTTCTTTCCCACGTATACAGTGGTGCTGGTAACGATCTCCTCTCGGATGGCGTCGATGGGCGGATTGGTTACCTGAGCGAACAGCTGCTTGAAGTAATCGAAAAGAGGACGCTGTTTCTCGGATAATACTGCCAGCGGCGTATCCACGCCCATGGCGGCAATCCCTTCCCCGCCGTTTAAGGCCATATTCCGAATGGAGTTTTTATACTCTTCATAGGTATAGCCAAAAGCTTTCTGCAGCTGACGAAGTCTGCTTCCCTCATACTCTTCCACACGCATGTTGGGAATCTTCAGATCATGCAGTTCCACCAGATTGCTGTCCAGCCATTCCCCATAGGGCTGCTTGGTCGTATATTTTTCTTTGATCTCCTCATCCTGGAAAATTTTTCCCTGCCGCGTATCCACCAGAAGCATTTTCCCGGGATGGAGACGTTCCTTCAATACGATATCTTCTTCCGGAACCTCCAGCACGCCGACTTCGGAAGCCAGAATCACATCTCCGTTTTTCATCACATAGTATCTGGATGGCCGCAGACCGTTCCTGTCCAGAACGGCGCCCACCAGCTCACCGTCTGAAAATACGATAGAGGCCGGTCCGTCCCAGGGTTCCATCATGGTGGCGTAATACTGGTAGAAATCCCGCTCATCCTGGGTCAGCGTTTTATTATTGCTCCAGGGCTCCGGAATGGTAATCATCAGCGCCAGCGGCAGCTCCATCCCGCTCATGACCAGGAACTCCAGCGTATTGTCCAGCATGGCGGAGTCGGATCCTCTGGTATCCACCACCGGAAGGATTTTATGCATTTCCCCCTTCAGGTGCTCGGACTCCATGGTTTCTTCCCTTGCCAGCATCTTATCCGCATTTCCCCGGATGGTGTTGATCTCGCCGTTATGTACGATAAACCGGTTGGGATGGGCTCTCTCCCAGCTGGGATTGGTGTTGGTGCTGAAACGGGAGTGAACCATGGCAATGGCGGACTCATAATCGGTATCCTGCAGATCGTCAAAAAAGGTACGCAGCTGATTTACCAGAAACATGCCTTTATAGACGATGGTCCTGCTGGACATGGATACCACATACGTATTATCGTTGCTCTGCTCGAATATCCGCCTGGCAATATACAGCTTCCGGTCAAATTCCAGCCCCTTTTCCACCTGAGCCGGCTTTTCGATAAAGGCCTGCATGATGTGGGGCATACATTCCTTGGCCTTGTGACCCAGCACCTGAGCGTGTACGGGAACCTCACGGAAGCCCAGGAATTTCATGCCTTCTTTTTCCACGATAATCTCCAGCATTTTCTTGGCCTGATTCCGTTTCAGTTCATCCTGGGGCAGAAACAGCTGGGCGATACCGTATTCTCCCGCATCTCCAATGGAAATATCAGCCTTTTCACAGGCTTTCTTGAAAAAGCGGTGGGAAATCTGAAGCAGGATACCTACGCCGTCTCCCGTTTTTCCTTCCGCGTCTTTTCCGGCGCGGTGTTCCAGATTTTCCACGATTCTCAAAGCGTTTTCCACCGTCTGATGGCTTTTTATCCCTTTGCTGTTTACCACTGCCCCGATACCGCAGTTGTCATGTTCAAATTCCCGCCGATATAATCCCTGGCGTCCGCTTGCTGCTCTTTCACTCATCACACATATTCTCCTCTCGCTGACTGTATTGTACCGCCGCCTCGATCAGGCCTCTGAAAAGAGGATGGGCGCGGTTTGGTCTTGATTTCAATTCCGGATGTCCCTGGGTTCCTATGAAAAAGGGGTGATCCCTAAGTTCTATCATCTCCACGATACGGCCATCCGGAGAGATGCCAGATAAAACCATCCCGTGCCTGGAAAGCTCTTCCCTGTATTCATTGTTCACCTCATAGCGGTGGCGATGCCTTTCACTGATCCGGTCGGTTCCATATAAGGTTTCCGCCAGACTGCCTTTTTTGAGCACACAGGGATAGGCGCCCAGGCGAAGCGTACCTCCCAGGTTTACCACCCCGTTTTGTTCCGGCATCAGGGCGATCACCGGGTGACCGGTATCCGGGTCGATCTCAATGCTGTTGGCGTCCGGATATCCCAGAACGTTTCTGGCATATTCCACAATCGCCATCTGCATTCCCAGACATATGCCAAGGAAGGGAATTTTATGCTCCCTGGCGTAACGGACCGCCGCAATCTTCCCGGCCGTCCCTCTGGTTCCAAAACCGCCGGGGATCAGAATACCGTCCACTCCCCGAAGCAGCTGCCGCGCATTTTCATCCTCCACCTTCTCTGAATCCACCCAGCGGATCTTCACACTGGCCCGCGCTGCGATTCCCCCGTGTTTCAGCGCTTCCACCACGCTTAAATAGGCATCGTGGAGCTGGATATATTTCCCCACCATGGCAATCTCCACTTCCGATTTCGGATTGCGCAGATTCCACACCATGGTTTCCCACTCTCTCAGATCAGGATCGGGACACTTAAGGCGCAGGGACTCGCACACCACCGCTGCCAGCCGCTCCTTTTCCATGGCCAGCGGCGCTTCATATAAGTACTCCACATCCAGATTCTGCAAAACGTGATCCACAGAAACATTGCAGAACAAAGCGATTTTTTCCTTCAGTTCCCTGGAAAGGGGATACTCGCTTCTGCATACCAGAACATCCGGCCAAAGGCCCATGGACTGCAGCTCTTTCACGCTCTGCTGAGTGGGTTTCGTCTTCAGCTCTCCGGACGCTTTCAGATAAGGAATCAGCGTCACATGAATCAAGATTGCATTTTCATGCCCTACCTCATGCTGAAACTGACGGATTGCCTCCAAAAATGGCTGACTCTCGATATCGCCTGCCGTTCCGCCCACTTCGATAATGGCGATCTTGTCGTCCTCTTTCGATCTGCTGCGGTAAAACCGGCTTTTTATCTCATTGGTAATATGCGGAATCACCTGTACCGTTCCGCCTCCGTAATCTCCCCGCCGCTCTTTTTGCAGAACGGTCCAGTATATTTTCCCGGTGGTAACATTGGAATTTTTATCCAGACATTCATCGATGAACCTTTCGTAATGTCCCAGATCCAGATCTGTTTCCGTCCCATCGTCTGTGACGAACACTTCTCCATGCTGAATGGGATTCATGGTACCAGGATCTACATTTATATAGGGATCCAGCTTCTGCATGGTCACCTGATATCCCCTTGCTTTTAACAGCCTTCCCAGCGATGCCGCGGTAATCCCTTTGCCAAGTCCGGAAACCACGCCGCCGGTGACGAATACATATTTCACTGCCATCTTTTCCCTCCCGTTTTCTTCCATCGGAAGATTTGCCGACATAAGAAAAAAGGCGCCAGAAACCCTATTGCAAGTTTCTGACGCCTTTGTCAGCTTTAATGAAACAATTATGTACTCTTCCCCCTTCCTTGTCAACCCGTTTTTCTCATTTTTATAAGTTTTTACCATATTTTTTTTGATTTTCAAACTTTTTTTATTCATCCAGGGGATTGACATTCTAAAAAAACTGAGTATACTACAAAGCAAAGCAAAGGTGCTTTGGACGTTTCGTCCGAAGTGCCTTTTTTTGTTTTCAAAAGAAAGGAGAAAAATATGAGCAAAGATATTCCCGCATTATTCGGCAGTCTGATTTTCAGCGATAAGGTGATGCGCAGCAAACTTCCCAAAGATATGTACAAGGCGCTTCGCAAAACCATCGAAAACGGCACCCACCTGGAACTGGATGTGGCCAATTCGGTGGCCGTGGCCATGAAAGAATGGGCAGTGGAAAACGGAGCTACCCATTACACCCACTGGTTCCAGCCCATGACAGGGTTTACAGCGGAAAAGCATGACAGCTTCATCTCTCCATCCGGCGAAGGAGAGGTTATCATGGATTTTTCCGGAAAGGAGCTGGTAAAAGGAGAACCGGATGCGTCCAGCTTCCCCTCCGGCGGTCTTCGCGCTACCTTTGAGGCCAGAGGATATACCGCCTGGGATCCCACCTCTCCTGCCTTTATCAAAGACAGGACTTTATATATTCCCACGGCCTTCTGCTCCTACAGCGGAGAAGCTCTGGACAAAAAGACGCCTCTGCTTCGTTCCATGGAAGCTTTAAGCAAAGAAGCGGTAAAAGTTTTAAAGCTTCTGGGCAATGACACCGTAACCCGGGTAACCACCACCATCGGACCGGAACAGGAATACTTCCTGGTAGACAAAGACCTTTATAAAAAGAGAAAAGACCTGATCTTCTGCGGCAGAACCTTATTCGGCGCTCCTGCCCCCAAAGGCCAGGAGATGGAGGATCACTATTTCGGCGTCCTGAAACCGAAGGTTTCCGCTTATATGCATGATCTGGACGAAGAGCTCTGGAAAGTGGGTATTCCGGCCAAGACAAAGCATAACGAGGTTGCTCCCGCTCAGCATGAGCTGGCCCCGGTGTTTGACACGGCAAACATCGCCGTCGATCACAACCAGCTCACCATGGAAATCATGAAAAAAGTAGCCGACAAACACAACATGGTCTGTCTGCTTCATGAAAAACCCTTTGAAGGCATCAACGGCAGCGGAAAGCATAATAACTGGTCTCTGATCACCAACGACGGCGTAAACCTGTTAAACCCCGGCAATACGCCCGCACAGAACATTCAGTTCCTGGTATTCCTGATGGCGGTTATCAAAGGTGTGGATGATTACGCCGATTTGATGAGAATCGCAGCCGCCGGCGCGGGAAATGATCACCGTCTGGGAGGCAACGAGGCTCCTCCAGCCATCGTGTCCATCTTCCTTGGCGACGAACTGACGGCCGTTCTGGAGTCCATAGAAAAGGATGAGTATTTCGGAAAACACGAGAACATTCAGCTGGATACGGGCGCGCACGTACTGCCCCACTTTATCAAAGACAACACAGACCGGAACCGTACCTCGCCCTTTGCTTTCACCGGAAACAAATTTGAGTTCCGTATGATGGGTTCTTCAGCCTCTGTGGCAAACCCCAACATCATTCTGAACACTGCGGTTGCAGAAGCGCTGGCACAGTTTTATGCGGAACTAAAAGACACCCGGCCGGAAGAGATGGAACAGGCTGTCCACAAACTGCTGAAAAAAGCAATCCTGAACCATAAAAAAGTCATCTTCAACGGCAACGGTTACTCCGAAGAATGGGTAAAAGAAGCCGAAAAACGGGGACTTTTCAATCTGGTATCCACTCCGGACTGCCTGCCGCAGTTTATTGCGCCAAAAAATGTGGACCTCTTTACCAAGCATCACATACTGACAAAAGAAGAAATCTATTCCCGGTACGAGATTTTACTGGAAAATTATGTGAAAACCATTATCATCGAAGCCCGTACCATGGCAGAAATGCTGACGAAAGATTTTCTTCCTTCTGTCAGCGCATACGCCGGAGAAATATCCAAAAATGCGGCGTCTGCAAAAACATTCCTGCCTTGTGCCGACACTTCGGCCGAAGAAGCGCTGGTAAAATCCCTGACCGACTCCTACGTTTCCATCACAGAAGAAATCGCCCGGTTAAAGGAAAGCATCCAGGACGCCGCTACCATGGAAGACATGCAGAAAGCAGCGGATTTCTGCCACTGCGAACTTTTGAGCAAAATGGAGACCCTTCGGCTTGCTGCCAACAGCGCAGAAGAACTGATTCCAGACTCCATGCTGCCTTATCCGACCTATGATCAGCTGCTTTTTTCTCTGTAATAAGGAGTAACTCATGACAGACGACGAACGAATCAAAGAAGCCTGCGGCGTATTTGGCATCTTCAACCCCCACGGCGAGGACGCTGCTCCTTTTGTCTATTATGGTCTTTCTTCCCTGCAGCATCGCGGGCAGGAATCCTGCGGAATCGCCGTGTTCGATACAGGCGGACCCCGGGGCAACATGTGCGTGCACCGGGGTATGGGCCTGGTAAATGAAGTGTTTCACGAAAATATTATCCATAATCTGAAAGGGAATCTGGGGATCGGCCACGTCCGCTACTCCACCACTGGCGAGCCCTCACTGACCAATGCTCAGCCGCTGGTAATGAACTATGTGAAAGGAACTCTGGCTCTGGCTCACAATGGAAATCTTGTCAATACCCGTCAGCTGCGCAGGGAACTGGAGGAAACGGGAGCCGTTTTTCAGACATCCACCGATTCCGAGATTATCGCCTACCATATCGCCCGCAATCGGCTGTCCAGTAAAACTGTAGAGGAAGCCATTTTAAAAACAGCTGCAAAAATCCGGGGCGCTTACGGTCTCGTGATCGCAAGCCCCCGCAAACTGATCGGTGTGAGAGACCCTCTGGGGCTGAAACCGCTGTGTCTTGGGAAACGAAACGATTCCTACCTCATCGCGTCTGAAAGCTGTGCGTTAAGCGCCGTCGGCGCAGAATTTATCCGCGATATCCGACCAGGAGAAATCGTCACCATTTCCCGGGACGGCATTTCCTCCAACCTGGATCTGTGCCAATCCTCACATGCCCACTGCATCTTCGAGTATATCTACTTTGCGCGGCTGGACAGCACGCTGGACGGTATTCCCGTCTACGATGCCAGACTTCGGGCCGGCGCAGCTCTGGCAAAGACGTATCCTGCCGAAGCGGATCTGGTGGTTGGCGTTCCTGACTCCGGTATTACCGCCGCCCAGGGATTTGCCGCCCAATCCGGTATTCCTTTTGGAATTGCCTTTTATAAAAACAGCTATGTTGGCAGAACTTTCATCAAACCCACCCAAAAAGAACGGGAATCCAGCGTCCGCCTGAAACTGAGCGTGCTGAAAAACGCAGTCAAAGGGAAGGATATCGTCCTGATCGATGATTCCATCGTACGGGGAACCACCATTGCAAACCTGATCCGCATGCTGAAACAGGCCGGCGCCGGAAAGGTTCATGTCCGGATCAGTTCTCCGCCTTTTCTGTATCCCTGCTACTTCGGAACAGACGTTCCATCAAACCGGCAGCTGATCGCCTCCTCCCGCTCTGTGGAAGAGATCCGGCAGCTGATCGGAGCCGATTCGCTGGGATATCTGCGGGTAGAAGATCTGAAAAGCATGGTCGATGATCTGCCCCTGTGCAGCGCCTGTTTTGACAATCAATATCCGATGGATATTCCTTCTATATAAACCAAAAACCTCTTGATTTCTCAAGAGGTTTTTTCATGCCGCAGACCGGAATCGAACCGGTACGAAGTTTAACCCTCGCAGGATTTTAAGTCCTGTGCGTCTGCCAGTTCCGCCACTGCGGCTCGCTATAAAAATAAAAAAATGGGACCTATAGGGCTCGAACCTATGACCCTCTGCTTGTAAGGCAGATGCTCTCCCAGCTGAGCTAAGATCCCATAAAAATAAACGACCCAGAAGGGACTCGAACCCTCGACCTCCGCCGTGACAGGGCGGCGCTCTAACCAACTGAGCCACTGGGCCATATTCTCAATATTTTGTTACCAATGGACCTTCGGGGACTCGAACCCAGGACCGACCGGTTATGAGCCGGTTGCTCTAACCAACTGAGCTAAAGGTCCATAAAGCCGATGATCGGACTCGAACCGATAACCTGCTGATTACAAATCAGCTGCTCTGCCAATTGAGCCACATCGGCACATTTTTATAATAATATATTGATGACTCCAAGGGGATTTGAACCCCTGTTACCGCCGTGAAAGGGCGGTGTCTTAACCGCTTGACCATGGAGCCCTGACTACGGAAATAACCGTGTCAACGAATGATATGATACCATACTCTGACGGATTTGGCAAGAGTTTTTTTAAAATTTATTCACGATTTATTAACTTTCTTGTCGCTTCTTTTTCCCCGAATCAATAATACCGCCACGTCATTCACGTTTGTGCCCGTTGGCCCGGTTACCACCAGTCCCTCACACCTTTTTAAAGCGGGATAAGCATCGTTTTGTCTCAATACATCGTGTATGTCTATGCCGTATCCTGTCAGTCTCTCCTTCGTCTTTCCGTCACAGAATCCGCCGGCTGCATCTGTCGGTCCATCGGTGCCGTCACTGCCCACACTGAATATCGCCACGTTATCCAACCCGGCGATTCCCTCCGCCGCGCCAAGAGCCAGCTCCTGATTTCTTCCGCCCTTTCCACGCCCGGTAAGGTGAACCACCGTCTCTCCGCCGGCGATAAACGCCAGATCTTCCCTGGTATTACAATGACTCCTGGCAATGGCGGCCAAAAAAGAGCCTGCCTCACGGGCTTCGCAAGTGAGCTGATCTGTCAGAATCAGCGGCCGATAGCCCAGTTTTTCACAGGCGCCGGCTGCAGCGGCGCAAAGCGCACGAACACTCCCCATAATGTGACTTTCCACATTGTCCAGAACTTTCGGCGTTTCCTGCCGTATATATTCCCCGGCTTTTTTGCTTAAGATCAGCCTATATTTTTCCGTGATTCCCACTGCCTGCGCGCAGGTACTGCTGTCCGGACAGACCGGGCCGGAAGCGATCATATCCAGAGGATCCCCCAAAATATCGCTCAACACGATGCTGTATACCCTGGCCGGCGCGCAGATCTTTGCAAATTTTCCACCTTTCACCGCAGACAACCGTTTACGAATCGTATTAATCTCCACGATATCCGCCCCGCAGGATAACAACTGTTGTGTGATATCCTGCAGTTCTGCATGCGAAATCAGCGGTTCTTCAAAAAGCGCAGATCCCCCTCCGGAAAGAAGAAACAGCACCTGATCTTCCATGCCAAGATCCTCTGCGAGACTGACGGCTGCTCTGGTGGCTGCAAAAGAATTTTCATCCGGCACAGGGTGTCCCGCCTCATAGCAGATCATTTTCGGAATTTTCCCCTGTACATGACCGTATTTTGTAATCACAATGCCCTTTCGGATCTTATCGCCAAGATAACCGTAAGCGGCGTTTGCCATCTGCCAGGCCGCTTTCCCCACAGCGATTACATAAAGTACCCCTGCCCGCCCTTTTCTTCCCGGCGGAAATTTTTCCTGCAGCGCTTTTCTGACCGCCTCATCCGGAAGCACCGCTTCGATAGAGGTTTTTATAATCTGATCTGCATCCTCTCTTAAACCGTTCATCTGCCGTCTTTTCCTCCCCGTCTGACTATTCCCATCCTATTTCCTTTTCTCCATCATATCATAAATATCCGAAAAAAGAACATAAACCTGCTTTATAAATAATACTATTTATCCATTATATACTATTGACAATATATATACTATGTAGTACGATGTATATACCAATAAAACAGTAGTGAGGTGACCGCATGAACTTAAATAAATGGAGATCACAAATAATCCGTGGTACTTTGGAATACTGCATTTTGCTCATGCTGAATAAGAAAATATATTACGGATATGAGATTTTACAGGAATTGAGTAAGTACCCTATTATCGCTTCCACAGAAAGCACAGTATACCCTTTGCTAAGACGGCTGCAAAAAGAAAATTATCTGCAATCTACCTGGCAGGAATCCGCAGAGGGTTTGCCGCCGCGGAAATACTATTCCTTAACGCCAGAGGGTAAGGAATACCTGGACGCTATGAGCAATGAATGGGAAAATTTATTAAAAGCTATGTCTGATTTGAAAGGAGAATAAAAGTTATGAACGCTGCACTTGAAAAATATTTAAATACTGTTGATAAATGTTTAAAACCGCTTCCAGCTTCTGAAAGAGTGGATATTGTAAAAGAAATAAAAAGCTCCATTTTAGAAATGGAAAGTGACAATCTTACCACGGAACAAATTTTAGACAGATTAGGAAAGCCGAAAGACCTTGCAAAAGCATATTTGGGCGATTTACTTTCAAAAGAAAGCGGATTTAGCTGGAACAGATTTTTAACCGTTTGCGCATTTTACAGCATTGTCGGTCTTTCTGGAATGATTGTTATTCCCTGCCTTGCGATTGTGGCTCCCGTGTTTATTGTCTGCGGTATTGTCAGTCCGATTTTAATGGCAATAAAAATGGCAGATTATATTTTAAACCTTGGCTTGCCATATATGGAGAATATGGGAGTTTTCATCGGTATAGTACCCTTAAACCCTATTGCAGAATTTGCAATTACACTTATTATTGGAGCATTACTCATTCTTGCCGGACGCGGCTGTTGGAAACTGTTAGTCAATTACTGCAAAAAAGTCAGCAAGACAAAATCTGATTTATCAATTTAACAGTTATAAAAAGAGGATAAGCCCTAAAAATATTATCCCCTAAAATATCATGGCTAATGTTCCAGCCACGATAAGAGCAAGGCCCCAACCAGAATGGGCAGTAAGCTTCTCATGAAAGACCAGCCAGGAGAATGCCACCGTTACCAGAATACTCAGCTTATCAATGGGCACTACCACGCTGGCTAAACCGTCCTGTAAAGCACGGTAATAACAAAGCCAGGATGCTCCCGTCGCAAAACCAGACAGACAGATAAATGATAGCTCTTTCACTGAAATTTCTCGTACTGCCCCGGCCTTGCCCGTTACCAATACCATGATCCACGCCATCACAAGCACAACAGCAGTACGAATAGCAGTACCCAGATTGGACTCTACTCCCTCGATCCCGATCTTACCTAAGATAGAGGTAAGACTGGCAAATATCGCTGAGCCAAATGCATAGAGCATCCAGCTCTTTCCCTGAACAGACACACCATTCGTCTCCGCTTTTTTCTCAATCATCAGGAAGGTGCCGACACCAATCAGCAATACACCGATTCCCTGCCGCAATCCGATGGGTTCCCCAAGAAGCAGAAAGGCCAGCAGAATCGTGAGAACGATACTGGATTTGTCGATAGGAACAACCTTGTTGATATCGCCCAGTTGGAGAGCCTTAAAGTAGCAGAGCCAGGATACTCCTGTGGCTATCCCGACAGAATCAAAAATAAAAGAGTCTTTCCTCCAATCGCACCAATTTGATTCTGAGATCCCGTTATAAATACCATGATCCAGGAAAAGATAAGTACGATAATGGTGCGAATAGCGGTTGCCACGGTAGAATCCGTTTTCCGAATCCCGGATTTTGCAAGGATCGATGTGACACCAGCAAAAAATGCTGAACCAAATATAATCCTTAGAATTTTTCAGAAACTAAAATTAAAAAAGCCCGTAAACCTTAGATTTACGAGCTTTGTAAACTCCCCCTGTTGGACTCGAACCAACGACACTGCGGTTAACAGCCGCATGCTCTACCGACTGAGCTAAGGAGGATTACTTCTTCTTTTGAAGGATATACCTTCAAAACCGCATATACTATAACATCCACTGCGCTTCGCTTTATAAGGAAGTTCGATCTCGCTTCGCTTCATCGAACGACCTTCCGACTACGATTCAGACTTCGTCTCCGACTCGTCTTCTTCTAGTCTCCAGGTCAAACCCTCGACCG
>DWVJ01000013.1 GCA_019120315.1 Candidatus Ruminococcus avistercoris
ATTTTTAGATGTAACTTTTTTTCCGTTGCGAAATCCCTGCTGACCATAATAGGTAGGGTCTTTCAGGCGTTTATCAAAATAGAGCTTCAATCATTATCACCTCAAGACCATTATACCATAAACATGCAACACATGCAACATATAAAAAGATAAAATTTGACAAAAAAATACCGCATTTCTGCGGTTTGTAAGAATTTATTGATGATTCAACTGTTGAAAACCCGGAGAAGAAAAAAGAGAAGAGAAACCGGGTTGACGAAAACGGCGGATCATAATATAATGGATTCCGTGATAAAATCATAGATCGGGAGACGTATCGAAGTGGTCATAACGAGCTTGACTCGAAATCAAGTTGTCGGGTAACCGGCACGTGGGTTCGAATCCCACCGTCTCCGTTATTGAAAAATCCAGTAACCATACGGGTTGCTGGATTTTTCTTTTTGTTTGAGAATGTGCGATTTATAATTTACCTATCAATTTCGTACAGTTTATTCAGCGACATAAGTTCACGCTCTCTGCCGATAAACATGGACGTTGTTATTCTTTCGCCAGCTGAAGAAAGAGTAGCTGTGCTTTTTCCTCATTGTTTGCCGGAAAGAGGCCTGTATTGTCTGAACATCCGCCAGCCGGAGCGTGTTCCTCCGGGAAAATGATATGTGTGAACCGAGACACCTCCGATACGGGCGAAACCGCACTCCTCCCGGAACTGGCGGACAGATTCATTATAACACCAAAGAGAATAATTGCAAGGAAAAGAGGGGCCGCCTGTCTTTTGCGGCGTATAATAAAGCAAAACAGATGGAGGGGCAAAGTTGGAACAGTTGTTGGAATATATCAAGCCGGAACTTCTTGTTGTGGCTGTAGTTTTGTTCTTGATCAGAAAAGCGCTGCAGAAAACGGCGCTGATTAAAGAAAAATATATTCCGCTCTGGGTAGGAGGAGCGGGTATTATCATATGTTCCGTGTATGTATTTGCGGTCTGCGACTGCAGAAGCGGCGGGAATATCGCGATGGCTCTTTTTACATCGATTACACAGGGAATTCTTGTGGCGGGATTGAGCGCCTATGCAGGACAGTTAGATGAAAAAATGCATAGAAAAAAATAGAATTATTTTTTCCGTGCGCCGCCCGTTGAACATGTTTCACAGACGTTACCTTTACAGTTAACTCGGCCCAGGCGCCCTTACGGCACACAGAAGGTTCTGCTTAGTGCTGCTTCATTCCTGACCTGACACGGTTCACAGATTCCTGTTGCGTAAGACCCAGACGTCATCGCCACTTATAAAGGGCAGCTCTGCAAAAGAATGCCCGCTGTTTGGCATCACCCCTGCTGTAGCGGATTGCAGGTACAGGGCACCGCTAACTCCCCGGCTGCACGGACTTTAAGTATATCCTGTTTCTGGATAAATGTCAAGAGTCTGGGGGAGCGAGAAGCTGTTTTTGGTGGACAGTGTCTGTAAAATAATATATAATGTCAATATCAATATAAAGGATGGGGTGAAAATGTATTATGATACGTATTGGATTATTGACAAGCGGCGGTGACTGTCAGGCGCTGAATGCCACCATGCGGGGCGTGGTGAAAGGGCTGGCTGCCAATGTGGACAGACTGGAAGTTTACGGCTTTATGAACGGCTATAAAGGCTTGATTTACGGGGATTACCGTCTGCTGACAGCTCAGGATTTTTCGGGAATTCTGACCAGGGGCGGAACGATTATCGGAACTTCCCGTCAGCCTTTCAAGTTAATGAGAGAACCGGACAAAAATGGATTGGACAAAGTGGAGGCCATGAAGCAGAATTACTATAAACTGAGGCTGGATTGCCTGGTGATCCTGGGAGGAAACGGAACACAGAAGACGGCCAACCTGCTGCGGGAGGAGGGCCTGAATATTCTGCATCTTCCCAAAACCATCGATAACGATATCTGGGGAACAGATATGACCTTTGGTTTCTACAGCGCGATTAACATTGCAACGGATGCCATTGACTGTATTCATACGACGGCAGCTTCCCATAACCGGGTATTTATTGTGGAAATCATGGGACATAAAGTAGGCTGGCTTCCTTTATATGCAGGAATTGCCGGCGGCGCGGATATTATCCTGATTCCGGAGATTCCCTATGATATTAATAAAGTAATCGAAGCCATTCAGGCAAGATCCAGAGCCGGAAAAGGCTTTACGATTCTGGCAGTGGCTGAAGGAGCGATCTCGAAGGAAGATGCCGCGTTGTCTAAAAAAGAGTTTAAAAAGAAAATGGAAGAGCGCAAGCATCCTTCCGTTTCCTATGAACTGGCGGAAAGCATTCAGAAGCTGACCGGGCTGGAAATCAGAATTACGGTTCCAGGCCATACGCAAAGAGGCGGAAGCCCCTGCCCGTATGACAGAATCCTTTCCACAAGACTGGGTTCTGCCTGCGCGCAGCTGATTATGGATGGAAAATTCGGTTATATGGTGGGCATTGTCAACGGGAAGATCAAAAAGATCCCCCTGGAAGAAAGCGCGGGCAAACTGAAAACCGTTCCGCCGGATTGTCAGGAAATCCAGGAAGCGAAACGGATCGGGATCAGTTTCGGAGACTAAAGGAAAGAGGCATTTTCAATGAGCTACACAGCGCTGTACCGAAAGTTCCGGCCGGATACATTCGAGGATGTAAAAGGGCAGGAGCATATAGTGACAACGTTAAAAAATCAGATTAAAGCCGACCGGATCGGCCACGCGTACCTGTTCTGCGGTACGCGTGGGACCGGGAAGACGACGGTGGCAAAGATTCTGGCCAAGACGGTCAACTGTGAACATCCGGTGGATGGCAATCCATGCAATCAATGTGATATGTGCAGAAGTATTCAGGACGGCACATCCATGAATGTGATTGAGATCGATGCCGCGTCCAACAACGGAGTGGACAATATACGGGAGATCCGGGAGGAAGTTGCGTATCGTCCTACGCAGGGAAAATATAAAGTGTACATTATTGATGAGGTTCATATGCTGTCGACGGGGGCGTTCAACGCACTCCTGAAAACACTGGAGGAACCTCCTTCTTATGTTATTTTCATCCTGGCCACCACGGAGGCGCATAAGATTCCCATTACCATCCTTTCGCGATGCCAGAGGTATGATTTCAGGAGGATCACCATCGATACCATTGCTGCAAGGCTGATGGAACTGATGGAAAAAGAACATATTCAGGCGGAGGGAAAGGCGATCCGCTATATTGCAAAAGCTGCGGACGGTTCCCTGCGGGACGCGCTCAGTCTCCTGGATCAGTGTGTGGCTTTTTATCTGGGGCAGACGCTGACGTATGATAATGTACTGGATGTGCTGGGTACGGTGGATACGGAAATTTTCAGCGGTATGCTTCGTCAGGTGGCGGCAGGCGATGTGGCGGCAGTCATTCACCTTTTGGAGGAGCTGGTGCTCCAGGGGAAAGAGATGGGGCAGTTTGTGACGGATTTTACCTGGTATATGAGGAATCTGCTTCTGGTCAAATCCTCTCCTGATTCCGGCGAACTGCTGGATCTGTCGCGGGAAAATATGAATCTTTTGCTGGAAGAGAAGGATATGTTTGAGACGGAAACGCTGATGCGGTATATCCGCATTTTTTCCGACCTTTCCAGCCAGCTGCGGTATGCTTCGCAGAAAAGAGTGCTGGTGGAGATCGCGCTGATCCGGCTGTGCAGGCCGTCTATGGAGACGAATCTGGATTCTGTCCTGGAGAGGATCCGGGTGCTGGAAGAGCGGATGGAAGAAGGGGTAACGGTGGTGCGGCGGGAAGAAACTGTCAAAAGCGGGCAGGAGGATCCTGCACCCAAAGCACAGGAACCGGCCAGACCAGCGAAAGCGGCTCCGGAAGATCTGCAGAGAGTCAGGCAGGAGTGGCGGATAATCGTGGGGCAGACAGAAGGGATGTTCCGCACCTTTCTCATGGGCGCCGTACCGAAATACAACGGGGATACAGGGGAGGCAAAACTTTATGTGGAGTTTTCCAATAATCTGGCAGAGCACTATCTGGGGAACCGGCAGGCGAAAGAGCAGCTGGAAGAGATTATCGAACGTCAAATCGGAAAATATGTAGAGGTGGAGTTTGTTCTTGCAAAAACTTCAAATTCCGGGGGCTTGGCAGAAATATCAATTGATGATATATTAAAAGACAAGATTCAGATGGATATCGACATCGAAACATAGAAATGCAGGAGGTTATTATTATGGCAAAGCGCGGAGGATTTCCGGGAGGCATGGGTATGCCCGGAAATATGAATAATCTGATGAAACAGGCGCAGAAAATGCAAAAACAGATGGAAGAGAGCCAGAAAGCGCTGCAGGAGAAGGAGTATACTGCTTCGGCAGGCGGCGGAGCTGTGGAAATTACGGTTTCCGGGAAAAAAGAAATTGTGAAGGTGAAACTGGCAGAAGAAGCGGTGGATCCGGACGACGTGGAGATGCTGGAGGATATGATCATGGCGGCTGCCAATGAAGCCATCAGAAAAATGGAGGAGGATACGGCTGCGGTGATGTCCAAACTGACCGGCGGGCTGGGCGGAGGCTTTCCCTTTTAATTATGGAATATTACAGCGGACATATTAATCATTTAATTGAACAATTGGCCCGGTTGCCGGGAATAGGTGCAAAGTCAGCGGGAAGGCTGGCTTTTCATATTATGAATATGCCTGAGGAACAGGTGGAACAGCTGGCATCGGCGATTACCTGTGCGAGATCCAATGTCCGGTATTGCAGAGAGTGCTTCACGCTGACGGACGACGAGGTCTGCCCTATCTGCAGCAACCCCAGGCGTAATCATAAGGAGATCATGGTGGTGGAAAATACCCGTGATCTTGCGGCCTATGAAAAGACGGGAAAGTATGAGGGAGTCTACCATGTACTGCACGGTGCGATTTCTCCCATGCTGGGGATCGGCCCGGGGGATATCCGTCTGAAAGAACTGATGCAAAGGCTGCAGGGGGATGTGGACGAGGTCATTATCGCGACGAATTCCAGCCTGGAGGGCGAGACGACGGCAATGTATATCAGCAAACTGATCAAACCGACCGGAATCAAAGTGACCAGAATTGCCAGCGGCGTGCCGGTGGGAGGCGATCTGGAATATATCGATGAGGTAACGCTGCTGAGAGCGCTGGAAGGCCGGACTCAGCTGTAGGCTGTATCGATGGCGTTTAAAATACCGCGGGCAATGGAGTCGGCCATATCGACTACCATGGAAAGACGTGTGGTCTGCAGCAGAAAATGCTCGAAGGTACCGGAGACATTGATAATGCCGGTAATGAAAATGTCCCCCACACGGGGCAGTTCCTTTTTGACTCCCAGACCGGGGCACAGAGAACCGATTCCCAGAGTGATAAAACCAATATGTTTTTTGGAACCCAGCGAGGCGTCGATTGCGATGATAAGTGCAAGAGGATGTCTCGCTTTTATCTGTCTGGTGATTTCTTCCAGATTAAGGGCATGTACGGGATTTTTCAATGTACCGTAAACATGGATGTGGGGCCAGTTATGGCGGGAAAGCAGATGACCGACTAAAGGTCCCAGGCTGTCCCCTGTGATGCGATCGCTGCCGATACACAGAAAAACCAGTTCGTCCCATTCATACCTGATATGAGAAACAACATTTCTCAAAAGATAAGACAGCTCGCTGCTGGCGGAATATTTTTTGCTGTTGATATAAAAGACAGAGGGAAGTTCTGATTTAAACATGACAGATTTGTCCTTTCTAAAATCCTATCTATAGAATATTCAAAATACAGACGAAACATACATGAATACCGAAGAAACAAAAGCCTGCGAAAGGTGTCGCAAAGTTTCCGTAAAATCCGTACTGAAAATGATAAAATTTGCAGTTTCCCCGTGATATGGTTTACCCCGAAGGGGTGATGATTTATGATCGAAATCATTTATAACGAAACGAAACAGGGGAGTACACAGGAAAAGGGGAAAATCAGCCTTCCGAATAATATACGGCAGATCGGAGAAAGCAGAACAAATTTAAAGATTTATCTGGAAGATTATGTGTATACTTATCTGAAAAGACTGTCTGCATCCGGTCAGGAAAAGGGCTGCGCAGCCGTGCTGTTGGGGGAGTCACAGTGGGTTGATCCGACGTCATACATTTTTGTGAAAAGCGCTCTGAAAGTGGAATGTGATGAGTTGACGCCGGAGCATGTGGATTTTAAAGAGACACAGTGGGAGCAGATTCATAAAGATATGGAAGCATATTTTCCGGATCAGGAGATCGTCGGGTGGAGTCTGTCGCTTCCGGGTTACGACATGCAGATTACCGATATGATTCTGAAAACACATCTGAATCATTTTGCCGGAAATCAAAAGATACTGTTTGTGATGGAGCCGGTGGAAAAAGAGGAAGCGTTTTTCGTGTATGATAACGGCAGATTGAAGCGGCAAAGCGGATTTTATATTTATTATGAAAAAAACGAACCGATGCAGGCTTATATGATAGAGGAAAATGGGAACGCTTCCATTGAGGGAAAAGAAAATGTGACGGACCGGGCGGTTCTGGATTTCAGAAAACTGGTGGAAGGAAAAAAAACAGGAAACAGAAAACGAAAAGGAAGCGGATCCTATATTACGGGTGTGTGTGCCGCCGTGGCGCTGGTGGTGGTGGGATTTACTTTTTTTAATCACCGGATCGGCCAGGAGCGGCCGGCAGAACAAACATCGGCAGGCGACCTGTCAGCTAAGAATCAGCTGGAAGAAGAGGCGGCTGACCAGCTGCCTGATGTGACAGAGGAAGCACGGGAGGAGATGACAGAGGAGGAAAAGGATAGTTCCCCTGCAGCGCAAAACGAGGAGAAAGAGGAATATGAGAATCAGGAAATACAGCAGGAGGGACAGCAAAATGAGGGGCTGACGGAGGAGACACCTCCTTTGGAGGAGGAAACACCGCAGGAAAACAATGACACAGAACAGGAGACGGCGGCTGGTTCCTATGAAAGATATGTGGTGAAAAGGGGAGACACCCTGACAAAGATCAGCGAAACCTATTACGGCGGTATACAGGCGGTGCAGGAGATCTGTGAAATCAACAACCTGACCTCGGAAGATTTGATCTATGCGGGACAAATTATTTTACTACCGTAAAAGAGTGTGCTATAATCTAAAAAGTAACGAGAAACACAGGATAAAGGGAAATAATATGGGAGTATTAAAAAAAAGAATAAAGAAGCTGTTTCGGTTTAAAAAAGGGGGAGCGTCTGCAGGGGAAACGACAGCGCAGGAGCGGGCGTCTGCATCAACTCAGGATGGGGATAAGGCGGCTTATAAACGGAGGCTGATGCGTTACCGTAAGCGCCTTTTGATTCGGGTTGTTGTGATAGCAGTTGTGGTTGCGGCGGCGGCCCTGATTATCAAAACAGTGGCGGAACGATGGAAATACCATGATTACAAAGTGCTCTCTTCCAGCACACAGGAGGATACCATGTCTACTTCCTATGCGCAGATGGGAGATTATCTTTTGAAATTTACCGGTGACGGAGCGGCGCTGCTGGGCGAGAATGGAAAAAGTATCTGGAATCAGAGCTTTGACATGAGCAATCCGGCGGCAGACGTCTGCGGCTCTACTGCGGTGGTTTACGATGAACAGGGCACAAATATGGTGATGGTAAATGAAAGCGGGAAACTGGGCGAAGTCAGCACAGATATGCCGGTGCTGAAAGCCAGGGTTGCGTCTCAGGGAGTTGTGGCAGCGATCCTGGAAGACGGGGAAAATACCTGGATTAACTTCTATTCCACTACCGGGGAGCAGATTGCGACTGGTAAAACGAGGGTAGACAGCCCAGGTTATCCGGTGGATCTTGCGGTATCTCCGGATGGACTGCTTATCATGGTTTCCTATCTGTATATTGAAGATAACAGAACCACCAGCTATGTTGCCTTTTATAATTTCGATAACACCGGACAGAGTCAGATGGACAATATGGTAAGCGGCTATACCTATGAAGGGACTGTGACGCCCCAGGTTCAGTATCTGGCAGAAGGAAAGTCGGTGGCTTTCCGGGATAACGGTTTTGTCATTTATACCGGAAAACAGATCCCGAAGGTGAGCTGTGAGGTGGAAGTGGAACAGGAAATTGTCAGCACGTTCTACAACGACAGGTACGTGGGGATGGTCTTCCAAAGCAGCGACGAGGATAAAAAATATACATTGGTGATGTATAACACCAATGGAAAGAAAGTGTTTGAAGAAAACTTCAGTATAGAATATTCTACGGTTAAAATCAGCGGAGATCGGATTATAATGAATAACGAAACGCAGATGTGCGTGTTTAGTCTGAAAGGCCATGAAAAGTTCAACGGCAACTTGAATGAGGGCAGAATTCATGACGTATTCAAGCTGGATGGGAACCGTTATCAGGTAATTGTGGACAGCGGCATTAAGACGATCAAGTTATCGTAAGACGGCGAGGAGTGCACATATGAACTGGTTATTTTGGGTGCTGCTGGTTTTTACAGTGCTGTCGGTTATCCGCGGCGGACGAAAGGGATTTGTCAGGACGGCTGTCTCTATGGTTTCTCTGATCCTTGTTATGGTAATCGCTGCCTGGGTCAATCCATATGTGGGGAGATTCCTCAGGGAAAGCACGCCGGTTTACCAGTTTGTGGAGAAAAGGTGTGAAACTCTGTTCGCGGATCAACTGCCGGGGAGGGAAGCCCCTGATGAGGAAGAATCTATAGAACCATCCAGAAATCAGCAGATCGAACTAATTGAGGAAATGGCGCTGCCGCAGTCAATCAGGGACGCTTTGCTGGAGAATAATAATTCCGAGATTTACAGCGTGCTGGGCGTGGATAAATTTCAGGATTATGTCGCCGGATATATCGCCGGGTGCATTACCAATGGCATCGGATATGTCATATCTTTTTTGATTGCTATTCTCATCATTAAAGTGATTTTATATGCTGTGGATATTCTGACCGGCCTGCCGGTGATCAATTTTGTCAATGCGGTGGGCGGAATGCTGCTGGGTATTGTGCAGGCGCTTCTTTGGATCTGGATTTTTTTCATTGTGATCACAGTGCTTTGCAATACTTTGCCCGGGCAGATTGTCATGGAACAGATCGATAGCAGTGAGATTCTGAAAACCCTATATGATAAAAATCTATTGATGAATGTTATTTTACAGGTGATTCAGGGATAAAAGAAAAAATATATTGACATGAAAAGATAGGGATGGTATGATAAAAGTCCGCTGAGAGATCAGTGGGCTTTTATATTTCTGCCGAGATGATCTGATATAAAAAATCGAAAGAATTATAAAAAAGTTATTGACAAAGAGAAAACGACATGGTATTCTATTATAGCTGTCGCGGATGAGCAAAAGAACAGAAGCGGCAGGCACCTTGATAACTGAACAGTAAAACACAGATCCTTGAAGATTCTAAGAGAATCATTTTTAGAAGTAAGAACCAACAGTAAAGCAAGGGATAAGATAGCCAAGGTTATCTTGGACCGGGCAACTTTTCATTT
>DWVJ01000014.1 GCA_019120315.1 Candidatus Ruminococcus avistercoris
TATTCCTCCTTCTACTGCTGTCAGAAGGAGAGATAAACATAACACAGCTATATGAAAGAGTAAATATCAATTGTGCAGGAGTAAACTCTACACCCCATTAAAGGAGTGGAATTTAAAATTTCATTTTAGGCGTCCGCAATCCGACTCTTTGACACGTTGACATTGCGGTCTTTTCCGTGATAAAGTGTTGGAAAAGAAAGGAACGTTTCATGAAAGCTTTTACCATTTCCGAGATCCGAAATTTTATGTCCCAGCTGCTTTTGAAAGATACCTTCGATCATCTGAATCTGCTGGAACTGACCCTCACCACCAACATCACCTACACCATAGACGGCGCGCTTCACCCGGATTTTTACGATGCCGGCGAAGCGGAATTGCTGAAAGCCCGGGAGGAATCCCACGTGCGCTGGAGCGAAGTCCGTCCTTTTTGCTTTTCTTTGATCAAGGGAAAGCACACTCCCCTCTATTTTAAAATCGTCTTTCAGCTGGACAAAGAGGATACCAGACGACTGCTGACAGAACACAACCTGTCCCTGCGAAGGGAAGATATCTTCGGCCTGTACTTGAACTGTCAGTTCGACGGGACATCGCTTACCTGTGTCACCGGCACTTCTCTTCGCTTTTTCACCATGGACAAATCGGTGGATTACGCCTGGGATGACAAAGTTACACGTTTTTTTCAAAGCAAAAACATCACCTTTGAGTCCACATAAAAGAGCTGCAGCCCAAGGTATTCTTACCACTGTTGCTGCAGCTCTTATATCAGCCATACATTACATATAATCTTCTACGTTTTCAGCTGTTACCGGCTCAAAAGGAACCCACATGATATGACCGGTTTCATCCAGTTCATATTTGCTTCCCTCATTGATCGGGTTGCCTTCGATAAGGTTTACGGCCGCAGTCAGCGCACCAAATCCCTGTCCGTCCGCATCCTGGAATACGGTCATGGCCAGTCTTCCTTCTGAAATCGCCTGACATCCGTCAACAGTTGCGTCGATTCCCACAATCGGAATATTTTCCAGATCTCCTCCCTGCTGCTCCATAGCTTCAGCCGCGCCGAGCGCCATGGCATCGTTGTTCGCGATGATACAATCAAAATCTACGGTATTTACCAGCGGAGAAATCAGATCCTGCGCATTTGCCCGATCCCAGTCTGCTACGACGGGAGCCGTCGCCTCAACCGCTGTCATTCCCTGATCCTCAAATGCCTGCAGACAGGACTCTGTCCGCTGGATCTGGGCGATGTCGCCCAGCACGCCATTTACCATCAGATACTTGATCTCGTCTTTTCCCTGTGCCTTGAAGTAATCAGACAGGAATTCTCCCTGATACTTGCCGGATTCCATTTCATCCGATCCAACATAAACAATATTATCATTCAACACATTTTCAATATCTGCCGGCTGCTTATTCATAAAAACAATCTTCATATCCCCCGCCGCTTCGATGACCTGCGGCGCTGTCTGGGGATCGATGATATTGATAATAACCGCTTTTTGTCCCGCATTTCTGGCAGACTCCACAAACTGAATCATCTTACTGGTATCACTCTGGGCATCCTGCGTAATCAGATTAACGCCCAGTTCTTCCGCAGCTTTCAGCGCGCCGGCTTCCAGAGCGGATACGAATTCATCACGGTTGGAGAGAACCAACGTGATGTCTGCGCTTCCTCCCCCTTCCCCGGAACTTTCTTCCGTCTGCGCTGCCTGCTCTCCCTGATTGCCCCCACATCCTGTCAAAGCGCCCAACACCATAACGCCAATCAATAATCCCGCTGCTGCTCTCTTCATAGAAAAATCCTCCTTCTTACCTTCTCTTTGTGCTTTTGCACTTTTTATTGTTTATTTTATGCTTTTGCACTTTTTTTAAGGTTCAAAGTAGATCTTTCATTGAAAAACAAAACTCTTTCTAATGCTTCTCCAGGCACAAATCCCAAGAATCACCGGTACCGCCGCCAGCAGAAAAAGCGGCCCCTGGGCATAGTGAAGAAACAGATTCCCCGAAAGAAATGCGTTAAAGGAAACACAATCCGCCAGAGTGATCCCCAGCAGACGCAGCATCTGCGGAAAGAGAAAGAAAAGCGAGGCGACCGCCATCGTCTTTACCGTATCCTTCAGCCATACGGACAGCGCCGCGATCATCAGCAGGATACAAAAGTAAAACAGATATCGCAGAAGGTACAAAAGAGCCAGATACTGCCATAGCTTCATCGGAAAAGAGGCCATGGATGGGATCGCCCCGCAGGAAGTGTGAAGTTTGGGCAGCCCGCAGGTCTGCAGGATTTTGATCAGATCCGGCAGATAGGTCGTCAGAAAAAGGAGCGCAGACAACGTCGTCAACAGCAGCAGTTTTCGATTGGCCGTCTCCATCCGCCCTCGAACCGTACCGCCCAGCAGCCGGATCATGCCGTCGGAAAATTCCACGGTAAAAATGCCGGAGCAAAGGGCAATGGATATCACCAGCAGCCAGATTCCCTGTTTCATGTCGATATCGTACCCCTCTTTTCCCAGGCCGGCCAGAGATTCATAGCCGGTTTCATAGACAAATCCGGGATTTTCCCCCGTCCTTTTCCCGTATTCTTTCAGGTAGAGTAAACGGACAGTCACCCTGGAAAAAGCAGCGCTGCTTCTGGTATTACTCTGCACCGTCTGCAAAAGGGCATTCCACTCTCCCTCTTCCATCTCATGGTTTTCATATTTCCTTCGTCCTTCTTCCAGTGTCTTTTCCCAGGAACGAAGCCTGGCATTTTCCCTGCGCAGCCAGGCCAGCTTCCCATCCGTGACCGGGCCGCTTAACTGCTCCATATACTGCTGGTAATAGATCTCATCCGCTCCCGGATATTCTCCTTCCTGAAAGAACAGATAGCCCTGCAGAGCAGCGAAAATCATTATCATCAAAAGACCCTTTTGCATAATCAGACATTTATACACTTCCTGTCCCAAAAGACCGCCCCGGGGGAAAGGCAGAGGAGCATAAAGAAGTATTGCAAAAATACTAACCTATGCCAAGTGAACGGGAAATATGAAACCTCTATGTGAATGGACGAACCATTTGCATAGAGGTTTTCTTTTGCTTCTTAAAATTTTTCAGCGTCCGCAGGACGCGCAGCCGTCACCGAATGGGGACGATCTTGGGGGCTTGGGGGGAATCCCTCAACAAGCATTTTGGCCGGTGCAATCCGGCCAAAATC
>DWVJ01000015.1 GCA_019120315.1 Candidatus Ruminococcus avistercoris
ACGGGAGAAAGCAGGTGCGAATCGACCTGTACTTCACCTATGTGGGGCAAATCCGCATTCCTTTGAAGATTGGACGGGAGTCCCTAAACGAATCGGAACCGGCGTGACCTGACACGCCGGTTCCTACCAAATTTCTTTTTACTTCCTTATGGGACACTGCCTAATCCCGGCAGCGTTTTTTCTCTTCTTTTTCTTTTGGAATTTACGGACGATGGCTTCTGGCAGCCGAATCCGTACAGATCCGCCGCCAGAAAAAGCACGGTCAAGACAGCGACGGCGCCAAGGGAAAGGGGAATCCGGTTCACCGGCCAGGAGAACAGATTCAGATTGAAATACGTCTGAAAGATGGGGTTCACCTGCATCAATGGAATCAGATTGATATATTGAAAAACAAAACGGCCATCCCCACTCTGACACAGCGCCAGAGACAGCGCCATAAGAAGGCCGACCGCTAAGAAAATCAAAGCGCTCCGGCGAAACCGCAGGCAAAAGAAGACAAAGATCTGCGCGATCAGAAAACTAATCAGAATCTTGCAGGATAGAAACACCATCAGGTACTCTCCCACCGTCACCTGCAGCACACAGTTTTCATATCCCTCCACCGACTGGATCGGCGAACGCCAAACAGGCGCGCCGTACTGCAGACAGGAAAGGAGAAGATTCTCTCCCCAGAAGGTCAGATTGACACAGATACTCCCCAGAAAGAGAGCCAAAAGCCTGGCCGCAGCCAGAGGCGTCCGCCCCCTGGCCTGGGGAAGCAAAAGTGCCGTCAGCCCCTGCTCTTTCTCCCGGTAGAACCAGAAAAGGGCCATGTAGAACAGCAGACCCAGAACCATCCCGTCCGTACCGGCAAAGGATATCCCTGCCAGAAACCCTCTGGAATTGATCAAAACCGGTGAAACCCCTTCCAGATCAGCAAAATCCTCTGCAGTTTTTCTGGCATTGCGGTCAGAAAAAGGATCTTCCCTTTGAAAGATGGAGATCTTTTCCTGTCTCTTCGACCTTTCTTTGATCTCCTCCAGCCAGCCTTCATAGGACTGCAATACGGTAACCTGCCGGTTCAGCTTTCGCAGCGCCTGCACCCTCTCATACTCATCTGCCGTAAAGGAGAGCTCTTTCATCTTTTCATACTGCTTTTGCACCCTTTGTGCCCGTTCCTCTTCTGGAAAAGACGAAAGCTTCTGCCAGACCTCTCTCCAGACTTCCGGGGAGACGTCTCCTGCCGTTCCTCTGGTGTAAAGCAAAATGGCATTTAAGAAAAGCAAAGCTGCCGCCAGTCCCAGAAAAGACGGCGACAGCCACAGCTTTCTCCACTCACTTGTTAACAGTTTCATCTTTGTTCACCTCATTCTCAAATCGATCCAGATAGACGTCCTCCAGGGTGGGCCTTCCCGTCTGCCACAGATATTTTCGCGGTTCCTCCTTTGACAGTATATGAACCAGAAAACGGTCTGCATGGTAAGCTGCGCTGCTGATCCGGTACTGTTTCCTGACCTCTTCCAGTTCCGATCCCGTCACCGTCAGATCATAGACTTTGTTTTTCACAGATGCCAGCAGTTCCCGGGGCGTCCCCGTTTCCAACACCCGCCCGTCCTTCATCAGGATCAGTTCCCGGCCGATCTGCTCGATATCCGACACCACATGGGTGGCCACCAAGACAATCCTTTCCTGTGCCATCCGGGAGATCAGGTTCTTTACCCGCACCCGCTCCCTGGGATCCAGGCCGGCAGTGGGTTCGTCTAAAATTAACACCTTCGGATCGTTCAGCACCGCCTGTGCCAGCAGGATCCGCTGCTTCATCCCCCCGGAATAAGACCCCAGCCGTTTTCCCGCCTCCTCTGTCAGATTCACCGCTTCTAACACCCTGCGTATCGCCTCTTTGGCCGGTCTTTTATCCATCCCTTTCAGTTGGGCCATGTAAGCCAAAAACCGGTACCCGGTGAAATAGTCATACAACCCCTGCTGCTGCGGCATAAAACCGAGTACCTTGCGAAAGGAACGCTTTCCGCCGGTCACCGTCTTCCCCTCAAACAGCACCTGCCCCATGTCCGGCAGCAGATTGCCTGCGATAATGTTCATCAGCGTACTTTTTCCCGCTCCGTTTGGCCCCAGCAGCCCATAGACGCCGGCGCACAGCGTCAGATTTACCTCCGCCAGCGCGGCTTTCTTTCCGTAATATTTGTGAACTCCCCGAAGCTCCAGTTTCATGGCAGCTCCTTGGGACTGTTCCAGGTCACAAGTACGAACCTGTCTTTTCCCGCATAAAAATCATCTTTGCGGATCAGGGCCGGCGTGTCTCCCAAACTGTCCTCCCGGCGAACAGCGCCATAGAAATACTCCCCGGCATCCTGCCAGAAATAAAACCGGTCCAGAAGATGATGGTTCAGACTTTTTATTTCCCCCGCCGCCGGATCATAGTACTGATCCCTTCCATCCTTTTGGATAAACGCCTTCCCATCCACGTACAGCGGCGCTGTCTCAGATACGGCGCACCGGGTCACTTCCTTTGTTTTCAGATCCGCCTGCCAGATGGTATACGATCCGTCCGCTTCACTTTGATCATACAGCAGCGTGCCTTTTCCGATATCAAATCCGCTTCCGGGACCGCCATCCGGGAGAACCGCCTCATAAGCGCCGCTTTCGATATCATAGGCGTACCAGCTGGTATGGGCTCCTGCTTCTTCAAAATTACTTCCGTCATACAGCTGATCAAAATAGCTGTAACGGCAGTAAATCTTTTCTTCCCATATACCTGCGATCTGAAAAGCAGCATTGTAATCCACGCTCTCTTTCGTTACTTTTTTTGCTTCACCGGTTTTTAGATCCACCCGATACAGCCAGGTTTTGGCCCTGCCGGAAGGGATCTCCATTTCCGCCTCATCCTTAGTCATTTCCTGCTGGCTGCCTGCCAGATAGAGACCGTCATCTGTCACCACAAACGTGTCCAGATAATGCAGCGCCAACGTTCCCACCTTCTCCTGCCCGGAACGGTCCATGTCGGAACGGACGATATCGGCCTGCTGCCGTGCGGGATCGATTTCGATCACATATAACTGCTTTCCGGACACAAAGCCGCAGGTAAGCCCGGACAGATAGGCATTACATTTTTCCTCCTCCGGCGTATCCTCCTGGATTTCTTCATGGCGGCAGTCCGGTTTATTACAGACGATCACATCCTGCTCTTCCTGAAAATCGTAAAAGTAAAGAAAGTTGCGGCTGTCCGTGTGGAAAAATCCATCCTCTGTGGCAAAAGCCAGTCCCATGGCCTGGTTAAACCAGGAGGCTTCCCCGCTCTCTTCTCCCTTTTCCCTGGTTTTCATCAGAACCGCCGCCATCCCTGAAAGGACCAGAATCGCTGCGATCAGAACAATCCATCTTGCTTTCCTTTTCCTCACTGTAACCGCCTCCATTCTTCCAGCTGACGGTTGGCCTCCGCCAGAATCTTGTCGGACCCGGCTGCTTTTAACTGTTGGTTAAACTCCTGCAAAGCCTGATCCACCTCCTCCACATCCCCGCTGCACAGATCACGATACAGCTTCGACTGTCTGTTATTCTCCCCGGCAAAAAGCAAGTGTGTCTGCGCAATCTCTTCCTGCACCGGTTCGGAATCAAAACGAAACCCCGCCGGCATATTCTTTTCAAACTTTCGATAACATTCTTCCACCATACCATATCGGTCTTTTGGCATACCCGGCTGCGGCCAGGTGATCAGAGGATTGGTGTAAAACTCGCCATAAAGCCGAAGCATGTTGTCTTCCTCATAGACGGCGTATCCATCCTCCAGGTGATAGTCTTCTCCCTCCACGCCATACTGGATCAGGTTGGCGATATCCGGGTCTGTATACAGCCGCGTCAGAAAATCAAAGGCCATCTCTTTATTCTGCGACCAGGCAGCGATGGCCGTCGCCGCCTCTGCCGGATAGGGCGCCAGAACCGGATTGGATAAGTCAGGAACAACTACCGTATCTATGATATATTCCTGCTGTTCTAAAGCGTATCCACGATAGCCAGGATACGTGGATTCATAAGGCTGCTCACCCACTGCATCATCTGACACCGCAAGAAACTCCGGCGTATCCACAGATCCCACTTCCGCGAACAGTCCCGAATCTCTCCACTCTTTTAAACGATATACGTATTCTTTCCATTCTTCCGTCTCATAAAAATTAACATACACTCCATCCGCCGACAGAGCCATAAAATCCGTATTTTCATCTTCCATATACCCCCAGGAATCCCGCTGCCCTGATGATGGCACACGCCAATGGGGAATGACCGTTCCGCCGCTCTGCTTTGCTGCCTTTTGAAAAATATCCTCATTCTCAAAGACATCCCCTGACAATGTTTCCGGATTAATTCCATACTGCTCCAGGTATTTTTTCTGATAAGCAGTACCATGATATCTGCTAAGGCAGGCAGAAATCCCATAATTCTCTCCATTGATCTGCGCTCTTTTCAGCTGCCATTTCGGCACGGCATTCTGCAGTTTTTCTCCTTTATCACCATGCAGATAATCACGCAGCGGTTCCAGCAAACCCATTTTTACCATTTCGCGATAAGGGTACTCTTTGTAGTCGGGAAATATATTTATCATCGAAACAGAAATGATATCTACAGGTTTCCCCTGTTCCTTTACATTTTGCATCCTTTCAGCTGCGCTTTCCTCCCCATCTTCCAAATCGCTGGTAAGATCGTAGTACACCTCTATTTTCACCTCATAGGGCAGATTTTTTTCTTTCAGCAGCTGATTTAACGGCTTTTCCCAAATTTTCGGGAAAGATTCTTTTTCTGAAAAGGTTGAAGTCCACACCTGCCAGGTGAGCAGTGTTTTTTCGCCCTCTGTCTCTTGTTTTCCAACTGTATTCACCCTGCTGCATCCCGAAAACACACTGAAACATATCATAAAACAGATAAACAAAAGGTAACCTTTTCGCATAAAATTTTCTCCTGCTATTTTCTTCCTTTATTATAATCGTAATAAATTATATTGTCAATATTTTTTTATTTTATATGTTTTTTAAAAAAGAATCCATGGGATTTTATTGATTTTATTTTTTATCAATATTATAATAAAAAGAAAAAGAGGTGAAGCACTTGAAAAAAGTAAAATTAAGCAACCGGGAACTGGATATCATGCTGGTTTTATGGAATTCTGACCATCCTTTAGCTGCAACCGATATTCCAAAAATCAATGAAAAACTAAGTGTCAATACCGTACAGGCTGTTTTAAAGAAACTGTTGAAAAATAATTACATCAAAGTAGCGGATATCATCTATCATGGTACCGTTTTAACAAGAACCTATGAGCCGGTACTGACCCACGAAGACTATATCCTTTCACAGCTGAATGATACCTCGCTGACCGCTTCCGGATTAGCCGCCGCTTTGGTAAAACAGGAGAAAAATTCTGAGAACCTGGAAGAATTAGAGCAGATTATCAAAAAACAGAAACAACTCCTGGAAAAGGGAAAGGAGTGATCTTTTGGTTCTTTCTTTTTCTTCTTTTTTAGCCGCTTCTGTTTTAGGCAGTATCATGATACTGGTTTTGATTATTCTATTAAAATTGAAAATTCCATTTACCGGAACGGGATTAAATATTCTGCTGATTTTTTCTTTTTGCATTGTACTGCGTCTGCTGATCCCCCTGGAATTTTCATTTACCCATACGATCAATTCAAGAATAATCTTAACCCGTATTTATACTTACTTATTCGATACGCCAATTCCCATCTCATACGAAAGAACCATATATCTGTACCAAATACTATGTACCGTATGGATACTGGGAAGCATTTTTTTGCTGACAAAACTGATAAGAAAATATCGGCAGACCAAAAAAATAATTCGCTGTGTAGGAAATTTGAACGCCAGCATAGATGATGATATTATCGAAGCTTTGGATAACCTGCAAAAAGAAAAGAAAATCAGAAAAAATATTCGGCTGATAAAAACAAAATATATAGCGACACCGGCTTTGTTTGGTTTTATAAATCCTGTAATCTTACTTCCTGATATTCCATTAACCGAAGAAGAACTTCTATATATTTTAACGCATGAGCTGGATCACTGCGCCAACTATGATCTGTGGCGAAAGCTCTTCCTTGAACTTTTAAAAGCATTGTATTGGTGGAATCCCCTGATCTGGGTATTATCCAGACAGTTATCTGCCCTGCTGGAACTGCGGGCTGATCATGCGGTAATACATAACCTGAATGATGAACAAAAAGTTCATTATCAAGAATGTCTGTTTCGCATTCATAAGCTTCAGCTGCAGAAACAGGAAAAATCGCACTTGCTTATAACCTTTCAAAACTCAGATGCAACGACTCTAAGCTACAGACTGATTCAAATGGCAAACCGCTCCAAACAAAAGTACGATCTGATACTGGCATTTTTCTGCTCACTTTGTATCGTTTTGTCTACGCTGTTCGTTTTTGAACCTTTTTATTTAGATCCTAAAATCGAAGCGATAACCGTTTCTTCTTTTCCAGAAGACAGTTATTTTGTTAAATTAGATGATGGACTTTACATGTTATACGTATCAGGCAAAGAGTGGGGAAGTGTCATCAACCCTTATACAGATGATTTTAAACACATTCCTATCTATTCCGAACAAAGCGGGGGGCTGCGATCTTCTTCCCCCAAAAGAGCCGATACCATTGGCTGGAAATATAAATCGGTTAATGGAAAATGCTATAAACGACTATACAATTACACCAGACAGGAGTGGATCGGAGAGTGGATCCCCTGCTGACTTTCCCGAAATTAAGCATTGCAAAAAGAGGCATGCCGGCCGGATATTTCTCCCGCTGGCTTGCCTCCTTTTCATTTTTTAAACTCTTAAGATCCCTTTATTTTACGGGCCAACTGGTATATTATTCATCACTCGCTTCGTATGGCCGCCAGGGGACTTAGCCGCATGGCGCGAAGCGCCGGGAAGAATCCGGCAGCCATCCCTACCAGCACGGCAAAGACAAGCGCCAGTCCTGCCAGCCATACGGGAATGTAGGAAATCTGTGCCTGTGTCATTCCCGTGATACTTCCGCCCAGGGCTGCTCCAAACCGGTTCAGGGTCCAGGATATGACTCCGCTTAAAGCCAGGCCCGCGATGCCTCCGCAAAGCCCGATGGCGGAAGCCTCCGCCAGAAACATGGAACGGATATTGGACAGGCTGCAGCCCAGCACTTTCAGAATTCCGATCTCCTTCGTCCGCTCATAGATGGACATCATCATGGTGTTGGCGATACCGATAGCCGCCACGAAAAGGGATACCGCTCCGATGCCGCCCAGCACCAGCTGGATAGTCTGATACTGCTTCTGCTGGGTTTTCACCCACTCTGCGTTCCAGTTGGGCGTATAGCCCAGATTTCTGATTTCATTCTGCACGCTTTCGGCATGATCCATATGATCGATCTTCACATAGGCCTGATTGTAATAAATCTCTTTATAGGGCTTTCCCGAATTTGTCACCGGCTGCCCCGGCATAGCCTTGTTTTTGAATACTTTCTTCAGCTGGGTTTTCAGATCCTCCACATCGCAGTATACACCGTAGCTTTGTTCCGTGTACGTGTCCATATCTCCGGCCAGCACGCCTGCGGTGGGAAGGATATATTTCTTCGGCGGCTTCACCGGCTCTGCTTCCTGCCCTTCCAGACCGCTTTCCTGCGCCGTCATTTGACTGCCCCAGTAGCTTTCCTGGTCAAAGATATAATAGATTGGCTTATTCAGATCCACCTCGGGAGGATTTTCCGTATCCCAGAATCCTTCCCCGGAGGACTCATTATAAAAATTCATCAGTACCTGGTTCCCATAGATAAAAGACAGACCGTCTTCCTCTTTCGGAATCCCGCCGCTGGCGAATTCCAGCTTCATGTTTTCCAGCGCTTCCCGGCTCATGCCGTACACATCCAGATTGCCGATATAACGCCCCTGCTTTCCCAGTATCTGCAGGTTCAGTACCGGGGAAACCAGCGTCACATGGGGAATTTTCCCCAGTTCCTCTATGGTATCATCGGTAATCCTTTTTTGCTCCTGGGACGTCTCCTCCTGGGAATCTGAGGACATATCCATAACCATCCCGTTTTCATACACCTGGATGGTAGTCAGACCGCCGCTGCTCTCCATGGTTTCCATGGTGGCCTTGTCGAGAGCCAGGCCAAGCGATACCATCACCACAATGGAAGCCGTCCCGATCATCACGCCCAGTATAGTGAGAAACGTCCGAAGCTTTCTGCGCCACAGGTTACTTAAACTCATCCTGATCAGATCCCAGAATCTCATCGGCCCACTCCTTTTCTTTCCTGCGCTTTCTTCTTACCAGCACCACGGCTGCCGCCGCTGCGCCCAGAGCGGCAGCCGCGCCGACCCAGATCAGGGGATTGGTTTTCTTCTCCTCTTCCATATCAGAAAAGGTTTCATCCAGAAACATCTCATCGTCTATCGGAGCCGCTTCCGCGACAAAGAGACTGCAGCTGGTCTCAAAAGTTCCCTGGTTGCCGTCCTGATCCTCGTAGGTCACCAGCAGTTTTACCGTGCCGTCCCCGGCGGACGGTGCCGCTCCCTGGGCCATCATATCCACGCTGCCGGTGGAACCCGCATCCAGATTTCCCACGAAGGCTTCCCCGTTCACCAGAGAAGGATCCTCCGCCTTCACACTGACATTATAAAGCTTCGTCTTTCCCAGATTGTAAATCTCAAAGGTGATATTCGCCTCTTCCCCCACGGAGATGGACTCGGGCATCACCTGCACCCGGCTCACGTCAAAGCGGGCTTTCTGGCGCACCGGCACCGAGATATTCAGCGTCCCTTCGAAAGGATTGGCTTTTTCATCCTCATACTTCAGCGCCACTTCGATGGGATAGGGCTTTTGCACCAGATCCGTCCTGGCGTTCATGGAAATGGTCACTTCCTTCGTGCTGTTTTTGGGGATCTTTTCTATGTAAAGCGTATTGGAGCCGTTCACCGGAAGGAAGGCCTCCGCTGCCGTCTCCTCTTCCCCCGCCTGGGGCGTCTGCAGAGTGAGCACCATATTTTCCACCGCCGTCTTTTTGGAGGTGTTGCGCACCTTCAGATTCAGACGGAAGGTATCTCCAGCGTTGACAGCCGACGGTTCTGTGGTAAAGCCTTCGATGATCACCCGGGGCGTACTGCCTTTTCCCTCTTCTTCCTCTTCCGATCCGTCGCCGGAAGTTCCGGCATCTTCAAAGCCGCCGTCCGTAAAACTGCCTGCGCTGTATCCGCCATCCACGAAACCGCCGTCCACACTGCCTCCATCCGCAGGCACTGTATCTTCCGGTTCCGGAGTCGAAGAAGGCGTCGGTGTTTCGGGTGCTTCTGCCTTCACCGTGTCGATCTGCAGCGGCAGCAGCGTTCTCTGATTTTCATGCATAACCGGTTTGCCCGTTTCCGGATCCTCTGCCATGATTGCATAGATGACTTCGATCTGCAGCGTTACCGCCCGGTCTGTCACATCGCCGCGGGTCGTCAGACTGGCAAAAAGAACCGTACTTCCCTCCCCCGGCTGCAGATTCTGCTTTTTCACCTCTCCAACCGCACCTGTGGTATCATTCAGGAAAGGATAACCTTCCGTGTTATTCAAAAGCCTGACTCCGGTGATCGATATGTCATGATCCCGGCTGTTATTTTTTACCGGTACTTCCAGGGAAGCCTGCTCCCCGCCCCGGTACGCGCCCAGCTTATGGCTTCCCGGTATGACAAGATACCCCATGTCCTGTTTTTGTTCCTGAGCAAAAGCAGCTGCCGGCAAAAGCGCTGTCAGCAGCAGGCAAAAGATAACTGCCGCCCATCTTGTTTTTCTTTTCATCCCTCTTTCTCCTCGTTCTTTTTTTCTTCGATTTTCACGATTTTCCCGTCGATAATATGAAAAATCCTGTCTGCAAAACCGGCCAGGTGATTGTCATGGGTCACCATCACCAGCGTTTTTTTCTGTTCCCGCACCACCTTCTGCATCAACTCCATCACCTCGGCAGAAGTGGCGGAATCCAGATTCCCGGTGGGCTCGTCGGCAAAGATGATAGCCGGATCCACCACCAACGCCCTGGCTACCCCCACCCGCTGCTGCTGACCGCCGGACATCTGAGAAGGTTTGTGAAACAGATGTTCCGCAAGTCCCACCGTTTTCAGCAGGCGGGCTGCCCTGGCCAGACGGATTTTTTTGGGCACGCCCCGAAAGCTCAAAGGCAGAGCCACATTTTCCAGCGCGTTCATGGAAGGAATCAGATTAAAAGACTGAAAGATAAAGCCCACCGCCTCCCGGCGAAACCGCACCAGCTGATTTTCATTCATCTGATCCAAACGACACCTGCCGATGGCAATCTCCCCCTTCGTAGGTTTTTCCAGCCCTGCCAGCATATTCAAAAGAGTGGATTTACCGGAACCGGAGGTCCCCACGATGGCACAGAATTCCCCCGGATAGATGGAAAGATCCACGCCGTTTAACGCCCGCACCTGGGTCTCTCCCACTCTGTAAATTTTATACAGGCCCTTTGCATAAATCACCGGTTTTCTCTCCGATCCCATAATCAGTCTCCTCCCGTTTTCTCTCATTATTCCTGATTCTTCCAAAAAGGTCAACCAACTTCCGAAAATATAAGAATTTTTAATAGAATTTTAACAAAGAAGCGATCCCGTGCAGCATGACGCTGCACAGAATCGCTTCTTATTTCTTTTCCTATCACAGATGTTTTACAAATAACGCCCGGATGGCGTTGAGCACGGCGATGATCATCACGCCCACATCGGCAAAGATGGCCAGCCACATGTTGGCGATCCCCAGCGCCCCCAGCACCAGGCAGATCACTTTAACCCCGATGGCAAACCAGATATTTTCATAGACGATCCGCAGACATTTGCGGGAAATCCGGATCGCTTTGGATATCTTCATGGGATCGTCGTCCATCAGCACAATATCCGCCGCCTCAATGGCCGCATCGGATCCCATGGCTCCCATGGCGATGCCGATATCCGCCCGGGACAGCACCGGCGCATCGTTGATCCCGTCGCCTACGAAGGCCAGTCTGGCTTTTTCCGGCTTTTTGGCCAGCAGTTCTTCCACTTTGCACACCTTGTCCCCCGGCAGCAGCTCGCTGTACACTTCATCCACGCCCAAAAAGGCCGCCACCTGATCTGCCACCTTTTTGATATCGCCGGTCAGCATAATTGTCTTTTCGATCCCCGCTTTTTTCAGCGCCTGAACCGCTTCCCTGGCATTTGGCTTTACAATATCGGCGATCACGATATGGCCTGCATACCGCCCGTCAATGGCCATATGAATGATCGTACCGCTTTGATGGCAGTCGATCCAATCCACGCCCAGCATCTCCATCAGCCTGGCATTACCGGCGGCCACCGTTATGCCGTCCACCTTTGCCGTCACGCCTTTCCCGCTGATTTCTTTTATGTCCGTCACACGGGAACGATCCGGTTCTTTGCCGTAAGCCCGTTTAAGGCTCTTGCTGATGGGATGGGAGGAGGCGCTTTCCGCCAGTGCCGCATACTCCAGCAGTTTTTCCCTGTCCATCTCATTGTGATGGACGGCAGCCACCTCAAATACGCCCCTGGTCAGCGTGCCCGTCTTGTCAAAAACCACATACCTGACCTGGGACAGGGTTTCCAGATAGTTGGAACCCTTCACCAGCACGCCTGCGTTGCTGGCTCCGCCGATACCGGCGAAGAAGCTTAACGGAATGCTGATCACCAGCGCACAGGGACAGCTGATCACCAGGAAAGTCAGCGCCCGGTAAATCCAGGTTGCCCAGCCCGGCGTCATCCCCAGCGCAATCAACTGTACCAGCGGCGGCACAACAGCCAGCGCAATGGCACAGTAAACCACCGCCGGCGTATAGATCCGGGCAAATCTGGTGATAAACTGTTCCGAACGGGATTTTCTGGAACTGGCATTCTCCACCAGATCCAGAATTTTCGACACGGTGGACTCTCCGAATTCTTTCGTGGTGCGGATCTTCAGCAGTCCTGTTATGTTGATACAGCCGCTGATGATCTCATCGCCCACGGCCGCTTCCCTGGGAAGACTTTCTCCGGTGAGCGCGCTGGTATTCAGCGAAGAAGAACCTTCCACGATTACGCCGTCGATGGGAACCTTTTCCCCGGGCTGCACCACAATAATCGAACCGATTTCCACCTCATCCGGATCTGTCTGTTCCAGTTTTCCGTCCCTTTCCACGTTGGCATAATCAGGACGGATATCCATCAGATCGCTGATATTGCGGCGACTTTTTCCCACCGCATAACTCTGGAACCACTCTCCGACCTGGTAAAACAGCATAACGCCGATGGCTTCCGTATAATCGCCGTCGCCTGTGATGCCGATGATGATAGCGCCGATGGTGGCGATGGCCATGAGAAAACTTTCATCGAAGGGCTGCCGGTTTCTGATTCCTTTTCCCGCTTTGATCAGAATGTCATACCCGATCACCAGATAGGGAATCAGATAAAGCCCGAACCGGAACCATCCCTTTACCGGAAGGAAATGAAAACCAATCATCAATATCGCAGCGATAAGAATCCGGGCCAGCATTTTTTTCTGTTTTTTGTTCATATCCCACTTCACCTCTCCTCATACAATTAAACATTTATTTAATCGTATGTTATTTTTACACCCGCACACCTTATCATAAGTGTACGGGCGTATTATTTTGCCTGTTACAGGAAAATCTCGCAGTCATCCTCCACTTTTTTACAGTTTTTGCGCACTTCCTGCATCACCGTTTTGGCATCCTGCCCTTCTTCAAACTCCACGTTCATCTTCAGCGTCATAAAGTTCACCACCGCATCCTTCACGCCTGCGGTGTTCTTCGCAGCCTGTTCCATCTTGTTGGCACAGTTTGCACAGTCCACATCAATCTTATACGTTTTCTTCATGATATCCTCTCCCTTTGCTCTCCGGTTTTATTTAATGATTAAACAATTATTTAATCATTGACTTTACTATACCCCATCATGTATAATAAGTCAAGGAAAATCTTTATTATTTTATTTTTTACTTTGGAAAGATCTTGCGAAAGCATTTCTGATACCATAGTCTGAAACGGGAGGGAAAAAAATGTCACAGAATCTGCCACATCAACACGGAAGCAACGAAGAAAAAATACGGGCGCATCTGCCCGGCCGGGAGGAAGTGGCCGGCGTTTCCGAAGCCATGAAGCAGCTGGGGGATCCTACCCGCCTGCAGATCTTCTGGCTCCTGTGCCACTGTGAGGAATGCGTCCTGAATATCGCGGCTCTGATGAACATGACCAGCCCGGCTGTCTCCCATCACCTTCGTCTGCTGAAAGGAAGCGGACTGATCGTAAGCCGCCGTGAAGGAAAAGAGATGTATTACAAGACGGCCGATACGCAGCTGGCCCAGACGCTGCACCGCACCATCGAGACCATTGCCAGGATCACCTGTCCGGAAAACTAAAGCAGGAGCGCCTGCGGCCGACGGCCGCAGGCGCTCCTAGTATGTTACGGTTCTTTTTTATTTTTCTGTCAGCATCATCATAATCTGATTGCTTCTTTCCAGGAACCGGGTCATCTGTTCCGGGGACAGCTGCTTGTGACTCATCACAGCCATATCATAAAGCTGCTCGCAGATCATCTCCGTGTTCTCTCCCTCTTTGTGCTCCTGGATATACTGTACCAGAGGATGACCGGCGTTTAGTACCAGCGTCTCGCTGCCGCCGCCGAACATGTTGGCGTCCATGCCGTACATCTTCATCATATCCTGCATCCTGCGGCTCTCCTCGGACAGGGTCATCATGGCGGAAATCTTCTCGTCTTTTAATTTCTCCACTTTCACATTGAGGTTGTCCTGCTTCATGACTTTGCGGAACAGTTCCTGCAGCTCTTTTTCTGCCTCTTCCAGACCTTCCGTGTCTTCCGCTTTCAGCGTATCGGTCACATCGGCGTCGATCCTCTGGAAGTGAACATCCTCCCGTTTCTGCTCAATGTGAGAGATAAAGGGAGCGTCAATGTTGTGTTTCAGGATCACCGCATCCATACCCTCTCTGCGGAACATGTTGATGTACTGGCTCTGCTGTACTTCATCGGTCACATAGTAGATATTCGTCTTTTCCGGTTCTTTTTCCTCGCTGTCGGCCTCTGCTCCGTCTGCCTTTTGTGCTCCTGCCTCTTCAGCGTTTTCCTCTGTCTTCGTTTCCCCGGCAGTATCTTTCTGCTCTTCCGGCTTCTTATTCTCCTTTATACAGTCTTCCAGCGTCAGATATTTACCGTCCAGATTCTTGAACAGCATGTAATCCATGATACGATCTGAAAATTTTGCGTCCTTCAGGCAGCCGAACTTCAGGAAGGGCGCGATATCATCCCAGCATTTTTCGTAAGCTTCCCGGTCTGTCTTGAACATGCCTGTCAGCTTATCCGCCACTTTCTTGCTGATATATTCCGATACCTTCTTTACAAAACCATCGTTTTGCAGCGCGCTCCTGGATACATTCAGGGGCAGATCCGGACAGTCGATGACGCCTTTTAACAGCATCAAAAATTCCGGAATCACCTCTTTGATATTATCGGCGATGAATACCTGATTATTATACAGTTTGATGGTACCCTCGATGGAATCGTACTCCGTATTGATCTTGGGGAAGTAAAGAATTCCTTTCAGGTTGAAGGGATAATCGGTGTTCAGATGAATCCAGAACAGCGGTTCCTTGTAATCCATAAACACCTTGCGGTAAAACTCTTTATACTCTTCATCGGTACAGTCGTTGGGATGTTTGGTCCACAGCGGATGGATATCGCTTAAGGAGACGGGACGTTTGTTGATCTTCACCATATCCCTGGCCGGTGAGATCTCCACGGTTTCCTTCTTTCCGTCCTCCGTCTCACGCTCCTCGGTCTTTGCCGCCTCATGGATATGCTCCACCACCACATCGTCGTCCCGCAGTTTAGATTCCTCGATGGTCTCATACTCCTGCTCGGCGTTGGCTTTGGAGAGGAAGATTTCCACCGGCATGAAGGAACAGTATTTCTCGATAACTTCTCTCACACGGTACTCATTGGCGAACTCCAGGCTGTCCTCATTCAGATACAGCGTAATTTCCGTTCCCACGGTTGTCCTGTCGCCTTCACCGATCTCGTATTCCACGCCGCCGTCGCACTCCCAGTGTACCGGTTTTGCGCCTTCCTGGAAGGACAGCGTATCGATATGCACCTCATCGGCTACCATAAACGCAGAATAGAATCCCAGTCCGAAATGACCGATGATCTGATCCTCGCTGGTCTTATCTTTGTATTTTTCCAAAAACTGAGTCGCGCCGGAAAAAGCGATCTTGGTGATATACTCCTCCACTTCTTCTTCCGTCATGCCAAGACCGGTATCAATGAACTTCAGCGTCTTTTCTTCCGGATTGACAACCACGTCGATTTTGCTTTTGTAATCGTCCGGGAAAGTATACTCTCCCATCACTTCCAGTTTTTTCAGTTTGGTAATAGCGTCGCATCCGTTGGAAACCATCTCTCTTACAAAGATATCATGATCGGAATACAGCCATTTTTTTATAATCGGAAATATATTGTCACTGTCTATGGATAAATTGCCATGTCTTAATGCCATAAATACACACGCTCCTTTTTTGAATTTCTTTACTGAGTACTATATTAATCCCCGTTTTCGGAAAAGTCAAGAAAAAATTAGCACTCATTTAAAATGAGTGCTAATAATATCGCTTATCGTAAAAACATGCGTATCATCATTTCCTTCCACGGCTTCAGCGGATAATACCGCATGGGAAGATCCATCCAGGTGGATTTTTTTACCACGCTCTTTTTATGGCTGAAGGTGTCGAAAGATTCTTTTCCGTGATAGCTTCCCATCCCGCTGGCGCCCACGCCGCCAAATCCCATGCGGGAGGTGGCCAAATGGATGATGGTGTCATTGATACACCCGCCGCCAAAGGACAGCTCCTTCATCACCCGGTATTCCGCTCCCAGATCCTCCGTGAACAGATACAGCGCCAGGGGCTTGGGCCGCCGCTTCACCTGCGCGATGGCTTCCGGCAGATTGCGGAAGGTCAGAACCGGGAGGATGGGACCGAAAATCTCCTCCTGCATTACGGGTGAATCCCAGTCCGCCTGACCCAGGATAGTGGGCGCGATCTGCAGCGTTTCCAGGTTGCCATACCCGCCCTCGATTATGTGCTCTTCTTTGATCAGATTCAGCAGCCGGTCATAGTGCTTCTGATTGATAATTTTTGGATAATCCGGATGGAACATAGGCTCTTTTCCCAGCATCCTGTGAATCCATTTTTTCACCAGCATCAGGAATTCTTTCTTCACCGATGCTTCCACCAGCAGATAATCCGGGGCCACACAGGTCTGGCCGCTGTTTAAAAACTTGCCGAATACCAGTCTTTTGGCAGCCAGATCCAGATTCGCCGTAGCATCCACGATGCAGGGACTTTTCCCGCCCAGTTCCAGCGTCACCGGCGTCAGATGGTCAGCTGCTTTTTTCATGACCACCTTTCCGGTCTGTACGCCGCCGGTGAAGAATATATAATCAAATTTCTGATCCAGAAGCTGTGTATTTTCTTTTCTTCCACCTTCCACCACGGCCACGTATTTTCTTGGAAAAGCGTCTTTTAAAATCCGGTGTATGACGCCGGATACTGCCGGCGCATAGGCGGAGGGCTTCACTACGCAGCAGTTGCCCGCCGCAATGGCGCCCACAAGGGGCTCCATGGTCAGCATGAAGGGATAATTCCAGGGAGACATGATCAGCACCACACCGTATGGCTCCGAGAGGACGAAGCTTCTGGCATGAAACTGGGCCAGCGGTGTGGGCACCCTGCGCTCCTTGATCCATATGGGCAGATGCCGGCGGATGTAACGCAGCTCCGAAAGGGTCATGCCGACTTCCGCCATGTAGGACTCCGCCTTTGATTTATGCAGATCCTGTTTCAATGCCTCGTAAATCTCAGACTCATGTTTCAGGATAGACGCTTCCAGACGGTCAAGAGCCATCAGCCTGAAGGGCAGACTTTTGGTCTGATTTCCGTAAAAGAATTTCTTCTGCACCCTGACAATTTTTTCAATATAATTCACGGTATCACCTCCTGCCGCCGTACTAATATGCTTTATTCAGTATAAACATCACATCCTCCCAGGAAACCTCCCGGGGATTGACAATCATCGCTCCGTCATTCATGGCGGTACGGGCCACCAGCTCAAAATCGGATTTTCGCACGCCGCACTCCCGCAGACGCTCCGGCAAACCGCAGATCCTGTGCAGCTTCCGACGAAGCTGCCACACCTGACGGACGGCTTCTTTCCCCCTTTGTTCCGCAGGGGTATTCAGACACGTTTCCTCTCCTGCCAGAAAATACAGAAGCTCTCCGTACTGTTCCTTCAAAACCCGGTAATTAAACGCCATCCCGTGGGGGAGAAGGATCGTCATGGCGTCTCCGTGGGGCACATGACAGACGCCGCCCAGCGCATGACCAATGGCGTGGATCACTCCCACCATACTGTTGGAAAAAGCCGCCCCGGCCATCATGGAAGCATTGGCCATAGCCAGTCTGGCCCTGTCATCTTTTCCGTTTTTGACGGCCTGTTCCAGATTCTGGGTGATCAGGCGGATGGCTCCCAGCGCATAGGCGTCGCTGATCGGATTTTTCTGCAGACAGGTATAGGCTTCTATGGCATGGCACAGGGCGTCCATTCCTGTGGAGGCTGTGGTTTTTGGCGGAAGAGTACGGGTCATCCGCACATCCAGCACCGCCACATCCGGCTGCAGATAATAAGAAATAAATTCCATCTTCAGCCGCCGGGCTTCATTTTTAATCACCGCCACCAGTGTGGACTCCGACCCTGTTCCCGATGTGGTGGGAATGGCCGCAAAGGGAATGCGGACGACGCCGCTTAAATTTTCACAGCCCCAGATATCCAGCAGATCGTCCACATTCTGGGAAAGAACCATGCGTACGCCCTTCGCCGTATCGATGACGGAACCGCCTCCCACGGCCACCAGGCTGTCGCACTCCTGTTTTTTGTACTCCTTTACGATATTGCGCACCACCTGCAGGGAGGAATCCGCCGGGATTCTGGTATAAACCGCGCCTTCCCGGATTCCTCCTGCTGCCAGGGCGTCCGTTACAATCTGCAGTGTTCCGATTTTTTTCAGGATCTCATCAGAAAGGATCATGGGCTTTTTGGCCCCAAGATTTTTCAGCTCCGAGGGCAGATTTTCCAGAGCGTGACGGCCGGAAAGAATCTTGGCAGAGCTTTGAAATTCAAAGTATTTCGGTATCATTTTCAGGACTCCTCGTATTTTTTATGCATGGATTTAATCCGGCAGGGCTTTTTCTCTTCCGCCGACATAGTATAAGCTCCCCGCAGGGCGCCAATTAAAATCCGCAGATACACCCGCAGCGTGTTGACCTCTCTGCGCGGCACTTTTTTCAAAATCCGTTTTGTCATAACCCCCGGGAAGAGATAAGCTTCCACCACATCCACACAGCGGGTCAGTTCCATAGCCGTCCCGATATCGCCGTGCAAAGAAAAAGCATGAGCGCCGTAGGCCTGGGCGATACCCATTCTTCCCGTCAGCACCTCAAAGGCGCTCTCCAGGCTGCGGAAGGTGATGGCTGTGTCATAGAAACGCTGGATCCGCGGATTCAGTCTTTGCAGCTGATTCTGACTTTTTCGAAAAAACAGGCGCGGCCCTTTTTCTGAACAGGCCAGACAGTAGGTCATCCCTTCCGGCCAGCTGTCGATCTCATCCCGCACCCGCCCGTCCAGCTGATACAGTTCACAGATTCCGCCGTAAAGCACATACAGAACCACAGCCGATATCCTGCTTTTGATGAAATTCTCCATCCTGCGCTTTGTACTGATCTCAAATTCCATTGTTACCTTTCTCCCAATCTTTTTTTCAGTATACTTCTCGCCACGCTGATGCCGTTGGCGCTGGCCTGCTGCAGTCCCCTTGTGACAGACGCCCCGTCTCCCACTGCCCGCAGTCCCTTTATACTAGTCTGAAAATCCTCATCTACCACCACTTTATTGGAATAGAATTTCACCTCCACACCGTAAAGCAGCGTTTCATCACTGGCAATACCGGGCGTTACCTTATCCAGCGCATTGATCATCTCCACGATATCCACCATAATCCGATGGGGAAATACCAGGGACAAGTCTCCCGGCACCGCATCCTTCAGCGTGGGGATCAGGTTGTTTCGGCACAGGCGCTCTTCCGTCGTCCGCCTGCCTCTTTTGAAATCTCCGAAAGTCTGCACCATAATTTTACCGTCACAGAGCATGTTGCTCAGCCGGGCCACATGTTTTCCGTATTCAATGGGTGTTTTAAAAGGCTTGGTAAAATTCTTCGATACCAGCAGGGCAAAATTGGTATTCTGTGTTTTGTATTCCGCCGATTTATAGGCATGGCCGTTGACCACAGCCAGGCCGTTCTCATAATACTCCGTGGCTACTTCGCCGGAAGGATTGGTACAAAAAGTCCGCACCTTATCATCGAAGGTGGGCGTATAGTAGATCAGCTTCGCCTCGTACAGATTTTCGTTGAGAAACTCCATCACCTCGTCCCGCACTTCCACCCGGACTCCGATATCCACCGTTCCCACCTGGGTTTCGATGCCGTGCGCCCGACAAAGGTGACTGAGCCAGTCCGCACCTTCCCGGCCCACTGCCGCCACAAACTCATCTGCCTCATACCGCTGGCCATCCTGGGTCACCACGGCCCGGGCTGTCTGCCCTTCTATCACCATGTCTGTCACCATGGTCATGAATTTCATTTCCACCCCCTTATCCTGCAGATCCTTCTGCAGCCGCTGATAGATCTTATAGCCTTCCTCCGTGCCCAGATGACGGATCGGACACTCCACCAGCTTCAGGTTGGCATTGATGGCTTTTTTGCGGATTTTTCGGATCTCCTTTTCTTTATCCACTCCGTAAACCCTGGTATCCGCCCCAAATTTCAGATAAATGCTGTCCGACTCTTTCAACAGCTCTTTTGTCTTCTCATATCCCAAAATCTCCGGCAGATTACCGCCCACATCCGGAGAAAGGGACAGTTTTCCATCGGAAAAAGCTCCCGCACCGGCAAATCCGGTGGTGATGGAGCAGGGCTGACACCCCATACACTTCCCGGTTTTTCGCTTGGGACAACTTCTTTTTTCAATGGACCGCCCCTTTTCCAGCATCAGGATTTTCATATCCGGGCACCCGGACATCAACTCGTAGGCGCAGAAAATCCCCGAAGGGCCTGCGCCGATAATGATGACATCATACTTCTTCATTTTCTATCCTTCCACAATCAGATACTGTCCGCCCGGCAGCGGGAATACCTCGCTGGCCGCCTCCAGCTCTTCGTCCGACAGATCCTGTACATCCATACCGGATTCTTCCATATAATCCCGTACCTCATCCAGTGAATCTGTCACCACAGCCATGCAGTCTTCCAAAAAAGCTTCCGCTTCTTCCAGTGTCTCCGCCACCGGTTCATCAAACAACTGCTCCTGATTATCCAAAAAAACCTTCAGACATTCTTCGCTGTATTCCTGCGTCATTTCTTATTCCCCCTTCTGTATCTTCAGTAATTCAGACGGATGTCCGATAATTCTCTGCGCATGATTTTCCTCCAGTTCCCTGCGGTCCCGAAAGCCCCACAGCACCCCGATGGTATACATGCCCGCCGCACGCCCGGTGATCATATCCGTGTCCGTATCTCCCACATACATACAATCTTCTGGCTGCACACCCAGACGGTCGGCGATCAGCAGCGCGCACTGGGGCGACGGTTTTCTTTCGATCTCCGGCACCTGCCCCTGGATCATATCGAACAGTTCCTTCCCATAGACGCCGTAGATGGCGCCCAACGCCGCCGGATGCGGTTTGTTGGTGCACACAGCCAGCTTCACCCCGCGGCTTTTCAGCGTCTGCAGCGTCTGCGTCATACCCTCGTAAGCCGTCACGTGATACAGAGGATCTTTTGCAAACATGCTGCGGTACATCTTCCGTGCTTCGTCCAGACAGGCGAGATCGCCTCCGGCTGCACGGATACTGCGTTCCATCAGTACGTCCGCTCCGTCTCCGGCAAAATAATTATAGGCTTCCACCGGATGAGACGGCAGATGGTAATAAGCCAGCACCTGATTCGCTATATGAGCGATGGACTCCACAGTATCCAGTAATGTTCCGTCCAGATCAAATAAACATGCTTTGTACATTTTCTTATGTTCTCCCTGTCTGTCATTTCCTCTTTTTTTCTTTTTCTGAATAATTTGTCCGTTTTAAGTATACCCTCCTCTTATAGGACCTGCAAGCCGTTTTCATCATTTTTTACTTTATGCTTTCTTTTTTCGGCGAAAAGTATTACAATGTTTGTAAATTGAATTAAAAGGAGAAGGAAAAAATGCGTAAAAACAGCGTCATAAAAGTGCTGGCATGGCTGATGATTCTCGGAGCGGCAGTCGGAGCCCTGATCGTATTTCTGAAAAAGTATGAAGAAGGAAACGATGATCTGTTCGACGACAACATCGAGGAGTCCGATTCCTGTCCGGGGTGCAGTGACACAGAGCGCAGCTATACAACCATTTCCAAAGAACCCAAGGCGGATGAGGGACAGGAAACGGTTCAGGAAACCGCTGAGGAAGCGGACAAAGATGAATCTGAAGAATGAGGCAGGAGCAAAAAAACAGCGGCAGTGTGAAGATAAATCCTCCACACTGCCGCTGTTTTTTATTTGTCCTGCCACGCTGCTTTCAGCCTGCTGATTCCTTCTGCAATCTCTTCTTCTGTCAATGAGGCATACCCCAACAGAACACCCTCCGATGCCGTCTGCCCCAAAACGGAAGTATCGTAATCAGAAATTCCATATACCTTTACGCCTGCCGCTTCGGCCCTGCAGACCGCCTCCTGCTCCGACATCCCGTTGACAAAGCGCAGTACCACGTGCAGGCCGGCATTTTCCCCGGATACACGGCAGATCTTCGCCATTCCTTTCAACTGTGCTACCAGACAATCATGCTTACTTTTATAGATGGCCCGCATCCGGTTCAGATGACGTTCATAGTGGCCGTCCCGTATAAATGTTTCGATAATCTTCTGATCGGCTCTGGATACCGTGACAGAAAAATCGCGTCCCCGTTTTTCATAGGCGGCGATCAGTGACTTTGGAAGTACCATATAACTGATGCGGATCGCCGGAGCAATGGACTTTGAAAATGTTCCCAGATAAATTACCCGGTCGTGGTTGTCGTATCCCTGCAGAGCAGGGATGGGTTTGCCGCGATAGCGGAATTCACTGTCGTAATCATCTTCCAGAATATACCTTCCCGCTTCGTCTGACGCCCAGGAAAGCAGCTGCATCCGCCGTTTCAGCGGCATCACACTGCCCATGGGAAACTGATGGGACGGCATGACATAAGCCGTGTCCGCACCGGATCGTTTCAATTCCTCCACCCGCATCCCACATGCATCCATACCAATTCCCATGACCTCATATCCCAGATGGCTGAAACACAGAAAAGCGCTTTTGTAGGTAGGGTTTTCCATGGCGATCCTTCGGTTTCCTCCCAGAATCACCCGCAGCAGCATCAGCAGATAATCGTTTCCTGCCCCTACCACGATCTGTTCGGGACTGCAACTGACTCCTCTGGCATGATGCAGATAAGAAGCCAGGACACAGCGAAGGCTTTTCTCTCCCCTTGGATCCCCCAGCCGAAACAGTTTTGGCCCTTCCCGCAGTACCTGCCGGGAAATTTTTCCCCACTGATGGAAGGGAAAACCGTCCTCATCGATTCCATTGATATCGAAATCAAAACGGCAAGTGCCGGCAGGCTCTTCTTCCGGCACAGAAACTGCCGGAACCTCCTGCGGCAGCTGGAGCATCCCTTCCAGATCGCAGACGAAATATCCCCTGCGGGGTATGGATTCGATATATCCTTCCGATACCAGCTGCATATAAGCCATATCCACCGTACTTCTGCTGACCGCCAGTCCTAAAGCCAGCGCACGGGAAGAAGGCAGACACTCTCCTGGGAGTATCTGCCTTCTTTGAATTTCTGTTTTCAGATATTGATAAATCTGCTCGTACAAAGGAGTCACGGACTCCCCGTTCAGTGAAATCGTCAGTTCTTTCATTTCTGCAGCTTAAAGGAACTTTTCAGCGATACGATCCGGTTAAATACCAGCTGATCTTCCCTGGAATCGTGGGAATCCACACAGAAATAGCCGTTTCGCACGAACTGAAAACTGTCATAGGGTTTTGCATTTCCCAAAGACGGCTCCAGATAACACTCCCGGCGCACCGTCAGAGAATTTGGATTCAGATTTAAAGAGCCATCTTCATTGTATACGCCTTTTTCCTCATCAATAATATTTTCATACAGTCTTACTTCTGCCTGTACCGCCGTCTTCGCCGCTACCCAGTGGATGGTCCCTTTTACCTTCCTTCCGGTAAAACCGCTGCCGCTGCGGGTTTCGGGATCGTAGGTACAGTGAACCTCCGTCACCTCGCCCTGCTCGTTTTTCACGAAACCGGTACATCTGACAAAGTAAGCGTTCATCAGACGCACTTCATTTCCCGGGAACAGCCGGAAATATTTTCTGGGAGGCTCTTCCATGAAATCCTCGCGTTCAATATAAAGTTCTCTGGCAAAGGGAACTTTACGCGTGCCCAGTTCCTCATTTTCCAAGTTATTTGGCACGTCGAAATATTCCACCTGGTCTTCCGGATAGTTGTCAATCACCAGTTTGATGGGATCCAGCACCGCCATCACTCTGGGCCGCTTCAGCTTTAAATCCTCCCGGATGCAGTATTCCAGCATGGCGTAATCCACAGAACTGTTGGCTTTTGAGACGCCGCACAAATCCACAAACATGCGGATGGACTCCGGTGTAAATCCTCTCCTGCGCAGCGCTGCGATGGAAACAAGGCGCGGATCATCCCATCCGTCCACGATGCCGTCCTCCACCAGCTTTTTGATATACCGCTTTCCCGTCACCACATTGGTCAGATAAAGCTTGGCAAACTCGATCTGTTTGGGCGGTTTCTCATATTCCAGTTCCCGCACCACCCAGTCGTACAGCGGACGGTGATCCTCAAACTCCAGCGTACAGATGGAATGGGTCACACCCTCGATGGCGTCCTCGATGGGATGAGCAAAATCATACATGGGATAAATGCACCAGTCGTCCCCCGTATTGTGGTGGGTCATATGTGCCACCCGGTAAATCACCGGATCACGCATGTTAATATTAGGAGAAGCCATATCGATTCTGGCTCGAAGAACCATGGAGCCATCCTCGTATTTTCCCTCTTTCATCTCCTCAAACAGGCGGAGATTCTCCTCTATGCTTCGGTCGCGATAAGGACTGTTCTTGCCCGGCTCCGTCAGCGTACCGCGGTATTCTCTGATTTCCTCGGCAGACAGCTGGCATACGAAAGCCTTGCCTTTTTTAATCAGTTTCACCGCCGCCTCGTACATCTGCGGGAAATAATTGGATGCAAAATAGAGCCGATCTCCCCAGTCCGCTCCCAGCCAGGCCACATCTTCCTTAATGGAATCCACAAACTCTTCCTTCTCCTTGGTGGGGTTGGTATCGTCAAAGCGCAGATTAAATTTCCCATGGTACTGCTGTGCCAGGCCATAGTTCAGCAGGATAGCTTTGGCATGGCCGATATGAAGATAGCCATTTGGCTCCGGCGGAAACCTGGTACAGATCGTATCGTATTTTCCCTCCGCCAGATCCTGGTCGATTATCTGTTCAATAAAATTTCTGGAAACTGTTTCCTTTTCCACTTGTATTCCTCCTCAGGTACAAACTGAGCCGCCTGTTACGCAGGCGACTCAATAAGAATCTTTTATATCATACCATAAATTTTCCCGTTGTCAAAGGGTGTTACATAAAACTTCCGAAACTTTCAAACAAATCTCCCATCTCGCCCACCGGCAGATCAAAGATAATCGGAAGCAGAACATACAGAACCAAAAACTCCGCCGCAACCGTCAAGATCTGCGCCACGATAAAGCAGTATATCTTCCGGTCCGGCTTCATCTGCACCGCATGCTCATAACCGCGCAGATAAAAGTAATAACTGATCATGGAAAGGATTCCCATCAAAACCAGAGCAAACTTCGGGAAGGACATGATAAACAACGCTGTCAGCAGAATCATCACGCTATCTACGAAAGCGCTGAATCCCACCGCCGTCATCATTTTATTAAGAGTGGTATCTCCCTGGAACGCCGCTGTCATTCCCTTGAAAATCGCTGCCTGCAGATAGGCAAAGCCCACGGTCAGAATCAGAACAAAAATGATGATCCTGAAAATCGGCGGTTCAAAAAAGCCGCCTGCCATACTCTTGATTTTTGACATCAGAAACAGGCTAATCAAAATGCAGACCACCGCCTTCAGGCCTACCATCTCAAGCCCCAGCACGCTGCTGTTCCCGCCGCAAAGCCGTTTCATAGTGGTATCCGGACGGGTGATCAAAGGTATAATCTCCGCAAACATATTTTTCGTATTCTGTACAAATTTACCCGTCTTTTCCTGGAACCATTGACTGTTGAAATTGCCCTGCTGCTGTCCGTAAGGATTTCCCTGCTGCCATCCGCCGTAGGGATTTCCCTGCTGGTTCATGTAGGGGTTCCCTTGCTGCTGATTCATGTAGGGGTTCCCTTGCTGCTGATTCATATAAGGATTTCCCTGCTGCTGATTCATATAGGGATTTCCCTGCTGCTGATTCATATAAGGATTTCCCTGCTGCTGATTCATATAGGGATTTCCCTGCTGCTGATTCATATAAGGATTTCCCTGCTGCTGATTCATATAGGGATTTCCCTGCTGCTGACTCACATGAGGACTGCCCTGCTGCCCATCCATTCTCACAGTACGGTCTTCATCCTGGGAAGCTCCCGTCTGCGCACTGCTTTTCATACAATCGCAGGGTTGTCCATCGATCAGTGGTTTCCCGCATCTGGTACAAAACTTAGCCATCTCTTTCTCCCCTTTTCTCATGTTTTTCGCTACTTAAAATTATATTCGATTCACCGGCAAAGTCAAGCAAAGATCCCGTTTTTCAAAGGAAAAGGGCGCTGTCCGGAACTTTTCGCAGACAGCGCCCCTCAAATATCTTATTTCTAACTGTTGTTTACTTTATAAATGGAAACAGCCGGCGCGGTATATATAAAATTACCGCCCTGAGCCATCACCTGCAGTACAGCCGGCACGGAAGAAATTTCCACCGGAAAATTAAATGACATAGTGGCAGCATCCGCAGCGGAATTAAAGGTGTGAGAAGCCAAAGCTCCTGGAACCGGCGTTCCATTCTGCTCCAAATCCAGCGTAATCGTCAGCGGGAAGGAAGCTGTGGATACCGGCGCTACATTCCCATGGAAAGACACCGCATACAGTCCAGGAGTACCGATGGTAAATTCACTTTCTCCCGCAGTGTGGGAGATATCAGAACCGGACACTGCCGCATTCTGATCAAAAACCAGCGGCTGACCGGCCGTTCCTGGCGCGGAAGGTGTAGAATAAGCCGCCAGCAATTCCGTAGAAGCTGCCGTCCCGGCAGGGCCGGTTGCCCCGGTGGCACCAGTTGCTCCCGTCGGACCAGTAGGACCAGTAACTCCCGTCGGACCAGTAGAACCGGTGACTCCCGTTGGACCAGTAGAACCGGTGACTCCCGTTGGACCAGTAGGACCGGTGGCTCCGCCAGATGGGCCGGTGGCTCCTGTGGAACCGGTGGCTCCCGTTACCCCCGCAGGACCTGTCGCCCCGGTGGCTCCTGTGGGACCGGTGGCTCCTGTTACCCCCGCAGGACCTGTCGCCCCGGTAACTCCGGCCGGGCCTGTCGCTCCCGGGCGGCCCGGCATACCAGGAGGTCCCGGCGGCCCAGGAACAGGTTCTGGACAACAGGGTCTTGGACGGCATCCGCATCGGACATTCTGCTCTTCCAGATCCTGTGTTTCTTTTCTATGAAACCATGCCATATGGATTCTCCTTATAATGATGATCCAATAATAATGTATGCGGCAAACGACAAAGAGTCACTTTTTTTGTCTCATTTGAGAAAAATATTCCTTGTTTTTCAAATACCATGGCGACTGCGGCTGATATTGCCCCGCCAGCTCATTATAATGCTGCGCCAGTTCAAACTGTCCCATCCTGTCATAACAGACGCACAGAGAAATGGCCGGCAGGAAACCGTAACATTCCTCCTGAATAAAAGCCCCTGATCTGGCATTTTTCGGCGCCTGAAAAGCCTGCTGGTACCAGTAGACTGCCTGAGAATACTTCCTTTCATGCGCAAAGTATCTGCCCAGCGCACAGCAGGTCTCTGCCCGCGGAACATCATATTCCAGACCTTTAAGCAATGCCTGCAGTGTTTTTCTTTTTTCCCCTATCTGTTCATAACACCAGGCCAGCTGCCTCGTCCCGTCGATTTGATTCTCTACCCAACCTTCTTTCTGTTGCAGAAATTTTTTCAAAATACGGATACTTTTTTCATACTGCCCGTGTACCAGCAATTCTTTGCCGTAATAATAGAGAGCCCGGCTGTCAAAGGGCTCTCCCGCCTTCTCCATCGACTGATAGATTTTCAGATTCCTTTTGCTGTCCTTTTCTTCTTCCTTTCTATGATGAACCGGTATCTCCCGATAGAGAACCTTGCCGGAGATGGGAATCGCCTCATGTACTCTGCCCTGGAAAAGATAGCGTCCGTTATTCCTTACCAGTCTTTCCCGGTAATAGGAAAAACCCGGATTTCCTTTTTCATCAAAAATCATTTCATAGGGCATCATCACCATATCCGTATCCGTGGGAAGCTCCGCTTTTAGCTGAAGCAGTTTTTCTGCGCTCCCACCCGGCAGGACATCGTCGGCATCCAGCCACATACAGTACTCCATCGACGCTTTGGAAAAAGCTTCGTTTCTTGCTGCAGAAAAATCGTCTTGCCAGGGAAAATCATATATATAACCGGTGTAACCGCCGGCAACCTCTTTCGTTCCATCCCGCGACCCCGTATCTACGATAATAATTTCATCCACCGCATCTTTTACACTGTCCAGGCACCTGGCCAGCACTTTCTCTTCATCCTTTACGATCATGCAAAGACTGATGGAAATCACTGCTTTACCATTCCTTTGAGACAAATCATGTCTTTATCATTATCCTATTCCAATCAGTCCTGCATTGTCAAAACGTTCCTTACAGTCTGCGCAGCACTTCCCGCCGAAGTCCCCGGCTGTAACGATATAAAAATGCCTTGGACGCCGCATAGATCTCATCGATATCTTCTTTTTTCTTCTGCCCGGCAATCTTTCGCACAAACTCCCGCCCCAGACCACTGGAAGCGCCGGTAATCACTGCGATTTTCATACTGCACCATCATCCTTTAATATAAGCATCCATACGGACAAATTTTGCATCCTTCAGGTCATTTTCATTCAGCGGACGTTTCACTACCCGACAGTTACATTTTGTCCCGCGCTCATGCTGGAAGCACTCCAGCCCGGCCGTACAGACTGCTGCGCCGCCGCTTTCTGAAGCAATGACCATATCATTCCCCAGATACAGCAGAATATGCTGATATTTCCCATTGCCGAACACACAGCAGATGGCATCTCCCGGCCTTAACTCTTCCCGGCTGATTTCCTGGCCGTACTTTCCGAAATTATCCGCATTTAAGTCGGCTCCAAAGTCATATCCATTTTGGGTGTAAGCATACATCAGCAGTCCGGAACAGTCCACCCCTCCGTCCTGAGGTCCGTTTCCTCCCCAAATATACTGATCTCCGATCAGCGACATGGCACTGCGGCAGACGCCGCTGTCGTACACAGTCACCGCACATTCTGCCATGCACTGTCCAATCCTCGCTGTCACCGTCGCCGTACCTGCCTCTCTGGCAGTTATCTTCCCACTGGATACAGAAACCACAGACGGATCCGAACTCTTCCAGCTGATGCGTCTGGAATCCGTGGCATCCTTGGGCTGGCAGTTCACATAAAGATTGGCCGCCTCCCCATTTTGCAGCGCCACCTGTTCTTGAGAAAGACTGATGGACGTGATGGGAATCTTTTCTGTTCTCCTGGCATCTTTTACTTTTTTTCCTTCCTGATCTACCTGATAATTTCCAATCCAGGCATCCGTCAGCATCCGCCCGTCGGAACCTACGTAATACTCATCCACCCAGGCATTGGTCTCAAGCTGTCCGTCATCTTCTCCGAAATAGTACCAACCGCCGTCCAGCTGCTGCCAGCCGGTTGCCGCGTAACCGGCTCCGTTAAAATAATACCATTTATGTCCGATCAGCTTCCATTCATTTTCCGGCCAGCTGCCATCCTGCTTCTCATACCACCGGCCTGTATCATTTTCCTGCCATCCTGCAGCATGAACTGGAATTACGGCAGACAAAGTTACCATAACCGCAGCCAGAAAAAGTCCGCTCAGCCTTTTTATTCTTTTTTTCATATAATTTTCCCTTTCTTTTTTTTGAAAACCGTGTTATAATTCAGTCCATGGGGCATTAGCGCAGTTGGGAGCGCGCAACATTCGCATTGTTGAGGCCACGGGTTCGAATCCCGTATGCTCCACTTGAAAACCCTTTGTATCACTGGGGTTTCTTCACTAGTAAATTCAAAGTATCGTCAAAAGTGTAATCAAACATCTGTTTGGTTGCATTTTTTATTTTGCCATGAACTCCGGGATCCCGCTGAAATCTGTGTTTTTTAAAATCTTCTCTCTTTTCTCCATTTTGATCTTTTCCTGCACATCTGCCAAATTTATCATATTATGTTCAACGGCATATTGCAAGACCTCTTCTCTATATTCTGAAAGAAGAATCCCCGAACCGCAGCAGCGTACAGTTCGGGGATTCGTTTCGCATTTCTTATCCTATTTCTTATTTCGTCCGTATGGTCTTCACCGGCGACCAGTCGCTGTAGACTTTTTTACCGTCAATGATCTGATACCCTCGCACATGGATATAATAGGTACGATTGGACCACATCGTCGGGCAGGTTACCCGGTACAGCTTCGCTCCCGCATCCGGGAAATCCTTCGTCCTGGGACGCCAGAAATCTTTCCGAATGGAGTACTGCACTTCCCAGCCGTCCACGCCCCGCACAGTGCTGGAAGTGGCCACGAAAGCTTTCTTTGCCGTCCGGCTGGTCACGCTGGGGGTGAAGGTCGGCGTGCCAAGGCTTCCCACCTTCACGGGAATCTCCAGTTTCGCTTCTTTGCAAAGATCCGTGGCCGCCGCCGTCACGGTAATGATGCATTCGCCTACCCCCTGGTAAGTGATCTTGCCGTCTTTCACCGTCGCCACTTCCGGATCGCTGGTCTCATAGGCAAGGCTTAAGTTTGGATCCTCCGCCGCAAAGCCCAGCTTCAGGGTGCAGACCCTGCTCATGGTATTTCTGGAACCGTTTGCCAGGTCACGCTCCTGATACGGGTTGGTCATGAAAATTTCCTGATCCAGACGGGTATCTGTCACAATTTCTTCCCAGCCTGCATAGATGGTCTTGGTATTATCCAGTGTCACCTCCGTCACGGGCTGCGTCAATTCTTCATCTGCATACCACCCGGTAAAGGTGTAACCCTCGCGGACTGGAACGTACTCGGAAAGGTCCATAACAGTACCGGATTCCTTCACCACAGAATTCATGTCCTCTCCACCGTTTGTTTCAAAGTGCAGAGCATAATAGATTGTCGTACTTCCCTGCAATTTCGGAATGATTGTATCCTCGTAGGAAATCTCCTGCGTACCCGCTGCATCGCTAAAATACTTGCCGCACCCGGAACATTTCCAATATTCAACATTTCCTTC
>DWVJ01000016.1 GCA_019120315.1 Candidatus Ruminococcus avistercoris
TACCCTGGCGATCGGCGTGGAAATTGTGGAATTTATTCTGATTGCATGGGCAATTAAGAGAAAATAAATTGTAAATTTCTACAGTTCCGATTGACTGGAAATACAAATTGGATTATAATGTTTACTATAAAAACACTCGAAAGGAAGTATAAGAGATGGCAAAAAAACTCAGAATCGGCGTATTAGGCGTTGGTAGAATTGGTAAACTTCACGTAACGAATCTGGTAAACTCTGTTCCGGATGCAGAAGTTGTTATGGTAGCAGATCCGTTCCTGAACGATGATTCCATTGCTTGGGCAAACAGCCTGGGAATCACAAACTGCTCTAAAAATTCAGATGATGTATTTGCAAATCCTGATGTGGACGCAGTATTTATCTGCTCTTCCACAGATACACATGCTGAATTTATCGTAAAGGCAGCAGAAGCTGGAAAACATATTTTCTGTGAAAAACCCATTTCCACCGACGTAAAGGTGATCGAAGACGCTCTGGCAGCAGTTGACAAAGCAGGCGTTAAACTGCAGGTTGGTTTCGTTCGTCGTTTCGACCACAACCACAAAAAAGTAAGAGATACCGTTGCATCCGGTATTCTCGGCGATCCGGCTATCGTTAAAGTAACATCCCGTGACCCGGAAGCTCCGCCAATGTCTTACGTTAAAGTATCCGGCGGTATCTTCCTGGATATGATGATCCATGACTTTGATATGGTTCGTTACCTGTCCGGAAGCGAAGTTACAGAAGTAAGCACCTTCGGAACGATCAAAGTAGACGAAGAATTTGCAAAATATGACGATGTGGATACCGCAATCGTTATGCTGAAATTTGAAAACGGCGCAATCGGCGTGATCGACAACAGCCGTGAAGCTCCCTACGGATACGATCAGAGAACAGAGGTTCACTGCAGAAAAGGCTGCGTACAGGTAGCCAACGATCTGGGCGATACCGCTATGATCAGCACAGCTGACGGCGTAACCTGCACAAAACCGACCTGGTTCTTCCTGGAAAGATACAACGATGCATTTATCGCTGAGACAAAAGACTTTGTAGACGCTGTTCTTAACGATAAAGACGTACCGGTAACAGGTATCGATGGATTAATGCCGGTTAAGATCGCGATCGCTGCAAAACGTTCTCTGGATGAGAACCGTCCGGTTAAAATTTCTGAGATCTAATTGCTACATAGAAACAGGCTGCTTTCGCAGCCTGTTTTTCTGTACTTAAAAAACGATGATTTTTTTGCATTTTTGCACACTTTACCCGGAAAGATGCGAATGAATTGACAGAAAAACCTCCATATTCTACAATAAAATGGGTGGGCAAATATTTTGACAGGAGGTTATTGCAATGAAACTGAAATTTGGCATGGTAGGAGGCGGCAACGGCGCTTTTATCGGAAATGTGCACCGCCATGGTGCGGTGATGGACGATCTGGCGGTGCTGACGGCCGGATGTTTTACCAGAAATGAGGAGAAAAATCTTATGACGGCACGGGAATGGGGCATCGCTGATGAGAGCCGGGTGTATCCCAATTACCGTGAGATGGCGCAAAAAGAAGGAGAGCGCAAAGACGGTATCGATTTCGTCTCCATCGCTACTCCAAATGATACCCATTATGAGATCGCAAAATGTTTTATGGAAAATGGTATCCATATCATGTGCGATAAGCCTCTGGCGCTGAACGCTTCCCAGGGAGAAGAACTGGCAGCCATGGCCAGAGAAAGGGGACTGCTGTTTGGCGTCACCTATACGTACACCGGATACGCCATGATCCGGCAGGCTAGAGATCTGATCGATGCCGGAGAGATCGGCAAAATCCTGACGGTGGTGGGAGAGTATCCCCAGGAATGGCTGCTGGTGCAGATGGTCAGCGACCGGTCTGATCAGGCTACCTGGCGTATGGATCCGGCCAGAAGCGGTCCGTCAGGCTGCTGTGCGGATATCGGAACGCATGTGGAGTGCCTGATTTCCAAGATGACAGGGCTGGAAGTAGACAGCGTGCTGGCGCGGTTTGAGCGGCTGCCAAAAGATCAGAATCTGCCGCTGGAAAACAACGTACAGGTGCTGGTGAATTTCAAAGGAGGTGTGTCCGGTATGATCTGGACGTCCCAGGTGGCCATCGGCCACGAGACGGATCTGTGCATCCGGATTTTCGGGGAGAAGGGATCGATCGAATGGCAGCACAGAAATCCGGCGGAACTGCGGGTGACAAAGATCAATGAACCGCCGCAGATTTATACGGCGACCAGAGACTACGTTTCCCAGGCCTGCAGAGATCTGTCACGGCTGCCATCGGGGCATCCGGAAGGCTTTTTTGAGGCATTCGGCAATCTTTATCGGGGATTTTGCTCCCATCTTCTGCAGAAAAAAGAAGGAAGAGATCCGGGAAGCTACCGGTATCCCACTGTGGAGGACGGCGTACGGGGGATTAAATTTGTGGATGCCTGCCTGAAAAGCGATCGGGAGGGCAATGTCTGGACAAAAGTAGTTTAATACTGGACTTTATTTGTCAAATATGGTAAGATAAAGAAAAAACAAAGGAGAATAGATAATGAAAGACGTTACAATTTCAGAATCCGTAAAGTACATCGGTGTGGACGACACCACCATTGACCTGTTTGAAAGCCAGTACCACGTTCCCAACGGTGTTTCCTATAATTCCTATGTGATCCTGGATGAAAAGACGGCCGTGATGGATACGGTGGATCCCAGAGGAGCGCTGGAGTGGCTGAGAAACCTGGATAAAGAACTCAAAGGCAGAACGGTGGATTACCTGATCGTTTCTCACCTGGAGCCGGATCATGCCGGAAGCATTCAGGCTCTGGCGGAGAAATACCCGGATATGAAGCTGGTGAGCAACGCCAAGGCGCTGAAAATGATTCCTCAGTTCTTTGATTTTGATCTGACAGGACGTACTGTGGAAGTAAAAGAAGGCGATACGCTGTCTCTTGGAAGCCACACCCTTCATTTTGTGATGGCGCCCATGGTCCACTGGCCGGAGGTTATGGTGGAGTATGAATCCAGCGAGAAGATCCTTTTCTCAGCGGACGGATTCGGAAAATTCGGCGCGCTTTGCGTGGAGGAAGACTGGCTGTGTGAAGCGAGAAGATATTTTATCAATATCGTGGGTAAATACGGAGCTCAGGTACAGGCGCTGCTGAAAAAAGCCGCCACTTTGGACATCAGTATGATTTGCCCCCTTCACGGCCCCATTCTGAAAGAAAACCTGGGATACTACATAGAGAAATACGATATCTGGAGCAGTTACCGTCCGGAAGATGAGGGCGTGCTGATCGCCTATGCTTCCATTCACGGCAATACAGCCAGAGCGGCCAGAAAGATGGCGGAGGTTCTGGAAGCGGCAGGAGCGAAAAAAGTCGTGATCAAAGACCTGGCAAGATGCGATATGGCTGAGGCGGTGGAAGACGCTTACCGTTACAGCAGACTGATGCTGTGCTGCGCGACCTATGACGGCGGACTCTTCCCCTGCATGGAGGATTTCCTGGCGCATCTGCGGGCGAAGAATTTCCAGAAACGTACCGTTGGCCTGATGGAGAACGGCTCCTGGGCTCCGACGGCGGCCAAGAGCATGAGAGCAATTCTGGACGGAATGAAAGACCTGAAAATCTGCGATCAGACCGTGTCTATTCTTTCTACCATGAACGAGAAGAATGTGGAGGAAATGAAAGGACTGGCAGCAGAGCTTTTAGCGTAGAATTTGCTGATAATTAACCGGCTTTTCCCCAAAATACCGTTTACAAATCCTCCTGAATGCGATAAAATAATAACAATAAATCCGTGATAAGAGGAGGATCATACCAGATGAAAAAGGTAAGCATTATTACAGCCGAAGAAGCGGCTATGAAGGTTCAGGACGGCGATACCATCGCCACAGGCGGATTCGTCAGCTGTGCCTGCCCGGAAGCGCTTTCTACGGCATTGGAAAAACGTTTCCTGGAGACCGGACATCCCAAGGATCTGACCCTGTTTTTTGCCGCTGGTCAGGGCCATCGCGACGGTACGGGCGGCGACCACTATGGTCATGAAGGAATGGTAAAACGTGTAATCGGCGGACATTGGGACCGCGCTCCCAAGCTGGGCGACCTGGCGCTGGCCAATAAGATCGAAGCATACAACCTGCCCCAGGGCGTTATCTCCCACATGTACCGTGATATCGCTGCTCATAATATCGGAACGATTACCCACGTGGGCCTTTACACCTTCGTGGATCCCAGAAACGGCGGCGGAAAACTCAATGAGTGCACCAAGGAAGATCTGGTAAAAATTGTTGACATTGACGGAGAGGAACGGCTTCTTTACAAAGGCTTCCCCATCAACGTGGTATTCTTGAGAGGTTCCTACTGTGACGAATACGGAAACTGTACCGTACACAGAGAGATCGGCCCTCTGGATGTGACGGCTATGGCGCAGGCCTGCAAGAACTCCGGCGGTAAAGTTATCGTGCAGGTGGAAAAAATCGTGCAGGGCGGATCCCTGGATCCCAAGCTGGTGGCTATCCCCGGTATCTATGTGGATTCCGTGGTGGTAGGATCAGAAGAAGATAACATGCAGTGTCTGGGTATGCCCTATGACGGCGCTTTGACTGGTGAATTCCGCATTCCGGTGGATGCGATTCCGCCGATTCCCATGGATGCGAAGAAGATCATCGCCCGCCGCGCGGCAATGGAACTGCCGAAGGACGCCATCGTTAACCTGGGTACCGGAGCTCCGGAAAAAATCGCCAATGTGGCTGCGGAAGAAGGCATCTCCGACAGCATGACGCTGACGGTAGAGGCTGGTTCCATCGCCGGCGTTCCCTATGGCGGAACCCAGTTTGGCGCAGCGGCCAACTCCATGGCGATTCTGCCCCATAACGTACAGTTTGATTTCTATCAGGGCGGCGGTCTGGATATCGCGTTCCTGGGACTGGCTGAGACGGCTCCAAACGGTGATCTGAACGTATCCAAGTTCGGTACACGTCTGGCTGGCGCAGGCGGATTTATCGATATCACCCAGAATGCCAAGAGAGTGGTTTACTGCGGTACGATGACGGCCAAAGGCCTTAGAACAGAATGCAAAGACGGCAAACTGGTGATTACACAGGAAGGCGCCAAGAAGAAATTTGTCAATAAGGTGGAGCAGATCACTTTCTCCGGTGATTACGCAAACAAAGTAAAGCAGCCGGTACTGTATATCACAGAGCGCTGTGTATTCGAACTGCGTCCGGAAGGCGTAACGTTGATCGAGATCGCGCCTGGTATCGATCTGCAGACCCAGGTTCTGGATCAGATGGAATTCAAACCCATCATTGCGGATGACTTAAAGCTGATGGATGAAAGAATTTTCCGTGATGAACTGATGGGACTGGCCGACGACAAATAAATCAGATAAACCAAGATCCGTAAGGTGTTTTGACACCTTACGGATCTTTTTATTGAAATCAGCAGTCAGAGCAGCTGCATTTGGCGGGCATATCAAAACTGGGATTGAAGGCGTAAAAATTATCCGCGTCCAGATTTTCCTGCACGCTGCGCAGCGCTTCACCGAAACGCTGGAAATGGACGATTTCCCGTTCCCGGAGGAATTTGATGGGATCGGCCACTTCGGGGATATCTTTCACCAGCCGCAGGATGTTATCGTAGGTGGAGCGGGCTTTCTGTTCCGCGGCCATATCTTCCATCAGATCGGTGATGGGGTCGCCCTTGGACTGAAATTCACAGGCGTTGAAGGGGATGCCTCCGGCAGCCTGGGGCCAGAGAGCCAGAGTATGATCCACGTAATATTTGTCAAAGCCGGAACGTTCGATTTCTTCCATGGTAAGATCACAGGTCAGCTGATAGACGATGGCTCCGATCATTTCCAGATGAGCCAGTTCTTCCGTACCGATGTCCGTCAGCATGCCCATACAGGTGCGGTTGGGCATGGTGTAGCGCTGGGAGAGGTAGCGCATGGAGGCGGCCAGCTCTCCGTCGGGACCGCCGAACTGACTGATGATGGCCTGAGCCAGTTTGGCGTTTGTGGCGGTGATATTTACCGGATACTGCAGCCTTTTTTCATAATTCCACATAAATCAGCAGCGGCCTCCTTTCCTTTCCCAGGGCCAGGGACTGGAAATCCAGGACCAGGATGCGGCTGCTGCATCATCGGCAGTGTCGATGGTCAGCGGCGCGAAACGGCGGGCGTATTCGTCCATGGCTTCTTTTTTGAGTTTCAGGTTTTCCAGAAGGCAGGAACGTGCCTTCTGACTGTCGGGATGACTGTTGAGAAACAGGGTCAGGTCATTGACGGCAAAGCCCGCTTCGTTGATCCATTGCATCAGCTGGGCTTCTCCGGGGGATTTTTGCATCATCGTCTGCCACCTCGCTTTCCGCAGAATGGTTTGCACAGTTCCGGAAATACGGTGCCTGCGTTCAGCGCTTTGCAGGGTTCAAAAAGCGTATGGAATTCCTGTACGGGCACATAAGCCATACCAGGTTTCATCTGGTCGATATGGCGGTACATGGATTCCTCAAAATGACCGCAGGAAGAAGGACGGCAGCTGCAGCCAGGGGCGCAAGGAGAGGGCGTTTTCTGAAAACGCTGCCGGGAATCCTGCCGGTTCATAGAACATCTGTCCATAAAATACACCTTTCAAAGATTCAGATTTTAGTATATACTATGAAGGCAGTCATAAAACGTGAAAGATATGCATAGAAGAGGTGACATGATGAGTACGGAACTGATTATGCTGGGAACAGGCAACGCCCTGGTGACCAGATGTTATAATACATGCTTTGCGCTGCGTGAAAAAGAGGATTATTTTCTTGTGGATGCCGGAGGAGGAAACGGGATTCTGACGCAGATGGAACGGGCGGATATTCCCTTTGAGAGGGTGCGGGGGATGTTTATCTCTCATGCCCACACAGATCACGTGCTGGGAACGATCTGGGTGATCCGCATCATTGCATCCAGGATGAAAAGCGGAGCCTATGAAAAAAAATTTCATATATACTGCCACCGGGAGCTGGAGCAGCTGGTACGTACCTTTTGTATGGAGCTGCTGCCAGGGGGGCTGACGAAATATTTTGATGACCGGATCCGGTTTCATGTGATAGAAGACGGCTGCGAGCTGGAGCGGCTGGGGATATCCTTTCGTTTTTTCGATATCGGCTCCCAAAAGGCAAAGCAGTTTGGATTCCGGGCCCGTCTTTGCGATGGGCAAAGTCTGACTTTTCTGGGCGACGAGCCTTTTCATCAGGAGAATCTTGATCAGGCAAAGGACAGCGACTGGCTGATGAGCGAAGCTTTCTGTCTGTATGAGGAAAAGGAGATCTTTAAGCCCTATGAGAAATTTCACAGTACGGCGAAAGATGCTGGCAGTACGGCCGAAATGCTGAGGGCGGGCCATCTGATTTTATTCCATACGGAGGACAGTGATCTGAAACATCGCAAAGAGCGGTATACCAGGGAGGCGGCCACTGAATTTTCCCGGCCGGTGTATGTGCCGGATGATCTGGAGCGGATCGATCTGTACAAAGAAGCTTAAGCAAAGGATGCGGGACATTCATGAAACATATTTTGAAAATTGTATGGAGGATCGGGAAAAAGAACGGAATCAGCCTGATTCTGTTTGAGATTCTTTACCGGACGGCCGTTATGATGGCCGGCGGATGGATGCTGAACCGTGTCGTTGCTTTTTTGCTGAGACAGCAAAAGTTCAGCTATCTGACGGCGGAAAATTACGGAGAATTTATTTGCCGTCCGATAACAGTGCTTTTTTCCGTTTTGTTTCTGGTTTTGCTGGCCTTTCTCCTTTTGGTGGAAATATCTGCGGTTTTTCGAGCCGTACAATGTTCGGTGACCGGACGGAAAATAGGTGCGCTGCTGCTGGCCAAGGAAGGTATCGTATCCAGCCTGCAGTTTATCCGCCGTCATCCCGTCTTCTGGCCAGGATATGTCCTGGGAACACTGCCCTTTTTGGGGCTGCATTTTATCATCTGGGAAATCATGAATGTGAAGTTGCTGGAATTCACAGTGGTTCGGATCGTTCAGACCTTTCCCGTAAAATGGATGCTGATTGTATTCTGTGTGCTGCTGCTGGCCGGTTCGGCGGTGATCTCTTTTTCTCTGCCCTACTGTATTGCAGAGGGAAAGCGGATCCGCACGGGGCTTAAAATAGCGGCGGTTCGAATCCGACGGCGTCCCGGAGCCTATGTGGCCGGTGTGCTGGCTTTGCAGGGCGTGACGCTGGCTTTGACTGCTGCAGTTTATCTTCTGTCAGCTCTTGTTGGCGTGGCTGGGATCATGCTTTTCATAAAGCCCTCCGCCCGGATCAGCGGCGTATTGATCTATGGGCTGCAGGCTCAGCGGTTTGTTGCTGTTTTTTGCGGATCTGCCGGAATTTTACTGGGTTTGATGAGCGTGGGAATCGCTTATTATCCGGGCAGGGGAAGGAGAAATCTGAAGCTTCCCGGCGCTTTTTTTCGGCGGCGGCTGACGGTCCGTCTGCTCACCCTGCTTGCGGTGGCGGCGGAACTGGGAGTCATTGGGTATCAGACCTTTTACATCGGACGGATTCATAATACGGTGCTGGATTCTTTTTCTGTGACAGCCCATCGCGGCGGGGCAAATATGGCGCCGGAAAATACCATGAGCGCCATGGAGTATGCGGCGGAAACGATGGTGGACTATGCGGAGATTGACGTTCAGGAGACAAAGGACGACGTGCTGGTTCTGCTCCATGACACCAGTTTGAAGCGAACCACAGGGTACCAGGCCGATATCTGGGATATGACATACCAGGAGGTGGCGCAGCTGGATGCCGGCGTGCGGTTTGCAAACCGGTTTGTGGGCGAACGGATTCCCACGCTGGATGAGGTGATCGAATACAGCCGGGGACGAATGGGACTGAATATAGAGGTGAAAGATAACGGTCACAACCGGAATATCGTCAGCAAGGTAGTTCAGTGTCTGGAAGAACATGATTTTGTGGATCAGTGCGTGCTGACTTCCATGAACTATTCCTTTTTGCAGCAGGCCAAAGAGCTGAATCCGGATATCCGTACCGGTTACATCATGACCATGACTTACGGCAGTGTGCGTGACATTGACGCGGCAGATTTTTTTAGTGTGAAGTATACTTATGTGACGGCTGCCTTTGTGCAGGAGGCGCACAGCTGCGGAAAAGAAGTACATGCCTGGACAGTGAATTATCCGGGAGATATTCAGCGGATGATTACCTACGGCGTGGACGGAATCATCACAGACGATCCAGCTTTGGCCCATGAAGTGTATCTGGGCGAGGGGAACGCGCAGAGCAGTTTTGGCAGTTTGCTGCGGTATGTGATAAAATAAAGTTTGCTTTCTGAAAAAATCATGCTATACTTACAGGGAAAGTTGGTAAAGGATTGTGATATCATGCGAAAAGCAATTGGAAAATTTTTCAGCCAGCTGCGGGAAAAGGCTGATTATTACGACTATAACCTGTTGGCTGTGGTGATTCTTTTGACCTGCTTCGGCCTGGTGATGCTTTACAGTACCAGCGCCTATGAGGCGGAAATCCGTTTCGGCGACGACATGCACTATTTTGCCCGACAGGCGTGGATCAGCCTGGCGGCAGTTCTGAGCGCCGTGGTTATTTCGAAGTTTGATTACCATATTTTGATTAAGCTGTCAGGATTTATTTTTCTGGTGTCCTTTGTGCTGATGGCCATGGTAAAATGGTCGCCGCTGGGCGTTGTGGTAAACGGCGCCAGACGCTGGCTGTGGCTGGGGATTCAGTTTCAGCCATCGGAGATTGCCAAGATCGCCGTCATCACGTATCTTCCAGTGGTGATCATCAGTATGGGGAGAAAGGTAAAGACGCTAAAAGGAGTGCTGTTTCTCCTGCTTTTGGGCGCGATCCAGGCAGGCGCGGCTTACCTGCTGACAGACAACTTAAGTACAGGTCTGATCATCGGCGGCATCACGGTGGTGATGATCTTTATCTCCCATCCGAAGACGAAGCCTTTCTTGATCACACTGGCGGCGGGCAGCGTTTTGATTGCCATCGCGGTGGCTTATCTGGCGCTGAGTGTGGACAGCAGTGAAAGCTTCCGTATCCAGCGAATCCTGGTGTGGCTCCATCCGGAGGAGTACACCGCTTCCGGGGGCTATCAGGTGATGCAGGCTCTTTACGCCATCGGTTCCGGCGGTTTTTTTGGCAAAGGGCTGGGAAACAGCGCTCAGAAGCTGGGTACGATTCCCGAGGCGCAAAATGACATGATTTTTTCCATTGTCTGTGAAGAGCTGGGTATCTTCGGGGCAGTGATGCTTTTGCTGTTGTTCTGTTATCTTTTGTACCGGCTGTTTTTTATCGCCCAGAATGCGCCGGATCTGTACGGGTCTTTGATGGTGACGGGTATTTTTGCCCATATTGCCCTGCAGGTTATCCTGAATATCTGCGTGGTGATCAATGTGATCCCCACTACGGGTATTACCCTTCCTTTCGTCAGTTACGGAGGTACTTCCGTTCTGTTTCTGATGGTGGAGATGGGAATCGCCTTAAGCGTATCCAGAAAGATTAAGTTCCAGGATAAAATTGAAGGATGAATTTCGTAAAAGCGGTTGACAAACATGGCAAATATAGGTATGCTTTGAGCATATAAGGTGCGTGTTGTGGTGGAAGTCAGCGGCACGTCACAGTTTGGATGTATAAAGGAGAGAAGGATATGTTTGAGAAAATGAAAGAGATCATCGCAGAACAGCTGAACTGCGATGCCAACACAATTTTCCCGGATACTTCGTTTAAGGATGATCTGGGAGCAGATTCCCTGGATCTGTTTGAGCTGGTGATGGCTTTGGAGGAGGAGTATTCCATCGAGATACCATCGGATGATCTGACAGATCTTCTGACGGTAGGCGATGTGGTAGAGTATTTGAAGACAAAAGGTGTGGAGGAATAATCCACGCCTTTATTATCGTTACAGAGACGAAGGAGGAGCGTATGACAAAAGTAAAAACCAGATTTGCACCCAGTCCCACAGGCAGAATGCATGTGGGAAATTTAAGGACAGCGCTGTACGCATATCTGATTGCCAAACATGCAGGCGGCGACTTCATGCTGCGTATCGAGGATACGGATCAGGAACGGTTTCAGGAGGAAGCGCTGGGGATCATATACCGGACTCTGGAAAAGACCGGACTGATTCCGGACGAAGGACCGGGGAAGGAAAAAGACTGCGGCCCGTATGTGCAGAGCGAACGGTGCGCCCAGGGGATTTATATGAAATATGCGAAACAGCTGATCGACCAGGGGGACGCTTACTATTGTTTCTGTGACAAAGAAAGACTGGAGTCTTTGCGGACGGATGTGGCCGGAAAAGAGATCGTGGTTTACGATAAACACTGTCTGCATCTTTCCAAGGAAGAGGTACAGGCCAACCTGGACAAGGGGATGCCCTATGTGATTCGCATCAATATGCCCACGGAAGGCGTCACCACTTTCCATGACGAGATCTACGGCGACATCACTGTTCCCAACGAGGAGCTGGATGATATGATTCTGATAAAATCGGACGGCTACCCCACTTACAATTTTGCCAATGTGGTGGACGACCATCTGATGGGAATCACCCATGTGGTGAGAGGCAATGAATATCTGTCTTCCGCGCCCAAGTATAACCGCCTGTATGAGGCGTTCGGGTGGGAAGTCCCCGTTTATGTACATTGTCCGCTGATTACCAACGAAGCCCATCAGAAGCTGAGTAAGCGCAGCGGCCATTCTTCCTATGAGGATCTGATCGATCAGGGATTTTTAAGCGAGGCGGTGGTCAATTATGTGGCCCTTCTTGGCTGGAGCGCGCCGGATAACCGGGAGATCTTTTCTCTGGAAGAGCTGGTTGAAGCTTTCGACTATCGTCATATGAGCAAATCCCCGGCCGTGTTTGATATTGTAAAGCTGAAGTGGATGAACGGTGAATATCTGAAAAAAATGGACGGCGATGCCTTTTATGAGATGGCGCTTCCTTACATCAAAGAAGTTGTCACCAAAGATTACGATCTGCGCAAAATTGCCGATATGGTGAAAACCAGAATCGAGATTTTCCCGGACATCAAAGAGCATATTGATTTCTTTGAACAGGTTCCGGAATATGATATTTCCATGTATGCCCACAAAAAGAGCAAGACGACGGTTCAGACTTCTCTTCAGGTGCTGCAGGAAGTACTGCCGATCCTGGAGGCGCAGGAGGATTACAGCAACGACGCCCTCTATGAAACACTGTCGGCTTATCTGAAAGAAAAGGGGTACAAGGTGAACTATGTGATGTGGCCCATCCGTACCGCCGTTTCCGGCAAGCAGATGACACCGGCGGGTGCCACCGGAATCATGGAAGTTCTGGGAAAAGAGGAATCACTGAAACGAATCCGTCAGGCTATAGAGAAATTAAGCGCATGAATCTGAATCAGGAACAGAAACAGGCGGTCCTTCACAGGGAAGGACCGATGATGGTTCTGGCCGGTCCCGGTTCCGGGAAAACAGCGGTGATCACGGCCAGAACCGCTTACTTGATAGAACATTATCACATTGCTCCTTCTTCCGTGCTGGTGGTGACTTTTACCAGAGCTGCAGCCGGTGAAATGAAGGAGCGTTTTTTGTCTCTGGTAAAGGGGCGGTATACCCAGGTGCATTTTGGCACCTTTCACGGCATTTTCTATGGAATATTAAAACAGGCTTACGGGCTGAATTCCGCGAACATTATTCCCGAGGGAGACAGGAAGCGCCTGCTGAGTGAACTGATCGGGATCAGCGGGATGGAAGTGGAGGATGAGAAAGAGACGTTGGAGCTTCTGGAACAGGAGATCAGTACGGTGAAGACGGAACAGATTCCGCTGGAGCATTTTTATTCCGGAAGCTGCCCGGAGGAAGTTTTTCGGCAGATTTACCGCAGCTACCATCAGGAACTGCGCAGAAAGCGTCTGCTGGATTTTGATGATCTGATGGTGTATTGTTATGATCTTTTTGTCAAAAGGCCGGATATCCTGAAAAGATGGCAGGAGCGGTTTCGCTATATTCTGGTGGATGAATTTCAGGATGTGAACCTGCTTCAGTACCGGATCGTCCGTATGCTGGCGGCTCCTGAAAATAATCTTTTCGTGGTGGGAGACGACGATCAGTCCATCTACCGTTTTCGCGGGGCAAAACCAGAGATCCTTTTTTCTTTCCCGCGGGACTATCCTGGATGCGGACAGATTACACTGCGTCAAAACTATCGCTGCAGCAGGGCTGTGGTCAATTGTTCTTTAAGGCTGATCCGACATAACACAAAGCGGTACGAAAAGGAGCTGCGGACAGAAAATGAACAGGGGGAAGCGGTAGAGATTCATCCCTTTGCGGACGAGGAGGCGCAAAGCCTTTATCTGGTCCGGTCGATCACGGAGATCATAAAGGAAGGCTGCGCGCCAAATGAGATCGCCGTTCTTTTTCGAACCAATACGGAAAGCCGCCAGACCGTATCGCGGCTGATGGAATATAACATTCCTTTTGTGATGAAAGATACGGTTCCCAATCTGTTTGAACATTGGATTGGACGCCAGATTCTTTCCTATCTGCGTCTTTCACGGGGAGGAAGAAACCGGAGTGATTTTCTGACGATCATGAACAGACCCAATCGGTATCTGTCCCGGGAGGCTTTTTGGGAAAGAGAGGTTTCCTTTGAATCGCTCTATCAGTTCTACGAAGAGAAGGAATGGATGTGTGACCGAATTGAAAAGCTGGAGGAGGATCTGAAAAGGATGGGCGCTATGGCGCCGTTTGCCGCTATCAATTATTTATGCTGCGGCGTGGGATACCGGGACTACATCATTGAATATGCCAGGAAACGGAAACTAAGGGAGGAGGATCTGCTGGAAATTCTGGAGGAAATCCAGCAGAGCAGCCGTCCGTACCGTACTTTTGAGGAGTGGTGCGGTTATATCCAGGAGTATTCTCTTTTACTGCAGCAAAAAAAACGTTCCCAGAATGATGACGGCGTAATGATTTGTACGCTTCACGGGGCGAAGGGGCTGGAGTACGATCATGTCTACATCGTAAATGTCAATGAAGGGACGATTCCCTATCACAAGGCGGTGCTGGAAGAAGAGCTGGAGGAAGAGCGCAGACTGCTCTATGTGGGGATGACAAGAGCCAGAAAAACCCTTCATCTTTATTATCCGGAAAAGAGGTATCAGAAAAAGCGCAAACCTTCTGCATTTCTGGAGGAGATACTGGAAAGGAAGATTGATGACTGAGATTACGCTTTATGTGGGGAAAATGGATAAGGGACCGAAAAAGCAGGAGCATGAGGCGGGAAGACGTCTGCTGGCAGCCGGTCTTATGGACAGGTTTGGGGTAACGCTTCGAAAAGAGGATCTGGCGGTTGCCGAAAAAGGAAAACCCTATCTGAAGGGGAGAGAGGATCTTCATTTTAATATCAGCCATTCCGGGAACTTTGTACTCTGCGCCCTTGGGGAATGCCCGCTGGGTGTGGACATTGAGCGGCACAAAGATCTGCATTTTCTGCGGACAGGCAGAAGATTTCTGTCGGAAGAAGAGTGGAAGCAATGGGAGAAAAGCGAAGATCCCCGCAAATATTTTTTCGACCGCTGGGTGATCCGGGAAGCTTATCTTAAGTGGAAAGGGACCGGCATCGATCGGGATCTTTGCAGTCTTTCCTTCGACGGACAGGGAAGACTGTTTCATGTGGCTGATGGATACAGCGCTGCAGTGTGGACGGAGGAATCTTTTTTTCTCCGTCTTCGTTTTTTATTCTAAAATAGAAATCTTCTCATATATTGTGTTAAGAGGTGAACGGTATGAGAGAAGAGATAGGTAAGCTGTTTCCGAAAGAGGTGAGAAACCTTCTGGAAAAAGCAGAGTTAAAGCAGGAATATCTGCAGGAAATCCGTCTGCGGATCAACGGGCCTTTGCTGGTGGTCTATCGGGGCGAGGAGTACTTTCTCGGAGCGAAGGGAGGACTGTGCAAAGATCCGGGCCAGGCTTTTTACGTTTGCAGACGCTGTCTTCAGGAAACACTGGAATATCTTTCCGGCTATTCCCTCTATGCTTATGAGGAAGAAGTACGGCAGGGCTATCTGACTTTGCAGGGAGGCCATCGGGTGGGGCTGGCAGGGAAAACCATATTGGACGGAGAAAAGATAACGAGCATTCGCTTTATTTCTTTTATCAATATCCGTTTTTCTCATCAGGTGAAAGGCTGCGCCTCTGTCATTCTGCCCTATATCGCGCAGGGGAGTACCGTACGCCATACGCTGCTGATTTCACCGCCGCGCTGCGGAAAAACCACGATCCTGCGGGATCTGATCCGGCAGATATCCGACGGAGATGAAAAAAGGCCGGGACATTGTGTGGGGGTTGTGGACGAGCGTTCGGAGATCGGAGGGTGCCATCAGGGAGTGCCGCAAAACGACGTGGGGATACGCACGGATGTGCTGGACGGCTGCCCCAAGGCGGAGGGAATGATGATGCTGATCCGCTCCATGTCGCCGGAGGTGATTGCTGTGGATGAGATTGGCAGCTATGAAGATATCCACGCCATCGAGTCGGTGATCCACTGCGGCTGCAGGCTGCTGGCCACGGTTCACGGCAGTTCCATCGATGATATCAAAAGGAAACCGCTGCTGAACCGTCTGGTAAAAGAGAAGATTTTTGAGCGGTATATTCTTCTGGAGGGCAGACCGCGGGCGGGAACTGTGCGGCAGATTTTTGATGAAAGGGGCGGCTGCCTGTTCCAGGGAGACGGGATATGACGGCGAAGGCGGCCGGCATCTGTCTGATCGTACTGTCCAGTTTTGGACTGGGACTGATAAAAAGTGTGGAACTGCAGAAAAGATACCGGCTGCTAAAGGAATGGGAGAAGATTGTCCTTTTGCTGGAACAGGAAATTTCCTGTCATATACCGCTTCCGGAAGCATACCATAGAGTGGGAGACAGGGTATGCGATCCTTTTAAACCGTTTTTGGAAAGTCTTTCAAAACAGCTGGACGCCCATGGAGGGAAATCTTTTCGGGAGATTTTCACCCAGGAGGGCAAGCGCTGTCTGGCCGGCGGATGTTTAACGGGGGAGGATCTGCGCCAGATCTGCGCGCTGGGGGATCTTGTGGGTTTTGCAGACCGAAAGACGCAAAAAAATCTGCTGGACAGGTACCGAAAAGAGCAGGAAATCCGTCTGGCACAGCTGGGGGAACAGCTGCCGGCAAAGCAAAAACTGTACCGCAGTCTGGGAATTCTGGGCGGGGCATTTCTGGGAATTTTGCTGCTTTGACAAAGGGGGGGGAGAAAAGTTGGAAGTCAGTATTATCTTCAAAATCGGTGCGGTTGGCATTCTGGTTTCCGTGTTGAGCCAGGTGCTGAAACACAGCGGAAGAGAAGAACAGGCTTTCCTGGCCAGCCTGGCGGGGCTGGTCATTGTACTTTTCTGGATCCTGCCCTATATCAACGAGTTGTTTGAAAGCGTTCGTCAGCTTTTTATGCTTTGAGGGGGGAGAAGCATGGACGTGATCAGAATCGCCCTTCTTGGCTTCACCGGGGTTTTGCTGGGACTGATTGTCCGGGAATGCCGGCCGGAATTTTCTTTTTACATCAGCCTGGCCTGCGGGATCTGTATTCTGCTGCTTTCATCGGAGCGGGCGCAGTATCTGATAGAATCCATACAGTCGATCCGAAACCGTCTGCCGGTGGATGCGTCCTATCTGAATGTTCTGATGAAAATGATCGGCATTGCCTATATCGGACACTTCTCTTCCGGGCTGTGCAAGGATGCGGGCTACGGAGCAGTTGCCGATCAGATTGAAATCTTTTGCAGGCTGTCCATGATGGCCATGGCCATGCCGGTCCTGCTGACGCTGCTGGAGATGATCCAGGGATTTCTGGGATGAGAACCGTTCTTTTCTTTCTCTTTTTTCAGCTTTGCACTGCCCTTTTTGGCGTCTCTTTCGTATGGGCGGCGGAAGAGTCCATGGAGGAAAAAGCTGCGGATTATGAAGAGGAGCTGTTGGACGACCTGGATACCAGGCAGATGCAAAGGATCATGGACGAACTTCTGGAAGAGGACAGCTTTTCTTTTAAAGAAATTGTCCGCGAACTGATGGAGAACGGACAGGCGATCACGGGGGAACAGGCGCTGGAGCTTGTCGAAGAAAGCTTCTGGAAACTGTTTGGAGAAAATCGCGGCGTCTTCGGACAGGTTCTGCTGCTGGCTTTTGCGGCTGCGTTGATGAGCAGTTTCGTACAGGCCTTTGACCGGGAGAAAATGGGGGATAGCTGCTTTTACATGATTTATCTGCTGGTCTTTGTACTGTTGCTGAAGGAATTCCGTGATATGAGCGGAGAACTTCACGGGGTACTTACCGGGATCGTAAAGTTTATGCAGGCGCTGGCCCCTTCTTATTATATCGTGGTTTCGGCGGCCGCCGGCGTCACTACGGCTTCCTTATTTTATCAGATCATTTTGATCGCCATTTTCTGTGTGGAATATATACTGGTTACGTTTCTTTTTCCAGCCGTGCATATCTATGTACTGCTGGAGTTTATCAACCTGATGACAAAGGAAGCCATGCTTTCCAGGATAGGCGAACTGCTGCGGGGCGGCATACTCTGGGTGCAAAAGACCTTACTGGCGGTGATCGCGGGAATGCAGATCATCCAGAGTCTGGTGGCGCCGGCGCTGGACTCTCTGAAGCGTTCTGTGCTGGGGAGGACGGCAAGCGTCATACCGGGGATCGGAGGCGCGGTGAACGCTGTGACGGAGATTATTTTTGCTTCGGCAGTGCTGATCCGAAACTGTTTCGGAGCGGCTGCGCTGATTGCGCTGGTGATGATGGGAATCGTGCCGGTGCTGAAGCTGGGCATGAACGCACTGGTCTACAAACTGACAGGCGCGCTGATACAGCCGGTCTGCGACGAGAGACTGGTCAAATGCTTTCTGGCCATGGGGGAAGGATGCATGCTGCTTTTGAAGCTTTTATTTACCACCCAGATCCTTTTTATGCTGACTATTGTGATTCTGGCAAATTCGCTGTAACGAGGTGGTAAGATGGGCGAACTGCTGAACCGCTGGATTGCAGGACTGGCCTGCTATTATCTGGTTTATGCCATTGTGATGAATGTGATTCCCAGGAAAGAATACCGGGTTTACGTAAAGACTTTTATGGGGCTTTTGCTGATTGTTCTTCTTTTGACTCCGGTACAGGGACTCTTTGGAAAAACCCGGGATTTTGACTCCTTTTTCTGGACGGAGGAGATGAAACGGGCATGGAATGAGATCCGGCTGCAGGGAAAAGCCGGTCTAAACGAGACGAAAGATCAGTATTTTCGTTACGCCTGCCAGGAGGAGATCGCCGGGCAGATAGAGACTCTGGCAGAAAATATGGGCTGCAGTCTGGAAGAAGCCAAGGTGGAGCTAAAGGAAGAGGAGGAGATCACCGTGAAATCCATTGAAATCACACCAAAAAGCGGGGCAGCCGAAAAGCTGCAGGAAAAACTGGCGCAGGTGTATGGAATCGGGAAAGGAGATATCCATGTCAATCCAGCAGCTTCGTAAAGCGGCGGAATGGATCCGGGGCCGGAAAAAGGAGCAGCTGTTGATTTCCGTGCTGCTTTTGGGTTTATTTCTGGTCATCATGATGCCGGTAAAGGAAACCGATGAGATGAAAGAGACACAAAAAGAGGAAGAAACGCTGCCGCAGACATCGGCAGAAGAAGAAGCCGCTGCGAAGCAGATGGAGAGGCAGCTGGTGGAAACGCTGTCCCAGGTGGAAGGCGTGGGAGAGGTGAAAGCTGCGGTTACCCTGGAGACATCGGGGAAAAGAGTGGTGGAAAAGGATGTGCCGGTCAGTACTTCTGACACCAGCCAGACCCAGGGGGGCGGAGAAAGCCAGGAGTCTTTCAGCAGTGATTCCCAGGAAGAAACCGTCTATGAGCGGGACAGCGATGGAAATGAGACACCCTATGTGGTACAGGAGACGACGCCGGAAATCCGCGGCGTGGTGGTCGTGGCAAAAGGCGGGGGCGACCCGGTGATACAAAGGCAGATTCAGGAGGCAGTGATGGCATTATTTCATGTTGAGGCACATAAAATAAAAGTGATGAAGATGAAATAAAGGAGAGTGTCATTGAAAAAGAAGTTGTTTCGAAAAAATCAGGTGATTATTACAGCCCTTGCCGTTATGATTGCGGTTGCCGGATATATCAATTATTCGGACTCCAGACTGAAAACACAGGACGGCTCTTTACAGGCGGAAGAAACGGCGGATATGGGGGAAATCACAGAGGATATCGAAAGTCTGGACTATGATCTCACTGATGAAATCGCCGAAGCGGCAAAAGAGGAGACGAAGGAGGATGGGGGAGATGACCAAGAAGCGGAACAGTCGGAGGATGCGTCCGCCCAGACACCGGGAGAGGCGGTCCTGACAGGCGCTTCTACATACGTGGCCCAGGCCAGAATTAGCAGGGAACAGATCCGCTCCCAGAATAAGGAAACACTTCTGGAGATTATTAACAATGAAGAACTGGGGCAGGAAGAGAAGCAGGCAGCCGTGGACAGTATGGTTACCATGACGGATCAAATCGAGAAGGAAGCGGCTGCAGAATCTCTTCTGGAAGCGAAGGGGTTTGACAGCGTGGTGGTGAATCTGGATGGGGAGACGGCGGATGTGATGGTGCCCACGGCGGATCTGGACGCTTCCCAGCTGGCACAGATCGAGGATGCGGTGAAGAGAAAGACCGGTGTGGAGGCTTCCGATATTATCATTACTCCCATGGATGAATCTGTGGCAGAATAAGGCAAAAAGAGACTGCATTATGCGGTCTCTTCTCTTTTGGCAAATACCTTGACACGGTTTGTGCGATATACTAAAATGATCTACATGTGAAATCTGAAAGAATCAGGAGGAGTTTTCGTGACTGATTATACGAAAGAGATAGAAAAGAGACGGACCTTTGCCATCATCTCCCATCCCGATGCCGGAAAGACCACTCTGACAGAGAAGTTTCTTCTCTACGGCGGAGCCATCAACCTGGCCGGGTCGGTAAAGGGAAAGGCAACGGCCAGACATGCGGTGTCTGACTGGATGGAGATAGAAAAAGAGAGGGGTATTTCCGTGACCTCGTCGGTGCTGCAGTTTAATTACGGCGGTTACTGCATCAATATTCTGGACACCCCGGGACATCAGGATTTCTCCGAGGATACTTACCGGACTTTGATGGCGGCGGATTCCGCGGTGATGGTTATCGACGGTTCCAAGGGCGTGGAAGCGCAGACGAGAAAGCTTTTTAAAGTCTGCGTCATGCGGCATATCCCCATTTTTACCTTTATCAATAAAATGGACCGTGATGCCAACGATACCTTTGACCTTTTGGATGAAATCGAAAAAGAACTGGGTATCGCCACCTGTCCGATCAACTGGCCCATCGGTTCCGGCAAGGCGTTCAAAGGTGTGTACGACAGAGATACCAGAAAAGTACTGGTTTTCTCCGATACCATGAAAGGCACCAAAGAGGGCACGGAGGAGGAAATCGCCATTGACGATCAAAGGCTGGACGAGGTGCTGGATCCCGGACAGAAGGAACAGCTTTTGGAGGAGATTGAACTGCTGGACGGAGCCAGCGCTCCTTTTGATCTGGAACAGGTGTCCAAAGGAGAGCTGTCGCCGGTGTTTTTCGGATCTGCGCTGACTAATTTTGGCGTGGAAACATTTTTGCAGCATTTCCTTGCCATGACCTTTACCCCTCTTCCGCGAAAATCAGACGAGGGTCTTATCGATCCCATTAAGGAGCCGTTTTCGGCGTTTGTCTTTAAGATTCAGGCCAATATGAACAAGGCTCACCGGGACAGAATCGCCTTTATGCGCATCTGTTCCGGAAAGTTTGACGCATCCCAGGAGGTTTATCACGTACAGGGAGATAAAAAAATGCGGCTTTCCCAGCCGCAGCAGATGATGGCCTCGGATCGTCATGTGGTGGAAGAGGCCTATGCGGGAGATATCATCGGCGTCTTTGACCCTGGAATCTTTTCCATCGGGGATACAGTCTGTATGCCCGGCAGAAAATTCAGGTTTGAGGGGATTCCCACCTTTGCGCCGGAGCACTTTGCCAGGGTACGCCAGGTGGACACCATGAAAAGAAAACAGTTTATCAAGGGAATCAGCCAGATCGCCCAGGAGGGAGCCATCCAGATCTTCCAGGAGTTCAATACGGGCATGGAGGAGATCATCGTCGGCGTGGTGGGAGTACTGCAGTTTGACGTGCTGAAATACCGTCTGGAAAATGAATACAAGGTGGACATCCGTCTGGAAACACTGCCCTATGAGCATATCCGCTGGATCGAGAATAAAGACGAGATCGATGTGGAAAAACTCACCGGTACTTCTGATATGAAGAAAGTGAAGGATCTGAAAGGGAACCCGCTGCTGTTGTTTGTCAACGCCTGGAGCGTGGGCATGACGCTGGAGAGAAACGAAGGCCTGATTCTTTCCGAATTCGGAAAGAATTAAAAACCCCCTTTTATTTTCGAAAGGTGTTTGTTATAATAAGAAAAAGGATGAACAGCGGGAGGTTGCGCGATGGCAGAAAATAAAAATGAGATGAAAGATTCCTATACAGCTTACGATTCCGGACAGATCGGAACCGTACAGATCGCAGACGAAGTTGTGGCGATTATCGCAGGTCTGGCAGCGACAGAAGTGGAAGGCGTCAAATCCATGGCGGGCAATATCACCAATGAACTGGTGGGTAAGCTGGGGATGAAAAACCTTTCCAAAGGCGTAAAAGTAGATGTGAAAGACGGCGTGGTCGGTGTGGATCTGAATCTGAATATCAAATACGGATATGCCATTCCTGAGGTCTGCAAAGTGGTACAGGAGAAAGTAAAATCTGCGATTGAGAATATGACGGGACTTTCTGTTTCGAAAATCAATATTGGTATTGCAGGCGTGAACCTTGAAAATATAAAGTAAGTGTGAAATGAGATGAGGGGGGCTGTATACAGACTCCCTTTTTTTACGGAAACAGGACAATCGGGTTGGATTACGGAGGAAATCATGAGCAGAAGAGAGCTGCGGGAGAATATTTTTAAACTGCTTTTCCTGAGAGGATTTCGTCAGGAAGAGGAAATGCCGGAACAGCTGGCGCTTTATTTTGAAGAGATGGAAGAGACGCAGGAGAAAGACCGCCGGTATATCGAAGAAAAGCTGGAAAAGGTGACCAAGTGTTTGACAGAACTGGATCAGACCATCAACCATGTGTCCTCAGGCTGGAAAACCAGCAGAATGAGCAAGGTGGATCTGACAATTTTAAGATTGGCAGTCTATGAACTGAAATACGATGAGGATGTGCCGGTAAAGGTGGCCATCAACGAAGCGGTGGAACTGGCGAAAAAATTCGGCCAGGATGAGTCCGCCTCCTTTATCAATGGAATCCTCGGTGCGGTTGCCAGAGAGCTGCAGTGATGGGACAGAGCATTTATTCGGTTAAGCAGGTAAATACCTATATTAAAAATATGTTTACCCAGGATTTCCTGCTGCAAAAGATCCGGATCCAGGGGGAAGTCAGCAACTGTAAATACCACACATCGGGCCACATCTATTTTTCTTTGAAAGATGAAAGCGGTTCCATCGCCTGTGTGATGTTTGCGGGTCAGAGAAAAGGACTGGCTTTTTCCATGAAAAACGGCGACCAGGTGGTGGCGTCAGGCAGTGTCAGCGTTTATGAGCGGGACGGCAGATATCAGCTGTACGCTAAGGAGATTATGCTGGCCGGTTCCGGGCTTTTGTACGAACGGTTTCAGGCGCTGAAGCGTTCACTGGAAGAGATGGGGATGTTTGCGCCGGAATATAAACAGCCGATTCCAGGGGGGATCCGGGTACTGGGGGTGGTGACCGCACCCACCGGAGCGGCCATCCGTGATATCTGCAATGTGGCCAGGAGGAGAAATCCGGGGATTCAGATCATCCTTTATCCTGCCCAGGTGCAGGGAGCAGGGGCAGCCGACAGTATTGTGAAGGGGATTCAGATGCTGGATGCCATCCATGTGGACACCATGATTGTGGGAAGGGGAGGCGGCTCCATAGAAGATCTGTGGGCGTTTAATGAAGAAAAGGTGGCGCGGGCCATATTCGAGTGCAATGTCCCGGTGATCTCGGCGGTGGGGCATGAGACCGATGTGACCATAGCCGATTATGTGGCGGATATGAGAGCGCCTACCCCGTCGGCGGCGGCAGAACTGGCGGTGGATGATGTGAACGCTCTGCTGTCACGGATGGAACAGTATGAACGGCGGATACGTTTTCTGATGCAGGGAAAACTGACACTGACAAAGCAGAGACTGTCAGGCTATCAGGTGCAGTTTGGGTATCTGAGCCCTTGGCAGCAGATCCGGGAAAAAAGGCAGTACCTGGCTGACCAGGAAGACAGGCTGCGCGATGGAATGGATAAACGTCTGCAGTCTGCTAAAAACCGTATGCTCCTTTTGGTGGAGAGGATGAAAGGCTTGTCGCCGCTGGATAAGCTGAAGCAGGGATACTCCTATACGGAAATGCCGGACGGGAAGGCGGTTACCCGCATTGCTCAGGTTCGGGAAGGGGATACGGTGCGGATCCATGTCAGCGACGGCAGTATACTGGCGCAGGTAAAGGAGAAAGAAAAACGAGATGAATGAAAAGGAAAGAAAACAAAGGGAAGATCAGGAGACGACTCTGGAAGAATCCTTTCAGAATTTGGATGCCATCGTAAAGCGCCTGGAATCAGGTGAACTGACGCTGGAGGAATCCTTTCAGAATTATCAGAAAGGCATGACGATACTGAAGGAATGCAGCCGGAAGATTGATCTGGTGGAGAAGAAGGTACTGCAGATGGATGAAGAAGGAGAATTGCATGAATTTTAAAGAGACGCTGCAGAAGAAAACAAAAGAAGCGGAAGAAATCGTGCTGCAGTATCTGCCAAAGGAAGAAGGTTTCGCGGCGCAGATGGCACAGGCGCTTAATTATAATATGACCGCACCGGGGAAACGTCTGCGGCCGGTTTTGATGATGGAAGCATACCGTATGTACCAGGGAGAGGGAATGCTTGTCCATCCCTTTATGGCCGCGATGGAGATGATACATACCCATTCTCTGATTCATGATGATCTTCCGGCGCTGGACAACGATGATTACCGAAGGGGCAGGAAGACCACCCACAAGGTGTACGGAGAGGCCATGGCGGTGCTCTGCGGCGATACACTGCTCAATTACGCATACGAGACGGCTTTTCTGGCCTTCGATATGGACCGCGAGGGAAAAAGGACAGCCAGGGCGCTGCAGATTCTTGGTAAAAAAGCAGGCCTTTACGGTATGCTGGGGGGACAGAGCGTGGATGTGATGAATGATGGAAAACCTCTGTCCCGGCAGATGCTGGATTATATTTATGAGAATAAAACTTCCGCGCTGATAGAAGGCTCATTGATGATCGGAGCCGTTCTGGCCAACGCTTCCGCAGAAGAAGTGGACAGAATGGAGCAGGCGGGGCGGTATCTGGGGCTGGCATTTCAGATTCAGGATGATATCCTGGATGTGACGGGAACGAAGGAAGAGCTTGGAAAACCGATTCGCAGTGACGAGAAGAATGAGAAAACCACTTATGTGTCTTTGGAAGGAATTGAGAAAGCCAGAGAGGAAGCGGAAAAACTGACCGGAAAAGCACAGAAGCTTTTGACGGGAAATCACTTTCTGCAGGAGCTTTTGGCATATCTGATGAACCGGAAGAAATAGAAGGTATGAAAAATGGTACTGGATAAGATCAAAAAAGCAAATGATGTACAGGAGCTTAGTCAGGAAGAACTGCAGACACTGGCAGAGGAAGTACGTGCCTTTCTGATTGAGCATTTAAGCAGGACGGGCGGACATCTGGCGTCTAATCTGGGCGTGGTGGAGCTGACCATTGCCCTGCACCGGGTGCTGCATTTTCCTGGGGACCGTCTGATCTGGGATGTGGGGCATCAGTGTTATACCCATAAAATTCTCACAGGCAGGAAAGAAGAATTTGAGCATTTAAGACAGGCCGGCGGTATGAGCGGATTTCCCAAGCGGGCGGAAAGCCCCTGCGATTCTTTTGATACGGGGCACAGTTCCACATCTATTTCCGCAGGGCTGGGATATGTTCACGCCCGGGATTTGCAAGGAGAAGACTACCGTGTGATTTCGGTGATCGGAGACGGCGCTCTGACCGGAGGCATGGCCTATGAGGCGCTGAATAATGCAGCGGAACTGAAGAAAAATTTTGTTATCGTGCTGAATGACAATAATATGTCCATCTCCAATAACGTGGGCGGGATGTCCGCCTATCTGGGAAATCTGCGGACAGCGGCTTCCTATGCGGATCTGAAGTTGAACGTGACGAACGCACTGAAAAGAATTCCGCGGGTGGGAGGCGGTATGGTGCAGGCGATCCACAAAACGAAAAGCAGTATTAAACAGTTCGTGATTCCGGGCATGCTTTTTGAAAATATGGGACTGACTTATCTGGGGCCGGTGGACGGGCATAATATTTCCCAGATGACGCGGATCTTCCAGGACGCTTTCCGGGTGGAAGGGCCAGTGCTGGTTCACGTGCTGACAAGAAAAGGAATGGGGTATGAACCGGCCATGCGCCATCCGGCCCGCTTTCACGGAACGGCGCCCTTTGAGATCGAGACGGGGATTCCGGCCAAAAAGACCAGACCTGCCTATACGGACATTTTTTCCACCGTTATGCGCAAGTTTGGAGACCGGGATGAAAAGGTGGTGGCGGTGACGGCTGCCATGCCCACTGGAACCGGGCTGAACCGTTTTGCCCATATGTTTCCCCAGCGTTTTTTTGACGTGGGAATTGCGGAGGAGCACGCCGTTACGTTTGCGGCAGGACTGGCTCTGGGCGGATTAAAGCCGGTGGTGGCGGTTTATTCTTCCTTCCTGCAGCGGGCGGTCGACCAGGTGCTCCATGATGTGTGTATGCAGAATCTTCATGTGGTTTTTGCCATTGACCGTGCGGGCCTGGTGGGAAGCGACGGAGAGACCCATCACGGGTGCTTTGATTTGACCTATCTGTCTATGATGCCGAATATGACAGTGATGGCGCCGAAAAATAAGTGGGAACTTTCTGATATGATGAAATTTGCCGTTGCCTTTGACGCTCCGGCGGCGCTGCGCTACCCAAGAGGCGAGGCGTGGGAAGGGTTTGAAGACAGACGGGATCCCATCGTTTGGGGCAAAGGGGAGATGCTGGTTGAGGGCGAAGAGATTGCCCTGCTGGCCGTTGGCAGTATGGTAAAAACGGCGGAACAGGTAAGACGCCGTCTTTGGGAACATGGAATCAGGGCGACGCTGGTGAATATGCGTTTTGTAAAGCCTTTTGACAGACAGCTGCTGAAAAAGCTGGCAGCCAGCCACAGCCGGTTTGTCACCCTGGAGGAAAATGTCATAACCGGCGGGTTCGGCCAGCAGGTAGCTTCCTGGGCGGGAAAGGAACTGCCCGGCGTCAGCGTGATGACGGTGGCAATACCGGATCAGTTTGTGACCCATGGAAATGTAGATTATCTGTACCGGGAATTGGGAATGGATGAGCAGTCGGTGACGGAACGGATTTTGAACAGATGGTATGGGAAGTAACGGGATGAAAGAACGGTTAGATGTATTATTGGTAAAGAGAAATCTGGCGCCTTCCAGAGAAAAGGCAAAGGCAGTGATCATGGCGGGCAGCGTCTATGTGGACGGTCAGAAAGAGGATAAAGCCGGTTCCATGTTTCCGGAGACGGCGAGCATCACGGTGAGGGGTCATGAACTGCCTTATGTGAGCCGCGGGGGCCTGAAGCTGGAGAAAGCGATGAAAGAGTTTTCCATCACTTTGCAGGATAAGATCTGTATGGATGTGGGTGCTTCCACCGGCGGATTTACCGACTGTATGCTGCAAAACAAAGCGGCAAAAGTTTACGCTGTGGATGTGGGACATGGACAGCTGGATTGGAAACTGAGAAACGATCCGCGGGTGATTTGTATGGAGCGTACCAATATCCGCTACGTTTTGCCGGAGGATGTGGGGGAACCCATACAGTTCGCTTCCATCGACGTCTCTTTTATTTCTTTGCAAAAAGTCCTGCTTCCGGTGAAAAATCTGCTGGATGAAAATGCGCAGATTGTCTGCCTGATCAAACCCCAGTTTGAGGCCGGGAGAGAAAAGGTTGGGAAAAAGGGCGTGGTGCGAGATCCGAAGGTTCACAAAGAAGTGATAGAGAGGGTAGCGTCGTATGCCATCGAGATCGGGTTTGCGCTGCAGCATCTGGATTACTCCCCCATCAAAGGCCCGGAGGGCAACATCGAGTATCTGCTCCACCTGAAAAATGATGCGGCGGTATCGGCGTTGTCGGACATAGACATCGACGGCGTGGTAGCAGCAGCTCACCGGCAGCTGGACAAAGGGGTCTGAAATGAAGTATTTTTACATTATCGCCAACAGCGTCAAAGACAAAGATCTGCTGGTGACGAGAAAAATAGCCAATTATCTGAAGGAACACGGACGGCACTGTTCGATCCAGGAGGAAAATCACAAAAAAGACGGAAAAGAATTTCATTATACGGATGCCGGTCAGATACCAGACAACGTGGAATGTGCCATCGTACTGGGAGGCGACGGTACGCTGCTGCAGGCGGCCAGAGACGTGGTGGACCGGGAACTGCCCCTGTTTGGCATTAACATGGGAACCTTGGGGTATCTGGCGGAAATCGACCAGCATTCCATCTACCCGGCGCTGGACCATCTGATGAACGATGAATTCGAAGTGGAACGCCGTATGATGCTCTGCGGCAGCGTTTACCATGAAGGCGAGCTGCTGGAGGAGGACATTGCGCTGAATGATATCGTCATCAGTCGGGAAGGCTCTCTGTGTGTGGTAAAATTTCATAACTATGTCAATGATGAGTTCCTGAATTCTTACAACGCAGACGGGATCATCATTTCCACACCCACCGGTTCCACCGGTTACAGTCTGTCGGCAGGCGGACCGATCATCTCCCCCAATGCGTCCATGATTCTGATGACGCCTCTGGCGCCTCATACGCTGAATACGAGGAGTATCGTTTTTCCGGATCAGGATAAAATAACGGTGGAGATCGGACCGGGAAGGGACGCAGATATAGAGCATGGGATCGCTTCCTTTGACGGCGATACCATCGTCCCCATGGTGACGGGAGACAGGATCGTAATCCGCAAATCCAGCAAGGATACCCGCATTATCAAAGTGAATAACGTCAGCTTTCTGGAGACGCTGCGTAAAAAGATGAGTACAAACTGACCGGGAGGAATAGGGATGAAACTTGCCAGACACAGTCAGATTATCAGGCTGATCAATGAGTATGATATCGAAACCCAGGAGGAGCTGGCGGAAAAGCTCAATGAAAGCGGTTTTCGCGTGACCCAGGCCACGGTTTCCCGGGATATCCGGGAGCTGAAGCTGATGAAGATCGCCACCCGAGACGGCCATTCCCGGTACGCTGTTTTTCAGAATCCGGATCGGGAGCTGGCTTCCCGCTATATTCATGTGCTGAAAACGGCTTTTGTATCCATGGATACCGCTCAGAACCTTCTGGTTATCAAGACGGTTTCCGGTATGGCTATGGCTGCCGCCGCTGCGCTGGACGATATGAACTGGAGTGAAATCGTAGGCTGCATCGCCGGAGACAACACCATCATGTGCGCGGCCAGAAACAGCGATGAAGCGTTGCTGGCCATGGCGAAGCTGAAAAAAATGCTGGAAGAAGACAGCGGCTCCTGACGCTGCCGTGAGGATAAAATTATGTTGACAAATTTACATGTGAAAAATATCGCGCTGATCGATGAAATCGATGTGGAATTTGAGCGTGGACTGAACATTTTTACCGGCGAAACGGGAGCGGGAAAGTCGCTGCTTCTAGGATCCATCAACCTGGCTTTGGGAAAGAAAATGACCAGAGAAACCATCGGAAAATTTGGAAATTATGCATTGGTGGAACTGAGCTTTACCGTGGAAAACCCCGCTTTGGAAACGGCTTTTGCACAGATGGGGATTCAACTGGAGGACGATCAGGTGATATTAAGCCGGAAGATCATGGAAGGGCGCAGCGTCAGCCGCATCAATGGAGAGACGTGTACGGTCGGCCAGATGAAAAAGGCGGCCACTCTTCTTTTGGATATCCACGGTCAGCACGAGCATCAGTCCTTGCTGTATCCGGAAAAACAGCTGGATATTCTGGATGAATTTGCCGGGGAGGAACTGGCGGCTTTCAAAAAACAGGTGCGGGATTGTTATGAAATTTACCGCAGGACAGAAAAAGAACTGAAAGAATGCCAGATGGATGAAGAACAGCGGGTAAGGCAGATTGACTTCCTGCAGTTTGAAATACAGGAGATCGATGACGCCGCACTGCAGGCGGGGGAGGATGAGGATCTGGAACGGAAATTCCGGAAAATGTACCATTCCCGCAGGATTATGGAAGCGCTGGGACGGGTGCATGGCTGTCTGGGCTACGACAGTCCGGCCTGCGCCGGAGAACTGGTGGGACAGGCTGTGCGCGAGGTGAGTTCCCTGGAAGGACTGGATGAGGGTCTGGATCAGATTTATCATACGCTTCTGGACATCGAGAGCATGTTAAACGACTGTAACCGGGATATCAGCGGTTACATGGAAGAGATGAGTTTTTCGGAGGAATCCTTTCAGGAGGTGCAAAGCCGCCTGGATGAAATTAACCGGCTGAAGGGAAAGTACGGGGATTCCATCGAAGCGATTCTTGGGTACCGGAAGCAGCAGCAGGCACAGCTGGATGGACTGCTTCATATGGAGGAAAGAAAGGAACGGCTGTCAGGAGAACTGGAAAAGGCAAAAGAAAAGCTGGAACAGGCCAGCGGACAACTGAGCGGGATTCGCCAGAAGGCGGCTGAGGAACTGAAAGACGCCATCATTGGGTCTTTGGAAGAATTGAATTTCCTTCATGTGGAGTTTGCTATCCGGTTTGAAAGAAGAAATCATTATAGCGGAAACGGCTATGACGATGTCTGTTTCATGATTTCCACCAATCCCGGTGAGCCGCTTCGGCCGCTGGACAAGGTGGTATCCGGCGGCGAACTGTCCAGGATCATGCTGGCGGTGAAAACTCTGATGGCGGACAAAGACGACAAAGAAGTGCTGGTTTTTGATGAGATCGATACGGGAATCAGCGGCCGCACCGCTCAGAAGGTATCGGAAAAAATGGCCTTGATCGCTGCAAAGAGACAGGTTTTGTGTATTACTCATCTGGCGCAGATCGCATCCATGGCAGACGCTCATTTTTTAATTGAAAAATCTGTAAAGGATGATGTTACCATAACCGGTGTCAAAAAGCTGAATCATCAGGAATCTGTCCGGGAAATCGCCCGCATTCTGGGAGGAACCGAAGTGACGGACCGCATTCTGGAGAGCGCCGCGGAGATGAAAGAAATGGCACAGGTAGTTAAAAATACAAGATTGAAATAAAAAAATCATCGCATACTAAAGAAGGATATACAAAAAGGTATATCCTTCTTTGCAGTTTGAGAAAAAGGATGTGATGATAAGTGGACAGTACCAGGAAATACCGGCGTTTTCTCTGGGGACTGCTGGCGGGCTCCTTGCTGCTGTGCGCAGCCTACTTCTTTTATACGTCCGGAAAATCCATTCCCGATGAGATATCCGTATATGAAGGCCAGGAGGCACAGCTGGACGACATGCTGCCGTCAGAACTGTTTTCCTACGACGAGGATATAGCTGTTTTGGGAGGAAATCAATACCAGCTGCAGTGCCGCCTTTTTGGCATTCTTCCGGTGAAAACAGTCAAAGTTCAGAGTATTCCCCGGGAAACGGTTTTTGTAAGCGGAGAAACCATCGGTATTTATATGGAGACAGACGGGGTGATGATCATTGGGGCCGGGGAGGTGGACGCAGTGGATGAGCTGCAGAAAAATCCAGCTGAAAATATAATCAGGCCCGGAGATTACATTTTGGAGGTGAACGGGAAAAAAATCAGCGATAAAAATGAACTGATCGAGATGGTGGGAAAAAGCGATGGGCAGAAAATGCAGCTTCTGCTTCGGCGGGGACTTGAGAAGGTCACAGTGGCGCTGACGCCGGTAATGACCAGAGATGGATCCTGCAAACTGGGGATCTGGGTGCGGGACAATATACAGGGGATCGGCACCCTCACTTTTGTCAGAGACGACGGCACTTATGCCGCGCTGGGCCATGGGATCAGTGACATTGATACCGGAGAACTGCTGCAGCTGTCAGAGGGCCAGCTGTATCGTTCAAAGATCCTTTCCGTATCCAGGGGAGCACGGGGGAATCCAGGCGAGTTAAAGGGGATGATTACTTATCGGGATCAGGAGCAGCTTGGCAGTATCAGCGTCAACCAATACAACGGGATCAGCGGCAGCCTGAATGAACGGGGAAAAAAAGAACTTGCTCACCGGCAGATGGAGATCGGCCTTAAGCAGGAGGTGACGGCAGGCCCGGCATCCATCCTGTGCAGTGTGGACGGGGAGGTGAAAGAATATCAGGTTGAAATCCGGGAGATTGATTACCGGGGAGAGAGCAGCAATAAAAATTTTGTGATACATGTCACGGACAGCCGGCTTTTGGAGAGTACCGGCGGCATCGTCCAGGGTATGTCCGGATCTCCGGTGATACAAAATGGGAAGCTGATCGGAGCGGTAACGCATGTCTTCGTCCAGGACGCTGCCAGCGGATATGGAATTTTTGTGGAAAATATGGTTTCATGACAAAGAAGGTCTGCTGCGCTGAATTGTCAGTGCAGCAGACCTTCTTTTTAGGTCAGTGGAAGCAACGGGGCTCGAACCCGTGACCTCTCGCGTGTGAGGCGAACGCTCATCCCAGCTGAGCTATGCTTCCATGTGATTAATTATAGCACGATGAATGTAAGATGCAAGCCCTTTTTTCTTTTTCTGGGTTCGGCGAGGTTTATTTTTTTCTCATCTTATATTATAATAAAAAAAGCGGCGGAAAATGGAGGAAAATTATGGAGATACAAGAACTGTTGCAAGGTGCCGGCAGACCCGAATGGCTGATGCTGGTTTGTATCGCAATCGCATTACTGAACTGCTTTTTCGGCTACAGACTTTTGAAATTCTGGATCTCATTTACCGGTTTTCTCATCGGAGGAACCGCGGGATACCTGATTGTGAATCAATATGTCAACAATGTAGCCTATGCCATACTTGCCGGTTTCCTGCTGGGCTTACTGATCGGTTTTTTGGCCTGGCGGTTTTATCTGGCCGGCGTTTTCTTTATGGTGCTGATTATGATTTTTTCTCTTTTCCTGCGGGTGACCCCGCAAGAGCGGCTGTATCAGATTTTGATTCTGGCGGCGGGGCTGCTCGTATCTGCTGCGGGAGCCGTCGCTGCGGTCCGGCTGGTACGTCCGGCGGTGATCCTTGCCTCTGCGATCAGCGGCGGCTTTTCTGCGGCGGCGGATTTGGCAGAGTTTCTTAAACTGCAGGAATTATATCTGCCCCTTATCGTGGGAGTGTTATTGGCTGCTGCAGGAGCGGGGATACAGTTTCTGACGACACGTGACAGGGAAAAGGTCTGAACAACTACAGGAGGTGCTTGGAGGATGGATGCTTTGAAAATATTGGTAGTGGATGATGAGGCCAGGATGCGCAAGCTGGTAAAGGACTTTCTTACCAAACAGAATTTTACTGTACTGGAGGCGGAAGACGGGGAGCAGGCGCTGGATCTGTTTTTTGAGCAGAAAGATATCGCCATGGTGATTCTGGATGTGATGATGCCGAAGATGGACGGCTGGCAGGTCTGCAGGGAAATTCGAAAATATTCCAAGACGCCGATTATCATGCTGACGGCAAAAGGGGAGGAGCAGGATGAGCTTTTGGGATTTGAATTGGGTGTAGATGAGTACATTTCCAAACCCTTCAGTCCGAAGATTCTGGTGGCCAGGGTGGAAGCCATTTTAAGAAGGACGGGAAAGGCGGATGCAGGCGACGTCCTTTCAGCCGGCGGGATCGTCATCGACAAGGCGGCCCATCTTGTGACAATCGACGGGAAACAGGTGGAACTTAGTTTTAAAGAGTTTGAACTGTTGACATACTTTATGGAAAATGAAGGAATCGCCCTTTCCAGAGAAAAAATTTTGAATAATGTCTGGAATTACGATTACTTTGGAGACGCCAGAACCATCGATACCCATGTGAAGAAATTAAGAGCCAAGATGGGGAAGAAGGGAGAGATGATCCGCACCATCTGGGGAATGGGCTATAAATTTGAGGTGAATGAATAAAAATGACGGTTAAACATTCCATTCGCAGGCAGGTGGCGCTGGTTTTCATCGGACTGATGGTGCTGGCGCTGTTGACTTTGGCGCTGTGCAACCGGCTTTTTCTGGAGGATTTTTATGTTTCCTCCAAAATGAAAATTCTGGAAGACAGTATGGAGTTCCTTAACGAGCATGATATCGCCCAAGGAAGCGGTGATTTTTCTTTATACTGTACCAATAATAATCTGAGTTATGCTGTGGCAAGCGCCAATTACAGCCGGGTTTACACCAATATGATCGAAGAAAGCGGCGATCTGCTGGCTGCCAGGCTGTTCGGGTACATGGCGGGCATTGACGATAGCGAACCTGTCGTTTTGAAAAAAACGGATCAGTATACCATACAGAAGAACGAAGATATCCGCAAAGAGACCACATACGTGGAAATCTGGGGACAGCTGGATAACGGACAGAGTTTTATCATCCGTACGCCCCTGGAAAGCATCCGGGAAAGTGTGACCATATCCAACCGGTTCTATCTTTATACAGGACTTGGCGTGGGTATTCTGGCAACTTTTATCATCTGGATGGTTACAAAACGTCTGACCCGGCCGGTGATCGAACTGACGAAGATGTCCCAGAGGATGGCGGCTCTGGATTTTGACGCCCGTTATGAGTGCGGCGGAGACGATGAGATCGGCGTTCTGGGATCTAATTTTAATGCGATGTCGGAAAAACTGGAGTCTACTATTTCAGAGTTAAAAAGCGCCAACAATGAGCTGCAAAAGGATATCGAGAAGAAGACGCAGATCGATGAGATGAGGAAAGAGTTTCTTTCCAATGTGTCCCATGAACTGAAAACTCCTATTGCGTTGATTCAGGGATATGCAGAAGGGCTGCAGGACAATATCAATGAGGATGAGGAAAGCCGTCAGTTTTACTGCGAGGTTATCATAGATGAAGCTTCAAAGATGAATAAGATGGTCAAAAAACTGCTGACATTGAATCAGCTGGAATTCGGAAACGATCAGATTACGATGGAACGTTTTGATATCGCCGATCTGATTCGGGGCGTGATTTCGTCCGCTTCCATTCTGGCAGAACAAAAGCAGGTACAGATCATTTTTTCAAAAAAAGATCCCGTGTACGTATGGGCGGATGAATTCAAAGTGGAGGAAGTGGTGACCAATTACCTTTCCAACGCATTGAATCATGTAAAGAATGAAAATATCATCGAAGTACGCTGCATCCTTGCCAAGGACAAGGTCAGAGTAACGGTGTTTAATACGGGAGATCCCATCCCGGAGGAAGATCTGGAGAAGATCTGGATCAAATTCTATAAAGTGGATAAGGCGAGAACCAGAGCCTATGGGGGAAGCGGCATCGGTTTGTCCATCGTTAAAGCGATTATGGACTCTATGAATCAGCAGTGCGGTGTGAAAAACTACGACAATGGCGTGGAGTTCTGGTTTGAACTGGAGGCAAAAGCATAAAAGACAAGGAGAAGAACAGATGATTGCGATAATCGATTATGACGCCGGCAACATGAAGAGTGTGGAAAAAGCACTTTTGCTGCTGGGCGAGCAGGTGATGTTTACCAGAGACCGGGAGGAGATCCTGCACGCGGACGGGGTGATCCTGCCCGGCGTAGGGGCATTTGGCCATGCCATGGACAATCTTCACCGATATAATCTGGTGCCGGCCATCGAAGAAGTGGTGGAAAAAAATACCCCTTTTCTGGGGATCTGTCTGGGACTGCAGCTTTTGTTTGAGGAAAGCGAGGAAAATCCAGGGGTCAGCGGGCTTGGAATTTTAAAGGGAAGCATCCGCAGGATCCCGCCGAAACCGGAACTGAAAATTCCCCATATGGGGTGGAATTCCCTGGAATTAAAGCACGACGGACGGCTCTTTCGGGGAATATCCGGCGTCCCTTACGTCTATTTTGTGCATTCCTATTATCTGCAGGCTGCGGATGAGAGGATCGTGACGGCGACTACACAGTACAGCACCTCCATCGACGCTTCCGTGGAGCAGGGAAATGTATTTGCCTGCCAGTTCCATCCGGAAAAAAGTTCGGACACAGGGCTGAAAATTCTGCAAAATTTTGCCGATATTGTAAAGGGGGAATCATAATATGCTTACGAAACGAATCATTCCCTGTCTGGATGTGAATGACGGAAGGGTGGTAAAGGGCGTCAATTTTGTCAATCTGCAGGATGCCGGCGACCCGGTGGAGATCGCCAAGGCGTACGACAAAGCAGGTGCGGACGAGGTGGTATTTCTGGATATTACGGCTTCTTCCGATAACCGGAAAACCGTGGTGGATATGGTGCGGGCCGTGGCGGCTAAAGTATTTATTCCCTTTACGGTGGGAGGCGGGATCCGTACTGTAGACGATTTCAAAATATTGCTTCGGGAGGGCGCAGATAAAATATCTGTCAATTCTTCTGTCATCAACCGCCCGGAACTGATCACAGAGGCTGCGGAAAAATTCGGCAGCCAGTGCGTGGTGGTGGCCATCGACGCCAAGCGGCGCCCCGATGGCAGCGGCTGGAATATTTATAAAAACGGCGGCCGGATCGATGTAGGTATCGACGCCGTAGAGTGGGCCAAAAAAGCGGAGCGTCTGGGAGCGGGAGAGATTCTTCTGACCAGCATGGACTGCGACGGTACTAAAGCCGGATATGATATCGAACTGACCAGAGCCATTGCAAAGAGCGTGTCCATTCCGGTGATCGCATCTGGCGGCGCCGGTACGCTGGAGCACTTTTACGATGCGTTGACGGAGGGGAAGGCGGATGCCGTTTTAGCCGCTTCCTTGTTCCACTATAAAGAACTGGAGATAAAAGAAGTGAAAAAATACCTGGCAGACCGGGGAATCCCGGTGCGCCTGTAGAAGAAAGGATGTCAGTCATGCCGCCGATCAGTGGTGAATGGGCCGAAGCGCTGGCCCCGGAATTTAAAAAGCCCTATTATAAAAAATTATTTCAGACTGTGTCAGAGGAATACCGCACACACCGGATCTTTCCGCCGGGAGATGATATTTTCAACGCGTTTCATTTAACGCCGCTGCCCCAGGTGAAAGTAGTGATTCTGGGGCAGGATCCTTACCATGGAGAGGGGCAGGCCCACGGCCTTTGCTTTTCCGTACGGCCGGATGTGGAGATACCGCCGTCCCTGGTCAATATTTACAAAGAGCTGGAAGAGGATGTGGGATGCTATATTCCCAATAACGGTTATCTGGAAAAATGGGCCCGGCAGGGCGTGCTGCTGCTGAATACGGTGTTGACCGTGCGGGCGCATCAAGCCAATTCCCACAGGGGAATCGGCTGGGAGGAGTTCACCGACGCAGCCATACGAGTGCTGGCTGCCCAGGATCGGCCAATGGTTTTTATTTTATGGGGAAAGCCTGCCCAGGCGAAAAAGCCCATGATTACCAATCCAAAGCATCTGGTGCTTTTTTCCGCCCATCCCAGCCCGCTGTCCGCTTACCGCGGCTTTTTCGGCAGCCGGGTTTTCAGCAGGACAAATCAATATCTGGAGAGTCACGGGCTTACGCCCATCGACTGGCAGATTGAAAATATATGACCGGGGAGGATAAGATGAACAGGAAAAACGCATCCTTTGTCAGACAGGCCACTTTCCTGATGGTGGCAGGATTGATCGTGCGGATCATCGGCCTGCTGTACCGGACACCGATGAAGGCGACCATCGGAGGTCTGGGATATGGATATTATGGATACGCCTATAACGTATATAACATTCTGCTGCTGATTTCCGGATACAGTATTCCGGTGGCAGTGTCGAAACTGATGGCGGAGAGGATCGCGAAAAAGCAGTACCGTAACGCGCAGCGGGTATTCTGGGGCGCGGTGCTGTATATCCTTATCATTGGTTCGCTGGCCGGGCTTGTGGCTTTCGTATTCGCCAGACAGCTGCTGCCGGCCGGTGCGGACGGCGCTGTGATGGCCTTGCGGATCCTGGCGCCGGTGATCCTGCTGGCGGGACTTCTGGGCGTGCTTCGGGGTTATTTCCAGGCAAATAACAATATGATGCCCACGTCGGTTTCTCAGATTCTGGAACAGATTTTAAATGCTGTGGTCAGCGTGCTGGCGGCCTGGATGCTGGTGAAAAGCTTTGGATCCACACCGGAGGCAAAAGCCAGTTACGGAGCGGCCGGCGGTACGCTGGGTACGGCGGCCGGCGTCCTGATGGGGATTCTTTTCATGCTGCTGGTATTTGCCGTGAACAGAAAGGTCATTAAAAAGCGGATTTTGCGGGACAGGACAGAGCATACGGAAAGCGCTTCGGAAATTGCCAGAGTGATTCTGCTGATGATGACGCCGGTAATTTTCAGCACTTTCATCTACAATGCCAGCGCCTATATCGACCAGTCCATTTTTTCTCCGCTGATGCTGGCCCAAGGAGCTGCTGCGGACGATATCACCACTATCTATGGCGTCTTCAGCGGACAGTACATGGTGCTGATCAACATCCCGGTGGCGCTGGCAAATGCCACGTCCACGGCCATGATGCCCCAGATCACAGGCAACTATGCCACCGGGGCTTATGAGGAGGCCAGGAACAAGATCCACGAGGCCATCCGCATGACCATGTTTATCGCCATTCCGGCGGCGGTGGGGCTGGCTGTGCTGGCTTTTCCCATCATGCAGATTCTGTTTCCGGGGTCGCCCGATGAAGCAGGCTGGCTGCTGGTTGCAGGAGCGGTATCGGTTCTTTTTTATTCTCTGTCCACCATCACCAACGGTGTGCTGCAGGGAATCGGGAAACAGCATCTGCCACTGCGCAACGCTTCCATCTCGCTGGTGATTAACGTGGCGGTGCTGGCGGCGCTGACCTGGTTTACCAACCTTGGAATATACAGTGTGCTGGCTTCCACCGTGGCGTATTCGCTGAGCATGTGTATTTTGAATCAGCTGTCAGTGAGAAAGCATCTGGATTACAGAAATGAATTCCTTCAGACCTATGGCAAACCGCTGGCCGCAGCGGCCGGCATGGGAATCGCCGCCTGGATCATCTACTACGGTCTGAGTATTGTGGTTCCTTCTGCGCTGATCTGTCTGATTCCGGCGGTACTTCTGGCCATCCTCATCTATCTGATTCTTTTCGAAGTGGTGACCAAGATGAAAGAAGAGGAACTTCGTGGCTACCCCATGGGAGGACTGATTGTAAAAGTATTGAAGGCGCTGCGGGTGTTGAGATAAAAAGGTATGATAAAATCCCTGTTTCTCATCCTTTCAAGAGATGAGAGACAGGGATTTTTTGCAGTTTATTTCGCCATGTTTTTCATCGCGGTGGACAGCATCAGCTTGATCCGGTTCAGCTGGTTTACTTCGCTGGCGCCGGGGTCATAGTCGATGGCCACGATATTGGCGTCGGGGTATTCCCGGCGGATTTCCTTGATGACGCCTTTTCCTACGATATGGTTGGGCAGACAGCCAAAGGGCTGGGTGCAGACGATGTTTTTGGCGTTATTGTGGATCAGTTCCATCATCTCGCCGGTCAAAAACCAGCCCTCGCCGGTCTGATTTCCCATGGAAACGATGGGAGCCGCCATACGGGCCAGATCTTCGATCCGGGCCGGCGGATCAAAATGCACGCTCTTTTCAAATTCTTTCGTGGCGGCGCTGCGCAGCCATTCGATGGCTTTGATTGCCACATTGGCCATTTTGGCCGTTGACTTTTTGGTGCCCAGATATTTCGCCTTGAAATTCTGATTGTAGAAGCAGTAGCACATGAAGTCGATCAGATCCGGGACTACAGGCTCTGCTCCTTCCTTCTCCAGCAGCTCCGCCAGATGATTATTGGCAGCCGGGAGGAACTTCACCAGAATCTCGCCCACGATGCCGACTCTTGGTTTCTTCTCATCGGTGATGGGAAGACGGTCGAAATCACGGATGATCGTGCGGCAGATCTGTTTGAACCTGGTGTGGCTTAAATGTTTTGCACAGAGATAGTCGATACAGATCTTCTCCCACTTTTTATGTAAACGGTTGGCGCTTCCCTTCTTCTTTTCATAGGGCCGCATACGGTAAATACATTTCATGAAAATATCGCCAAATACAGCGGCGTAGGCCAGCCTTCGGGCCAGATCCGGCGTGATCTTAAACCCGGGATTGCTTTCCAGTCCGCTTAAATTGATGGAGATAACCGGAATGTGCTCCATGCCGGCTTTTTCCAGCGCTCTGCGGATAAAGGCGATGTAGTTGGAAGCACGGCAGCCGCCTCCCGTCTGGGACATGATGATGGCCACGTGATCCAGGTCGTACTTTCCGGAAAGCAGCGCCTGCATGATCTGTCCTACCACCATCAGGGAGGGATAGCAGGCGTCGTTGTTCACGTACTTCAGACCCACGTCAACGGCTTCCTTATTGTCATTGGGCAGCACTTCCAGGTGATAGCCGGAAGCGTTGAAAGCCGGCGCCAGAAGATTGAAGTGGATCGGCGACATCTGCGGACAGAGAATGGTATGGGTCTTGCGCATCTCTTTGGTAAAGGACGCCTTCTTGATGGAAGAAGGTTCAATGGTTCTGTTCAGACACATTTTTTCTCTGGTGCGGATAGCGGCCAGAAGGGAACGGACACGGATCCGCGCTGCACCCAGATTGTTGACCTCGTCAATCTTTAAGCAGGTATAGATTTTGCCGCTGCGGGAGAGGATCTCGCTGACCTCGTCTGTGGTGACAGCGTCCAGACCGCAGCCAAAAGAGTTCAGCTGAATCAGATCCAGGTTGTCATGTTCTTTGACAAAATTAGCCGCCGCATACAGCCTGGTATGGTACATCCACTGATCGTTGACACGCAATGGACGTTCCAGGGGCGCCAGATGGGAGATGGAATCTTCCGTCAGCACGGCTACCCCGTAGGAATTGATCAGATCCGGAATGCCGTGGTGAATCTCCGGGTCGATATGGTAGGGACGTCCTGCCAATACGATGCCGTGGCGTCCGGTCTTCTTCAGGTATTCCAGTGTTTCTTCTCCCTTGCGCATGATATCCCGCCGCTGATTCTGCTGCTCCTGCCATGCCAGATGGGCGGCTTTTCTGACTTCCTCATCGGGAATGTCGGGGAATTCCGTAACCAGACGCTCCGTCAGGATCTCTTCGTTGGTAAATGCCAGGAAGGGATTGCGGAAAAGAATGGAATCATCGTTCAGCTCATCCACGTTATTTTTGATGTTTTCCGCATAGGAAGTAACGATGGGACAGTTATAGTGGTTGACGGAATCTTCGAATTCCACCCGTTCATAGGGTACGCAGGGGTAGAAGATGAACTTCACCCCGTGGCGGATCAGCCAGGTCACATGACCGTGGGCCAGCTTGGCCGGATAACATTCTGATTCACTGGGAATGGACTCGATGCCCAGTTCATAGATCTTCCGGGTGGAGGTGGGAGAAAGCACCACCTGATACTTCAGCTCCGTAAAGAAGGTGAACCAGAACGGATAGTTTTCAAACATATTCAGGACACGGGGGATTCCCACCTGTCCCCGGACCGCCTTGTCCGCCGGCAGCGGTTCATAGCCGAAGATCCTGTCATATTTATACTCAAACAGGTTGGGTACGTGATCCTTGTTCTTTTCTTTGCCGATGCCGCGCTCGCAGCGGTTTCCGCTGATAAACTGACGGCCGCCGCTGAAACGGTTGATGGTCAGACGGCAGTTATTGGTACATCCCTTGCAGTTTGCCATGGAAGTGGTGTACTGCAGGCTGTTGATTTTCTCAATGGGCAGCATGGTGGTGACGCTGCCGTCCTCGTATCGCTCCCGGGCGATCAGGGCTGCTCCGAAAGCGCCCATGATACCGGCGATGTCCGGACGGACCGCTTCGCAGTCGGCGATCTTTTCAAAGCTTCGCAGTACGGCGTCATTGTAGAAGGTTCCGCCCTGTACGACGATGTGTTTTCCCAGCTCGGAAGCATCGGAAACCTTGATGACTTTGTACAGCGCGTTCTTGATAACCGAGTAGGCCAGCCCTGCAGAAATGTCAGCCACTTCCGCCCCTTCTTTCTGCGCCTGCTTTACCTTGGAATTCATAAATACGGTGCAGCGGGTACCCAGGTCGATGGGATTTTTCGCAAAGAGGGCCGCTTTGGCGAAATCCTCCACCGTGTAATTCAAAGATTTGGCAAAGGTTTCGATGAAAGAACCGCAGCCGGAGGAGCAGGCTTCATTTAACTGAACGCTGTCCACCACATGATTCTTGATTTTGATACATTTCATATCCTGTCCGCCGATATCCAGGATACAGTCTACTTCCGGGTTGAAAAATGCCGCGGCGTAATAATGGGAAACGGTTTCCACTTCTCCCTCGTCCAGCATCAGCGCCGCTTTGATCAGCGCTTCGCCGTATCCGGTGGAACAGGACCAGGCGATGCGGGCTTTGTCGGGCAGATGGCGGTAGATCTCCTGGATGGCGCGGATGGTGGTCGCCAGCGGGCTGCCGTTGTTATTATCGTAAAAAGAGTAGAGCAGGGAGCCGTCCTCGCCCACCAGCGCCGCTTTGGTGGTGGTGGAGCCGGCGTCGATGCCCAGATAACAGTTGCCTTCATAAGTATCCAGATCAGCGGTTTTTACGTTGTACTGACTCTGACGGCGGTTAAATTCCTCATACTCTTCCTGGGAAGCGAAAAGGGGCTCCATACGGGCCACTTCAAATTCCAGTTTTACGCTGGATTCCAGCCGTGTCTGCAGATCGCTCATAAGAACCTTCACCTCTTCCTTTGCGTTCAGGGCGGAGCCGATGGCCGCAAAAAGGTGGGAGTTTTCCGGAGCGATGGTGTGCTCTTCATCCAGACGCAGCGTGCGGATAAAAGCCTGCTTTAACTCAGATAAAAAATGAAGAGGGCCGCCCAGGAAGGCGATATGCCCCCGGATGGGCTTGCCGCAGGCCAGACCGCTGATGGTTTGGTTGACCACCGCCTGGAATATGGAGGCGGAAAGGTCTTCTTTGGTGGCGCCTTCATTGATCAGAGGCTGAATATCTGATTTGGCAAACACACCGCAGCGGGCTGCGATAGGATACAGCGCTTTATAATGTTTGGCATACTCATTGAGGCCCACCGCATCGGTCTGCAAAAGAGAAGCCATCTGGTCAATGAAGGAACCGGTCCCTCCGGCACAGATACCGTTCATCCGCTGCTCGATATTGCCCCCCTCAAAGTAAATGATTTTGGCATCCTCTCCGCCCAGCTCGATGGCCACGTCTGTCTTAGGAGCCAGTTCTTTCAGAGAAGAGGATACGGCGATCACTTCCTGTACGAAAGGAACGTGCAGGTGATTGGCCAGCGCAAGTCCGCCGGAACCGGTGATCACAGGATGTACGGTCAGGTCACCGCAGGAGGCACAGGCTTTCTTCAGCAAGGCGGCCAGGGTTTCCTGGATATTGGCGAAATGCCTTTCATAATCAGAAAAAAGCAGCTGATGATCCGGATCCAGTATGGCGATTTTCACCGTTGTGGAACCGATATCAATACCAAGTGTATAATGCATATAAATTCTCCTCATTGGTGATAAACATGATTAACATAAGTAAATTTCCATGATATTATACGCTGAACCGGATGAAAATGCAATGAAAAAAAAGGCAGAACATTTTGGAAAAGTGTGTTATACTGAGTCACAGACGTTTACGGGTCTAAAATCCCAAAACAGATAAAATTCAGAAAAGGAAACAAAATAATATGTATGAAATTTTAAAAAAGGACGGGCGTGCCAAACGGGCCCGCTTTCAGACGGTTCACGGGACCATCGAAACCCCGGTGTTTATGAATGTGGGGACGGCAGCCGCCATCAAAGGCGCAGTGTCCACCATGGATCTGAAAGAGATCAAAACCCAGGTGGAATTATCCAATACGTATCACCTGCATGTGAGGCCGGGAGATACGGTGGTAAAAAAACTGGGCGGGCTTCACAAATTTATGAACTGGGATCGGCCCATTCTCACGGATTCCGGCGGATTTCAGGTGTTTTCCCTGGGGGCTCTGCGCAAGATCAAAGAAGAAGGCGTCACCTTCCATTCCCACGTGGACGGAAGGCTTATTTTCATGGGGCCGGAGGAGAGCATGCAGATTCAGTCCAATCTGGGCTCCACCATTGCCATGGCTTTTGACGAGTGCCCCTCCAGCGTGGCCTCCCGGGAGTACGTGCAGCAGTCGGTGGACCGCACCACCCGCTGGCTGGAGCGCTGCAAACGGGAGATGGAAAGACTGAACGGTCTTGCAGATACCATCAATCCCCATCAGCTGCTGTTCGGCATTAATCAGGGAGCCATTTACGAGGATATCCGTATCGCCCATGCCCAGGCCATCGCACAGATGGATCTGCCAGGCTATGCGGTGGGCGGTCTGGCTGTGGGAGAGAGCCATGAGGAAATGTACCGGATCCTGGATGCGGTGGTTCCCCATCTGCCGGAAAATAAACCCACCTATCTGATGGGAGTGGGCACCCCGGCCAATATCCTGGAAGCTGTGGACCGGGGCGTGGACTTCTTTGACTGTGTCTATCCCAGCAGAAACGGCCGCCACGGCCATGTGTACACCAATCATGGGAAACTGAATCTGCTCAACGCCAGATTTGAACTGGATTCCCGCCCCATCGAAGAAGGCTGCGGCTGTCCGGCCTGCCGCAGCTACAGCCGGGCTTATATCCGCCATCTTCTGAAGGCAAAAGAGATGCTGGGCATGCGCCTTTGCGTCCTGCATAACCTGTACTTTTACAATACCATGATGGAGGAAATCCGCGCAGCCATTGAAGAGGGACGGTATGCTTCCTATAAAAAAGCGAAGCTGGAAGGATTTCGGGAAAATGAAAAAAATCGGTAAAAAGTCTTGATGAACGGTGGGATTTTGTGTATGATGGACTGTATTAGGTATGACAGGAGGAATTAATTATGTTAGTAGCGACAGCGTCGTCTTCCGGTTCCGGAATGCTGGGAACAGCTTCTATGATTATCTGGATCGTAGTATTATTCGGACTGATGTATTTTCTGATGATTCGCCCCCAGAAGAAGGAGCAGAAGCGTATGAGCGCCATGCTTTCTGAACTGGCAGTGGGGGATGCGGTGGTGACCACCAGTGGATTTTATGGTATCGTCATTGATCTGACAGATGAAGATGTGATCGTGGAATTTGGGAACAATAAAAACTGCCGGATTCCCATGCGGAAATCAGCCATTGCGGAAGTGGAAAAACCGCAGGATGTGCAGAACAGTTAAGAGGAATGGGACTGGGCGCGGAAGCGTTCAGTCCCAGCTTTTTGTTGAAATGTCGGGTAAAATGGATTATTATATTGATATTAAGGCTGTTTTGGGAGGAATATATCATGAATTATAAGATTGCACTGATACCGGGAGACGGAATCGGACCGGAGATCGTCCGGGAAGCGAAAAAGGTTCTGGATAAAGTCTGTGAGAAATACAACCATGAATTTGCATATACGACGCTGCTGCTGGGAGGGGCTTCCATCGACGCCCATGGCGTTCCTCTGACGGAGGAGACCATCGAACAGGCAAAGGCATCGGATGCGGTGCTGATGGGATCCATCGGCGGAGACGCCGCCACATCGCCCTGGTACCGCCTGGAGCCTTCCAAACGTCCGGAGGCAGGACTTCTGGGAATCCGCAAGGCGCTGAATCTGTTTGCCAACCTGCGGCCGGCATACCTGTATGAGGAACTGAAAGACGCCTGCCCGCTGCGGGACGAGATCATCGGCGACGGGTTTGATATGATGATCATGCGGGAACTGACGGGGGGCCTGTATTTCGGTGAACGTAAAACCATAGAGGAAAATGGCGTAAGAAAAGCGATTGACACCTTGACTTACGATGAAAATGAGATCCGCAGAATTGCGAAACGGGCCTTCGACATCGCCATGAAGAGAAGAAAGAAAGTGACCAGCGTGGATAAAGCCAATGTGCTGGATTCCTCCCGTCTGTGGAGAAGCGTAGTGGAGGAAGTGGCCAAAGATTATCCAAAAGTGGAACTGTCCCATATGCTGGTAGATAACTGCGCCATGCAGCTGGTGAAAAATCCGGGTCAGTTTGACGTGATTCTGACAGAGAATATGTTTGGCGACATTCTCTCCGATGAGGCCAGTATGGTGACGGGATCCATCGGTATGCTTTCCTCCGCCAGCCTCAACGAAACGAAGTTCGGACTTTATGAGCCAAGCCATGGATCGGCGCCGGATATCGCAGGAAAAAACCTGGCCAACCCCATTGCCACGATCCTTTCCGCTGCCATGATGCTGCGCTATTCCCTGGATCTGGATCAGGAAGCGGACGCAGTGGAACTGGCGGTCAAAGAGGTGCTGGCACAGGGATACCGTACGGTGGATATCATGTCCGAAGGCTGTACGCAGCTGGGAACAGAAGAAATGGGAGACAAGATAGCAGAAGCAATCAAATAAGAAAGAATCGAGGTAATATAAATGAAAAGTGATGCAGTAAAAAAAGGAATGCAGCAGGCGCCTCACCGCTCGCTGTTTAACGCGCTTGGGTTTACGAAAGAAGAAATGGACAAACCGTTGATCGGTATCGTAAGTTCATATAATGAAATCGTACCGGGTCATATGAACCTGGATAAAATCGTGGAAGCGGTAAAGATGGGAGTGGCTCTGGCGGGCGGCGTGCCCCGGGTATTTCCGGCTATCGCAGTCTGTGACGGTATCGCCATGGGACATATCGGCATGAAATATTCTCTGGTAACCAGAGATCTGATCGCCGATTCTACCGAGGCCATGGCGATGGCCCATCAGTTTGACGCGCTGGTGATGGTGCCAAACTGTGATAAGAACGTGCCCGGACTTTTAATGGCGGCAGCAAGGATCAACGTGCCGACGATCTTTGTCAGCGGCGGTCCCATGATGGCAGGCCATGTACATGGGCAGAAGAGAAGTCTTTCCAGCATGTTTGAGGCGGTGGGCGCTTATGCGGCGGGAAAGATGACGGAAGAAGACGTACAGGAATTTGAAAACAAGGCATGTCCCACCTGCGGATCCTGCTCCGGTATGTATACGGCCAACAGCATGAACTGTCTGACCGAGGTGCTGGGTATGGGACTTCCGGGCAATGGAACGATCCCGGCGGTGTATTCTGAGAGAATCCGTCTGGCAAAACACGCCGGCATGCAGGTGATGGAACTTTTAAAGAAAAACATCCGTCCCCGGGATATCATGACGAAAGAGGCGCTGATCAACGCGCTGACCGTGGATATGGCTCTTGGCTGCTCCACCAACAGTATGCTTCACCTTCCGGCCATCGCCCATGAGATCGGCATGGACTTTAAGATTCCCTATGCCAATGAAATCAGCGCCAGGACACCGAACCTGTGCCATCTGGCTCCGGCCGGTCCCACCTATATGGAAGATCTCAATGAAGCCGGCGGCGTCTACGCAGTGATGAATGAACTGAACAAGAAAGGTCTTTTGAATACCGACTGTATGACGGTTACCGGAAAGACCGTGGGTGAAAACATTGCCGGCTGTGTGAACAAGAATCCGGAAGTGATCCGTCCCATTGACAATCCCTACAGCGAGACCGGCGGTCTGGCTGTGCTTCAGGGCAATCTGGCTCCCGACGGCAGCGTGGTGAAACGTTCCGCCGTGGTGGATGAGATGCTGGTGCATGAAGGACCGGCCAGAGTCTTTGACTGTGAGGAAGACGCCAGCGAAGCCATCCTTTCCGGGAAAATAAAAGAAGGAGATGTGGTAGTGATCCGCTATGAAGGCCCCAAGGGAGGACCGGGTATGCGTGAAATGCTCAATCCTACCTCGCAGATCGCAGGAATGGGCCTTGGTTCTTCCGTGGCTTTGATCACGGACGGCCGTTTTTCCGGCGCATCCAGAGGAGCGTCCATCGGTCATGTTTCTCCGGAAGCAGCCGTAGGCGGCCCCATCGCCCTGATTAAAGAAGGAGATCTGATCCAGATCGATATTCCGAACCACAAACTGAATGTGGCGGTCAGTGAAGAAGAAATGGCAGAAAGAAGAAAGAACTGGAAGCCCAGACAGCCCAAAGTAACCACCGGCTACCTGGCGCGGTATGCGTCCATGGTGACCTCCGGTGACCGCGGCGCCGTACTGGAGATTTCGGGAAGTCAGGAGGTATAACCGATGCAGTTAACAGGTTCCGAAATCATCATCAAATGTTTGGAAGAGCAGGGCGTGGATACGGTCTTTGGATATCCGGGCGGCTCTATTCTGAACATTTATGATGAATTATATAAACATCAAAGTGAAATCCGTCATATCCTGACTTCCCATGAACAGGGAGCGGCCCATGCGGCGGACGGATACGCAAGAGCGACGGGGAAGGTGGGAGTATGTATGGCCACCTCCGGTCCCGGAGCGACTAACCTGGTCACAGGAATTGCCACCGCCTATATGGATTCCATTCCCGTGGTGGCCATTACCGCGAATGTGGGAGTGCCGCTGCTGGGAAAAGACAGCTTTCAGGAAGTGGATATTGCCGGCGTGACCATGCCTGTCACAAAGCACAGCATGATCGTAAAAGATGTGACGAAGCTGGCCGACACGATCCGCAGGGCCTTTACCATCGCGAAAAGCGGCCGGCCCGGCCCGGTGCTGGTGGACGTAACGAAAGATGTCACGGCGCTGAAAGCGGAATATACTTATAAAGAGCCGGAGGAGATCCGGCCTTCCACAGAAAAGATCACGCATCTGGATATTGAAAACGCGGTTCAGATGATCGCAAAAGCAAAACGTCCCTTCATTTTTGTGGGTGGAGGAGCCATTCTCTCCAACGCGGCAGAAGAGGTCAGAACCTTTGTCCATAAGGTGAACGCGCCGGTGGCGGTATCCTTGATGGGAAAGGGATCTTTTCCGGAAACGGATGAACTCTATACCGGAATGATCGGAATGCACGGTACGAAAACCTCCAATCTGGGGGTCATGCAGTGTGATCTTCTGATCACGCTGGGCGCAAGATTCAGCGACCGGGTGACGGGTGATGCGGAAAGTTTCGCCAAAAACGCCAAGATTTTGCAGATCGACGTGGATGCGGCTGAGATTAACAAAAATGTTGTGGTGGATGCCAGCATCGTGGGAGATTTAAAAGAAGTTCTGAAACTCCTCAATGAGCAGATCCCCCAGCAGGGGCATGAAGAGTGGCTGCAGACCATCCGTGAGCTGAAGGAAAAGTATCCCATGCAGTATGATGAAAGCGGTCTGAGCGGTCCTTATATCATGGAGGAGCTGTACCGGATCACCGACGGGAAAGCCATCATCACCACAGAGGTGGGACAGCACCAGATGTGGGCGGCGCAGTACTATAAATATACAAAGCCCAGAACCTTCATCACCTCCGGCGGTCTGGGAACCATGGGATATGGTTTGGGCGCGGCCATCGGCGCAAAGATGGGACGCCCGGATCAGACCGTAATCAACGTGGCGGGAGACGGATGTTTTCGAATGAATATGAATGAAATTGCCACGGCGGTGCGCAATCAGCTTCCGCTGGTTCAGCTGGTGGTCAACAACCATGTGCTCGGCATGGTCCGTCAGTGGCAGACGCTGTTCTACGGAAAGCGGTATTCCAACACCATCCTGCAGGATAAAACCGATTATGTGAAAGTGGCGGAATCCATGGGCGCTGTGGGCATCCGTGTGGCCAGCAAAGAGGAGTTTGCACCGGCGGTGGAAAAGGCGCTTAAGCTGAATACCACTGTGCTGATCGATTGTCAGATCGACTGTGACGATAAAGTTTTTCCCATGGTTCCGGCGGGAGCATCTTTGAGCGCCAGCTTTGACGCCCGGGATTTGCAGGAGAAGGAACAGCAATAGATATTGACATTAAAATAACAAAGAGTTATGATAGGAAAGGTTTAACAAAGATCATACTTTGAGGAGGATATGAAAAGTGAGTAGAGTGTATAATTTTTCAGCAGGTCCGGCCGTGCTGCCGGAGGAGGTATTAAAGGAAGCTCAGGCAGAAATGCTGGATTACCGCGGGACGGGAATGTCCGTTATGGAGATGAGTCATCGCTCGAAAGCTTTTGATGAGATCATCGACCAGGCCGAAGCGGATCTGCGCACACTGATGCAGATACCGGACAATTACAAAGTACTGTTCATGCAGGGCGGCGCATCTTTGCAGTTTGCCATGATCCCCATGAATCTGATGAAGCATGGAAAAGCGGATTACATCGTAACGGGACAGTGGGCAAAAAAAGCTTACCAGGAAGCCCAGAAGTACGGCACGGTGAACAAGATCGCCTCTTCTGAGGATAAGACCTTTTCCTATATTCCGGACTGCTCCGATCTGCCGATCAGCGAGGATGCGGACTATGTCTATATCTGTGAAAATAATACCATTTACGGTACGAAATTTAAAACGTTGCCCAACACAAAAGGGAAAATCCTGGTTTCAGACGTTTCCTCCTGTTTCCTGTCCGAGCCGGTGGATGTGTCTAAATACGGCATCATTTACGGCGGTGTGCAGAAGAATATCGGACCGGCCGGTCTGGTGATTTCTGTGATCCGGGAGGATCTGATCACGGAGGATGTGCTGCCCGGCACACCGACCATGATGCAGTTTAAGACGTATGCGGATAACCGTTCCATGTACAATACGCCCAACTGCTATGGAATCTACATCTGCGGGAAAGTCTTCCAGTGGATCGTGAAAATGGGCGGCCTCGAAGCCATGAAGGAGCGCAATGAGAAAAAAGCGGCCATCCTGTATGATTTCCTGGATCAGAGCAGACTGTTTAAGGGGACTGTTGTGAAGGAAGACCGGTCTTTGATGAATGTACCTTTTGTGACGGGAGACAAAGATCTGGACGCAAAATTTGTGGCCCAGGCCAAGGCCGCCGGCCTGGAAAATCTGAAAGGCCATCGGACCGTTGGCGGTATGCGCGCCAGCATTTATAATGCCATGCCTATCGAAGGCGTGGACAAACTGGTTGAATTTATGAAAAAATTTGAAGAGGAGAATCTGTGACATGTATAAATATCATTGCCTGAATCCGATTTCACCGGTGGGATTGGAAAAATTCAGCAGCGAGTACCAGGAGACGGATAATATCCAGGAAGCAGATGTGGTGCTGGTTCGCAGCGCGGATATGAAATCCATGGATCTGCCGGAAAATCTGAAAGCCATCGGCCGGGCCGGAGCCGGCGTGAATAATATTCCGCTGGGCAAATGCTCCGATGAGGGAATCGTGGTGTTCAATACGCCTGGCGCCAACGCAAACGGCGTGAAGGAACTGGTAATCGCCGGAATGCTGCTGGCTTCCAGAGATATCGTGGGCGGTATCGAATGGGTGGAAAGCGAGCAGAATGTGGAAGATATCGGCAAACTGGCGGAGAAAAAGAAAAAACAGTTTGCCGGCCGGGAGATCAGCGGCAAGAAGCTGGGAATCATCGGTCTGGGCGCCATCGGCGTACTGGTTGCCAACGCGGCGACCCATCTGGGTATGGAGGTATACGGATACGACCCCTACATTTCCGTGGAGGCGGCCTGGAATCTTTCCCGTACCATCAAACATATCAATGATTTGAGTATTATTTATAAAGAATGCGATTATATCACCATCCATGTGCCCCTCACCGATGAAACCAGGGGGATGATCAATGCCGAGGCCATCAGCCAGATGAAAGAAGACGTGGTGCTTTTGAATTTTGCCAGAGATCTTCTGGTGGATGAAAAAGCTCTGGTGGAAGCATTGGAAAACGGAAGGGTGAGAAAGTATGTGACAGATTTTGCCAATCCGGTGGTGGCCGGCGCCAAAAATACGCTGGTAACACCCCATCTGGGAGCATCCACAGAAGAGGCGGAAGACAACTGTGCGAAGATGGCAGTCAAAGAACTGAGAAATTTCCTGGAAAACGGAAATATTAAAAATTCAGTAAACTATCCCAACTGCGATATGGGTACCTGCGTGACAGCGGGAAGGATCGCCATCAACCACAGAAATACCGTCAATATGATCAGCAGCTTCAGCAAGGTGCTGGGCGACGCGGGAATCAATATCTCCGATATGACCAATAAGAGTAAAGGGAACTACGCCTATACGCTTCTGGATGTACAGACGCGTCCCTATCAGGAAGTGATTGAAAAACTTGAAAAAATAGATGGCGTATTGCGTGTTCGTATTGTAAAATAAAAGGGAGGGAGAATTTTAGCGATAAAATTCTCCGCCCTTTTTCACTATCTGCGGATAGAAGGAGTTCAGGATGAAGTGTATGAAAAAATATATGCGGCGTCTGAGGCTGCTCAGATCCGTGGTGCGAAACAAAAAGAGAATCATCCGGACTTTCAGGATGATTCTGAAATTAAGGAGAGGAAACAAATGATATGGCGACAGTGAGACCTTTTAGAGGAATTCGGCCGACGGCTGATCTGGCACCGCGCATTGCGGCGCTGCCTTACGATGTATATAACAGAAAGGAAGCCTGCGAGGAGGTGGCCAGGGAACCTTACTCTTTCCTGAAAATCGACAGGGCGGAAACACAGTTTCCGGACAGCGTAGACACCTATGATCCCCGTGTCTATGAAAGGGCCAGAAAAACACTGGAAAAGATGTATAAGGCGGGAAATTTCGTGCAGGACCGCTGGAAAAGCTATTACCTGTATGAGCTGACCATGGACGGACGCAGCCAGACCGGTATCGTGGGGTGCGCTTCCATTGACGACTATGACAGCGGTGTGATCCGCAAACATGAAAATACCCGTGAGGAGAAGGAACTGGACCGGATCCGCCATGTGGATGCCTGCGATGCACAGACAGGCCCTATTTTTCTTGCTTATCACCGGGACGAGACGCTGCGGGCGATCATAGAGGAGTGGAAGGACAAAAGTCCCAATTATGATTTCGTCAGCGATGACGGAATCCGTCACCGGGTATGGACCATCGACGATGCGGGTACGGTGCAGAGAATCGCCTCCGCTTTTTCAAAAATCGAATGCCTGTATATTGCCGACGGGCATCACCGCTGCGCCTCCGCAGTGAAGGTGGGAAAGATGCGCCGGGAGCAAAATCCAGGCTATACAGGCGACGAGGAATTCAATTATTTCCTCTCGGTTTTGTTTCAGGCGGATGAGTTGAAAATCTATGATTACAACAGAGTGGTCAAAGACCTGAACGGCCTGTCCCAAGAGGAGTTCCTGAAAAAGGTGGAGGAGAAATTCCAGGTGGAAAAGACCGGATCTGATCAGGTTCATCCCGGAAAAAAAGGAGAGTTCGGTATGGTTTTGCGGGACGGATGGTATCGTCTGCAGATCCGGGAAGAATACCGCAGCGAGGATGCGGTGGACGGTCTGGATGTTTCTCTGCTGCAGGATCACTTGCTGGCGCCGGTGCTGGGAATCAAAAATCCAAAGACAGATACAAGAATTGATTTTGTGGGAGGGATCCGCGGTCTGTCGGAGCTGGAGCGCAGAGTGAGCAGCGACTGTGAGGCGGCGTTTGCCATGTATCCCACCTCTATAGATGAGTTGTTTGCGGTGGCTGACGAACATCGGCTGATGCCGCCCAAATCGACCTGGTTTGAGCCCAAGCTAAGAAGCGGGCTGTTTATACATAAACTGTCAGAGTGACGCTGACGGAAAAACGGGAGGATCTTTATGGCAGATAAACTATATGATTTGATGGATTGGGCAGGAATAGAGGCGATTGTGTATTCGGAGGAGGACCATCCCCGCAGGATTCTGGGGCCGCGCCTGGTAAAAGGCGGCGTGCTGATCCAGTGCTTTTTCCCGGGGCGGGAAAAGGTGATGGTGAAAACACTTAAGGATCAGAAAAAGTATCCGATGACCATGGAGGATGAAGCCGGATTTTTCGCCGTTCTGCTTGCGGGGAAAGAGATCCCTGATTACGTGTTTGTGGTGCAGGAAGAGGGAAAATATAAAGAATATAAAGATCCTTATCGCTTTCCGGGCAGAATCACAAAGGAAGACGAAGTGCAGTTTGCCCATGGGATCGGATATCATATTTATGAAAAGCTGGGAGCCCATCCGGTGCGCTCCGGCCACACCAACGGCGTACATTTCGCCGTCTGGGCGCCCAATGCGCTGCGGGTCAGCGTGGCAGGCGATTTCAACAACTGGGATGGAAGGATGCACCCCATGGAAAAGCATGAGGAATCCGGTATCTTTGAACTTTTCATACCCCAGGTGAAGCCTGGGGATATTTATAAGTATGAAATCAAGCTGCGGGACGGGCTGACCTATCTGAAGGCAGATCCCTTTGCCAACGCCGCCCAGCTGCGGCCCGACACGGCTTCTGTGGTGGCGAATTTAAAGCGTTACCGCTGGCAGGACAGGGAGTGGATGCGCGCCAGGAAAAACGTGCAAAAAGAAGACCGGCCGATGTATATTTATGAGGTGCACCTGGGGTCATTTTGCCGGCCGCAGGACGACAGGCCTTTTTGCAATTATCGGGAGATTGCGGTGAAGCTGGCGGAGTATGTCAAAGAGATGGGATATACCCATGTGGAATTGATGCCCGTGATGGAACATCCCTTGGATGAATCCTGGGGATATCAGGTAACGGGATACTACGCGCCCACCAGCCGTTACGGCACGCCGGAGGACTTTATGGCCTTTGTGGATCATATGCATCGGGAAGGCATCGGTGTGATTCTGGACTGGGTGCCGGCTCATTTCCCGAAAGATGATTTCGGGCTGTCTTCCTTTGACGGGACCGGGCTGTTTGAACATCAGGATCCGCGCCAGGGCATACACCCCCACTGGGGGACTAAGATTTTCAATTACGGGCGTCCACAGGTCAGCAATTTTCTCATCGCCAACGCCATGTTCTGGGCGGACAAGTATCATGTGGACGGCATCCGCATGGATGCGGTGGCTTCCATGCTGTATCTGGACTACGGAAGACGGGATGGAGAATGGGTCGCCAATATTTACGGCGGAAATGAAAACCTGGAGGCGGTGGAATTTTTGAAACATCTGAATTCCATGATGAAAAAGATGTATCCCGATGTTCTGATGATCGCCGAGGAGTCCACTGCCTGGCCCATGGTGACCGGAGATGTAAAAAAAGACGGACTTGGTTTTGATTATAAGTGGAATATGGGATGGATGAACGATTTTCTGGGATATCTGCAGTATGATCCCGTTTTCCGGGGCGCTCATCACAATGAGCTGACCTTCAGCATGATCTATGCTTACAGTGAAAAATTCCTGCTGAGTCTGTCTCACGACGAGTTTGTCCATGAGAAAGGTTCCATGATCCAAAAGATGCCGGGAGACGAAGAGCAGAAATACGCCAACATGCGCGCCGCTCTCGCCTATATGATCAGCCATCCTGGGAAAAAGCTGCTGTTTATGGGACAGGATTTTGCCCAGGAACAGGAGTGGTCCGAAGCCAGAGGGCTGGACTGGGAGCTGCTGGAAGAGGAAAAGCATCATAAGTTCTGGCAGTTTATGAAAGACGCAGTCCATCTTTACAAATCCCAGCCGGCTCTTTATGAGCAGGATTTTGATCCGGAAGGATTTGAGTGGATCAACGCCATGGAATGGGAGAAGAATATCCTCTCCTTCCTGCGGACAGATAAAAAAGGGGAACATCAGCTGCTGATCGTCTGCAATTTCTCCGCGCTGCCTTATGAGGAGTATCGGGTGGGCGTGCCAAGAGCCGGGAAATATAAGGAAATATTCAACAGCGATGCGAAGACGTACGGAGGAAGCGGTATGGTAAATCCCCGGGTGAAATCCTCCCGGACGGTGGAATGCGACGATCGGGAGCACTCAATCAAAATCAAGCTGGCTCCCTTAAGCGTATCAGTTTTTGAATATAGAAAAGGATAATTTATGAAATATCTGGAAATGTTGAGAGAAAACACCCTTCCCATGGTGGGAACCTTCTGCCTGAAGGTAATTCTGGCCATCGTCATTTATCTGATCTGTTCCAGGGTGATCAAATGGCTGTGTACGATTCTGAGAAAATCCATGACGAAGGCCGGTGTTCCGGCGGAAGGCGTCAGCTTTATCAATTCCCTGGCCAAAGTGGGGCTGTATGCGCTTTTGATCTTTTCCATCGCCACGCAGTTTGGCGTACAGGCCACTTCGGTGGCGGCGCTTTTGGCTTCAGCCGGCGTCGGCGTCAGTCTTGCCCTGCAGGGCGGCCTGTCCAATCTGGCCGGCGGCGTGATTATCCTGATTTTCAAGCCCTTTACCGTGGGGGATTATATTATCGAGGACACAGGCAATCATGAGGGGACGGTACAGAAGATAGAGATGTATTACACCACCTTGCTGACCATGGACAATCAGCGGGTGATGGTGCCGAACGCCACCCTCACCAACAATATCATCACCAATGTGACGGCGATGGATCAGCGAAAGCTGGATATCAAAGTGGGGATTTCCTATGATTCTGATCTGAAGCGGGCCAAAGAAATTCTGATGGGTCTGATCGAGCAGGAGGAGCGGATTGCCAAAGACAATGAGATCCAGGTGTTCGTGGATGCGCTGGCGGACAGCTGCGTGCGGCTGGGGCTGCGTGCCTGGGTAAAAACTGAGCATTACTGGGATGTGCGATGGAAATTGAATGAGGAGATCAAAACTTCCTTTGAGGCGGCGGGGATCCGGATTCCCTATCCTCAGATGGAAATTCATGTGAAAAAAGAAGGAAAAGACGGAAAAAAGAGCGGGAGATGACGAAACGATGAGAGCAAAAATATACGAGGATATGCTGAATGCAAAATCAGTGATCCGGGAGACCTTTACTTATGGAGCACAGCGGGCGGCCCAAATCGGATATGAAAATGTTTTCGATTACAGCCTGGGGAACCCTTCGGTGCCCGTTCCGGATAAATTTACCAGAAAGATGATCGAACTGCTGGAGACGAAAAGTCCCATGGAACTGCATGGGTACAGTCCCACTTTGGGAAACCAGGCGGCAAGGGAAGCGGTTGCCGCTTCTCTTAAAAAACGGTTTCATCTGGATTACGCGGCGGATCATATTTTCATGACCAGCGGAGCGGCTTCTTCCCTGGCGCATGCATTCCGCGCGGTGACCGTTCCGGGGGATACGATCCTTACCTTCGCGCCCTATTTTCCGGAGTATGGGCCTTATGTCAATCTGACGGGAGCCCATCTGAAGGTGGTTCCGGCGGATCTTGTATCTTTCCAGATAGACTTTCAACGGTTTGAGGAGATGGTGACGGAGGATGTGACGGCGGTGCTGATCAATTCGCCCAATAATCCTTCCGGTGTGGTTTATACGGAGGAGACGCTGAAGACACTGGCGGAAATTCTGCGCAGAAAAGGGGAGCAGTACTGTCACGATATCTATGTGATTTCCGATGAACCTTACCGGGAGATCGTGTTTGACGGAAAAACTTCTCCCTACATGGCTTCCATCTACGAAAAAACTATCACCTGCTATTCCTTCAGCAAGTCCATCTCTCTTCCAGGAGAGCGGATTGGTTATCTGGCCGCTTCGCCCATGGATGAAGACGGAAAGAAAATCGTGGATATGTGCGGACAGATTTCAAGGGGGATCGGACATAACTGTCCTTCTTCCATCATCCAGATGGCGGTGATCGATCTGCTGGAGGATACTTCCGATCTGAGTGTTTATGAGACTAATATGAATCTTCTCTATGATAAGCTCACGGATCTGGGATTTTCCTGTGTAAGACCGGGGGGAACCTTCTATATGTTCCCCAAAGCGCTGGAGGAAGACGCCAATGCCTTCTGCATGAAGGCAAGAGAATATGATCTGCTGCTGGTGCCGGGCGATACCTTCGGCTGTCCCGGTTATTTCCGGATTTCTTACTGCGTGGAGACAGAAAAGGTAAAACGCTCTCTGCCGGCTTTTGAAAAACTGGCGCATGCTTACCAAAAATCCGTCGGGTATGAGATTTGACTGTCGTCACAAAGGCATGGAACCGTTGTCTGGTACCATGCCTTTTTTAGATACAGGAGTTATTGACAACTAACTGTGATTAGCGTATACTAACCTTGAAAACAAGTATTGGAGGCGGTCAGATCATGAGTTGTGGAAGGAACTTTCAGAAAACAGAAGTTGAAAAAAGAGTCATCCTGGAAAAAATGCGGAAGAGGGGATGCCGGATTACAAAGCAGAGAATGACCATACTGGATGTGATGCTGTCCCGGGAATGTTCCAGCTGTAAAGAAATCTGCTATTACGTTGCCAAAAAGGACAGCGGTATCGGACAGGCAACAGTCTACCGGATGTTAAATGTGCTGGAAGAGGAAGGAATCATCAGCCGCAGCAATATGTACCGTATCACTGCCGCGCAGGAGGGGTGATAGTGATAAGATTTCTCAACAAGGCGGTTCTGCGTTGACGAAGGCTGCCGCAGGCAGTATGATGAATTCTGCAAATTAAAATAATTGCAAATACGGCAAAGGAAGTGAGGTTTATGAAACACCATAAGTTCTGGGCAGCTGCGGCTGCTTTCTGTTTTTTTATGGTCATGTATACCGGTTACAGGCACAAATAGGAGGTACATAGTAAAATGATGAATATTGACTGGAAAAAAGTAGGATTGTTTGCAGGGGGAGTATTATTCGGAACGGCGGGCGTGAAAGTTCTGGCCAGCAAGGACGCCAAAAAAGCGTATGTCAGCTGCACCGCAGCAGCGCTTCGTGCCAGAGAGTCCGTGATGCAGACAGTTACCGCAGTACAGGAAAATGCGGAAGACATACTGGCTGAAGCAAAGCAGATTAATGAAGACAGAGCTGCCCGGGAAGAGGACATCTGTGGGGATGACTGCGCAGACCGTGAAGAAGAGCAGGCTTCAGAAGGTACACGATGAAATTTATCATAAGACATGAGATCAAAGGACGTATGCGGGTTCATCTGATGCAGAAAAGGATGACCTGCAAAGAAGCGGATACGCTGCTGTACTATCTGCAGCGTCAGCCGGGGATCATATCAGCAGAAGTCTATGAGAGGACCGGCGACGCGGTGATCTATTATGACAAAACACGGGAAGCCCGCGCAGAGGTCACGGAAGCGCTGAAAAAATTCTGGTACGGCGATGTGAAAGTTCCGGACAGTGTGATGGAAAATTCCGGGCGGGAACTGAACGCCCGTTTTCAGGAGAAGCTGCTGGGGAAAATTATGCTTCGCTGTATGGGGAAACTGCTGGTCCCTTTCCCGGTCCGGGCGTCCTGGACCGGGATCAGAGCGTTGGGCTATCTGGGCAGGGGAATAAACAGTCTGAGAAGAAAGCGCCTGGATGTGGCAGTACTGGACGGTACGGCCATCGGTATTTCCCTGCTGAGGAAAAACATGGAAACCGCGGCCTCCATCATGTTTCTGCTGAGTATCGGTGAACTTCTGGAAGAGTGGACCCGGAAAAAATCAGTGGGGGATCTTGCCAGAAGTATGTCTTTGAACATCAGCAAAGTGTGGGCTTTGCGAAAGGGACAGGAAGTCCTTACACCGGTTTCGGAAATTCAGCCCGGCGATGAAGTAGTGGTGCGCATGGGGAATGTGATTCCTTTTGACGGCAACGTGACGGCAGGAGAAGCCATGGTGAACCAGGCGTCTTTCACCGGGGAATCACTGCCGGTGAGGAAGAAAGTCTGCGGGTATGTGTATGCCGGCACGGTGGTGGAAGAAGGGGAGCTGACGGTCCGGGTCAGGGCCATAAAAGGTTCCACGCGGTTTGAAAAGATCGTCGCTATGATCGAAGAGTCAGAAAAACTGAAATCTTCTGCGGAAAGCAAAGCGGAGCATCTGGCAGACAGACTGGTTCCCTATACGCTGGCAGGTACGGTTCTGACGGGGCTTCTGACAAGAAATGTGTCGAAAGCGCTGGCTGTTTTAATGGTGGACTTTTCCTGCGCGCTCAAACTGTCCATGCCCATCACGGTGCTGTCGGCTATCCGTGAGGCAGGGGCGGAACATATCACTGTCAAAGGCGGTAAATACATGGAGGCGGTATCGGAGGCTTCAACCATTGTGTTTGACAAGACGGGAACCCTGACAAAGGCCAGACCCACAGTGAAGGACGTGGTGGTTTTCACGGAAGACAGCAAGGAAGATATGCTGCGCATTGCCGCCTGCCTGGAAGAGCATTTTCCCCATTCCATGGCCAAGGCCGTAGTGCAGGAGGCGAAGCGGCGGGGCCTTGAGCATGAAGAGATGCATTCCAAAGTGGAGTATACCGTAGCGCATGGAATTTCTTCCTGGATCGATGGCCGCAAAGTGGTCATCGGCAGCGCTCACTTTGTCTTCGAGGATGAAAAATGTGTCATCGATCCGCAGTGCAGGGAAGTCTTTGAGCAGCTGCCAAAGGAATATTCCCATCTCTATCTTGCCATAGAGGGCAGACTGGCGGCGGTGATCTGTATTGAAGATCCGCTGCGGGAAGAGGCACGGGAGGTGCTTTTTGATTTGCGGGAACTGGGTCTTAAGAAAATTGTCATGATGACGGGGGACAGTGAACGCACAGCGGCAGCCATTGCGGCCAGGACAGGCGTGGACGAGTATTATTCAGAGGTTCTGCCGGAAGATAAAGCCAGGTTTGTGGAAAAGGAAAAGGCAGCAGGGCGTAAGGTGATTATGATCGGAGACGGCATCAATGATTCGCCGGCTCTGTCGGCAGCCGATGTGGGCATCGCCGTCAGCGATGGCGCGCAGATTGCCCGGGAAATCGCCGATATTACCATCACGGCTGACGATCTGTATCAGATCGTTACACTGAAACGGTTAAGCGACGCACTGATGAAGAGGATTCACTCTAATTACCGATGGATCGTGGGCGTCAATGCCGGACTGATTCTTCTGGGCGTGGGCGGGCTGATTCAGCCTGCCACGTCGGCGCTGTTTCACAATACTTCCACGCTGCTGATCAGTCTGAAAAGCATGCGGAACTTGCTGCACTGATAAAAGAGTATGAAAAAAGACGGTATATCCGGCGGTTTTGCCGCAGGATATACCGTCTTTTTCTGCTGGTTTTGGAATATGCCTTGTCTCCTGGCAGAAAATAGGATAAAATAAAACTCGGTCAAAGAAAAAAGCTTCAGACTCCGCATCGGAATCTGAAGCATTGGTATCCATAAGCTGGAAAAGGGACTTGAACCCTCGACCCCTTCATTACGAGAAATTTTAGGTCAAATATAGTTAGAATTATTTAGCATTAACTACGATTATATGTAATATAAAAAAATATATCGAAAAATGATAAAACCAATGCTTTGCATTTGAAAAATGTAAACAACCTTTGGTTTTATGCGATTCTAACAATATATAAAATTTTGTATTTTTTGTGTAAATTCTAACATATCCTGTTAACCCGATCAGAAGAAAATCAATACACCAAAAAATCTACATACAAACATATCACATATTGGTATGCTTATATGTGGATTTTTTATTTTGTACTTTACAATAGAACATATGTTTGTTATAATAACAAAGAACTCACCAATATATCATGTTCTATACTTCAATGAGGTGCTCCATTATGACACTAGATATGAATATTCCCTATACATTTAATTGCCTACGACTCTCCCAAACAAAAGAGGCATTAATACGGTTCATGATGGAGTGCCAAATTGCAACATTGTCAACAGAACATGGAATTATTACAAAGTCAGATGTAGATCACATGATTCTCACATACACATTCCAAAAAGAAAAAGAAAGGTATGGTATGAATGACACAACACACTGATCCACAATCCTACGATATCAACCTTATACCTTCGTTTCAGATACCCGTAATCGCCTCATTTAGCAAGTCTGGTGATATCAGACCACTTGTCCTAGGCTTGATCCTAGAAGATGGCTCATTTGAGCGAATACGCGTTGATAAGATTATTCGTACCTATAAGAGACGTCTAAGCTTATTAGTATACGACTGTCTAATCACGATTATTGACGATACACAGACCGTTCTAAAAATAGCATACGATATAGAAAAGCATTACTGGTTAATTTATCAGGGAGAATAAAACGCAAAAAAAATGGCATACCAGACCGCAATCTGATATGCCATAAATTTTACCATTCTACTTGTTCAAACAAGCTATGCAATTCTGTTTCTGTGATTTCTAGTGGACTAATACTGACTAATTTCATCCAATAAGTTGTATCCGAAAGCAACGTTCCCGCAGGTACATCCTTTAAAGATTCATAAGCTTCGCCGTTTTCTGGATCTGTCACCACATCCATCATCTCGTATGAAGCCGCTTCATCCCAAGTTCCCTTTAAAGTATGACGTACTTTTCCAACTTGTTTTACCGTATTTGCCATAGTCAGTCACCACCTTTCTTTGTAATCACCATATTCCCATTTTCGTTAATGGAAAAATCATATTTGTCAATATCAAAAGATCCCATTAAATATCCTGTGTCAGGGTCGATATAGAAATCAAATACATCAACCCATGCCAAACTCATATCATGGCACCATTCATTGAAAGTACCTTCGTATCCATTATGAACGGCAATTTCATACATATTGAGCATTTCAAATCCACTATGGATAGTCCCTTCGTAAAGCTGCGCATGATCCATCAGCGTTTCACACGATAACTGCCCGGTTTCCTGAATTTGTCCTACGAGAGTAATGGACGCAGTAAGATCACTCATTACCAGCCAACTTCCTCCGTAATGACAAAATCTTTATATGCAGTGGGAGTATAGTGTTTCCCATTACCAAGAAAAACTTCGATATCATACTTGTATGTTCCAAAGTCTAGATCTTTATGCAAAGCAGGCGGGATCACAATATCATGTGATCCGTTTTCTGCTTGTACACGAAACGTAGGCTCTGTCTGACTGGAATCTTCCTTTACAGTAAGAACCAAATAATCATTTTCGCTTAATTCATAGGGATTTCCAGAACTGTCCATAAGGGGATAGTGAATGGTCAAGTCATCCCCGCGTGTCAATTTGATGTTATTTTTCTTATCTACCGAGAACAAAATATCACCGCCTTACATCCAAAGAATTGCTTTCCATGTATTCTGTCCTACAACAGCATCAATTTCCAGATCATTTTGTTTCTGGAATTCCATAACAGCCGCGCCAGTACCCTGACCAAATTTCCCATCATAGCCACCAGTAACACCAATACGGCAGTAGTTTCCAAGATATTCCTGCACTAATTTTACAACAGTACCAGAAGAGCCATTCTGAAGAACAGGACATTTGGATAATGTTTCTGGGCCTGGTTCACCATCTACTTTTGCGCCAATTGCTTTCTGAAGTCGTTGTAACCAAGCTTTATGATCGCTTGCAGAAATATTGGAAGGTGTGCCTTTTGTAATATATTTTGCAGAAGCGAATCCATGCTTGCCATTATATTCGATGTAATACCAGTCAGATCCGTCATTTGCCTGAATCGTATCACAGATACCTACAGTCATACCTGCTTTCAGCGGCGAGAAACTTACCGTTGCATTCTCAGAGCCAGCCCATGTTCTCACATTTAATGTAGTTGTTACAGTTCCATTCCATTTCGGGGATTCATTCAGACTAGAAGAAGTGGAAGAGGATGGGGTAGAAGAGGAAACGCCATCATAGTCAATGTAGCAGAAACTTTTAATTTTAGAATCATACCAAGAATATGTTTTCACAGCACATGCATTGCCATTACGATCATATTGTGCGTTAGAAGTGTTTCCTTCACCACATTCAAAAGTTTTTGCAGAAGAATTGATACTGAGAACTCGTCCCATATGCGACTGTTTGAAGATTACCAATGCCCCAATCTTCGGAGTCTTTCCTTTTTTGGAAGATGGGAATTTTGCTTCAGTAGAAAATACGTTGTACCCGCAATAATTAGAAGATGTCATATTCCAGTTCTTCAAAGCTTGTGCTTTTCCAAACTCTTCAAGTTCCAGAGCAAACTGGTATGTAGCGCACCATGCTTGATCTTGGCATCCCATCAGTCCAGCATTATCTACAATATCACTAAATTTCTGATGGTTAGTTGAGCCAACTTCTGTGTAGGGAATGCTTGCATAGTACCGTTCTTTTTCAATAATATTATAAATAGATCCCATAGATTCACCTCCAGTATTTGAATCTGTATTATTTGACAGACCTTTCAATTTCGCTTTTGATTTCTCACCATACTGTCCATCAACAGTAAGTCCATATTTCGCTTGGAATGCTTTAACAGCCTTTTCAGTATCGTCGCCAAACTCTCCATCCGCACCAGACGATCCGCAATCAAATCCGTTAGCAATCAGAAGTTCCTGCATTTTTTTAACTTCAGAACCAGAGTCACCTTTCTGGAGCCAATTGCGGGAAGAACCACACAACCCATTTGCATCTAACAAAGGCGTTACTTTTTCGTGTAACCACTTGTACATAATTGCTTGTCTACTGCGATATGGCTCAGCTCCAACCTGGTTATACTTGGTATCTTTCAGCAAAGAGTCACGAACTTTTTCCAAGGTTACTTCGCCAGATATGCGTCCAATAATTCTTTCTAGGGGAGCCATGCCACCCAAATGACGAATATTTACGCAATGTAAAAGGGCATCGATTCTATGTACGCCATATTTTGACTCGATAGTATTGGCATAAGACTGGGTGTCTTCAGCCATCATTTTTTTCTGAATCTTAATGCCTTCAGCACTGCCGATAATCGCCGCGATAGCTTTTGCTTTGGCACATGTTTTACTGGGGAGCTGATAGGTACTCCAATTTTTAGAATCTAAGTCACTTCCAATGCTGGCGGTATCATACTTTTTAAATACAGCGGGGTAGTCTTGGCGGATGCGGGCGAGAAGAGCTTTTGCTTCCGTTGCAAAACGCTGATATGCACCAATGGTAATGGCATGTTCCTCACTGCTGTTGGTATACTGTAAAGTAATATTGTCCCAGTCGCCATTTCCATATATCTGTCCGCCGCTTTCAACACCCGAAATACAATTTGCAAATATTTCTAATATTTCATCTGTGATATATGCCATACAAACACCTCCATTCATATTTCCATTTCTGCCAGATCTTTCCTTACGCGATTAAAAAATGCGACTCTACATGGATAGCAGTCGCAACAATCACCTGTTTGGTTGTCTGGATTTACACAATAATCTCCATATTTACGATCCAAGTATTCGATAAAGTTCTCAATTTCACGCTCTGATAATTTCATAACGCCTCCAAAAGAAAAGAGAAGGTATCACTACCTTCTCCCATATATGTTCTTACTTACTTGCAGTACAAAGCAGATCAATAAACTTGCGATTCGGTACAGATAATCGCCAGTTTTCTTTCTTGCCCAGAACCTCCTCAAACTCTTCAATCGTAAAATCTTCCAAATCAACAACAACTTCTGTGTTCAAAATTTCTGCGATTCGCACATTTGCTTCCTGAATATAGTCCTCTTTGATTTGAATGTTGAAAGCATCTTTCTGACCAGGTATCGGCGTTTTCACCGCCTTGTCATGTTCAACAAATTCGTTGATAATTCTCTGCCGCGCTTTTTCTACAATCTCCATTTTCTTAATCAGTGTATCTTTTACAGATTCCAGTTTTGCGTACATCATATCTGTAAATTGGCATCCCATGTTCATATAAAAGGAACGCTCATCTGTAAAGTTATCCAGTAATTTTTGAATCCCATAGTTTGTAATTTTATGTTTCATTTGCTCCTGTCCTCCATTATTCCTTTACTTCCAAAATATAATTTGTGTCCAAACACCATATAGTATGGTATGGTATCTTTCTTATAATCGAAAACTTTCCATTCAATATAATCTAAAATAGGTATCACGATTGCGCAGATCAGACACCAGGCCAGATAGAAAAAGAAATTCACTTGGTCGTCCGGGCTTGTCAGTGGGAGAGTGCGATAATCCCATACATGAAAATCAGTATTGATGAGTAATCCGCATATCCATTCTGCTAGAGTACACATCGTACCGCATATGAAAATCTGTAGGATAAAATCGGTATCGTAGGTAAATATATTATTTAGCCACGTAAGAAAAACTGTGCCGCATATTCCTGCCAAAATAAACATAGACACGTCAGAACGTCCACGAAAAAGTAATTCAATCACTACATACCCGATTCCGCAGAATAGAAAGATAAATATATATTTACCAAAGAGTTTTAGTATCTTATTCATCCGCTACCTCATCAACAGTTGGTTCTTCCGTATTTATTTCTTCATCTGCTTGTCCATCAGGAGTTGGTTCATCAACTATTGCTACATTAAAACTTGGTTTTACATATTCCACAGAATCGTAATCAAGTTCTACAGCTAATACTTCTTCCTTGGTATTACACTCATTCACTGTTTTCTCATATTGACGCTGATATTCTACCAACGGTTCTACACGATATTTCACTTCCAGAACTAACTGCAAAAATTCTTCTTCCGTCCATACTTCGCAAGTTTTTCCAGTTTCGTTCCATTTTAAAACTGCATCTGGGTTCAAGGTCTGTTCTACTTTATAAGAAGTGTACTGGCTCGTCATAAGAGACTGTTTCTCCTCCGTAATAGAGTATGTACCAGTTACCCCTCCATGACAATCAGATGTAATCGGATGACTTTCAAGGTATTCTTTCAACAGATCTTTGCTTTCAGAAATTTTATATTTTCTTACTTCTGAAAGTGGCATCGTATTAAAATTAACAACAGGATTTACTTGGGCATCAATACTGTCTACTTTCTTTTCAATCTCAGTCATTTTTTCTTCCAGTTCATATTTCTGGAAAGATACCTGGATCATATCAAATGCCGTTTTGGTTTCATCGTTGTATCCGAATCCGATGCGAAGATTTGCTCCGATTAACTTATTAAATACTTCTGTTGAATACTCAATCGTACCACCCTTTTTCAGAACTTCTATCAAAGTAATAGAAGATAGGTCTGATCGTACTTGTGTAACGTCGCCAGATACTAACATTGCTGTTAGCACCCGTTCAGTTACAGAATAAGTAGCACAGTCGTATGTTTTCGTTCCGTTAATGCGGAACGTATAATCTATTTTTGTACTCATTCAATTCCCTCCAAAGATTCCGTAGTAATATTTAATTTGGATAAGATGGACTGTATTTGATTTTTTAATGTGGTGTTTTCTTCCTCTAAGGCTTCAATGCGATGGATGGCTTTTTGTATCATATGGACTTCAAGACCGTGGAGTTCACTGTAGGCAAGGGACCATTGATCTTTTAGCCCATCTACTTCTTCATCGAAATAATAGTGATTTACAAATGCAAAGCTATCCATGGTTAGATTGTTTTTTTGAATAATTTCGTTCACTTGTTGCGCAATAAAACCGCAGTGAATTTTACTATCAACTTCTGTATCTCTCCATGCATAAGTTACTGGTCTTAATCCCATAAAAATTTTTTCATATCTTTCATCTATATCACTAATCATAGTTTTTAACCTTTGATCAGACGATGAATCAATACTAGAAGAACTCGTCAGAAATAATTTGTTCCATCTTTTGCTTGGTATGCCAAGTACAGACTGTGCACTTTGAATAGGGATTAGTCCGTAATTTAATGTATTATTATCTCTATATGTTTCTACAACTTCCGTCCCATTTGTATAATATAAGCTTGTTGGCATTCCACCACTACTACTTCCGATGTTATCTATTTCATCTTCCAGGTCAGATATCTTATTCGATAAATCCGTATGGCTATGCGACTTAGTCGCATAATAGTCATCTGCTGTGTCTTTGGTAAGCATACTATTTAATTTGGTTCCAACATTAACACTATTAAGAGTGAATGTACCATCAACGGTCAATGAGCTATAGGCTCTCAACTCATTTGAAAATACTTTGTTCCATCTATAATTTGGTGATCCAAGAACATATTTTTGTGTAACAGATGGTATAACTCCATAGTTCCCAGTGTCTTCATCTTGAAATGTTGTTGCTACTTGTGCAGACTCAAAATACAAATCCTCAACTTTTCCTATGTTCTTTAATTGGGCATCAATTGCATCAAAATGACTTTGCACATTAACTTCCAATCCAGACAACTTTCCAATTTCATTTACTCCAATACCCTGTGCACGATACAACCTTCCCGTATCAGTAGCAAATAAAACATTACCATAAGCTGGATTCGCATCAGGTATTTTTAGATACATAGCATTATTTGCAGTCAGTGTGATAGTGTTTGCCGTAATTTTAAAATTGTTGCTCGTAGCTCCTTCACCAGTAATACTAGATAGCTTTACATCAATTGTATCTATTTTTTCTCGCAACCATCTAAAGTATCCAGAGGTAAGCATTTCATCATAAACAACGCGTCCTGAAGTTTCTATAAAAAGAGCACATCTTCCCGTTGGTCTTGTTCCATTTGTTGCTGTTGCACCCTCAACGCTACCATCCGTATATCCTCCAGGTGATAAATAAAAGTTTTCTACTTTGAAATCAACATGCCCACAATTTACATCAAAGGAGCCAATTTGTCCTGTACTATAATCCTTCACATGAAATTTAATATTTCCCATGCTTCTATGGTATGCACCAAACGCAAAGGAACCATCGGCTTCAATAACAAAACCAGTCCTGTCACCAGAATATTCTGTTCCACTACTATAATACGGAATTACATGTGACCAAATAACTGTGCCACCAGCAACACGTTCACCATTTTCGGTATTTTCCAAGTCCATACTTCCTGGATATATATACGTTCCTAACTCGGTATAGCCATCTTGTTTTCCATCTGGTGTCCATGCACCATCAATGGTTTGAGTATGCATGATACCATAAATATTAATATTCCAACCGCCAATGTTACCTTCATTTGCCATCATACTTCCGCTTGCAGTAACGGAGAAGCTGTCGCCTAGCATAATTCCATCACTACCTAGATAAACTCCAGTAGAAGTTTCACCAAAGTAAGATTTTGAATTTGAATACAGAGCATCACCAGAAATTGTAAAGTCTGCAATCTGACCACTCGTGGCAACAATGTGTCCTTTTACCGTCAGTTGTGATCCATTCCAGATCAGTTTACTACCAAAATTAAATTCACCATCGTGTAAATTTATCCATCCATTTGTCCCTACAATATCATTTGTAGTAATATGTTCAGCCGTGATAGAATGTGCCGCAATCTTACTTGCCGTCACCGAATTGGCGGCCAGTGCATCTGTGAGTACACTTCCAGCCACTAATTTGCTTCCCTGAATCAAAATAGAGTTGGTTCCCTGAACAAATAAAAGTTCATTTTCATCGGTGTTATCACGCACCAAAACGCTTGTTTCTACGAAGGGATTTTCACCGCCATTTGTGTAAACAATACATTTTACGTGCTTTGCCCTACGATCTAATCCATTTTGCACATTGATATCGGTATTGAGCGTGCGAGAAGTTACATTTGAAACACGCCCCATAGAAACCCAGTCAATGCCATTCACGCTATATTGAAATTCGATATCACAAGTAAATCCACTCTTTACACCATCCTCACCTTCTTGATAATATGGAGTAAAGGTGACTGTAGCAGGCTGAAACCCATCATGTAAGAAGTTTGCTAGAAGGAATGGTGCGCTTACGTCAATTCCATATACACGTCCATCTCGCCCATCTTCACCATTTCTGCTTACTGTGTAGGTAGTAGAAGTGGTATCATTCGAATATGTTGTAATAGTCCTTACCCAAAGAAACTGTCCACTTGCTAATTCTGGAATAGTGGACAACCATTCTCCCGTAGGAATATCAATACCAGAAGGGCCAGCTTGATAAGTGATTTCTGTTTTAACAATTCCAACACCATCTGTTCCTGGTTCCCCTCGTGTACCGATCATACGCGCTTTCGAAACAGTAGGTTCTGATCCATCGTCGTATGTGATAACTTCATAATTCCAAAGATAGATCAATTCTTCTGTTGTATGTTGAAATTCTGTTGTCCATCCTGGAGTATCGACAGTTACATCTGTAGCACTATCTGATACCAGATAATATTCTGTAATGCTTTCAATGCTGCGTCCATCTTTTCCATCTGTAGTGTACACACTAAGAATAAAAGGATCTGTTGTAGATGACGGTGAATCATCATCGTATTGTATTTCTTCATACGTCCAGAGATATCGTTTCTCTTCTGTAACATCCTGAAAAGTCGTTGTCCACCCTTCTGTTTCTGTAGTAACACCGCCAACCATAGAAGTGGCGAGATAGTAATTGACGACGTTAGCAACACCGCGTCCGTCCGTTCCATCAATTCCGTCTTTTCCATCAGTACCATCAACACCCTGATAACTAACAGAATATGAGGCAATATCCATGCCACTCTTATAATGTGTGATAGTGCGTGTCCATAAATACATACCACTTGGTATTTCTGGAATTTCTTCTAACCATTCGCCATCAGGAGGTGTGTTTCCATTATCGCTTACCTGATAAGCAACGTCAGAACTCTCTACGCCATCCCCATCTTTACCACCACGAATGACGTTGTAACTGAATATCTTTGTAACTTGAATATCGCCACATGAGATATCAAATTCCAACGTACCTTCTGTTTCAGTGAATGTTTCGTCCACGTCTATCTTAATAATGGGTGCCAGAGTTCCATTCGTATTTTCACGCAAAGTAACGGTCATTCCAGTAGGAATGTTCTCTGGCAAAGTAACAGTCGAAGCAATTAATTCTGTTTCTTTCCACGCGCAGACTTTAAATTCTATTGAAGAAGCTTGCACAACTCCATCACCATCTGCAGAAAAACTATGATTTTCATTGCTTAAGTAGACGGTATATCCAGTGCCAGGGTCACCCTTTACATATTGCCAGATGTAATCGCTTGGTGTGTTGGAAGCTACTTCATTTAAGTCAACCAGTACACCCATATATTCGCCAGGTGTCGTACCATTTCCATCTGTGAATGTATCGCCACCATCGTTTGAATACTTAATATGTATATAAGTAGGACTTCCATTTTCGCCTGGTGGCCCTTCAATACTTTCTCCTTTGATCTTATACCAGTTGTAATCATCCGGATTTGTTGGTGCGGTAGAAGAGGGGCCAGTATAAATACCAATGTAATCAGAAGGAGAAGTCAACAAGTCTGATTCAGTCGGATCGGCTACATCTGAATACCTGATCCACACATATGTTGCTGATCCGTCTTCACCTTTCTGGACTTTGACAAAATCCATATATGCATCAACTATCATTTCCTCACTCCCTTCTGTTATACATCAACACAACATTTCACGCGCATTCGTGATTGAAATAAATTTAATGGCATAGTAAATGTAGAAGAAGTTTCCGACTGTTTTACCCATTCTGCGCTATCATCTGGCCTGATGTACCATTCGTAAGATTCTGGGTAAATCGCAATAGTCCCACGATATACTGTAGCAGTAATTTCTGTATTAGTAATCGTTGTATCCGTTTCCTGAAAAATATAACCATGGCTTGACTGCAACATTACTGTGATAGCTGAATCCCCATCCTTTAATTTATAAATGGTGAACACATCTGAAATACTTCCATCTCCATTGGTCGCTTCAATAAGAATAGAGGTGCGGTCAATCATATATGCAGAAGGGATACTGATCGATAACTTATCCTGTGCTACCATAGTGGTATTTTCTTCTCCGTTTACATACCAATGTTCTACTGTACATGACTTAGCAACTGCATTCACTGTAATCATATCTGGTGTAATAATAGCGTTTTCCTCAATGAATGCCATATCATCGCTATGCAATTCAATTGTGCCACCCATTGTGTTTAAGATATCCTCTAAGGATTCACCATCCTCATTTACAACAGACGAAACAGGAACGACAGATCCGACAGATAAAGTTCCTTTGATTTCAATATCGCCATTTTTTTTAATTTTGAAATTTGGGGAATTCCATACGAAATTAATTAAATCGATTTGACAACCAGAAGTGCAGTTACCGTCTGCATCTACTTTATAATTTGCTGACTCTAATAATCCACCAATAATTTTAGATTCATAAGAATTACTAGAAATTACGCTTCCTTCGATGTGCCAATTTCCGATGTTGGTGGTAAGAGCGGTTAAGTCATTAATCATTGCAGTGTTGATGTTAGCATTCAACATATTTGCTATACCGTTTACCCACAAATCTTCGACATATATTTTGTTTGCGGTTACAGATTTAGCTATGAGAATCTTACCATCAAGTTGATAATTATCGATTTCACCTGGTGGCACATCCGTGGCTTCTATGTTTCCTTCATGGTTTAAAGCATATACCAGAGAGTTAGACAGGTTTCCATTTTCGTCATATCCACGGATTACAATTTTATCCGCAATAATCGTGTTTGCTTCAATCAGATCTCCGAGAATTTTTACGCCAGTCAGATAATTGGTGAAATTACCTGTTGCGGCACTGATGTCATCAGTAATAATATCTCCAGCCATTAAGAAATCGGTTACGATTTTGTTGAAGTCACCAATATCAGACTGGATATAATCCGTGAATATTTTATTAAAGTTACCTTCCACAGCATCAATTACATTCGTGATCACCTTTTCTGACTGTAAAGTCTTTACAACAAGGTAATTGATCTGACCACTAATCGCCCCCATAGATCCAGAAACAATAGAATTTCCAAATCCAGGGTAACGAAGTAGTTGCTTCACTACATCTGCAGTTACAGTAAAGGTATCAACAGAAGTTGGCGATCCGATTGTACCGCCACGGTTTTTAGTGCTACCTTCCAAATTATCAAGAATGGTTACAAAATCATTTCTCTTTGATTTGTACTGGATCATATTAGAGAAGGTTACTGTAATCTCACTATTCCATACACATGGATTATATTTAATACTCATCAGACGCAACTTTACGAAACGTACATCAGACAAGGCGATATACAAATAATTCCACAAATTCATTTCTGGAATAAATGTATCTGCGTAATCAGACAGAACATAAACATTTTCAATATCATCTTCATAAGTATATTGTGGATGTGCTTCCGTATATAAAATATCCATGGCATCCTGATACAGTTTATATTGAATATCGACAATATCTCCTTCTGTGTCCAGAGAAGTGGCAATGATATTTTCATTCGTGTAGTCCTTGTGAATATAAAAGGATTTGATGAGATTAATTTCTTTTTCTGTGAAGCCAAGGAATTCGGATTGAACCAATCCAAAGTTTTCCAATAATACATCGTCCGCGATTTTCTGACGTTGTTTATTCAGATCCTCCAAGTGTGCATTTGCTTCATCATATTCTGCCTGGCGTTCTTCCAAAGCTTTTTCACATTCATCATAAAGTCGCTTGTAATCCAGATACATCTGGCGCATCCGATTGTAATAGTCCTCATCAATATCTAAGTAGTCTCCCCAATCTGATTCAGAGATTCCGCTATCTTCCAAAGACTTAATCTGTTGTTCATAGGTTTTCAGTTTTATTTGTAATTCTTCTACGCCATACAACTTCCAGTCTGTTTCAAATGCTTCCAGTACATTTTCATCTTGAATGTAGTATCCAAATTGCGTTGGAGCATCACCAAGTTCTAACTGCATACCGCAAATTTCAAAAGCAGAATTTGAACCAGAAGCGGTGGCAGTAAAAGCTACTTCAATCATAGAAGATTCAGCCATAAAACTTTTATAAATACGTTGCCACCCTTCACCAGGAACAAGGAATGTACTGCTTTCGCGCTCTGTGTTTGACACACCATATTCCAAATTGATTGTTTCTACATCTGAAATTCTTCGCACAAATGCACTCAGTACATAGGTGCTACCATCATTCACATGGATCTGTTTCTGGCTATAACCATAAGTTCCGCCGCCAGACGATTCAATATGCATACCGCGTACAATACCGTAAGCGGGCGAATCCGTTACTTCAAATGTATTTGCGGTAATCGGGGCACCAACAGATTCCCATGTATCGTCTATCACAACAGGGTTGATGTTACCAAGTATGTTACCGCTACCATAATCAGTAGGGTGGGAGGGAGAAGTACCTTCTTCCAACTCTGGTTTTGTTTCTTTGGATTGAAGCGCAGCTACGATTTTTGGAAGTGTATAATTCATGATAGATTCATAGGTATTCCAATCCGAAGATTCTTTTAATGCTTCCAGATCGAAATCCCCGTTGTCGTCCACATAGAGAGATTCTAAAGATATGATAATTTGTGTATAGTTATTATAGGCATTCTGAAGGGAATCCACATCCGATTCTGTCCAGTCATTCAATACTGCATCATCTGGTACACGATAAAGTAAATCACTTACTACATAAAGATAATTATTATATTCCTTAGACAATTCCATGTAGGCAGGACGTTGTGTTTCTCTATAATCCAGATATGCCTGATATTTTTCAATAAGGTAGGAAGTCATGTATGGCGTTTGCATAAAATAAGAAATATCATAGATTACATTGTTATCGAAATTTACATAATCGATTCTCAGTTCATCCCCGCCATATACTGTGTAACAAGTTGTTAATTGATTGTCTCGAGAGATGGTTACATTATTCTGTACATTTTGGAATCCAATACAGATATTCGTATCTTCGCCAATTGATTCAATACGATAGAAACTGATTGTTAAATTCTTTGTGTCAAAAACAGGAATACATTTGAAAGTCTGTGCCAATGTCTGCGTAATGAAACTATATAAGTCCTTCGAATTTTCTTCAAATGTATATACCTCGGCTTCCAGAGCCAATCCATAATCTTCGCTAAGTCTGTCGTCAATGTAGCCGATTTTCCAGTATGGAACATCTGCGTGTTTCAGCATAATATCAACCAGACTTAACTCTGGTATCGCTTCATTATGAAACGTTACCTGGTAGAATGTTTGTCCTCCCATTTTGTCACGATACTGCATCTCATAAGATCCAGCCGTTCCAGTATTAATCAAAAAGTTTTCAAGATCATACTGTTGCAACATAATCTCATAAGATTCGGCTTCGATTGTCTTATATTCCCTGATTGCATCATTGTATGTTTCAGGCGGACGATTGATTAAAAACCATACATCATCACAGTATAAGAGCATCCCTTCCTCTACATATTCATAGTAGTTACTTAGTTCACCATCAACCAAACGATCTAATTGAAAAGTAAGATAGTCAGCATTATTCCCATGATGTTCTAATGACACACTGCTTTCGTCCACGCCATTTAAGGCACATAAAATTTTACGATCTGGAGTAGCAAGGTAGATAATTTCTGGTTCACGTCTTCCATAATGATCATATTTCAGACCCATTAGTAAGCACCTACCTTCCTTGGCTCACGATATTTTATTTCAACATCTACATTCCCTGTTATTTTGATATTATTTTTCCCTGAACAAAGTCGGAACCAATAAATATCATCCACGTCTGTAATTCCTAAATCATCAAATGTAATCAAATTCTTCGTTTCGTCATAGATAGTAAGTTTCTGACAATCCATGTAAATGATATCGCTTGCAAGAACATCAATTGTCATAGATCTGCCATCTGTTATGTTTTCGATAATAATTTCACCAGTGGACTGTGGAATAATTTTCATGGTAGGGTAGATGTAATCTTCTAATTCATCACTGTTATTTATAATTGTTGCTGTTCCTGGCATAGCATAAGTAGCATGGATATTTCTTTTTATTTCTTGAGAATATCCAAAAGGACTATCGCAGGTAACTTCATAAGTTAGAACTGTAACTTCATCATTTCCGGATGCGGTTACATTTGTCATGGTACAGAAATAGTCTACATATTCGTCATATAATTCCAGATCGATATCATCATCATCATAATCAGTCATATGAAATAATTTTGGTAACTTAGGGGAAGTAAGCCATGCATTAATTTCTCTTACTTCAGATCTGGAGAATCGAATATCATCTACATCTGGGTCGCAGTTATCTTTAACTAAGCCAAGCTCAAAAACTAAAACATCATCATAGGTTGTCCCAAAATGATTTGCACGATAACGATATTGATTGACTTCTCCGCGCTCTACAGTACGGGCCAGTCCCATAGGAATTTCATCTTTCATATTTAAAAAGCCAATGGCAAGACCAAGTTCTTCTGAGGACTTCCCATTGTATTCAAAATATTTTCCGCATATTGCCATTTATAAAATCACCTGCCTTTAAAAAGTATTGTTATAATTCATGCTATGTGATAAGATGTTTGTAAAATAATTGTTGTGGGAGGGATAATATGGTTTGTTTTATTACTTATGATCTGAATAGTGAAGGGCAAAATTATGAAGATGTAATAAAGACAATTAAAGATTGCGCCGTTGATGGCAAATGGTATAGTTGTTGGAGATCTTCTTATCTAATAAAAACTGATATGAAAGTAGATGAAATCAATGATAAAATCCATCAATATTTGGATAAAAACGATACTTTATTTGTAGTTGAAGTTACTTCGAACTATCAGGGATGGATTAATAAGAAAGATTGGGACTTTGTGAATAAAGAAATATTTTCCTAATATGGTCTTGTTGATTTGTCGCCTTCTTCATAGTAATAAGTAATTGATTCGTGAATTTTATCTTTCGGCTTCAGAACATCTCTTATGCTCTGAAGCTGGTCTTTTATTTCTTGTAATTCTTTTAAAATCAAATATTCTGTTTCCATCATAAACTCCTTTTGTTTTATTTGACAATATTTGTCTCAAATTTTATACAAAAAATAGGACAGAACACATCGTTTTTATTTGCGAAATATTTCCATTTTAATTGTATTATTTGTATTATCAACACTGATATCACAATAATGAGAGCGAAGAAAATCTCTGCGTCTTTTTTGTTCTGACGTTAATTTTCTTTTTGTAGAAATTGGTTTAGTAGTAACAAATATCTGTTTTGAAGGAACAGCGTAATTCATAATCAACCCTCCCTCTAGTTATTTTTCTACATTCTATCATCCACATCAAAATATGTAAATATCACAATATATTGATAGAGGGCCATTTCTGACCCTCATCATTATTTTGTGCCATTCTTACGCAATTCATACATCAATTGCTTGGATGTATATTGGTAAGATTTCTCCAGTATAGTCTGCAGTCCAGGCAATGCATCACGATCCACGTTACCATTTACTGTCAATAAAGAACCATATTGCAGATTGATTTCTTGCGCTGGATGTTTATTTACTACATTACTATAGTTGGAAGTACGAATCGAATCAGCCAATGCTTCGGATACTGGTATAATGGTGTCAAGAAGTGCGCGAGCCTTTTCTTTCGTCAGCACAACCTCACCAGGATTGATTCCAATAATACCAGAATCACCTTTGCGAGCGAGAGAGCGTACAAATTCATCATTACTGATCTTTGTAAGAGGAATATAATTTCCTTTTCCTACATATCCACCTTTACTGAAAGAGATCTTATATTTGCTAAGTTGCTTCTTTACAGCATTCTTGTCAGCGTAAGACCAGTCGCTGAATTTGGATGGAACATCCATTTGCAGAATCTTTGCAATTTGAACTGCATCAGAAGCTGTCATTTCTTTATCATAAGTATCAGAAATATACTTACCAAGGACACTGGCATCTTCTTTCAATTCTGCTGCGGATCTTGTTTCATCCTTCATAGCCTTAATGACTTTTTTCAGCATAGGCCCTTTCATGGCATTAATAATGTTCTGTTCTTTCTGGTAAGAGCCTTTTACCATCAATTCATCTGCATCATAATTCAAGCCATGTTCTTTTGCAATCGTGGCCGCTTCTGTTCTGGTCAGCTTACCATAGCCAAGAGAACCAAACCATTCATTCAGCGCACTTGTGCCAGTGTTTGATTCTCCTTTATTATCATACAGAATACCCTCTGTTTTCGTAATAACTTTAATCGTGGCAGTTCCAGATTTCTTACGCCAGTTAGCATCCGCAGAAGTACAGGTAATAGTAGCAGTACCATAATGAACACCAGTTACCAAACCTTTACTATTGACAGTAGCAACACTAGGATTACTAGAAGTCCAGGTAACCGCAGATGTTTGAGGAGAATTCTTTTCTGAAGAAATATTTGCTTTGAGCTGAACGGTGCTGCCAACGGTAATCGTTTTATTGCTTGGAGTTACTGTAATCTTTTTGACGTTATTAATAGAATCGGTTTCCGCTTTGTCCTGAGTATCCTTATCGATCATATCGTTTACGGATCCAGCGTTAGAACTATTAACCGTTTCGTCTTTATCCGTATTCACACCAGTAGCAGCATCACTCGGACCAACAGTAGGACTTTGCGCATTATTGACCACTTGATCTAGCCAATCTTGTCCCATTAATCCACCAACGCCTATGAGAGCATCTTTCAGTGTGGATTCAATATAGGTTCCAGTCTGCGCAATGATATTGTTTACCTGCCCATATGCGCTCTGATACATATTAACCGTTTTGTCCAGCATGTTCTTGATGACTGCTTCCTGATAATCCGCATTTCTTTCCAGAGCATCCAGAGAAGATTCCAGAACATTATCTGCATCCTCAGATACTTTATCAAGGCCATTTGAGATCTGGTCAAACTGACGATCCATAATATCATCATCCAAATCTTGTTGCTTTTCTGCTAACTCAGCGCGAAGCTGTGCTAGTTTTGCCTGTCCAGCAGCATTACTGGTTCCTTCCAGAGCGGCAATCTGTGCTTGCAATGCAATAATATCCTTATTCTTATCACGGATATTGCGATCCCATTCATAGTAATCTTGTTTAGCTTTTTGAGCCTCTTTCCGTTTATCGATATTATCCTGTAGCAATTCATTCTCAGCTTCTAACTGAGCCTGATACATTTCCAGAATAGAATCTTTATATTCCTCATTGGCAAGAGTAGCATCGTAAATACCCTTTGTATATTCATCAAGGTATTTCTTGTATTCCTCTTCAGAAATACGGCCATTGTTCAGTTCTTCCGTGATATTGGCAATACCTTCTTTATAATCAGCTACAATCTGCTTATTGGTTTCCATGGCCTTTGCAATCAACATGAGATTTGCATAACCATCTGCCGTAATATCAGCATCAATGGCAACAAAATTATTCTCATTCAGAAGGGAACGCATATGTTCTAATGCATCAATAGCCTTATTGTATGCATCCATCTGGTCATTAAAGGGTTTCCAGTCAAGTTCGCGCATCAGGTCAGCAAATTCTTCCATGCGAAGAACTAAATCTGCCTGTGATTCCTCTACGTCATTTACCTTTTCAGCAAGTTCCTGGTAACGTTCTGAATAAACAGCTAACGTAACCATTTCATCTTTGTAGAGTTGCTTTTGCTTTTCGTATCTGGCATAGGCTTCATTCAATGTATCAATCTGCGCACGATAGTCATCATGATCCAGAAGTTGATTCATTGCTTCCCGCAATGCTTGAGAACGATCCAGACGATCCAGTGCACGTTCTTCCCATGCAACCTGATATTCCTGAAGTTGCTGATCAAAACCAAATTTACGAAGCTGTTCATTTTCTTCTAATTCTGCTTTCGCTTCATAGAGTTCCTGAACAATTTCGTTTAATTGTGCTTCTGCTTCGTAATACTCTGTGCTTGTTTCTCCCCAGGTTTTCGCCGCTTTCTTCAGTTCCTTTGCATAGGCGGTACGTTCCTTTTCAATCTGCGCAATTGTCTTACGTAGTTCAGAGCTTTTATCAGTGATCAAATCACGATAAGTAGGAGAGTTAGTATAGGTCTTTCCTGCCGCATCCAGATAATTCAATTTCTCGTCGATCACATCGATAGAAGAAGTATGAACACCTCGGAATGCTTCAAAACGATCTACGATATTATCCAGCTTTTGCTGCGCCAGTTCTTTCAGTTCTTTACGAAGTTCATATACAGCCAGATCTGCTTCACGGACTTTTTCAATCATTTCTTCAAAGTCTTCAATCTGTTGGCGAGTAGCTTCATCGTACTCGTTCATGTTGATCGTGCCATTTATGACTTTGTTTTGAAGATCCTTTGAAAGACCAACTTCATTGGCTTTCTTTCGGTATTCGTCCGAAGCTTTACTTTGGAAATCAAGAAGTTTCTGCGTCTCACGCATCACAGAATTGATGCTATGGTTCTGAGAAGTGTAGGATTTCCATATCTCAGAACGGGCAGTATAAATCTCTATGTTATGGGTTAATTTCTCAACACGCTTTTCGATCCAATCGATGAAATTTTCCCATTTGGATTTTACATCCGATCCTTCTGCATAAGCGTGACTCACTGCAACAGGAGAGAACGTCCCCTTCGCATAAGCACTGAGAGAAGAAGAGATTAGGTTACGAATGTTACCTACTGTGCCGTCTGCATACGCTTTTCCATGCCCAGCCGCACGGCCAGATTTAAGTAAATCTGCAGTTTGTTTCGCATTTAATACGATATCGCCCTTTTTCAGAGCTTCCATATGCATACCACCAGGAATTAACATCCAGTGTCCATTTCTGATGATACTTTCGGTCTTGATATTTAGATGGGTCGCTACGCCATCTGGGAATAGATTCCCCTCATACTTTCATATGAGAATAGACTATATCTTCTATTTGGTTGTTTTGTGTATAAAGAAAGAGCAGGAGAGTACCTGCTCTAAAAAGTTCTTGATATTCGAAATTAATCTGATTCATATGTAGCGTGCACGTTTCACCTTGGCAATCAGTTTTTTTACACCTTTACGTTTCTTTATTTTTCTCCTACCTATTTTTTTCGAATCTGCATCAACTAATGACACAAAAGTCTCACCTGTAATACTTTTAGAATAAACTAATTTTTTAGGTGTGCGTTTTTCTGGTGGTACATATTTATAACCATTTTTCTCTGCAACTTTCTGCATAACATCATCAATGGAGACATTTTTACGTTTCAATTTCTTCATTGCAATAACCTCCAATTCATGTATCATATATGTAAGTGTTTATCGATAATACAAGTCTTATCAAATAAACACAATTGCGTTTCAATATAATGCAAATCTATCTTTTCAACAAATTCATCATACTTATCAGGAGAATATGATCTATGTTTTTTATAAAAGAAATTTCCAATAATGGCTTTAATTTGGTACTGTTCTTGTAAAAAATCGCAGTATGAACAACGAATTTGACGATACTTCTGATGTGGTATCTCAACAATACCAGAGTTTATATATGGTAAGAATTCACTATAATATAAATATACAAATGTTTTGAAATCTGATAGTTTTCTCAAGTCAAATACATATGTATCATCAATATCTATTGTTACATCTATAATAACGCCATTTTTAATTTTAACGCCAAACTTTCTCGTAGGATTTGTTGTCCACCATTTAGCCAACGATAAATCCAAATAGAAATAAATACCATTACCAAGCCAATGTTTTTTATTCCTTTTATATATGAAATTTTCTGAAAGAATAGAGTCAGCATTCTTTGCATCCGTTCCATGATAAGCTTCTAAAATCATTATATCTTTCCTTTTTATATAAGTATATGATATAGAATCTATTCTTTCAACTAAAATATATGTTACATAAAACAACCAAATAGTCTAACATTTCGAGTCGCCAACCGCTTGCGACCCTACGCCGCTACACTCATCACGGCTAGTCGTTGAGCACATCCCTATTCGGGACTTCGCTGCTGATTATCCAATCCTTACATTTCTTAAACATTCACACCTGCCCGTATTTCATGGCTATGTTGTAGTATGTAAAGCTCTAAGGAGATCCCAGCATTAGAAAGATTTAGACTCGGCATGAGTCCACCGAGTTCATTTACCAGTGCGGTTTCATTTTTCGGTAAAGAAACTTTACCATTTGCGTATGCATTTTTATAGTTCAGTACGTTGTAGGCGGTTCCGTCTGCATGAGCGGGAGAGAGCATGGTTCCGGAAGCTGCTGGTCTAGCAACGCTACCAAGAGTATAATTGATTACACCTGTTGCAGTAGCTCCATTTGGTTTCGCAACACTTCCTAATGCATAATTAATTATACCTGTCGATACAGTTCCATCTGCGGAAGCTACGCTACCAAGATCATAATTAATGATTCCTGTAGACACAGTTCCATCGGCAGATTCAACATTTCCCTTATTGTAATTAATTGTCCCAGTTGATACTTGACCATTTGCAGTCTCTACGGTACCTTTTGTGTAATTAACAACGCCAGAAGCGGTTGGAACAGTCGGAGGATCTACAACTGAACGATAGTGAACGGTTCCACCTTCAACATCTGGCACATCAGGTGGTTCAACAACCGAGTCATATTCTACAGTTCCACCACTTACGTCTGGAACATCTGGAGGATTTACGGTTGCGTCAATATTAACCTGTTGTTCTTCCACACCAGTCACATTAGTAATATTAGCGGTGGCATCGATATTAACTGTTTGCCCATCACCACCAGAAACTTCAGTTAGATTTCCTTTAACATCGACTGTAAGTTCTTGTCCTTCTGCGCCACTTATTTCTGTTAAATTCCCTTTGATATCAACAGTAAGCTCTTGTCCTTCTGTACCTTCTACTGTGGTAAGTTGTCCTTTTACATCTACATTCTGTTCCGTACCTTCAATGGCAGATGTATCGACTTCTCCGATAGTGGCATCAATTTTAATTTCTTTGCCAGCTTCATTTAATTTCGCGGCTTGTTCATTGATCGTTGCTAATTGTTCTGCATTCTCCACATTACATTTAATTGTCACTGGAGTATTGTCAGGGGCGCTTTCCATAGCAGTAGTTAAATTTTCTACTTGTTCTTCCCCTTGTACATCTACAGTAACAGTAGTAGCAATACCTTCCGGAAGTGCAGCAAAATCACTTGCAAGATCCTGCGCACCACCTTCAGTAGAAACATCTGCATGGATTGTTACAGAAGAACCTTCCAGAGACTGAATATCTGATTGCGCTTGTGAAGTATCTGCTCCAATTTTAGCTTTGATTTCTTCGTCACTTAATCCTTGTAAACCATCTTCGGCTTCCTGCAAACCTGATGTATCAATATCGAACGGGACTTTACCAGCTTTTTGTAAGTCTTGTAAAACAGATAAAGAGTCCTGTGCATCTGCAGTTGCCTGTTCCAGATTATTTGGAAGCCCTTGAGCTGCTAACTGTGTCTGTACATCTAGTTCATCTTTTGCAGTTTGGAAATTTTGTGCTGCTTCTACAAATTCTTGTGATGATTGAGCGACAGATGAAGAATCAACACTTGAAATAGAAGGCTTTGATAGTTGCTGTTCTTTCCGTGCAGAATATTCATATACTTGTGCCGCCTCAGATGCACCTTCCGCATCCATATTATAGGAACCATCTTCATTACGGAAATGACTAAGTTGTTCTTCGGCTTGTTGTAACTGTTCACGCGCCTTTTCAAGACTGGTAGTTTTAAAATCAAATTCGTATGTTTGTCCAGTAATGTTACTTACGATTTCCTGCGCTTCTTCTGCAGTTTCGGCCATTAACGCAAAATCACTTGTTACACCAGTAACTTCTACATCCCAGCCAGCGTCACGCATCTTACCAGCAAGGTCAGTTATAACCTCTTCGGATACACCCCAAGCATCCGCAAATTCCTGCGCATTCAGGGTAGCTTTATATGTTCCATCTTCCAGTTGTTCAAATGAAGTCTGAACGTCTTTGCCCAATACATCATCGAGGGTTTCCGCATCACTAACAAACTGTTTGAGACTTTGCATTCCAAGCAAATTCCCATCATCGTCAAATTGATACCAGCCAGAGACTAATCCGTTTAGCTCATCATATACAGCTTTGACCTCTTGCGGTGTCTGATTATCCAGACTACCAGAATACATGTAGTCAACGGCACGTTTGAATTCATCTGTTCCGATCCAACCATCTTCGGCAGCTTGTTTCGCGGCTTGCCAATTCGTTGCAACCGTATCATAAATATCGCCTTCTTCGCCATTAGATAAAGCATTCATCCATTTGGCGTAATCGGAAGTAAGCCCATTGTACTGGGCACGCATTAATTCTAATTGCTCTATTTGGGATTGGATTGTATTGATTTCCGCCTGTGCAACGTCTTTTTCATCCTGTGTTCTTGATGCATCATTTAATATTTTTTGTTGTTCTACAAGGGCTTCATTTTGTTTTTGAATGGATTTTTCAAAATTCGTTTTAATATTCTTTTCCTGCTCCGCTTGATAAGCAGCGAGTGCATCACGATTTAAACGTAATCCAGAAGCCGTTTTTTCAAGGAGAACATCCGTATCATATCCAGCTACTTCATTAAATGCCGTTGCAAGATTAGACACGTCTTCGGTTAAAAGACCAGTAGAAGAATTGGAATTTTGTACTGCTTGGTTAATTTTTGTTTGCGCTTCTACAGCATTTTCTAAAGCAGTTGTCATATTATCAAACGAAAATGCTTCGTCTGCAAGTTCTTCTTTTGCATCCGCGATTTCATTACGTAAATCTTGAATTGTTTCAATAGAATGATCGTCATCATTCAGGATTAAATCCAAAGCAATTTCATAATCTTCGCCAGTAAGATCTTTAAGATTTTCTCTAAAGGCTTTCGCTTCTGGTGAGTCAATGTCATCATATAAATGACCAACCATTTCATCAAGTTCTTGTTTGACTTTTCCTTTTCCCTCAGAATTTAAGTAACCAAGATTTTGTGAAATTTCTTTTAATTGTTCTTTGTCTCCGCCTGTGATTTGATTTAAAAGCTTATCACGACGATTTGCCCATTCTTCAACAGTTAATTCTTCACGTTGTCCTTCAAGAGCGAAAAGCTGTTTCCATGCTTCTTGTGTTTGATCACCAGCCATTGCGATAGGAGCAATCATTCCTTCTCTGACGAATTTTTCAATATCACCGCCAAATTTAGATTCAATAGTGGAGTAGTCTACATTACCAAGCATAGATGAGATTCCATCTTGCAACGTCTGATCCATCTCAGTAAATGCTGGGCTAGTTTCTAACATTGCTTCTGCTGTAGGTCTTAATTCTGCCCATTTTGCAGCAATTTCATTTTCATTAAATTTGATTTGTTTAAATGAAGCGTTGGCTGCATCTTGATAACTCCACGCTAAATCATGTGTTTCAGATTCAAACTGAGCAATAACATCGGCTTTTGTCTTAGCGTCCATTTCACCTATTGTAAAACGATATTCGCTACCACCTTTTCCATCATCAATCTGGTTTGCTTCATACCAAACATCATTATCCCGTAATGCCTTACGTAATGCATCATATGCCTTTTTCCCATCAGCAGAATATGCATCAATAGAATAAAAACCATCACCAATACTATCAGCAATATTATTTTTAGAAAGCTGTTTCGAAACAGATTCATTATTTTTCGCTTCGCGCTCCAATGCAATGTTAGCCTCTTCAAGCTTCTTAACTTGTTCAGCAACACCTTCATACTGCGTCTGTGCCTGTTCCGCTATCTTATAATTATTACTTTTCCGCTCTGCCTCTAACAGCTTATTCAGTTGCGTAGAAGCACTCGCCGCAGAACTTCCCAAATTAATAATTGCATTGCCCTGAGAATCATAACCATCCACAAGAGTGGGGAACATCTCTGCAAGTTGGTTGTTCTGATCCAAAAATTGTTGGTATTCAGTAGAAGTCAGACCCATGTTTCGATTTGTCTTCATATCTACCTTTGACCGCAACGCATCATAGGAATCAATGACACTTTCTACAGTAGTCTTGTGGTTCCCATATTCCTGGTTCAGACTCTGGATTTCGGATTCTGCCTGTTTTCCCGCTTCGATCAGATTTTCGGAACGATGTACCCAGCTGTCAATCAGAGAAATTACACCACTAATGGCAACGCCAGCCAGCATTCCTGTTCCGATGTTGAGGGCATTGGATAAGAGACTGCTTCCGAAAGATTTGGCTGCTGATGCGGCTTTTTGCCCAAGGGTAAGTTTCTTCTGGGCTTCGTTGGCTTCTTTGACGTATTTGGTATAGTCTTCAAAAGAACCTGAAGCTCCATTTAATTGTGATGTATAATCAGCAATTCCATCTTTAGCATCTATACTCTGTTTCTTGAATTTCTCAAGAGAGTCACCACCGTCAATACTTACATCAGCAAACTTTTTCATTGCTTTAGAATATCCAGTAACATCTAACGGATTAGTATACTTATCACCCTTTTTGAGAATATCTTTAAATGGATAATTGAATTCAATTCCACTTCCTGTAGATGAAAACGCCATTATTTAGGAAGCTACTGTTGCTAACTTGAAATTTTAAATTCCAGTGCAGAGTTAAATTCCACATGCCTTTAAAAATTCATTGTTATTATAAGTTTTTTGATGCTGAAATCTTCAATAACTGTTATAATGAGACCAACTTCTCAAAAAAA
>DWVJ01000017.1 GCA_019120315.1 Candidatus Ruminococcus avistercoris
ATTATACCGGAAATCCGGCAGAAAAGCGAATTCTCCGCCGTACTGCCGCCGTCATTTTGACGAAAGGAAAATGTGGAAAACACATAGCTTTGGCGAGATATTCCCTATGAAGAACGTTGGGTTTTCCACACGCAAACGGTACCCCTGGAAAAATGGGAACCGTTATCCTCCCGATCTCCCGGCGGTTCCATCGTTATGTGGATAACTCATCCGCAGCGTTTTTTCTGCCCCATAAGGGGAAGAAAAAATTTCTCCCTTTTGCACAAAGGTCAGAAATCCTTTCTCCCGGCAGGCCGGATTGCTTTGGGCTGATCAATGGAAAGCCCTTCTAAAAGCCAGCGGTATTCCTGCCGGGTAAGATTCCTTACTTCGGAAGAATCCCGGGGCCATTGGAACCGCCCATTATCTAAGCGTTTATAATAGAGACAGAATCCATCTTTTTCAAAATGAAGCGCTTTGATCCGGTCACAGCGTCTGCCACAGAAAAGGAACAGGGAATTGCTGTAAGGATCTAATTGATAGGTATCCTGAACGATTGCCATCAGGCCATCGATACTTTTTCGCATGTCAGTGTAGCCTGTCACAAGGAAAAATTTGGCCACACCGGACAATTCACCTAACAAAGCTGCCGCAGGGCAAGAAGAGTATTCCGGATCACATCCGCCCCGGCCTGTTCATGGATTTCAATACGGATGCCCTGCATTTCCAGACAGATCGAGGGTGTATGTAAAGCTGTGGTATCTGAAGGATGCTGTTCCATTTCCCAGAGTGGGATCTGCACGACTTCCTGTTTCTGCGCAACAGCATCCACTGCTTCCGGAACCTCACAGGCCTTTTTTCGCAAAGTCCGGACATGATAGTAAAATGTGCTGACAGGGATCCCGTTTTTTATGCACCATTGGCGGTCGGTAAGCCCGCTGGATCTGCACTGGGTGATCAGATTTAACCAATGTTCATCATTTAAAGTTGTACTCACTTGATTCATCTCCTCCAACGTGAGATTTTGGAGTAATCAGGTACAGCAAAAGCAACTCAAGATGTGAGATTGAAGCGTAGCTTTTGCAATCCCGAGAACCGGATAGGAAGTGAATTACTCCAAGTATTTGAAGTATCTCACAAAAGTTGAAGTTTGACTATCCGGTTGGTTATAAAGCGCTTTCCCTGATAAGGTTTTATCTCATTCTGGCATACTGTCGCTTGGATTTGACGAATATACGATTTCGTAACCATCACATTCATCTAAAACATATGAAGGACATCTTTGTAGAAACAGATGGATCCCTTACACCGATCCGCCTTCTCAACAAGCATGACAATGCCTCTGTATAGATATAATTTTTGTCATATTCATTCCTTTCCAGTATCAGGAAGAAAAACAGTACGAAATAATTGTGGATTTTTTACGAAGATTACGAAAATGAAAAGTTGCATTACAAATCGCATTATTGATAGCTACCGAAATCGCCGCATTTTTCTTAAAAATCATGCGAAGTTTGCGTTAAGAAGTTCGTAATGGAACTCTACGAATCCACTGACGAACATTCTACGAAAATTCTCCTAAAAAGTTACATGAATTTATAATACAATATATGAAGTGGTTGAGATAAGAAAAACCCTTGAAAATACTGGATTTTCAAGGGTTTTAAGGTTCTTATTTAAGTAATGCAAAACCGGGATTACATTCCCATCTGTTTTGCAACTTCCTCAGCGAAGTTTTCTTCTTTTTTCTCGATACCTTCTCCGGTCTCGTAACGAACAAAACCTTTGATGGCGATCTTAGCGCCGTTGGCTTTGGCAACTTCATCCACGTATTTGGATACGGACTGTTTGCCATCCTCTGCCTTTACGTATACCTGATCCAGCAGACAGATTTCTTTCAGCTCTTTGTTGATACGTCCGTTGATGATACCCTCGATTACCTTCTCCGGTTTCTGGGATTCCTTCGGATCGTTCTTGATCTGAGCCATAAGAATCTCTTTCTCATGGGCAATATACTCTTCGCTGATCTCGGAACGGTTGGTGTACTGCGGTCTTAAAGCGGCAACCTGCATAGCCACGTTCTTGGCCATCTCTTTCACCGCATCGTTGACAACATCGGTTTCCACATCAACCAGAACACCGATCTTACCTCCCATATGGGTATAAGCGGCGATCATTCCGTTCTCCTCAGATACCTGAGCGAACCGACGAATGTTCATGTTCTCTCCGATGGTTGCAATCTGATGAGCCAGCGCTTCGGATACGGTCTCGCTGGTATCAAATTTCCAGGGCTCTGCCAGGAATGCTTCGATATCTGCTGCGGAAGTTTCCAGAGCCTGCTCTGCAACCTGCGCCACATAATTCTGGAATTTTTCATTTTTGGCGACAAAGTCTGTCTCCGCGTTTACTTCCACGGCAACCGCTTTCTTCGCATCGTCGGAAACCTTCAGCATAACGATACCTTCCGCTGCGATTCTTCCTGCTTTCTTCTGCGCGGTGGCCAGACCCTTTTCTCTCAGGAATTCCATTGCCTTGTCCATATCGCCGTCTGTAGCTGTAAGAGCTTTCTTGCAGTCCATCATACCGGCGCCGCTGATTTCTCTTAATTCTTTAACCATTGCTGCTGTAATAGCCATGATGATTTTCCTCCTGAATTTAGAAATTTAATTATTCTTCTGTTTCCTCTGCTGCAGCCTCTGCCTCTGCTTCTTCAGCGTATACGGCATCCTCTGCCTCGCCCTGTTTTGCTTCGATTACAGCGTCAGCCATTTTGGAAACGATCAGTTTTACGGCACGGATCGCATCATCGTTGCCCGGGATCACATAATCCAGTTCTTCCGGATCACAGTTTGTATCGCAGATGCCGATCAGCGGAATACCCAGTGTGTGTGCTTCCTGTACGCAGATTCTTTCTTTCTTGGGATCTACGACAAAGATAGCGTCCGGGATTCTCTTCATCTCTTTGATTCCGCCCAGATTTCTCTGCAGCTTGGTCATTTCTTTTCTCAGTTCGATAACTTCTTTCTTGGGAAGTACGTCAAATGTTCCGTCTTCCTCCATAGCCTCGATCTCTTTCAGTCTCTGAATTCTGCTCTGGATGGTCTTGAAGTTGGTCAGCATACCGCCCAGCCATCTTTCGTTTACGTAGAACATTCCGCAGCGCTCTGCCTCTGTCTGAATGGCATCCTGCGCCTGTTTCTTTGTTCCTACGAACAGAATGGTGCCTCCGTCAGCTACGATATCAGAAACTGCTTTATATGCATCGTCAACCATTCCCACAGATTTCTGAAGGTCGATGATATAAATACCATTTCTTTCTGTGTAAATGTACTCAGCCATTTTCGGGTTCCATCTTCTGGTCTGATGTCCGAAATGTACACCGGCTTCCAAGAGTTGTTTCATTGAAATTACGCTCATTTTCTTATCTCCTTTTGGTTTTTTCCTCCGCATGCTTCGACGTTTTCCTGTGACCTGATTTCAGGCACCGTACAGGTTACCCACATGCGTGTTTTTTCGCGACTTTTTGATTATAGCATGGAAAAATCCGGGTTTCAAGCATTTTTCCGCATTTTACATATTCTTTTCGTAAAGGCCGCTTCCTGTTACGGCAGCGGCTGCAGCAGAATCTCATGGGTTCCCGAGGAAAAAGGCGCCAGCCAGTAAAGGGAACTGATCACATGGATGCCCTCCGCTGTCTTATAATACCCCACTTCATTAAAATTCGCCGAAACGTCGCAGACGGTGTCCGGAAAAAACTCATCCGGTCTTTGTGCAATCAGCTGATTAAAGCCGTCATTTACCATCTGCTGCGCCGTCGCCGCATCTGTATTCAGCAGCTCCGGCAGCGTATACGTATGATCGCCGGCCAGATCGATGGTTTCACCAAATTCCCGCGTCATATTATGGGCTCCGCCATAGTACTCATCACTAAAAAACCGGATGGATACCAGAGAACCCTCCTGATACATAATCTGGGCTTCCAGCTTTGCCCAGGCCTGGGCGGCTCCCTGTGCCAGCGTATCATTCTGCGTCTGCTGCACCGTGGCGGCCATCTCCTCATAATGGGTATTCCACCGATCCACCGTATCCGATGAAGGGGAAAACTGCGGATATTGAATCTCATCATTTCCCTGATACGTCACAATGTCCGCCTGATACTCTGCCGTCTGTGAGCCATCTTCTGCCGTCTCTTCTTCTCTGCAAAAATCTGTAATCTTAACCTCCACCGGGCCAAGGGGAGATAACGCGCCGTTTTGCTGCCACTGTCCAGTCTGCTGCGGCGTGATATCCGTCGTTTTCACCAGCCTTACCAGCTTTCGCAAGCTGCCGTCCTGCTCCGTCAGCGGCGAATCCCAGCCCAGCCGCTGCGGATAAATTTCCAGCTCATGTATGCTCCCGGTAAAATCCAATATCTGCTGGCGTCCCTGGGGATAGCCTGCAGGATCATAGGACTCATCCATCTCCAGGCAGGCATGGGCGACATCATCTGATCCGGCCATATTGATCTGCTCCCCCACCTGTTGAAAACTTCCATCCTGATAAGAAATCTGGGAAAGCTTCCATGACACACCATCGGCCAGATGCTGCGCGATGGAGGTATCTTCCAGAAAAATGCCGACATGATCCGGATACGTTCTGGCAAAAAACTCAATCCGTGCCGGGCAGACTGCCACATTCAGAGAAACATCCACTGTAATTTCCGCCGCTTCCGACCAGCTATCTCCTTCTGTCTGCTCCAGCATCACCAGAAGAAAGGCCCGGGAATACCACCACGGTGTCCCCGATCCCGAAAGCACCACCACAAAGATTTCCTCATCCCCGTCCTGATCGTAATCAAACCGGTCCGCACAGAGGATTCCCTCCTCTTCCATACCGATCATCAGAAAATTACCGTCTTCCCTGGCAAACTGCATGGTGTAGGAATTCTCTGACAGATAAGGATATCCCAGTACTTCCATGGCAATGTTCAGCGGGTCTTCTTCCTGCTCTTCTTCGATCTTTATCAGTTCCTGCACCTCTGAGAGTTTCCGCCGGATGGCTTCCACCTTCTTTGTCTCTTTGGCCGGAATTACCTCCAGCGCCTCTGTCAGCACTTCCTCAGCCTCATCATACTGCTGTGTTTCCACCAGCGCTGTGGACAGCTGAATATAGGGCTGTGCCTGTTTAGGATTGATTTCAATGGCCTTTCTAAAACAGATCTGGGCGTCTTCATATTTCATTTCCGCCAGATACCGGTCGCCCAGTTCCATCTGTTCCGTATATTTTCGTTCCTGCCCAACACGTATCCAGACAACAACGGCAATCACTGCCAGCAAAACTGTCATTGCCGCAATGATTGCCGTCCAGATTACCCTTCTTTTTTTCTTCTCCGGTTCGTTGTCTTTTTGCGGATACTGCGGCGGCGGTGCGAAAAGCGGTTTCCCGCAGTTTTCGCAATAGCGGCTGTCTTCCCGGTTATAGGCGCCGCACTGTCTGCAATACATATCCTTTTTCCTCCATCCGGTATATCCGTAAACCTGTCTTATTTTCTCTATCAGTTGTATCCGTGAGCCGCTTCGTAATCGGAAATCAGCTTGGCGTTTCTCAGTTCCGTTTTCGTCAGCAGATTATTATCGTTGAAGCTGGCCGCCGGTATGCTGGGAACGTACCAGCTCTTGCTCCTGAAATAGGAATCAAGAGAAGCATCTTCGAACATTCGCCCATGTCTGGCGTAAATTTCGTTGCGCGCCACCCGCAGTTCCCATTCGCTTAATCCCGCCAGATCCGCATTGGTCAGTTCCCGTACGGAACTGTCGGGAATCACATAATCTCCGCTGGAAGCAGCCGGAGCCTGTGTGGGAACCGCCGTCGCAGCAGGCGCTGCCGTTACTGCCGGTGTGGGAATCGGTGTGGATGTGGGAGCCGCCGTCGGCGTCGGCGTCACGGTTACCGCTTCCTCCGTCTCGCTTTCCAGATCCGGATTAATTTCTTCCGCGGAAGCTTCCTGGGTTTCCACCGTGGTATCCTCTTCATCGTTCAGATCCATCAATGTTGCGACGCCCCAGATAATTCCGATCACCAGTATCACCGTGATGATGCCCAGGAAAGCGTAAAGCAGCTTATCCTTACTGCCCTGCTCGTTACTCTGATAACTCCCCCCCTGGAACCGCTCGTCAGGATGGTATCTTCGTTCCGGCTGGCGGCTCTGCTGCTGATGCTGCCAGGATGCCTGCTGGTTATGCCCGCCTGACTGACGGTTATACTGCTGCCCGCCCGAACTGACGGCCTGATGCCGGCTATACGGCTGCTCCTGCGGTTTTTCACTGTATTGCCGCTGCGTCCGGTCATCAGACGGATCCTGTACGTATTCCCGATGAGACTGCCCGCTGTTTCGCCCCACCCGGACAGTGGAATCATCCTCCACTCTGGAGCCGCATTCCGGACAGTAGACATCCTCCGGACTTAATTTCGCTCCGCATTTTTCACAATACATAGTCTCTTTCCTCCCATCGCCCGTCTCTTTTCCACTATTATAGCAAATCTCCCCAAAAGACGCAATTTTAATATCCTGATAACGCCTGCAAAAACGCCGCTGTGCTTCCTGCAAACAGAAGGATCAGCCATCCTCCCGGGAGGAATTCTTTTTCAATGCGCTGTGTCATCCTTTCGGACCACCGTTCTTCTCCCCGGAAGGCCAGAATTCCAAAGGGAAGCAGCGCCGGCAGGATATATCTGCCCTGTGGCTGGAAATCCACATTCCAGGAATAATAAACCGAAATCATAACCGTCACAAGAATCCCCGCTGTCAATGCTGTTATAAGCGGCCTGTCGATCCGTTCTTTCTCCTTTTGTCCACGGCGAAGAAGGTTTCCGGTCAAGCATGCGGCCATCAGCACAAAATATCCGATATACACACCGGATGGAAGCCATATTTTCATCTGGCCAAAAGCTCCCACAAAACTTTTCAGCGTCATCTCCCACCAGTTTGTCCCGGTCATCATACCGACCACGGAGACGCCCGTCTCGGCAGGAGACATCCTCTGCGACGGTTTCATAATTTCGGACGCATACTGCTCCATGCTTGCGCTGCTGGAGTGAAGCCCCAGAAAATCGCCGTCATATAAAAGATAATTCCTGATAAACCACCAGCCGGCCAGCAATATTGCCGTCAAAACGGTGACTGCAATGCATTTTATCAGTTTTTGTCCCTTTTTCTCCTTCCCTGCGCCAAGAACCAGCACGCAGCAGTACACACAAAATACGGGGATCATCCCATAAGTGTTGTAATAAGAAAGAAGACATAGGGCAATCCCTGCTCCGATCCCGATGCAGGAAACTGTGGGAAATCCTTTTTCCCGTCCCTTTAAAACCTGCCAGATCAGCAAAGTCACTCCCAGCATGCCAAAAGCATCGCTGTTCACATAGGAGGATACGAACACATATTGCGGCAAAAACATGACAAAGGCGGTAAACACCCAGGCTGTTTTTCGCCGGAACAAAATTTCTCCGATCCGGCGGCATCCGTATGCCGCTGCCATGGAATAAATCACACTGCCCATGCGCGCCGGAAGATATAACCATTTTTCTGCCATACCCAGAAAAGCAGCTCCCCTCATCAAAAGAGCCGGAAGGATGTAGCATACGGTGGGCGTATAGCCATAGGAGGTACCCCACAGATCATTACGAATCTGCTGATCATATCCTGCCGGCAGCGTCCCGTGGCGGAAAATAAATTCTGGTATCAGATACCGCATTTTCTCATCCGCCCCTCCGCCAAAGGGAATCATGACAACCCACAGCAGATAAAAGAAAAACAGTCCGGCATAGAAATATCCTGCCACTCTTCTTTCCGATGCATCCAGAATCAAACTGGTCATGAACCGTACTGCCATCCATACGGCGAGCAAAAAAAGCGTTCGGTGCAAAAGATTGGACACCAGCAGCTGCCCTGCTGCAGCTGCCGCCAGAATCCCCGCCGTCTGCAAAGAAAACAAAACTCCTTTTTTTTCTCCGGCTTTTTCCCATTGTCCTGCATTACCGACCAGAAGAAAAGCTAAAAAAAGCGTGAGCAAAGACACCGACAACAACAAAATACCCTTCTGTCTTCGGTCCACCGCCGGGTTGAGCACGATGCTCTCCAGAATAAAGGTTTCTCCTTTCTCCAGTCCTTCAAAGTCAACCCGCAGTTTTTCCGCCTCTTTTTGCAGATAAACGACGGTTCTTCCATTCTCCGTCTTCGCTCTTTTCGAAAGCTGATCTGAAAAGCCTTGACCCTCATCGTAATAAAGCTTTACATCCGGCGCAGACTCTTCTTTTTCGCCCCAGGAAAACACTGCCTTTCCGATATACCGCTCTTCCCCCAGGATCCAGATCCACGGATCCTCCCCGGTAACCGTGATTTTCCCTTCCTTGTCCGCCTGGCAGTCGCTGCACATAAACTGCGTAAAATCACGGATCGTCGTCTCGAAAGCCGGATCGTTGCCAAAACAGTACCGCAGCTTTGGAAAATACAGCAGCAGCGCCGCCACAGCAGCGGCCAACAGCCACGGCAGAATCTTTCGGACACTCATCTGGGATCCTCCATTATTTTTCTGACCGCATCATAGCTTTCTCCTGCAAAAATAAAATATCCGCCCCGCTGTGTGCTGTCCAGAACCGGCCCGCCGCCGCATTCCTCATTGCAGTGAGAAATCAAAGACAACTGCGGATCAGCTTTCACCTTTTCCGGCAATTTTTTATCCGTCTCTGTCAGAAAAAATTTTACCGCAGCGGCCCCATAGCACGTTCCTTTTGCCATGACAGGCGGTTTCCCCAAAGCGATCCGGATTACGTCTGCCACGTAATCCACTCCTGTTGCCAGCGGTACCAGATCGGAACCGATGCAGTCACCGCCCATCCTGGATCCCACTTCAATCATCCGTATCCTTCCGCTGTCATCGATTTTAAATTCCGTATGGGATGCGCCGTTCTTCACTTCCAATATGTCCAACACACGAAACACCTCCTGCCTGACTTTATCTGCATCCGGCAGCAAAGCCGGTTCCAGATGACCTGTCTCCACATATTCCGGCGCGCCCGTGGTGTATTTTTCGGTGATCGCCAGACAGTAATGCTTTCCTTGCCAGGAAAGGCATTCGCAGCTGTACTCCTTGCCTTCTATCCACTCTTCCACAATCACCTTTTTTTCAAAGGAGCAGGAAAAGGCGTCCTCCATGGCCCGGCGCAGCTGCTTTTGACCGTCCACTCGCTTCACCCCCCTGCTCCCGGAACGATCAGTCGGTTTTACCACCACCGGAAAAGGAAAGACAGGACGAAAATTCTTTGCCATTTCCCGGGAAACCACGCAAAAATCCGGCCCTGATAGTCCGGCTTCCTGCATTCTCTTTCGCATCCGCGCTTTATTGGTCGTCATCTCAACACACCGGTCGCAATTTCCAGGCAGCCCCAGTTTTTCTGTCAGATAGGAAACGGTGATGTTCGCCAGTTCCGATGCAATGGTAACTGCGCCATCCGGCCGTATCCTTTTGCACTGCTTAAGTATCTTCTCCTTCTCCCGGATACTGACGGGGTAAAAAAAATCGGCAGCCTCCTTTCCTACAGCCCCCTCTTCCCAGGCAAACACATGGGTTTCCACTCCCATCTCCTTTGCCTTTTCTATCAGGGCTTTCTGAAAGCAGCCTGCCCCTATAATCACGATTTTTTTCTTCATCTGTTCTTTCCTGCCAATCTGTGATACACTGAAATTCAGATAAAATAATTTTGATGTGAGGTAATTATGTGTTCCCTTATTTCTGTAGTCATCCCCTGCTTTCGTTCCCAGTCCTACCTGAAACAGACCGTCCTGGAAATCCGCAAAGCCTTCGAAACCAACAAAAATTATACCTGTCAGATCATTTTGATCGACGATGGATCACCGGACGGCACCTGGGAAGTCATCCGCTGTCTCTGCCGGTCTTTTTCTGAGATTATCGGCATCCGTCTGTCATCCAATTTCGGTCAGGCACGGGCCAGGATGGCCGCCCTGCCGCACATCAAAGGCGATTATGCCGTATTCATGGACGACGACGGCCAGCACCCGCCTATGGCCATCTTCTCACTGGTACAAAAGCTCTCTGAAGGATATGATCTGGTCTATGCACGCTTTCCGAAATTAAAGGAAAGCCTGTTTCGTAAAGCAGCCAGTTCCCTGTCAGACCGCACTCTGACTGCAGTGACCAAAAAGCCAAAGGATCTGCGCATCACCAGCTTTTTTGCCCTCTCCTCTTTTGCCCTTTCCTCCCTTGGTGATTATCAGAGTCCTTATATTTTTTTAGGCGGCTACCTTTTTGAAATCACAAAACGGATCACCTCCGTTGAAATCGAACAGCGCCCCCGCTTTGAAGGGAAATCCAGCTACACCTTTCAAAAGCTTTACGCCATGTGGCTGGATAATATGCTGGCGTTTCCCCATACCCCTGCCAGGCTCTGCCGTAAAACAGGTTTCCTGACGTTTTTGGCCGGTCTGATTTTTCTGATTGCCGCATTTTTCCTTTCCTTTGAAACTCTGGCAATCATCAGCGCCCTGGCCCTTGGGTTTGGTCTGCTGTTCGTCTTTCTTGGCATTTTAGGTGAAGTCATTCTGCGGACTTTCTGTATCATGCAAGGCGTTCCGACCTATACGGTACAGGAAATTATAACACATGACAATCCCTGAATTTCCATTTCTGATCCGTAATGACCTGCGCCACCTTATGGGCATCCGTCTGATTGATCACCGGTCTTGTAGAGGTTCTAAACAGACCGGTTCCGAAATAACGGTCATCCACGCAAAGTATGGTTCCCGCCACATAATCCTCCAGTCTTTCCCCGTTCCAGACTGTGGGATACCGTTTCTGCTTCATAAAGGGCTGTAAAATCATATCTCTAAGGACATCCGGAGCAAAAAGCTCCTCCCACTGGCTTTGCTCGCACAGGCAGCCGGCATACACCTTTTCACTCTTTCCCAGCCGGGCATGTTTGAGAATGTACTGATCTTTATGTATTCTGGCATCCTGGAAGATTGCAGGGTCACAGCCGGGCAGAAACGTCTCCACTATATGGGATCGGAGAAATTCCGTATCCCTTTTGCTCAGGCACCGATCTGTGAAACGATCCATGGCAAACAGCCAGAAAAACCGTTTGTCATGCAAAAGAAATACCGTACGGAAATCATTGCGAAACTGCTCTGCAATCATCCTTCGTATCGCCTCTTTGGACAGTTTCAGGATATCCGTCTGATTCAGCGCGCTGACCACCAGACTGTTTGCCAGACAGCCCAGATTTTCTTCTATCTCTTCTGCCTCCAGTACCGTCACCTTGGCGCCCAGCGCCTGATAGAAGGGGACATACAAACGGATGGAATCTGATTTATCCGCGCTTTTTAGCACACATACTTTCTTTTTTCCCTCCAGCATATTGGCCGCATATTCCAGAAAATCTTCAAAGTAAGAACGATAATCCGTGATATGCGCCTCTCTGGCAAAATCCGCCCCTGCACGCTCCATAAAATAGGACAGGAAATAACCGTTGCCAAAGAAACGGGAGGTTATTTCACAGATTTTTAAACTTCCATCCTCACAGATCAGATAGTCAGGCCGGAAGGTTCCCGCCCGGAAAGGATTTTCCTCGCTGTATTCCAAAATTTCCAGTACTCTTTCCTCATAGGGAATCACATCCAGAAATTCCCGGTAATGATGGACATAATACCAGGCGCAGCGGTATAATACATCCTGCATCCTGTGCAGTTCCTGATCTCTTCTGGAAGAAACCGCCATCGGACAGTCATGGCACCAATACCGGTAGTATGGAATCAGCTCTTTATGCAGACCGGCAAATAATTCTTCGTATCTTCCCATTTTCATCACGCATTCTGCGGTTCAAACAGTTTGGACTGATAACCAAGGCACTGAAAACCATTCCTGTTTATGATGGGGATCATTTTCTCTGAAATCTTCAGCTGTTGACGAACCCAGTAACAGATACTGATGCTCAGTCCCATTTCATCGGTTATTCTCATCATTTTCTTTATGTTTTCTATGGACAGAGCCCTGGCCGGAGCCGTTCTTCCCCGCTGCTTTTTGTGATCCGCATTATCCGGCGCAATATAATCATCATAGAGCTGTCTTTCCAGATTCTTATCAAAATATCCCAGAAGCTGTCCAATCATGGCCAGATTCTCCATGCAGGCCGTCAAAAATTCCGGTTTATAATTGATGATTCCGTTTTCTTTGAGCATACCGAAAAATTCCCGGATATGTTCCTCCGTCAGATAAGGCGCAACGATCGGCTGTACCAGCGCCGAGTTGGACATGATGCCTCTTTCCTGGCAGGCCCGCACCGCCTTCATCCTTTCATCCAGGGTGGCGGCATAAGGCTCAAGAATGGATCGAAATTGCGCAGGCATAATGGAAACGCTGGTATTAAATTGCATCCTGTCTTTCAGCTTTTCAAACAGGTCTAAAATAGTCTCTCCTTCATACTCGTACATCAGCTGCCGGTATCCTGCCTTGGATGCGATAAACAGACGTGCTTTGGAATCCGGATGTTTTTCATAATGAGCGATAAACTCTTTCAACACCCTGTGGGCGATTCCCGTCTGCAAAGACGGTTCCTGCAGCGCTTCCGTCTTTGGAGAAAAGTAATAATAATGCTGTTCATTCCACTTTTCTTCCAATACGCGCCGCACCAGCAGGTGATAATTCGTATAAGCCTTCAGCTGGTTTTCATGTACGCCGTCCGTCACCAGACAGTACAGACACCCAACATTGCATCCGGACACCGGATTAATCTCATAGGTCAGTGTGGGACATTTCCCGGTGTAATTATGAATTTCCAGTTCGCTGTTGACATCGATCTCATCCAGAGCAAGCTGGGGAACAGGAATCACACAGCGCTGCTGCATTCTCCTTTGAAAAATTTCAGAACCCCTCTTCAGCCCTTCCAGCGTTTCCGCCGAAGGCAGCGCCGTTACGCCCAGCTTTCTCAGATAGTCTTCGTCTACAATCTGCGGAACAAACCCCGGCAGACTGTAAATGTCCACTTCATGATGATACAGATTATTTAACTTCACCATCCCATCCTCCTCATTTGTTTCTTATTTTCCTTCCCGGCTTTTCCCCGTCATGATATAAACGCCGCTAAGCAGCGCCATTACCACAAAGCATCCCAGCATGGCGTAAAACGCGCCTTCGCTGAACTGGCGCAGGAACTCCTCCAGCGCACTGCCCACCAGGGACCAGATATTGGCTGCCACATGGGCTGTAATCACCACTCTCAGGGAATTGGTCCGGCACATGATCAGGCCGAAAGCCAGTCCCAGAAGCCCGGCGTAGACAAACTGCATCACGTTTCCATGGTATGCTCCGAAAATCACCGCCGAAAGCGCCACCGCCCAGGCGGTTCCCAGATAGTCCTGGATCCTTTTGGCCACCAGTCCCCGGAAAACCACTTCCTCCACAATAGGGGAAACCACGCCTATCACAATAAACATTACAAAAATATTCTGCTTCTGGAAAGCTGTCTCTTCCAGCTGGGTATATCCCGGGAAGATTTTATCCAGCCCGCTGTAATATATCAGATCGTTCAGCACGTGGCTGGCGGTAATGGCAAAAAAAATGGTCGCCGCGTAAATTCCCTTTTTTTTCAGCACCTGATTATTTTCCTTTTTCCCCAGCAGATGGTTTTTTCTCATCCGCCAGTCTCTTTGATAGAGAATAGCCAGAGGAATCAACGCCAGTGCGTTGGCGATCCCTGTCAGCAGTACCGCCTGCTGCTGGATCAATCCGGTAACATCTTCCGCATTCAGACCGCTTTGCTGCATATTATACCAGCTAAACAGGAGAATCGCCGCCACCTGAACCACAACAAAGGAGATGCCGTAATGGATGCCGATAGGATAAAGCACCCGCCATATTTTTTGCAGCGGTCCCGCCGATACGGCCTCCTTTTCTTCCTGCCCGGTTTCCTGCGTCGGATGATTTCGGTATCGATCCGACAGGATCTTCAATTCCTCCACCGAACGGGCGAGATAGACGGCGCCCGCTTTCCTCAGCTCCGCCTCACCTCCATACCCATAGGCGGCTCCGATGCACTGAATGCCGCATTCCAGCGCGCCCGCCACATCATGGAAACGATCGCCCACCATCAGGACTTCTTCCCTGCTTTCTTCCGCCTGCAGCCGCTCCAGCGCTTCTTCGATCACCTCTGATTTTTTTGTCCGCGTGCCGTCCATATTGGCGCCCACGATCACATCAAAATACTGATCGATCTGAAAATATTCCAGGATCCGGCGCACATAAATCTCCGGCTTGGAGGAGGCGACTCCCAGAATTTTCTTCTCCTGCTTCAAAAGTTCCAGCAGCTGGGGAATCCCCTCATACAGACGGTTTTCATAGATTCCTGTCTTTGCATACCGTTCCCGGTATACCGCCACCGCCGTCTCCGCCTGCCGCTTTGACATGTGACAGTACTGCATAAACTGTTCCAGAAGAGGCGGTCCCACAAAGCATTTCAGTTTTTCTGTGTCCGGCTCTTCGATTCCAAAATGTGCCAGCGCATATTGCACACTTTTTACTATCCCCTCCGCTGAATCAGTCAGCGTGCCGTCCAGATCAAATAAAATTATCCGTGACATATGTTAGTCTTCCTTTGCTCAAAAGTAGTCGTCAATGCCGTCAGCCATACCTTTTACCATTTTGTTCTGATAGGAAGCGTTCGCCATATTCAAATCATCCTGGCGGTTGCTCATAAATCCCATCTCTACGATGGTCACCGGTATGGTGCTCCAGTTAATGCCGCTCATGGTATCCGTATACCAGATATCCCTCTTTTTTGCGCCTGTGGCGCTGCAGAAACCATCCAGCACTTTTTGTGACAGCTCCCGTGATTTTGTGATGTTTGACTTCGTCATGTAAGGATTGGAATTTGTCGGAGCTATGGTCAGCGCTCCGGAAACGGAACTGCTGCTGTCACTGTTGGCATGGATCCGCACAAGAATATCCGCTCCCGCATTCGCTGCATTTTTCGCCCTCTGGGAGTTGCTGATATCCACGTTGTGTGTGGTGCGGATCATATACACTTCGTATCCCCGATTTTCCAGTTCTTTCTGCAGTTTTTTTGCCACTGTAAGATTCAGTTCGTATTCATTCAGTCCGGACCACTGCCCGTAGGTTCCGGAGGATACCTTGGGCTTGCGCTCTGATGCGCCCGGTCCTATGGGTTCCAGGCTGCTGTTTCCATGAAGCTGGTGACCGGCATCGACGGCCACTGTGATCTTTTTCTTACCCGGAACATAAACGCCGTCTGGATCAAAGTAATACTGCTTGGATCCGATGTTCTGCCAACCCACAAACATGGCGCCTTTCACTCCGGCTGCTCCCGTCTTTTTGAAGTAATACCGCTGACTGTCAATATTCTGCCAGCCTGTCAGCATACGTCCTTTGACGCCATAGTCGCCGGTTCGTTTAAAGAAAAAGGTCCGGCTGCCGATTTTCTGAAATCCAAGATACATCTGTCCCATCTTTGACCCGCTGGTCTGAAAATAATAAGTCTGTCCCCCGATATTCTGCCAGCCGATCAATGATTTTCCCTTGACTCCTTTTTCTCCGGTCTGTTTCAGATAATAAATCTGGCTTCCAATCGTACGCCAGCCCGTCAGCATACGTCCCTTTTCACCGGCCGAACCGGAGGGATTGAAATAAAACTTCCGGCTGCCTACTTTTTGCAGTCCTGCAAACATTACGCCGGATTTCTCGCCGGTCTGCTTAAAATAATAGGTCTGTCCTCCGATGTTCTGCCAGCCCAGCAGAGCCTTGCCTTTGACGCCCTTTTCTCCGGTTCTTTTCAGATAATAGTCCTGTCCGTTTACCGTCTGCCAGCCGGTCACCAGACTGCCCCGCTCCGGATTTTCACCTTCCGGCTGAAAATAATATTTCCGGCTGCCCACTTTCTGCAGCCCGGTAAACATCGCTCCCGCTTTCTCTCCGCTCTGTTTGAAGTAATAAGTCCGTCCGCCGATATTCTGCCAGCCCAGCAGCATAGCTCCCTTGACACCGGGAGCCCCTGTTTTTTTCAGATAACAGGTCTGTCCATTTACCGTCTGCCAGCCGGTTTTCACGCGGCCGGCTTCATCGAACATAAAAAGATACTTTCCGATTTTTTCAATGGTATCTGTCAGATAACTGCCGTCTGCTTTCCGATATAAAAGGCCCTCTTTCGTTTCTTCCCAGCCTTCTGTCGTTTTTGTTTCAGGCTGGGGAGCCTCTCCCGTCTCTGGCGCTGTCTCTATGATTTTTTCTTCTTTTGGTTCTGTCTGCGTCTCTGCCTCTTCTTCCGCTTCTGTCTCAGTCTCCGGCTCCGACGCCGGGATTTCTTCTTTCTCCTGTATTTCCCCGACAGTCTCCCACTCTTCAGAGGGCAAAACCTCCTGCTGCTCCTGTCCCGGCGTCTCCTCCGCCAGGATCTCATTCTCCTTTTCCACAGAAGCTTCCTCCGGTACGCTGTTTTCTGCCGGAGCAGCCCACACCAGTGTGGCGGAGAACAGTCCAAGCAGCAAAAAACATAAAAATCCGGTTTTGATCAGTCTTTTCATATGCCACCTCTTCTTTTTCTCAAAAATGGAATAAGGCAATCCTGGAAACAAGCTAGATTGCACGTATGTGCCACTATTATACCATATATCCTGCGAGAATCAAAGAATTCTGTTGATTCCATTATTTCACACAGCGAACCTTCCACGGCTCCATGACAGACAGATTTCCCGCCCGGTCCATGGTTTCCAAAGCAATCACATTATCCCCCGGTTTCAGCATATCGCCGCTGACGGCAATCCCTCCTGACCTCCAGCGATAATCCGCCTCCTGCCCGTTCACCATACAGGACAAAATCTTCACATCGTCTTTATTTTCCAGACGGACCAGCAGTTCTTTTCCGCCGCTTTTTTCATATTCTTCCCCGTGGAAAAAACTGGTGCCGGAACGGTTGACAGTAAAAAAGCAGCCGTCCACTGACTTATTTCCCGCCTCGTCCTGTGCCGTCACGGTCAGCCGGTAGGCTCCGTCTTTATGGATCTCCTCCAGAGAACCGGTCAGACAGTTTCCCTTTTTCTCGTATACCGCCGTCATCGGTCGGATATGCTCTTTTCCTGTTTTCAAGGTAATCTCAATTTTCCTCTCTTCGATCTTTTCATCCGTCACCCGGATCACCGGGCGAAGAGGAACACTGCCGTCAGAAACCGGAAGAATGCCAAGAATTTCAATCACCGGCGGATTCGTATCCGCCGTATGACGTTCTTCCTCTGCCTGCGCATCTTCTGCCGCCTCTTCTATAACCGTCTCTTCTGTGACTGCCTCTTCTGCGGCCGTCTCCTCCTCGATCACGACGATCTCTTCCGTCACCGGAACTTCTTCCCGCTCCTCCTGCAGCTTTTCCTCCTCTTTCTTCCTCTCCTGCTGTGCCAGCCACTGCTGGGTTTCCGCCTCGGTGCCGGTAAACTCCTCCTCCCAGCATTCTTCCGTCACTGTAATCTCTGTGACCGTCTCTGTCACCGTACTTCCCCAGACTGTCGCTCCGCCAAAAAGCGCCCCCAGAATACCTGCCAGCCATGCCATCCCTTTTTTCAAGCTATCCCTCCATTCGCTCTTTTAAAATATGATAATTTCTGTTTTCTTTTGCCCCAGGCAGCCTCCCTGCCTGCTCATATATCTGCTTTGCTTTGTCAAAATTCCTGGTTTCCAGCAATTCCATCAGCGCATACTGACAGAACGCATCCACATCCTTTGGATTTTTCTCCAAAAGCTCCTCGTAGCAGTCCGCCGCCTGATCATATGCACCCAGCTTTTCCTGTATATAGGCGCTTTTTTGCAAAAGCTTCCTCTCCTGCTGCAGCGTCAAACCATCCGCCTTTGCGTCCTCATACAATTTCAGGCAGGTGCGCAGCGCATTCTCATCCATCTCCCTCATCCCTTTCAAATAACAGGCCTGTGCCAGCAAAAGCCGCAGGTTAAGCAGCCGGATGCTTCCCGGCGGTTCACAGTCCTCCGCCAGTGCGAGCGCCTTTTCTGCTAGGCGAATCGACCAGTCCAGCGGCTTCTCCCCTGCCTTCTCCAGATAATACCGGTTGGAGAGCCATACGCCTGACAGTATCTCTCTTAGCCGCTCCTCCGCACTTTCTTCCTGCTTTTTTTCAAGACTTTGGGAAAGTTCCTTTAAAGACCTTGCTGCCCTTTCCCATTCCGCCCCGCCGGTAAAACCGGAAAGGATTTCCAGCAGTTCCTTTTCCTGCTTCACCTGCGGGTACATCTGTTCGGAAACAGTGTCATACCATTTCTTTGCCTGCTCGTAATCCGGCAAAAAATCTTCCTCCAGCGGATTCCCCTGCAGGTACAGACGGCCAATCTGTATACAGAGCGCATGGTGATTTTCCGTCTGTGAGGGATACAGCGCCAGCAGCCCTTCGATCTGACGGACGGCTTTTTTCGTCTCTCCCCTTCGAATTCCTTCCTCCAGCAAATACTGGTACGCTTCCTCCCTCTGAGGGAACAAAACCGCCGCCTCGTAAAACCGTCCTTCTTTTATGTCTTCCAGATACGCCGTCTCCTTCCCCGCAGCAATCAGCCCATTCAGCGCCAGCAAACCGCCCAGAACGGCCAGAGCCCAGGCCAGACGTCCGGGATTGTTCTTTCTGTTTTCCCACGCCCTTTGGCAGGCCAACAGCTTTCCTTTCACCTGCTCCGCGTCTTTGTACCGTCTGGCCGGATTCTGACGGCGGCATTTTTTCAAAATCCGTCTCAGCTTTTTGGACAATCTCTTTCCTCCCGCTGCTTCCAGGGTCACCCCCAGCCCGTAGAGATCCGACCGGATGCTTTCTTCTCCCCGATACTTCTCCGGCGCGGCATATCCTCTGGTGCCGCCCTTTCGTCCGTCTTTTTCTCCCGCTGCCTGAAAAGCGCAGCCAAAATCGATCAGCTTCAGTTTTCCTTCCACCGTCAGAATCAGATTATGAGGTTTTAAATCCCCGTAGATCACCGGCGGATTTCTTTTATGCAGATAGATCAAAACGTCGCATAAAGCGAGTCCAAATCCCAGGATTTCCGTCTCGGAAAAGACTCTCCCCGCTTTTGCCAGCGCGGCCAGATCTACGCCGTCCAGATAATCCATAACAATCCCGCAAGGATTGTCCATGCAGTCCACGATCCGCGGAATCATCGGATGATCCAGTTCCTTCAGCATACGGATTTCATCCTCACCGGACACATCCTCTGCAAAAATCTTTACAGCCCATTTTTTCTGCAGTCTGACGTCCACAGCCAGAAAAACCTTTCCGCCGGAACCACACCCCAGTTCCTCCAGCAGGCAGTATTTTCCCAGCAGTATCGTTCCTTTTTTCAGTTCGATAACAATCACCTCCGCAGTTTCCCTTATTACCTGCATTCTGTCTTTGTGAAATATGGACGACTCGTCCGGGATTTGAAAAAAGATCTTATGTCGATCGACATATTCAGAATATCATATAAATAAATTCTTTGCAACAGCAAAACACAACGTCTTTTGTCAAAGGAACCGCTGCATCCGGCAGCGGTTCCTTTACAAATTACATCCTCTCCGGTGCGGAGAATCCCAGCAGATCGATGCTGGTCTCCAGCACATCCCTTGTCAGCAGCAAAAGATGGATCCAGGAAGCTTTCTGTTCTTTTTTCTCTTCGCTTAAAATCTTCGTCTCATGATAGAAATGGTTAAAGTCATTGGCCAGATCATAAATATAGCCGCAGATCTTATGAGGCGCTTTTTCTTCAAAGGCGTTCTCCACCACAGAATTAAAGCGGGTAAGTTCCAGCATCAGCGCTTTCTCGCTCTCGCTGACAGCCTCTTTAATCTGCCCTTCCTCCAGAGAACCGCCGTCCTGAGTAAACCGGTTCAAAATGGACTTAATCCGTACGATCGTGTACAGAATATACGGGCCCGTATCTCCCTCAAAAGAAGTGAAGCGATCCACATCAAACACGTAATCCTTGGATGCCTGATTGGACAGATCTCCATATTTGATGGCCGACAGACCCACAATTTCCGCCGTCCTTCTGGCATCTTCATCCTTTACGTTTCTGTTCTCGATGATTTTCTTATACATCTCATCGGTGATTTCCGCAAGCAGCCGTTCCAGCCGCATCACACCGCCCTCCCTGGTTTTGAAAGGCTTGCCGTCTTTTCCGTTCATGGTGCCAAAGCCAAGGAAATACAGCCCGGTATTTTCCTCCACCAGCTTCGTCTTTCTGGCACAGCGGAATACCTGGGTAAAGTAAAGTTCCTGACGCTTGTCCACCACATAGATAATCTCATCGGGATGAAACAGTTTCATCCGCTCCACGATGGTGGCCAGGTCTGTGGTATTGTACAAAGAAGCGCCGTCTGATTTCAAAATCATGCAGGGAGGAATTTCTTTGGTGTCGCTTTCTTCTTTCACATCCACCACCAGGGCGCCGTTGTCCAGATGCGCATATCCTTCCCGCTTCATATATTCCACCATCTCAGGGATATAGGGCTGGGCGTCGGATTCTTTTTTCCACAGATCGAACGTTACATTCAGCTTTTCATAGTTTTTCTTCAGGTCGTTCACCGACACCGTCATAATATGATTCCACAAAGCGCGGTATCCCCGGTTTCCCTGCTGCAGCTGATGAGTTGCCGCCATGGCTTTTTCTTTATAGGATTCGTCTTCCTTGGAACGGGCGCTGGCCGCAGGATAGATCTCCTCCAGTTCACCGATGGTAAAGGGCGCTTCCTTGGGATATTCTCCCTCATAATCTTCCTGAAAATAAACCAGATCCGGCTGTCTTTCCTTCAGTTCTGTAATAATCAGCCCCATCTGCAGTCCCCAGTCTCCCAGATGCACATCGCCGATCATCTTATGTCCCAGGAAACGTCCCATCCGTTTTATACTTTCACCAATGATGGCGGAGCGCAGATGCCCCACGTGAAGCGGCTTTGCCACATTGGGGCCGCCGTAATCCAGGATAATGGTTTTTGGTTCTTTCACCAGATCCACCGACAGATGATCATCCTTTTGCATTTCATGCAGATAAGCCGCCAGCAATCCCTCCTGGATCTTCAGATTGATGAATCCCGGCTTTACTGCCTGCGCGCTGGAAAATACCGGACTGCCCTCCAGGCACCCCACCACCTCTTCGGCAATCATCAGCGGCGCCTTTTTATATTTTTTCGCGCCGGCCATGGCGCCGTTGCATTGATATTCGCACAGATCCGGCCGGTTGGAAATCGTTACTTTTCCATAATCTTTGTCATAACCAGCCTTCTCAAAAGCTGCCATCATCTCTTCTGTAATGTAATCAATAAATTTTTTCATCGTTCCTCCTCTCCGGCGGGGGATATTTAAAATCCAAGTTCTTCCCCCACAAGTATGATCTTAATTCTGCCCCGAATCATGGATGCCCGGGTAATTACCTCCTGACAACAGATACATCCTTCTCCTGTACAGTCGCCGCAGATTCCTGTTTTAGAGCAGGGTGTTGAGACGCCTACCCGGATGGAATTGGGCGGAGCAGCCATGGTACGTACCCGGTCCAGCCCTTCCTGCACATTTTTCACCAGCTTGTTCATGCCGGTCACCACGATCACGTTGGCCGGTCCGTTGATCAGGCAGGCAACCCGGTTGCCCCTGCCGTCGATGTTGATCAGTTCTCCGTCCAGCGTAAATGCGTTGGTACTCATCAGAAAATAATCGGAACAGACAATCTCGCCGTACAGCTTCCGGCTCTCTTCCTGTGTAGCCGCCGCTGTCCTGTCGATGGCCCGGTAAGGCCCTGCCTTCACCGCCTCGATGATTCCGGCCTCTTCCAGCGTCATGGAACCGCCCCAGGTTACACTGGCTCCCTCCTCCAGAAGTTCCAGCACCTTCTCCCTGGCTTCATTGCGGTCCGCACAGTAAAATCCGCTCATACCGCGCTTTTCAAATTTCTTTATGATGCTTCTGGCTGTATTTTCATAACTTTGTGATTTAAAGGACATAACTTCTACCTCCTCTTCGTTTCGCTCGCTCACGGGCTTTCGCCCTTTGCGCAACCCTTGGCTCGGCTCCTTCGCCATGCTAGCTCGCTTCTCTTCGTTTCGCTCGCTCGCGGGCTTTCGCCCTTTGCGCAACCCTTGGCTCGGCTCCTTCGCCATGCTAGC
>DWVJ01000018.1 GCA_019120315.1 Candidatus Ruminococcus avistercoris
GTCGTGAGACAGTTCGGTCCCTATCCGGCGTGGGCGTAGGATATTTGAGAGGAGCTGTCCTTAGTACGAGAGGACCGGGATGGACTGGCCGCTGGTGTACCTGTTGCACTGCCAAGTGCACGGCAGGGTAGCCAAGCCGGGACGGGATAAACGCTGAAGGCATCTAAGCGTGAAGCCCCCCTCAAGATGAGATATCCCAAACGAAAGGAGTAAGACCCCTTGCAGACGACGAGGTAGATAGGGCAGAGGTGGAAGTGCAGCAATGCATGGAGCTGACTGTTACTAATCGGTCGAGGGTTTGACCTGGAAAGGATGTTGGAGTATATGCGGTTTTGAAGGTATATCCTTCAGAAAAAAGGCCCAGTGGCTCAGTTGGTTAGAGCGCCGCCCTGTCACGGCGGAGGTCGAGGGTTCGAGTCCCTTCTGGGTCGTTTATAACAGATATTGTTATAAATGATGGGATCTTAGCTCAGCTGGGAGAGCATCTGCCTTACAAGCAGAGGGTCATAGGTTCGAGCCCTATAGGTCCCATTCTTTTTTCAAAAAATTTAAATTGCCGATGTGGCTCAATTGGCAGAGCAGCTGATTTGTAATCAGCAGGTTATCGGTTCGAGTCCGATCATCGGCTTGTGCTGATTTATCAGCGAATATTATGGATGGATTCCCGAGTGGCCAAAGGGGGCAGACTGTAAATCTGTTGGCAACGCCTTCGAAGGTTCGAATCCTTCTCCATCCATTCAGATATATTTATCTGATATAATTTAATATCGCGGGGTGGAGCAGTCTGGAAGCTCGTCGGGCTCATAACCCGAAGGTCGTAGGTTCAAATCCTACTCCCGCAATTTAAAAGCACGCCTGGTTAGCTCAGTTGGTAGAGCAGAGGACTGAAAATCCTCGTGTCTCTGGTTCGATTCCGGAACCAGGCATTACCTGACTTTTCAGGGAATGGGGTATTAGCTCAGTTGGCAGAGCACTTGACTTTTAATCAAGTTGTCCGGGGTTCGAATCCCCGATGCCTCATAATTTAAACGATGAGAATTCATATTTTATATGAGTTTTCGTCGTTTTTTTATTTGTAAAAAATAAAAGAGAGTTTTTATTGATAAAACGGTGAATAATGAATTATATTTAAACAGTTTAGTTGTCTGATATAGATAAAAATAGAGAGTTTTACATATTTTAAAAAAAAGTTGTTGACATTTCCTATTTATTGTATTATATTCTTGTTAGACTGATAAATGATACTAAATTCATATTAAACAGTTTATATATAAATATTGACATCTACTATTATTTACTCTTATATTCTCTTAAAAAAAGATATCGGATTTTATCCGATATCTTTTTTTAAGGAGACTGAAGCTTTTGAGCTTCATAACGTATGAAAAAGAAAAATTTGATGAAAGGTGTTACCCTTTACATCTTTTATCCTATCTGATCTCTGTGATGATTTTGTGACGAATCATTGAAGATTTTATAAATTCGACACGTATCCTACAGGGATTTTATTTTCAATATATTTTTGGATGATTTCAGCTCCTTCTTTTTGAAATGCACCGCATAATTCTATTTTACTTATTTCATTACTGTCTGCCAGTTTTTTTGCCTGTATGCAGGCGTCTTCGATATCTTTTACTCCAATGATGATAGATTTGCAAAGAGGTGTTTCAATCTGTCTGTGATCCTTTGATGAATCATGATCGGCTGACATAATAAGAAAGGCAAAACGAAATTGTTCCATTATAATATTTCTCCTTTTATTTTTATTGTATAATAAACAGTATATATATTTTTGACAGAAAGGTCAATTGGTTATGAAAATCATTAAGACAGATGAGTTCCAGGTTATTGTTGAAAAGAAGAAGATTAAAAATATGTATCTTCGTATTTGCAGCGACGGTTCCCTTAAAGTAACGGCTCCTTTTTTTGTAAAAGACAGTGTGATCAGAGATTTTATTTTTCAAAAGACTGACTGGATCAGAAAAAATTATTATAAACGAGATGATCTTTTTTCCTTGAAATTTATAAATAACGGACGTGCTTTTTTATGGGGAAAGGAATACCCTGTAAAGATGATTTTATCGGAGAAAGAAAAACCTGGCGTATTTTTTGATAAGGATCAGATTATGGTCATTTGCAACAGGGTAAATTTTTATGATGAAGCGGAAGAAATATTGACGCGGTGGTACAGAGGATTATTGATGGAAGAAATAAAAAAGCAAAGACAGTACTGTGAAAAACTGGTTGGCAGAGCGGCGGATGAATGGCGTATCAGAAATATGAAGACCAGATGGGGAAGCTGTAATATCAGTGATAAAAGGATTTGGATAAATCTTCAGCTTGTGAAGAAACCCTTGGAATGCCTTGTGTATGTAATGATCCATGAATTGATTCATTTTTATGAAAGAAATCATAATGCAGCTTTCTGGAAATACATGGATCGTTTTTGTCCGGACTGGAGAAAAGTAAAAAAGATGTTAAATACCTGCTGATCTTTTACAGAAACCATCTGCGGCGTTTAAAAAATCGAATTTCCAGAATGATAAGAATGACGGAAAAACCTGTAATCGCAGGATAGCCGTATTTACAGGTGATTTCCGGCATGTACCGGAAATTCATACCGTACCAGCCGGTTAAAAGAGTAAGGGGCATGAAGATCGTCGTTACCATGGTGAGAAGCTGCATGATTTTATTCTGGCGAACGGCAATCTGGGTTTGATACAATTCGCGGATCTGAAGGGAGTATTCTCGCAAATCCCGGGATTTTGTCAGAAGACGTTCCATTTTTTTTGTGAACCGGGCAAAAGAAGGGCAGGAAGACCGCAGATTTTCTCCCAGATCGATTAACTGATAATAGCAGGACTGAAGCTTTAAAAGTTCCTTCCTGCTTTTTATAATTTGTCTGGAAATATTTTCACCGTCGTAGTGCATCAGGGATTCTTCCAACTCAGACAGTTCCTGTTCATAGGATTGGAGGAAGGATAATTCATCTTTTGTCAGATAATCCAGAAATTCACAGAATACAGCCTGGGGGCTTCCGGAAAAATTGCAGTTTTCTTCTTCCATATCGTTCAGTATCTGCTGTACTTTCCCGGAATCGTCACCGAAGATCAGTATGTTGTCCTTTATGGAATACAGGAAGCATATTTCTCTGTGAATCAAATCTGTCTTGTCGGGTAATGTGATAATCCCGATTTCCGGTTCTTCAAAAGAAGGGGAGGGATTGATTTTTTTTCGGTATTCGTTACGGGTTAGAATCTGAATATTTTTCAGTGCTTTCATGAAGCTATTTTCTGCGGAAAACCGTTTTTTTATGCAGATTTATTTGATTCGGTAATGTTCGATCAGAGAATGGAGCATTTTCATAAAAAGTTCGGCGCCTTCCCGGGCTTTTCCCGGTTCCCGGTATTTGTCCTTATAGTCCATCAGAAGTCCGTGGAACATGGTACATTCCATTTCGTTTAAGAGTTTTACATCATCATAGTAAAAATATCCTGATACAGCGGCCCGGTGCATAATCATACCGTTTCGTTCACTGATTTCATTATTAAAAAACACGCTGGTGAACAGGCCGTCCAGATGTTTCCATTCATCCGGAAAGATCTGATAGTATTCAAAGATGACGTCGCCCAGATTCTGTTTGTATTTTCCCCAGAAAAGAAGGTCAAAAACTTCGATATTTTCAAACGCATATTTGGAAAACATCTGCCACATGGCGATCAGCATTTCCAGGTTATCGGTTTTTTCATTGATCAGTTTATGCAGATCAATGATGTAGTTTTCCAAAAATTTCACAGAAGCAAAAAGAATCAGCTGATCGAAATCTTCGAAATGTTTATATATGGTAGCGCTGGTGCAGTTTGCCTGCGCTGCGATCGTTCGGATTTTAATATCGCAGGGACTGGTGGTTTTTAAAAGTTCATAGGTTTTTAAAATCAGTTCATTTTTTTTATTTGCAGCCATGTTCTTCTCCATAAAGAACGCCCACTGCAAAAGCCAGTGGGCGTTGAAAACTGTACTGGTATGAAAAATATTATAATCTTAATATGATTATAAAATCAAGAGATATCAGTGATTTTCCAAATATTTTTTCATTTCTGCATCGATATCGGCTGGCAATTTCGGTTCTTCGTAGGATTCCAGGATTTCTTTCCATTTCTGGTTTGCTCTTTGTTCGCTGGAGATTCCACCGCCGGAGAGCCACAAACCGTGAGGCTGACGGTTGCTGAGGGTGGGCATATAGAATTCATCACGGAAGTGATCCAGTGTATGTTCGGTTACCAGGAAGGTTCCTCTTGGTCCCACTTCTTCGATCACATCGTATGCCAGTGTATCTTCGTTTACGGTTACGCCCTGATTGATTCGTTTCAGGTAACCGATGATCTCGTTGTCGACAATCAGCTTTTCAAAGGAAGTACAGTTATAGGATTCAATGATACCGGCTGCATGAAGGATAAAGTTTCCTCCTGCCATCTGAGCCATCATCAGTGTGATGGCAGATTCATATGCCGCCTGGGAATCCATCATCTTGGAATCGGAGAGGGCGCCGCTGATTCTGCAGGGAATTTTGTAATATTTCGCCAGCTGTCCGTTTACCAGAGACACCACAGCGTCTTCCGGGGATCCGATAGCCAGAGCGCCGTTGCTCATGTCGCCGTTGGAACCGGATGCAGAATATACGATGGGAGCGCCGGGATTTACCAGCTGTGACAGTACGATTCCTGCCAGGACTTCTGCGTTTTGTACAGATACAAGACCTGCGATGGTAGCCGGAGTGGTCATTCCTGCGATGGAAAGGGAGTTCACCAGCTGCGGCTGTCCGAATTCTGCATAGGCCATGATGGCGCCCAGCATGTTATCGTCGTAACTTAAAGGTGTCAGCGTACAGGGGATGGAAGAAATCACCGGTTTTTCTTTGATTGCGCTTAATCCGCCGAAGGGGATGGACGCCAATTCAATACACTGACGGGATGTTTCGTATCCGAATACGCTTCCCATCAGGGGTTTTTCGCTGTATTTCATAGTATTGTAAACCATGGTGTTGGGACGTTTGGAAACTTCCACATCATTCGGTTCACAGGAAATGTGGCTCTGGATATCAATATTATTAAGAACATCGCAGATTTTGACAATATTATTAAAATCTTCCAGCGTACCTCTGCGGCGGCCTTTATCCATATCTGTTACGAAGGGCGAACCGTAAGGTCCTACGTAAGCGGTGGTTTCTGTGTCGATATAGACGTTCTTTTCTGGATTTCTGGCATACATGGTAAAGGATGAGGGAACTGTCTTCAGGTTATCCTCTACCATCTTTTTTGGAAAATATACGGTGTCGCCGTCTACCTTTGCGCCGCCTTTTGCCAGAAGATCCTTTGCCGGCTGATAAGTCATGTGAATTCCTATGTTTTCCATGATTCTAAGGGAATTTTCATGAATTTGTTCGATTTCATTCTGGGTCAGTAACTGATATCTCTGCATACTTATTCCTCCTGATTGTTAAATTTTTGTATGAGTCCGTGTTAAGCTAGATACATTTGATAACTTGATAATAAAATATTAAGTAATCATTGTCAACCATAAAAATAGAATTGATAGAATTTTATAAAAAGTGTAAAAATAATAATATCGAACAAAAAATAAGAATATAGAGTAAAAAGTTGACAGGAAAAGAAGAAAGTAGGTATAATATATTTTGTAATATAAGGATAAGACAGGTACATTTGGTGTTGAAATTTCATAATAATGAAAAAGTAAGTAATCTGTGATAACTATTATGAAAAAAGAAAGGAGAATTTTATGAAAAAAAATCGCACATTTGTTCTTGTCATTTTGAGTCTGATAGCGGGAATGGCTTATCTGACTCCTTTAATCCGATTTTCTTTTTACGATCAGATGAAAGAAGCAATGGGACTGACTGACGTCCAGATTGGAAGTATTGGCGCCGTATACGGTGTTTTTAATGTCGCCTGCTATGTTCCCAGCGGAATACTGGCGGAAAAATTCAATACGAAGAAACTGTTGATTATTTCCACTCTTGCGTTATGTCTGGTGACTGTGTGGTATTCTTTTTATCCCGGATTTCAGATACTTCTGGTCATTCATGCTCTTTATGGGATTTTCAGTGTGGGTACTTTCTGGTCTCCGTATCTGAGTGCGATCCGTCATCTTGGAACAGAGGAAGAGCAGGGACGTATTTTTGGAATCAGTGAAGGTTTGCGCGGAATCGGACAGACGGTGGTTGCTTTTGGATGTCTTGCTGTGATGGGATTGTTTGCTTCTGTGGCTATGGGATTTCGTTCTCTGCTGTGGATTAATGCGGCCGTTTTTTTTCTGCTGATGCTGGCGGTTATTTTCTTTGTTCCGGATTTTGACAAAGAGGACGCTGCAGCAGGTGATAAGAAACAATCTGTTCCGAAAAAAGAGAAAAAAACCAGGGGAGAGAATGTGCTGCTGAAAGTTATTACCAGTTCTTCCACCTGGATCTGTATTTTTGTTATTCTTTGCGGGTATACCGTATGGAATACAGTAAACGGCTATATCGGAACGTACTGTACGAGGATTTTGAATATTCCGGCGAATATTTCCAGCACGCTTTCTATCGTGAGGAGTTATATTATCGTTTTTGCCGCGGGTCTGACAGGAGGATTTTTCATCGACCGGTTTAAGGCGAAAGGCTCCGGCATGATGATTGTATTTTTAAGTACGGGAGTCTGTGCTGCAGGAGTTTTTCTTACTCACCATTTGATTTTTATCTGTGTGGGTGTGACGATTATTCTCTCTTACCTGGTAAATGTGATCAAATCTACATATTGGTCTATTCTGGGAGACGCAGGTGTTCCGCTGCATATGACTGGTATTGCCACGGGCGTGATTTCTTTTATCGGACTGACGCCGGATATTTTTGTGGCTCCGGTGATCAGCCGTTTTATTACCTGGGGAGAAAATACAGGCAATCTTAAGGCAGGTTTTAATCTGATGCTGATATGGCTGTTTGTCTGGTCAGTACTGGGAATCGGAGCGTCCTTTTTGCTGAAAAGAAAAAAAGAGAAGGTGAGGTAATTTGAAAAAAGAAGGAAATAACAAAAGAAACATGATTTACATCGTATCAGCGGTGATATCCATAGTGATCGCGCTGTGGGGAATTCTGGGAGGCAAGTCTTTTTCTGCCTTTGCGGATTTTCTGATGCGAATTTTAAAACGGGATTTTTCCTGGCTTTATCTGGGCGTGATGCTCTTTTTTGTCCTGTTTTTGCTGATAGTAGCTTTCAGCAGGTTCGGTAAGGTGCGGCTGGGAAATGACGATGATAAGCCGGAATACAGTACGGTGTCCTGGTTTGCCATGCTCTTTGGCGCGGGAATGGGCGTAGGCCTGGTATTCTGGGGCGTGGCGGAACCTTTGTCCCATTATATCGCTCCCATGGCGGGCATTGAACCTTTGACAGAGGAAGCAGCCCGGTTTTCCATTCGCTCCTGTTTCATGCATTGGGGCGTACATCCCTGGGCCTGTTATGCGGTGGTAGGTCTGGGACTGGCTTATTTTCAGTTTCGGAAAAAGGAACGCACCATGGTCAGTAATCTGCTGAAACCTATGATCGGAGAAAAACATACGTACGGCATTCCCGGAAAGGCGGTGGATATTTTTACGACGGTGCTGACGGTGGTGGGCGTGGCCACTTCTTTCGGCATGGGATGTCTGCAGATCTGCGCCGGTCTGGAATATCTGTTTGGAATTCCAAACGAGGTGATTACCTGGGTGATTGTCATTGTGATCCTTTGTTTTATCTATCTGAAGAGCGCCATCAGCGGCGTGGGTAAGGGAATCAAAAAAATTTCCGATATCAATCTGGTTTTATTTGTGGCGCTGATGGTGGTGGGATTTCTGATCGGCCCGGGAAAAGAGATCCTCAGTATGCTGGTACACGGTATCGATGATTATCTGGTACACTTTTTCCCAGACAGTCTGCGGCTTTCCTCCAATGGGGATTCCACCTGGATTCAGAACTGGAGAGTGTTTTACTGGGCATGGTGGATGTCCTGGGCGCCTTTTGTGGGTGTGTTTATCGCCCGGATTTCCAAAGGCAGAACGGTCAGAGAATTTGTCCTGGGCGTGATGATTGTGCCCATGCTGGTATCTGTGATCTGGTTTTCCGTATTCGGCGGCGTAGGGATCAATGTGGCGGACGCTTTTACACCGGAGCAGCTGCAGCAGATCGTGGCGGTGCCGGAGACAGCGCTGTTTATCATTTTCAGCCAGTATAAATTTGGCATTGTCATGTCCATCATTGCCATCGTGCTGCTCACTACCTTTTTTATCACCTCGGCCAATTCCGCGACCTACGTACTGGCCATGCTGACGTCGGACGGAGATATCGATCCGCCCGACAGAAAAAAGGTATTCTGGGCGATCCTGATGGCTGCCATAGCTTTTGCTTTGATTGTCTCAGGAGGAGTGACGGGTATTCAGACGATTTCCATTGTAATTGCTTTCCCCTACCTCTTTATTTTGCTGCTGGTTTGTGTTAGTCTGATAATAGTATTGAAAAATGATACGGCAAAACAGAAGAGAAAGGATGAGCAGAAAATATGACCGGCTTAAGTACGCTTTGTTATATGGAGCGGGATGGAAAATATCTGATGCTGCACAGAACGGTAAAGAAAAACGATGTCAACAAAGATAAATGGATCGGCGTGGGCGGGCATTTTGAACAAGACGAAAGTCCGGAGGAATGTCTTCTGCGTGAGGTAAAGGAAGAAACGGGTTATACACTGACTTCCTGGCGTTTTCGCGGCCTGGTTACCTTTGTATCCGGCGACGGCGTGACGGAATATATGTGTCTGTATACAGCGGATGGATTTACAGGCGATCCCGTATCCTGTGATGAAGGAGAACTGGCCTGGGTAAAAAAAGATCAAATCGAGGATCTGAATATCTGGGAAGGAGATAAGATTTTTCTGCGTCTTCTTCGGGAAGAGAGAGAATTTTTTTCACTGAAGCTGGTGTATGACGGCGGCGGCCGTCTGCTTTCTGCAGTTCTTGACGGAAAAGAGATCAGATAGGAGGAATATGTTATGACACAGGTAATTGCCAGTCCCAGCAGGTATATCCAGGGAAAGGGAGAAATCGGAAATTTATGTAAATACGCGGCTAATTTCGGAAAGAAGCTCTGTATCCTGACCAGCGCTTCCGGCCGGAAGCGGGTGGAGGATCAGATCGTATCCAGTCAGAAAGATTCCGGAGTGGAGATTCAGTTTGAGGTATTTAATGGCGAGTGCTGCATGACAGAAATCAGCCGTATCAGCGATATGTTAAAACAGTCCGGCTGTGATATGATTGCCGGCGTGGGCGGAGGAAAGATTCATGATACGGCCAAAGCAGCGGGATATTATACCGGCTTGCCGGTGCTGATTGTTCCTACGATTGCTTCTACTGACGCGCCATGCAGCGCATTGTCTGTCATTTACACAGATGAGGGTGTATTCGAAAAGTACCTGTTTCTGCCATCCAGCCCAAATGTGGTTTTAGTGGACACGGATATCGTAAGCAAGGCGCCGGCCCGGCTTTTGGTCTCCGGTATGGGGGATGCCCTTGCCACATATTTTGAAGCCAGGGCATGTAAACAGTCCAATGCAGATAACTGCGTGGGCGGAAAGTGTACCCAGGCGGCCATGGCGCTGGCAGAACTGTGCTATGATACGCTGATGGAATACGGTTTAAATGCGGCGATTGCAGCGGATGAGAAAGTATGCACAAAAGCGGTGGAAAATATTATCGAGGCCAATACTTATCTTTCCGGTATCGGATTTGAGAGCGGCGGTCTGGCGGGGGCGCATGCCATTCACAATGGTCTGACAGCCATCGAAGCCACCCATAAGATGTATCATGGAGAGAAAGTGGCTTTCGGTACGCTGGTACAGCTGGTGCTGGAAAATGCAGACAGTGAAGAAATCGAAGAAGTGGTAGAATTCTGCCAGGCGGTGGGACTTCCTACGACACTGGAAGAACTGGGTATCAAAGAAGTAAAACCGGAAGAAATCATGGAAGTGGCAAAGCTTGCGGCAGCAGAAGGGGATACACTTTCCAATATGCCCTTTGAAGTGACGCCGGAGGATGTATATGCAGCAATCCTGGCAGCGGATGCCATCGGAAGAAGTTATATGGAATAAAGCGGATAAATGAAAAGGCCTCCTTGCGAGGCCTTTTACAGATTTTGAGAACATATGATGGAAATCTGGGGATTGTTTTCCGGGTCCGGAGCATATTTGCCCTTATGAAGATAATCACGAAGATAGATAAGGGGCAGATATCCCTGGCGGAACAGATCCTGAGAGATGGAAAAATCGATATCGCCGTTTCTTAACAGAATCTGTGTGTGTTCGGAGATATCGTGGCAGACTACGTGGATTTTCCCTTTCAGGCCGGCGTCATCTACCGCTCTGGTGCAGGCTGCCACACTGCGGTTGGCCATATAAATGGCCTGGATGTCCTTTCGTTCCTGAAGCGCCTGCGCTACTTTCCGATAGGTGATCTGATAGTCATTGTAGGTCTCGATAACACTGACCTGTTTGTCGGAAAAACCGACTTCACGGATACGGTCGGAAAAACCTTCCAGACGGGAACGATGGCCGTCAAACTCCAGATTTCCCACGGCAGCCAGAATGGATGCATCCTTTGAAATACATTTACTGATCAGTTCGGCGGCGATACGGCCGCTTTTTTGATAATCCTGTCCCACGAAGCAAAGCCGGCCGCTTTCCGGCAGATCGGAATTAAATGTGATCACAGGGATATTTTGACTGCAAAGGTCGGAAACTTTTTTCCAAACCAGAGGATCATTGACGGCGCAGACCGCAAGTCCCTGCACCTGCTGATCCAGAAGATTCTGCAGATGAGAGAGTGTGTCTTCCGGAATATCTGTACTGCATTCTTCCGTCACAATGGTGACATGAAACTCCGCCAGTTCTTCCCTTGCGGATTCTATCCCGTTTTCAATTTCCCATTTAAAATGTCCTGACCAGTTTGGGAGCAGTACGCCCAGTTTTAGGGGGGCATAGTTCTGTTCCAGCAGCGTTTTCTGATAAGCATCTCTGGGCGTCAGGTAGCCGGTTTCTTTCAAAGCCGCCATCACTTTCTCGTAGACGGCGGGACGTACGTGGGCTCTGTTATTCAGTACTCGGTCCACTGTTCCGCGGGAGACACCGGCCAGATCAGCGACCATCTGAATCGTAGGTTTTTTGCGGGGCATCGGTAATAATCCTTTCTCTATATGTGCTAATGCACATTAAGTTCTATCTGGATTCTATCATATTTCACAGTTTTTTACAATGATTTTATAAATTATATCCAAAAACCTAAAATGAAATTTTAAATTCCACTCCTTTAATGGGGTGTAGAGTTTACTCCTGCACAATTGATATTTACTCTTTCATATAGCTGTGTTATGTTTATCTCTCCTTCTGACAGCAGTAGAAGGAGGAATA
>DWVJ01000019.1 GCA_019120315.1 Candidatus Ruminococcus avistercoris
TGTATCGAAATCGATTTCCTGCGGATATCCTATATATGCATCTTATCACATTTCGTTTAAGAATCCCTTAAACATATTTCACATATACTTATAGTTTTTTCAGGTTTTCTTTTATAAAATTTTACCAAGCACAAAAGAGACCTTTCTGCAGATTTTACTGGAAAAGCTAACGTCAAAAAAGGGGCGTATCGTATGAGTAAATAAATTCCTCATACGATACGCCCCTTTTTCTGTCCGCTTTTTATGCAATTAAACCATACCTGCTTTTCAGTTACGAATACTTTTGAAATACTTCGGCGAGTATCCCATCACCTTTTTAAACATCCTGGAGAAATAGTTGGAATCAAAAATCCCCACCTTTGCCGCGGCATCCGCGATGGTGGACTTGTCCAGTTCCAGATATTCCAGTGATTTCACGATCCTCATCCGGTTCAGATACTCCACCGGCGTCAGTCCCGTAACGTCTTTAAAAATCGAACGGAAATAGCTGGGACTCATAAAGCTTTTTTCCGCCAGAGATGAAAAATCAATTTTTTCATCCAGATGCTCTTCTATATACATCAGCGCGTCATAGATCATATCCCTTTTCTGATTGGAATGGTGGCGGATTTTCTCATTTCTTTCGCTCTGAACCCGGCTCAGTTTCACCAGGATCAGCTGCAGATAAGCTGATTTGGCATATTCCAGGTTGATGTCCTGCTCCTTTTGTTCCCGCGCCATATCCTGCAGCAGCGCATCCACATACATCAGCTCTTCACTGTTCAGGTGGATAATCCCCTGTGCATTCAGGTTCGCCTGGCGTACGCTGCTGTCGATTCCCGTATCCTCCAGACTGACATACTGCAGCAGTTCATCCCACTGTCTTTTGATGTCCTCGCTCTTTCCGGCCGCCCAGGCGCTTAGCAGCATCTGATTGTTCTCATTGCTGAGCTGCTCAGGATAAAACTGGCAGTTTGTGATACTCACCTGCGCCTGGATGTCATATCCATGGGGCTGATTGGGCTCGATCATAAACACGTCCCCGGGCATCAGCGGCACCTGCACCCCGCGGTAATTATGTATGCAGGAGCCCCTGGTAATCACGGTAAATTCATAAAACTGATGGCAGTGCATTTCCACGGATTTCTGATCATTCCACATTTCCACGGCAATCGGCGTGGAATCATATACTTTAAATTCTTTATAAGGATACTGCGTCATTTGTTCTGTCTCCCGGAAAAAATAGTTTATGCCTTGAAAATCAGCGCTTTTACCAAAATGCTCAGTCCGCCCAGGATAAACACCAGATTCATGATCAGATTTGCTTTTTTCTCACTCAGCTTCAGGTCAATCCGCCCTCCGATCCACAATCCCAGAGCCGCAGCCGGCACAGACAGTACCGTAATCCACAGAGTGAACGTATTGAGCATCCCGTTGATCAGGTACATAATCAGCCGGAACACGTTTTCAAAACAGAAAATAAAGCAGACGTTGGCCCGGAACTGATGCCGGTTGGAAACATATCGGTTCAGATACGCCAGAAACAGCATGTTGATGCCAAACAATCCGGAGAGGAAGCCGGAAAGGACTGAAATCAGCGCCATCACCACCGGATGATTTTTCCGGTTGGGATCCACGTTCTCTTTCCTTGTCAGCATCTCCACCCCAAGGCCGATGATAAAGACGCCCAGCAGCGCTTTGATCACCCACTGGGAGCCGATCTTCAAAAACAGTGTTCCCGGGATCACGCCGATCATAATACAGACCGCAATGGGAATCGCCAGCCTGGTGATAAAAGACTTCCTGTTTTTAACAGAAATATAGATGTTCACAAACATGTCCACCGGCAGAACGCCCGGTGTGATCTGCAGATTATCAATCCGCATGGCCATAATCGGATTGGCAATCAGCGGATTCCCGAATCCCGCCAGTCCTTTGACGATATAGCCGATAAACTGTGCTGCAAATATAAAAATTGCCAGATCCAATGTCATTTCCATCATTCTGTTGTCCCCCGTTTCCAATTTATTTTCCTTTATTGTATCCTCTGTTTTCCGGAAAGACAATTATATTTACTTGCGTCTTATTAATATTTTGTGCTGTTTACAATGTATCCCGCGACAGAGAAAAGGACCCCATAAGGGATCCTTTCCTGAAAGTGATGTATGATAAGTATGTATGTGTTGTGGGCTGAATGATTATTTCAGATATTCCGCAGCATTTTCCTGTGTGATGAAGACGGTTTCAATGGGAATGCTTTCTTCCACTTCTTCGCCGTTGATCGCTTTGTACGCGTTCATCACTGCGGTATATCCCATCTCTTCCGGCTGCTGTGCGATCGTCGCCGCCAGATCTCCGGAATTAACCAGCTCTACTGCAGACTGGTTGCCGTCAAAGCCAATGATCGTGATGTCATCCGCTACGCCGGCATCCTGGCAGGCAGAGAGAGCGCCGATGGCCGTATCGTCGTTATGGCACAGAACCGCATCGATTTCATTGTTGAAACGGGTCAGCAGATCTTCCATAGCGGCTTTTGCCGTATCGGATACGTTATTTCCGGACTGTTCCGCAATGGGAGTGATACCGTATTCTGCCAGTCCTTCTTCATAACCCTGCATTCTGGCGTTGGAAGTACTCTCGCCTTCCTGACCATAAATGATGACAACCTGAGCGTCTTCGCCGATGTTTTCACCGATATACTGTCCGCCGGTCTTAGCTGCTTCCACGTTGCTGGTTCCGATAAAGGAAGTCTTTCCTTCAAAATCAACATCCTGATCGATGAAGAAAATCGGGATCTGTCCGGAAGCCGGCGCCAGGGCGCCTGATACAGAGTCAATATCACAGGGAGCCACGATAATGGCGTCCACATCCTGTGCCAGCTGATCACCGATCTGGGTTACCTGCTGGGCGATCTCACTTTCCGCATCCGGCCCGTTAACCGTCACTTCGATTCCCAGTTCCTCCGCCGCTCTGTCACAGCCCGCTTTTACGTTGCCCCAGTATTCACTGTTCAGTGTTTTCAGGTTAACCGCAATGCTGATATCTTCGGCACTCTTTGCTTCAGATCCGCCCTCTGCCGACGCTTCTTCGCCGGATGCGTCTGCTGCTCCTTCTGCCGCCGCGTCATCGCTTCCGCCGCCGCATGCACACATAACAACCGCCATAGTCGCTGCCATGAATAAGGCCAATAATTTTCTTTTCATAAACTACACCCTCCTGTGTTTTTTAATAGGTAATTTTAACCGGCTTATTGGTTTTGTAGGATTCTGTGGCAGCCAGCGCCAGTTTGATTCCCATCATACCATCATACGCGGTTACCATAGACGGCTTGCCGTCCAGTACGCAGTCCACAAACGCCTGCATTTCCAGTTCATAAGCATCTTTGAACCGTCCCAGGCACCAGTTGGCCATATCCACGGTGATTTCCTGATTGCCGATCAAAGTATATGGCGTCAGCTGATTCTGACCTACAAAAACGCTCTTCTCAAGACCGATCACTTCTGTTCTCGTATCGTACACATCGTTGGCGTTTCTGCTGATCTCGATCATGCCAAGACCGCCGTCCTGGAATTTCAGCAGCATCTGTCCGTCATCCACATCGTTGAGTTCCTTTAAAAACTCATGCTTCAGCACAGCGCCCTGCGCATAGATTTCCGTGATCTCTCTGCCCATCAGCCAGCGGGCCACATCCAGGTCGTGAATGCCCATGTCCACAAACAGGCCGCCGCTTTCCGGAACGTATGCAGGAGGCGGACCGTTGGGGTCTCTCTGGCAGTCGTGGATATAGATCGGTTTGCCGCATTTTCCGCTTACAATCGCCTCTTTGGCAGCCACATGGCCGGGATCGAAGCGGCGCATGAAGCCAACCTGCAGGAAAATATTCTTCTCCTCCACCGCTTTCATAATCGCCTCGGATTCTTCCACCGTGAAGGTGATGGGTTTTTCAACGAAAATCGGTTTTTTCGTCTCGATGCAGTCCATCAGCACATCATAATGGGTTTTGGTCGGTGTGGCCACGACGATGGCATCCACATCATCCCTTACGATCATCTCTTTGTAGTCAGCGTATCCGGGAACATCAAAGTTATCCACCGCTCTTTTCAGCGCTTCCGGAAATGGATCGGATACGGCCGAGAGGATCGCCCTCTGGCTTTTGGTCACGTTCATTGCGTGATGGTATCCCAGACGTCCCAGACCAATCACGCCGATTCTCAGTCTCTTCATTACAAAAATCTCCTTTCCTGTTTCTTTTTCTTATTATTATTTTGCAGCAAGCCTTCTTGCTCTTGCTTCCATCTTGTTGCGGACAACGTCGATCGTTACCGCCAGGATGATAACCGCACCGATTACGATGTACTGGATATCATTTTTCGTTCCGAACAGGTTCAGTCCGTTTCGGATTGTTGCAATCAGGATCGCGCCCAGCAGTGTTCCCCATATCGTTCCTTTGCCGCCGGTGAAGGAAGCACCGCCGATAATACAGGCCGCGATCGCATCGGTATCATAAGTCGTTCCGGCTGTGGCGTTCGCCGTTGTAACACGACCAACCAGCACGATGGCTGCAAGACCGCACATGAATCCGGAAAGCGAATAGACAAAAGTCAGCACGTTTTTGGATTTAATACCGGAAAGCCGGGCAGCTTCCGCATTTCCGCCCACACAGTAGATCTGGCGTCCCAGCGGGCTCTTCGTAAGGAAAATGTGAAACAGCACGTAGACAACCAGTACCGCGATAAAGCTGATGGGGAAATCCCCGATCGTGGCAGATCCCAGAAACAGTGTGGAATCTACGCCTTTGTTCATAAACCCGATCGGCGTGGAATTGGTAATCAGCAGCGCCACGCCCAGGAGAACATTCTTCATACCCAGTGTAGATACAAAGGGATGGGGCAGATCCAGCCGCGTGAGCAGGGTACCGTTGACAAATCCCATCAAGGTACAGATCAGCAGCGCCGCTCCCATCAGGACGACAGGGTTGGTCACACCGAAATTCTGCATCAGGACGCCGATAAAACAGGCGCCCAGCACCGTATTGGAACCAACGGACAGGTCAATACCGGCCGTAATCAGCACCACCAGCATACCGGCTGAAATCATACAGTTGATACCGGCCTGCTTCAGAATATTCATCAGGTTGCTTGCTCTTAAAAATTTCCCCGGAAGCAAAATGGTCAGAACCAGCCCCAGAATGATCAGCGCCAGCAGCGGCGCAATTTTCCCAATAATACTTTTTACATTTACTTTCACGATAACATACCTCCCCATGCCGCTTTCATAATGGATTCCTGATTGAAGTGATCCGAATCGCGTTCGATTTCTCCGGTAACTCTTCCTTCTCTCATTACAATGACCCGATCACTCATCGCCAGAACTTCCGGCAGTTCGGAAGAAATCATAATGATACATTTTCCCTGTTTTACCAGTTCGTTCATGACGTTGTAAACCTCAATTTTGGCTCCTACATCGATTCCACGGGTAGGTTCATCAAAAATAAAGATCTCGCAGTCGCTGTTCAGCCATTTACCGATAACAACCTTCTGCTGATTTCCTCCTGAGAGCTGCGCCACCACTTCTTCGCTGGTCGGCGTTTTAATCCTCAGTTTTTTGATATTATCGGAACTGACTCTGTCAATCTCCTTGAAATCAAACAGCCCGCCTTTGCGGAACCGTTTCATGCTGGACATGATCAGGTTGGTTTTCACACTCTGGGAAAGAACCAGCCCCTGTCCCTTTCTGTCCTCTGTCAAAAAAGCGATCTTTTTGGCGATGGCATCGGTGGGATTTTTAATCGTTACCTCCTCGCCGTCCACAAAAATCTTACCGCCGTCCAGAGGATCGGCTCCAAAGATAGCCCGCATGGTTTCTGTCCTTCCGGCGCCTACCAGCCCGGCAAATCCCAGAATTTCCCCATGATAGGCGGTAAAGCTGACGTCGTGCAGCACGCCTTCCGACTGCAGATGCTCCACCCGAAGTCCTTCTTTGCCGCGGACTCCCTGCTCCTTTGGATACAGATTTTCCAATGTCCGTCCCACCATGGCTTCGATCAGCTTATCATTATCCATATTTTCAATATCTTCCGTAATGATATGCTGTCCGTCACGCATAACCGTTACTCTGTCGCACAGCTCAAACAGCTCTTCCAGTTTATGTGACACGAACAGGATGGCAATCCCCCGCTCCTTCAGGCGGCGGATGGTCTTCATCAGCTGTTTGACTTCGCCTTCTCCAAGACTGGAGGTCGGCTCGTCCATGATAATCAGTTTTGCATTGAAAGCTACCGCCTTGGCGATTTCCACCATCTGCTGCAGTCCCATACCAAGTTTTCCGCACTGCGTATGTACGTCCACTTCCCCATGCCCCAGCGCCTCCAGAGCCTGTCGCGCTTCCTGATCCATCTTTTTGTAATCCATCAGTCCGTTCTTCTTGGTGATAGCCCGTCCGATGAATACGTTGTCCGTCACAGACAACAGCGAGACGATATTCAGTTCCTGATAAACACAGGCGATACCCAGATTTCTGGAATCCGCCGGAGAACGGATGATCTGCTTTTGACCGTCCACATAGATTTCCCCTTCTTCCGGAATATTCACGCCGGTCAGCACCTTAATCAGAGTGGATTTTCCAGCTCCGTTCTCACCGATCAGACCGTGAATTTCTCCGGGACGTATGTCCAGGGACATATCACGCAAAGCAACCACGCCGGGAAACTTTTTCGTAATATGTTTCAGACTTACTACATAATTTTCCATTTCACCCTCCTTACATTCTCTTTTCTTCACTGTCCTTCTCTTTTTGCATCTTGATATTAACATATGTTTGTATATTATTACTATTGTTTTCCTGCTCATTTTAATATTAATTATATATTTTTAATAATCGTTTTTCGCAATTTAATAATATTATTTATAACATTCTACAATATTACAATCAGTGGATGCATTCATGTTACACAAATTATCCCCTCTTTTTTTGTGACATTTATGTTAAATTTTGGAATTTTCTTTCCCCTGTGCAAGAAACCTAAAAAATTTTGCAATATGCAGCATTTTCGCCGTATATTAAGGCAGAAAAATACATCTCCTTTTCCCGAGAGCGGTATCAAGAACAAAAAAACGAAAAATATGCTCTTTTTCATTATTAATATTAATTTTCATATTTGACTTTTGCCAATGAATTGCTTATAGTAGAAGCAAAGAAAATTGAACACTTTGTACACAGACAGGGGGTATACATGAAAGTAACAATGAAAGATATCGCCGAGCGAACCGGCGTATCTGTCAATACGGTATCTCTGGCCCTCCGGGACATCTCTTCCGTAAAAAAGGAAACCCGTGAACTGATCCGGCAGACCGCTGCAGAAATGGGATATGTTTTCCAGAAGACAAAAAACGAAGTCCGGAACATCGGCCTGATTTCCACCGGCGAACGACTGCAGGATTCCTATTTCTATATGAGTTTTTATCAGACGATTCTTGCCGCAGTCCACGATCACGGATATTTCATGATGATTTTCAAAGGCGACACCTGCGACGCGCCTCCGGAGATGCTGCGGGATCTGTTTGAAAAGCATTCCATCTCCGGCCTGATCATCCTGGGCGATATGGAGGAACGGATTGTGACAAAAATCGCCGGGGCCGGTCTGCCCACGGTGGCTATCGGAACCCGTTACCGCGATCTCACTCTTCCTGTGATCATCGAGGACAACAGCCAGGGAGCCTATCTCGCCATAAAATACCTGTCTGAGAAAGGATATCAGAACATCGGGTTTATGGGGAATCCCCTTCACAGCACCGGATTCATGGAACGGTATGAGGGTTTTATGGGCGCCATGTTTCATTTCGGTCTGCAGGTTCATCCGGAATGGCTGGTAACCGATCTGGACGCCGTGGACGTCTATAATTATGAACGTCTGCAGGAGAACCTCAGAAAGCTGCCCTCCATACCGGAAGTTTTTGTCTGTACCAATGACAATATGGCGGTTTTGGCCGCAAAAATTTTCCGTGAAATGAATCTGTCTGTTCCGGAAGATGTGGCTCTTCTGGGATTTGACAACAGTATCATCGGAAAGATGAGCATTCCTTCCATTACTTCCGTGGATGTCCAGTGCACGCTGCAGGCGCAAAACAGCGTGGAGCTGCTGATCAGCATGATGGAGGACGACACCCGCCCCATAATGCGCATGGTGCTTCCGGTTACGCTTTCCTGCAAAGAATCCGCTTAAGAAAAGGGAATTATCTGCTTCTCCCTTTCGGTTTTTTCGAATTCTTGCTCACTTTCTTTTTTTACAACACAAAGAACCGAAAACACGTTATACTGTTCTCAAAAAATAATATGAAAAACCTGTCACGGACAGATGAGAAAGGGGAAAAATTATATGAATGTAAAACTGGGGATCTGTAATTTCTGCGTACCGGGAACCGGCGTTTTCGCACCGCAGATCGTATCAGAGATGGGACTGGACGGTATGTCCATTGAGTTTGGTTCCTACGAACATGGCTGGGCTCTGTCACAGAAAAAAATCATGGATCTTTATCTGGACGCGCAGCAGAAATACGGTATTGAATACCCGAATATCGGCTGCAGTGACGGAGACAATGTTCCCTTTTACACACCACAAGGGGATCCCATGTATGACACCGTACAGCACTGGGTAACAAAGGCTGTAGACGCCGCCGCTTACATGAAGATACCGATGGTATTTTTCTCCAACTTCAATGCCAGCCTGGCCGACACGGAAGAGAAACTGGAAAACACCGCCAAACGGTACCGTTATCTCTGTGATTACGCAGCGGACAAGGGAATCGAAATCTCCTGTGAGAATCCTCTCAGCGTGGAGAAACAGCTGCAGCTGGTGGAAATGGTAGACCGGGAAAACTTCTCACTGTTTTACGACAGTGACAACTATACTTATTTCACCGATTACAAACAGCTGGATGTGCTCAAAGGCATTTATCCCCATATGGGAAATCAGCTTCATGTGAAAGACAGCACCAAAGGCTGCATCGCCAACGCCATCATCGGCAGCGGCGTGGCGGATTTCTACGATTCCATCAATTATCTGAAGGAACAGAACTATGAGGGCTGGATCATCCTGGAAAATCTTTATGAACTGGCTCCCATGCGCCATCTGAATCCGGATTATTTCGAATTGATGAAAGAAGATGTGCGGGTACTGAAAGAAGCCGTAAAATAACAGCGTTTTTAAAAATACGGGCCGGAGGAAATTCCTCCGGCCCGGTTTTCTTTTTTATTTCTGATTGATGTGATTTTCCTTGCGGATCACGTCGTGGGCGCCGCCTTCCACGATACTGGTGGCGGATACCAGCGTAATCACCGCTTTTTCCTGCAGTTCCTTGATGGTCAGCGCGCCGCAGTTGCACATGGTGGCTTTGATCTTTCCGGTAGTCATATCCACGTTGCTCTGCAAAGATCCCGCATAGGGGACATAAGAGTCAACGCCTTCTTCAAACTTCAGTTTCTGAGAACCGCCAAGATCGTACCGCTGCCAGTTTCTGGCCCGGTTGGAGCCTTCGCCCCAGTACTCTTTCACATAAGTACCGCCCACCAGCAGCTTTTCTGTGGGGCTTTCATCAAAGCGGGCAAAATACCTTCCCAGCATGACAAAATCAGCGCCCATGGCCAGCGCCAGCGTAATGTGATGATCGAACACAATACCGCCGTCAGAACAGATGGGAACATAAATTCCGGTCTTTTCAAAATATTCATCACGGGCCTGGCATACCTCGATCAGAGCCGTCGCCTGACCGCGTCCGATACCCTTGGTCTCACGGGTGATACAGATGGAACCGCCTCCGATGCCGACCTTGACAAAGTCCGCTCCGCATTCCGCCAGATACAGGAAGCCTTCCCGGTCAACCACATTTCCCGCTCCTACTTTTACCGTATCTCCATATTTTTCACGGATAAAATCAATGGTCTTTTTCTGCCATTCGCTGTATCCTTCGGAGGAATCGATACAAAGCACGTCCGCTCCCGCTTCCAGCAGAGCCGGCACTCTCTCTTCATAGTCGCGGCTGTTGATGCCTGCTCCCACCACATACCGTTTCTGCGCATCCAGCAGTTCGTTGGGATTGCTTTTATGCTCATCGTAGTCTTTCCGGAATACGAAATACAGCATATTGCCCTCTTCGTCGGTTACCGGAAGGGCATTCAGCTTGTTATCCCAGATGATATCGTTGGCTTCACTTAAGGTAATCCCTTCTTTGGCTGTGATCAGTTCAGAAAGGGGCGTCATAAACTCCGATACCTTCGTATCTCTGCTCAGACGGCTCACCCGGTAGTCACGGCTGGTAACAATACCAAGCAGTTTTCCTCTGGGCGCTCCCCCTGCTGTCACCGCCACGGTGGAATGTCCGGTCTTTTCCTTCAGCCTGAGAATATCTTCCAGTGTAGCGTCCGGTGAAATATTAGAGTCACTGACCACAAATCCCGCTTTGTAAGCTTTCACCTGCGCCACCATGGCAGCCTCTTCCTCGATACTCTGTGATCCATAGATGAAAGATACGCCGCCGCACTTAGCCAGCGCCACTGCCAGATCCGGTCCTGATACAGACTGCATGATGGCGGAAACCATCGGAATTTTCATCTCAAGCGCCGGCTGTTCTCCTTTTTTATACCGGACGAGGGGCGTTTTTAAGGAAACGTTTGCCGGGATATTCTCACAGGATGTATACCCCGGTATCAGTAAATACTCGTTAAATGTGTGTGACGGTTCATTGATGTATCTGGCCATGCAGCTTTACCCTCCTTGAATATTATTGAAAAATCTGCTTTAAAACCATATCGTTTATTATAATTTTATCGTAGATTTTATCATTTTTCAATGGAAGAAGCAACAGGGAATTCAAATTTTACCGGTTCTCGCACAGCTCGCTGACTATCTTCACCCATTTCCAGAGTCTTTGCGGGTCATAACGGATGGTGCTGACGTCTTTAATGATAATTTCCACATTGCAGTCTTTCAGCAGTTCCAGCTTCCCTTCCACGTCTTTTCGAACCGCTTCTTCGTCAAAGGTGTCCCAGGCAAAACAGGCCGGACTGGTTTTCAGGGATACCACATAGTCTCTTCCCACCACTTCTGCCATATGAGCCGTATCGCTCCAGGGACTGCAGGATATCTTTCTTAAGTTTTTGATCTTTTTCAGCTGATTTATTTTGATATCCAGCCGTTCACAGCAGCCGTAGTAACTGAACCCGAATCTCTCCAGCCACGGTTTTTCATAAGCGATGGAAAACTCTTCATGCATCTGTGGGGAGACGGATGTGAAAAACTGACTGGCTGCAGCTCCCCACATATTTTTACATTCCATTCCCGTCATGGTTCCCCGCGGAAGCTGGGAGGTATAACCGTACGCTCCGGAGCCGATCCGGTAGTTTCTATTGTTCGATCCCAGACAGCCCAAATCTTCATACTGATCCAGCGCCCCCATATAAGCGTCCACAATTTTTCTCATGGAAGCATGTACCAGTTCCGGCTCCAACGCCACGTTCAGAAGAAGCTCATTGGTTCCCATCAGCTGCACCAGATCGTCCACCGGCGCAAACCAGAATCCTTGGACTCCCCGGATTTCCACCGGCATCACATCGCCCAGAATTTCCTGATACGCTTCATAGGTTTTCTGTGTCTTCTCCTGATCCAGCGTCACTTTCGGCGTTACGATCCGCTCCGTATCCTCCATGGTTCTGATCTGCGGGATGAATTTGTGACTGACAATATTATTGTTGGCATCATTCACCAGAGTTTCTTCCGTAATATTAATACCCATACCGGAGTTTTCGATGATCATCGGCGAATAAAACACCGGTTCCAGCACCATATCCCCACGCATATGCCTCCACATGTAAATCCTCCGCCGCAGTTCTTCTTCGATACGCCAGGCAAAGGGCGTGGACGTTCTAAGCGTCAGTTCATCTTCCACGTTCATCTCATGCCAGGGCAGTTCATTGTGCCAGACCACAGGACGGGCGGACTGCAGATCATTTACTCGGCTCCAGAGCGCCGCTGTCTCCTTTTGTACCGGCAGCGTGGCATATTCCATATATTCTTTTGCCAGCCGGCGGATCACCTCTCTGTCATCCCTGGTGTATTCCACCGGAAGATACTGATACGCCGTATCGTTGGACACGGAAGTACCAGGAGAGTCAAAGGCCTCGTGGGATGTCATGTTTGTTGCCATAATGTAAACCTCCTTTATTATGTATAATTTTGTATATTTTATTCTCCTTTTTATACATTTTAATATAGTGGATTTTTATACATTTGTCAACAAATGTCCAGGGAAACACCTTGATTCATTTTACATTTTATAATATGATGTAAAAAAAGAATGAAGGAGAATCCCATGAAAGTCACCATGCAGCAGATCGCCGATATCGCCGGCGTCACCCGTGCCACCGTGGACAAAGTCGTACACAACCGGCCCGGCGTCCGCCCGGCCACCCGGGAACATATACAGAAAATTTTAACAGAATATAACTATCTGGCAGCCGGCGCCGTCTCTTCTCCCAGAGAAACCCGCCCCCGAAAGCTGGCCATTGTCAGTCTTTCTCCTTCCTATGACTATTATTTCCAGGAAGTTCGGGAGGGCATGGAGGAACAGCTGCGGCTGTATCAGACCTCCGGCCTTGCCGCTGACTATTACTACTATGACTCGGCTGATCCGGAATCTCTGCTTTCCACCCTGTCCTATCTGGAAAAAGAACCGATTGACGCACTCGCTGTCCGCGGCATCAATTATCCCGGCATCCATCAATGTATCCGCAGCCTGACCAAAAGAGATATCCCTGTGATCACCTTTGACTCCGACCTTCCGGAAACCGACCGCCTGTGCTTTATCGGAGAAGACCTGGCGCGAACAGGAAGAATCGCCGCTTCCCTTATGGGCAAACTGCTGAACGGTGAAGGAAAAACAGCCCTCATCGGCACTTCCCTCAACACCAACTCCACCTCCGGACGTTTCGAAGGCTTCCTCTCATTACTGTCTGAAGAGTACCCCAAAATTCAGGTAGTGGAAAAACTGGAAACCCTGGGACAGCATTCCATCACCTACGCAAAAGTTCGGGAAACGCTGCGGAAACACCCCGATCTTGGCGGCATCTGGAACGCCGTCAGCTGCAGCGAAGATATGATTCAGGCCATCAGCGATGCCGGAAGACAGAAGGATCTGAAAATCATCGCCATGACCTTCTCCCCTTCCGTTGTTCAGCTGATCCGGCAGAACCGAATCGATTTCACTCTGGGGCTTGCACCGAAACGAATCGGCGAACTGGTAATCCAGACCGTCTATGAATACCTGTATCTGGGTAAAAAACCAGACGCGGCTCATATCAAGACTCCCGTTCACGTGGCACTGAAAGAAAATATCGATCTGTTTTGCGAGGATTAAAAAATTGCCGGCCAAAAAGCTTTCAGCCGGCAATTTCCTTTATCTTTTCTGTCAGACGCTGCAGCGTCTGCGCTCTTTTCCCCAGGATACGGATGGCCGCGTCGCCATATTCCAGCGTGGAAAGCGCGCCCTCCACATCCGGAGTTTTTCCCAGCAGATCCCGTATCTTCTCTTGCGTCTCTTCCTCCGTGATCCGGTTTCCCGTCAGAAAGATATTGGCCAAATGGGTATAGGATTCATACATCCCCAGTCCATCCATCTGCATACAGTCAGGCTCATACCGGGTATTATCCCGGTAAATCAATTCCCCATTCCGCCAGATCCGGATCAGGGACCGGTAAAACTGATACCGGAATTGTTCTCCATGGGCACAGCGCCCGCAGGATATAATCTCATACATGCCAAAGCGGGAAGTCTCGTCCATAAGCGTCACTGACGTCTCGCTCTCAAAGGCGGAGCCGCCGAAAGGAATCGTAGGCTGAGGATAAAAATCAAACGACGCTCCCTTTTCCACCGTCACCTCCATCTTCCGTCTGGCACAGCCCTCTTCCATCCGGTGGATCTTTTCAAAGGACTGGGAAATAAATTCCAGATGACTTCCTTCTTTTACCAAAAAGGAAAATTTCTGTTCATCCCCCGCCATCACACCGGCCGAGGCAGACAGAAGCATCACCTGCAGTCCTCCCTTTAAAGGAAAGGGCTCCATCACCTTGAAAGGCGCTGTAAAATACACATCTGCAAGCCTGGTTCTCCCTTCTGTCCCTTCTGCCGTAATACGCAGCTCTGAAGTTTTCCCAAACTGGTTTTTCATGCTTCCATCCCTTCCAGCAGCACATTTTCCCGGATCCAGGAAACCACCTGATCCACGCCGGATTTCTCCCGTATATTGGTGAATAAAAATGGTTTATCCCCCCGCATTTTCCTGGAGTCTCTCTCCATCACTTCCAGACTGGCTCCCACATAAGGCGCCAGATCAATCTTATTGATCACCAGCAGATCAGAACGGGTAATTCCAGGCCCGCCCTTTCTTGGAATCTTGTCTCCTTCCGCCACATCGATGACAAAAATAGTGGCATCCACCAGCTCCGGGCTGAAGGTGGCGGACAGGTTATCGCCGCCGCTTTCGATAAACAAGATATCCAGATCCGGAAAACGGTTCACCATCTCGTCCACCGCCTCCAGATTCATAGACGCATCCTCGCGAATGGCCGTATGGGGGCATCCTCCCGTCTCCACGCCGATGATTCTCTCCTGCTCCAGCACACTGTTTTTCGTCAAAAACTGGGCGTCTTCCTTCGTATAAATATCATTGGTAATTACCGCGATACTGTAATCTTTCGCCATCTTTCTGGACAGCGCTTCGATCAGCGCCGTCTTTCCGGAGCCTACCGGCCCCGCCACTCCGATTCTAACGTATGACATTATTCATCCTCCTCGTTTTTATGACATATAGATTCTGGAATACAGCCGTTCGTGCTCCATACAGCGGATATCAAACCCCGGGGCGGCCGCGCAGAGCATCTCCTCTCCCCATCCCATCACCTGGTCAAGCACTTTATCAAAGATCTCAAAAGTATCTGTCAGGATCTGCTGTCCCGCAGTCTGAGAAAGAGGAATCGACTTCACACAGTTGGTGACCATGGCAGAAGTCTGACTGTACAGATAATGTTCCAGCATTTCCCGCTCCGGGATCCCCGCCGCCGCGCAGAAACAGCCGTAAGCGCATGCATGGGCAGGAATCCCGGTCTGCGCTTTTTTATATTGTTCAAAAGCTGTATTACGATAGCATACCTTCAGCCGGCTTACCGTTTTTACAAAACGCGATCCCAGTTTCCTGGCCGCTTCCCGGATCTCCCTGGGCGCAAGCGAGACAAAATATGTCTTCTCCAGCTCCAGAAGTTTTTCTATCTCTTCTTTCTGCGCCGCCTCATAGCAAAGCCTTGCCGCCAGCAGTTCCGCAGGCGCCAGGCTGTACCGGATTTTTTTCTCGATATATTCCCGCGCGTCCGCTTCCTTGCGGATGATATCTTTCTGAATATAGGTTTCCAAACCATAGGAATGGGAATATCCTCCGATGGGAAACAGCGCGTCGTTGACCTGCAGCAAAAGGTATCTGTTCTCCTTGCCGTCCATACTTTGTTTCCTCTCAATGATGGTGATTATGAACAGCCGCTGAAATGCGGCGGTCAAAATCCAGCCTCTGTATCTCTTTTGTCGCCGTCACTCCATGAAGTTTTTCCAGCATCAGATACATAGGCTCATTATAAGGCGTGATAAACGTATTTTCCTCTTCCCCGTAAAACAGCGGCGCATGACGGTTTCCGATTTCATAGCAGACCTTCGCCGCCATATGGGGATGATTTTCGTCCACCTTTACACGGATCACCATGCACTTGGGCGTGTGCACCACCAGAGCCCGTTCCTTGTCCAGATACAGGATATCTCCCTCGTACAGTCCCCGGGACAGCACGGTGTCATCCAGGCGGATCCCTACCTCTTCGCCTTTATCTGTCACTTTTTTATGAATTTTTTTAAAAGCTTCAAACCACTCAATATTGACATAGTCCAACTGACGGCCGGACAGATCTGTCTGATCTGCCCGTCCTAAAATTTTTTCACAAAGCATCCTTGCTCTCCTCACATTTTTACCATAAACCGATCATCATCAGCAGGCCTGGAATCCAGGCTGTGACGATTCCCTCAAACACCTGCAGGCACGGCGTAAACTTTCCCAGTTTTTTCCCCAGGATCTCCTCCAAAAAGGATGTTCCCCACAGGATCGCCCACAGATACCAGATGCCGGCCCAGCGGATATCCGGTTCAATTCCCAGCGCCTGGCTTCCCACGAAGCCTTCCAGCGTGCCGAATACAACGGCATTGACGGCTACAAAGGTGGAAAACCATGCAAAGGGTTTTCCATTCAGTTTGAAAATATTGTTGGCCGCCACAAAAAGATAAGTAAATCCGAACAGCAGCCCGGTACCCGCCGCATAATAATTGCCCTGCACCAGATTGACAAAATTAATGAACACGGATAACCCGCCGGTAAAAATATTCATCACTGCGGCGGCTTTCCCGTCCACATTGCAAAGATTGCAGATACCATTGTTTATCAGCACGATTCCAACAAACAGTAAACATACTCCTAACATCGTTTCCCCTCTCCTATCAGAACAGACTGTACAGCTGTGTCAGCGGCAGTTTCTTCGCCGGTTTCGATGTAAGACTTACACCGTCCGCCGTCACTTCGTAAGTTTCCGGATCCACCGTGATAACCGGTGTGGCGCTGTTTAATTTCATATCCTTCTTTCCGATATTTCTGCAGTTTTCCACCGGAACCACCTGTTTTTCCAGGTGATATTTTTCTTTTACCTTCTCTTCCATAGCCGCCTTTGACACAAAAGTAAGACAGGTCTCGTATTTGGCTTTTCCATGGGCCGCAAACATAGGCTGATAAAATACGGGCTGCGTGGTGGGAATGGACGCGTTGGCGTCTCCCATCTTGGAGGCCACGATCATACCGCCTTTGATGACCATATCCGGTTTCGCGCCGAAAAATGCCGGATTCCACAGTACCAGATCCGCCAGCTTGCCCTCTTCCACAGAACCTACGTATCTGGAAATACCGTGGGTGATGGCCGGGTTAATGGTATATTTGGCGATGTAACGTTTTACACGGAAGTTGTCGTTTCCTTTGCCTTCATCCTCGGGCAGAGCGCCTCTTTCTTCCTTCATTTTGCTGGCCGTCTGCCAGGTGCGGGTGATGACCTCTCCCACTCTTCCCATGGCCTGAGAGTCGGAACTCATCATGCTGAACACACCCAGATCATGAAGCACATCCTCGGCCGCAATGGTTTCCGGACGGATTCTGGAATCGGCGAAAGCCACATCCTCCGGGATTCTCTTATCCAGATGATGGCAGACCATCAGCATATCCAGATGTTCGTCCAGCGTATTTACCGTAAACGGCATGGTCGGGTTGGTGGAAGAGGGAAGCACATTGGAGGCCGCCGCCGCTTTGATAATATCCGGCGCATGACCGCCGCCGGCGCCTTCCGTATGATATGTATGGATCGTCCTTCCTCCGATGGCGTCCAGCGTATCTTCTACGCAGCCGCCTTCATTTAACGTATCCGTATGGATCGCCACCTGCACATCATATTCATCCGCCACGTTCAGGCAATGATTGATGACCGCCGGTGTGGAGCCCCAGTCTTCATGAATCTTAAGTCCCATCGCTCCCGCTTTTACCTGCTCCGCCAGAGGTCTTTCATCTGAACAGTTGCCTTTTCCAAGGAATCCCAGATTCATAGGATACTCTTCTGCCGCTTTGAGCATCATCTCCATATTCCAGGGACCCGGCGTACAGGTGGTGGCGTTGGTTCCGTCCGCCGGCCCCGTTCCGCCTCCGATCATGGTGGTAACGCCGGAGTACAGTGCACAGTCAATCTGCTGCGGGCTGATAAAATGGATATGGGTATCGATGCCTCCCGCCGTTACGATCATCCCCTCGCCTGCCAGCGCTTCTGTGGACGCTCCCACGGTCATTCCCGGAGTGACCCCATCCATGATGGCCGGATTTCCGGCTTTGCCGATCCCTTTGATTTTTCCGTCTTTGATTCCGATATCCGCCTTCACGATTCCGGTATAGTCCACGATCAGGGCATTGGTGATGACCAGATCCAGATCCCCGTCGCTGCTGCAGGTCTTCACGGACTGGCCCATGCCGTCCCGGATGGTTTTCCCGCCCCCGAATTTGATTTCATCGCCGTAGGTGGTATAATCCTTTTCCACTTCGATGATAAGATCTGTATCCGCCAGCCGGACTTTATCTCCCGTCGTAGGGCCAAACATCATCGCATATTTTTCACCGGAAAGTTTTACGCTCATTTTTGTCTCCTCCTGTTATTTTATAAATCCTCTCTGTTTTGCCTTATCAAGCGCTTCCTGTTTCGTCGTCTCTGATACCTGGGCGCAGGTGAGATCCTGGAATCCGAACACTCTTTTAGCTCCGCCCATTTCCGTAAGCACAACTTCCTTTTCCTCCCCCGGTTCAAACCTTACCGAGGTGCCGGACGGAATATCCAGATGATACCCATAAGCTTTCTCCCTGTCAAAACTTAAGCACCTGTTTACCTCAAAAAAGTGAAAATGAGAACCTACCTGTACCGGACGATCGCCCGTATTCGCCACAGTGACAGTCACCGTCTTCTTTCCTTCATTCATCGTTATCTCTCTGTCTGCCGGAATAATTTCTCCAATTTTCATGTACCCGTTACCTCCCTTACTGAATCGGATTGTGAACCGTTACCAGCTTTGTTCCATCCGGAAAAGTGGCTTCCACCTGCACTTCATGTACCATATCCGCCACGCCGTCCATCACATCGTCTTTTCCCAGCAGCTTCGTTCCAAGCTGCATCAGCTCCACTACTTCCTTTCCATCTCTAGCAAATTCCAGAAGCTGTGAACTGATGTAAGCCACAGCCTCCACATAATTCAGTTTCAGTCCCCGCTCCTTTCTCTCTGCCGCCAGGTTGCCGGCCATATGAAGCATCAGTTTTTCCTGTTCCTTGGGGTTCAGTCTCATGTGTACTCCTCCTGTTCTGTCTTGATAAAAACAAAAAAAGAAGGCAAAGGTGCTGATTTACGGCACCTTTGCCTTCTATGCGGGTATTATATCCCCGTTTTTTTTTAATGTCAAGACTGATTTTTTTATTCATTGATAACTTACCCATATACTTCCATTATCCGCCGATCGAACACAGTTTTCAATAAAGCGAACTCCTTCTGCACCGTCGCGGATATTGGGAAACCACATATCATTCATAACATCTTCAGCACCCTCCCCATGATTCACTCGATCCATAGCAATGCCGAAACGCCGATACAAATTGGCCCACGCTTCAAACAGTCCTTCCGCATGGCCTCCGCCCATTCTGTCCTGTAAAACCATATCATCCTTTTGACAGAGGTATCCCATTCCCCGGTCCAGAACCCGTGCAGGCTCTCCCTGCACCTCATACCGCAGCTGATTAGGATGTTCATCCCACCACTCCACACTGGCTTTTGAACCGATTACTCTTATTTTCTGCTGATGCATGGAACCCGCGTTAACACAGCTTGCCCAAAGATTTCCAACTGCTCCGCCTTCAAACTCCATCAGCACAAAAGCGTTGTCCTCCAGAGGCGCCCGGCTCTTCACAAAACTCTGCCGACTGCACATCAGCTTTTCAATTTTCAGAGAAGGAACCATAGCTTTAGCCAGATACAGCGCATGGGTTCCCACATCGCCCAAAACGTAAGATGGTCCTGCTGTTTTGGGATTTACCCTCCATCTCGTTCCTGCGTCCTCCTTTTCCACTTCCGCCGAATGGAAGCCATGGGCAAACTGCATATTAATAATACGAATTTCCCCAAGATCACCGTTGGCAATCATATTTTTCGCCTGGTGAATCATCTGTGCCCCCGTATAGCCATAGGTCACGCCGACAATTCTGTTTTTTTCTTGCGCCAAGGCCTGCAGTTCCTCCGCCTCATCGCTTGTAAAGCATAAAGGTTTTTCGCAAACCACGTGAAGTCCGGCATTAAGGGCTGCTTTGCAGATTTCATAATGGGTTCCATTGGGAGTTGCAATGGAAACAGCATTGATTCCATCCTGACGCTTCCCCTCTTCAGCAAACATAGTGATATAATCCGGATAGCAGCGTTCAGCGGAAACACCCAGATTCGTCCCAAATTCTCTCCCCCTCGCATCGTCAATATCAAAAGCTCCCGCCGTCAATATAAACAGACGGTCTCTTGCCGCGGAATTCCGGTGAATATAACCGATCTGACTTCCTCTTCCTCCGCCTACCATTCCCCAGCGTATCGGCTGATCCAAATGAAACTCTTCATTAAACATCAGATTCTCCCCTTTCCTTATTTATCCGGCCAATATACAGCCCCTGGCTTTTCCACCCAGAGATGCTGCTCTTCAAAATCCGGTCCCAGGTAGGGATTTCCATCCAAATGCCGGATAACCCAGATGTAATACATGGCATAGCCTGGCGCGGTTACCTGGGGATGTACTTTATCTGGTATGATTTTCACCGTATCATTATGTTCCAGCAATATTCCTTCATCACCCAGTTTCAATAAGCCAAAACCGTTTTCCGGATAAAATTTATAAAAATAAATTTCCGGCTGAACATGGGAGTGAGAGGGAAATCCGGACCATTTTCCCGGATAATGTACGTCTTCTCCCAGCATCAGATTCGACGCCGGCGTAAGCCTGTGATCCTGCGCAGTTCTCACAATCCTTGTTCCGGCTTCATTCATAAACCCTTTTCCCCTAACCTCTTTCACAATAGCGTCGCCGCAGCGAACCGCAGATTCAAAATTTCGATCATTCTCCGTTCGCATTACGGCCACTTCACTGTCAGCGGCAATACCGGTGATCTTTACTTTTACGCCTGCAGCCACATTCAGACACCAGAGATCATCATCGAGAAAGCTTTCTCTCCTGGCTTTTACCGTCTTACCCTCAAAGGAAACCTCTATTTCTCCGCAGATCAAAAGGTAAGCCCTCTCCAGTGAACATTCTTCTTCAAACTGGGTTCCCTTTTCCAGTTTTAGAATTCCAAAATCCATCATCATGTCACTGTGCTTCCCATTAAGCTCCGTAATCGCATTGTACCCTGTTTTAAATGGCTCTTTCTGCTGAATCCTCATCTTTTTCCTCCTTCTGCAGCTTACTGATAATCTGATATGCTTCCTGTTCTATCCTCTTTACCGGGTATTCAAATAATTTCAGCCGGTCAAATTCTTCCGGACACCTTTTCATCTCCTGCCTTAATGCATCAGCGAACGTTTTCCTTAAAATCGTTCCAAAGTTCATCTTTCCGATTTTTTCTTTTTTCAGTTTTGCAGCATCCTTTTCCGAGATACCGCTGGAACCATGAATCACCAGAGGAAGACGGCAGACCTTCTGAATTTTTTCCAAAACAGAAAAATTAATGGCCGCCGTTCCCTCCGCAAGGCGGTGTACATTCCCAACTGAAACCGCCAGCCAGTCTACATCCGTTTTCTCAAACATGCCAGCTGCTTCTTTGGGTGAGGTATATCGGATTTCCCTTTGCCCCAGATCACTGTAGGGCACCCGTCCCAATTCTCCTTCCAAAAACACACCGCGGGCATGGGCATACTCTGCCATCTTCTGAGTAATCTTCCAATTTTCCTCAAAAGGAAGCATAGATCCGTCATACATCACGGAGGTGAATCCATTTTCAACCGCCTGTCGAATTAAGTTCAAATCCGAACAATGATCCAGGTGTACCCCCACCGGCACTTCCGCCCGCTGCCCAAGGGAAATAAGCAGCCGGGCCCAACTCTGTATATCCATCGCCTCTCTGGCACCTTTATTTATCATCAGAATTACCGGGCTGCCTGCCTTTTCAGCCGCCCGTATCACTGCCTGAGCATCTTCATACCCAAAAACATTAAATCCCGGAACAACCGTTCCCGATTCTGCAGCTTCTTTTACATAATTTCTATTCCACCGCATCCTCAGCCCTCTCAAAGTATTTCTTTCTCACCTTTTCCGCTTCATCAAAATCCGGAATCCCATCGGCGCAGCTGATGCTGGTCAGCGCAACGGATGCGCAGGCCGTTCCCAGCTGCATCGCATACTTAAGTCCGCAGTCATTTAAGAGACCATACAGTAAGCCGGCAGCGTATGCATCGCCCGAACCAAAGGTTTTCACACTTTCTGTGGGTATAACGCCGCACTGTTCCACCGGTCTGTTTTTCACATATCCCCACGAACCCCTGGGACCGTCTTTAACAATCACCAGTTTTACTCCCTGTTCAAGAAGAACATCCGCCGAGCGCCCATTATCATGATTGTCCGGCATGGAAAGATACTCTACGGCATCAAATTCTTCCCGATTGCCGATTACCACATCGGTTTGCTCTATTGCTTTTGTGTAGCATCGGGCAGTTTCTTCCCGGCTGTTCCATCCAAAGGGACGGTAATCTATATCAAGTATCACCGCCGTCCCATGCTTCTTTGCATATTCCATAAGCTGGAACATTGCGTCGCGAGAAGGCTGAACAGATAAAGCCGTTCCTGAAATCAACACTGCACGCGCATCTGCAATATAATTTTCATCAATCTCATCGGGAGTAATTAATAAATCCGCTGTGCCTTCCCGATAAAGATAAGTTCCATGGTGGAAGGCATCGGAGCTGCTGCGGTAGGCTCCGCTGCTTTCTGCGCTTAAAATTTCTGTCAACGCTATGCAGTTCCTCGCTCCGGTTTGATCCACGCGAATCCCAGCGGTATCGATTCCCAATTCCGAGAACTTCTGCAAAATATACTCGCCCATACCGTCTTTTGCCACTTTTCCCACGAATCCCGTCTTCAGTCCCAATCTTGCCGTTCCCTGTGCAATATTTGCCGGAGATCCTCCAACAGATTTCGTAAATGAAGGAATTTCTGCAAAAGAACAGTTAAGCGCCGTAGTATTCAAATCGATTCCAGCCCGCCCCGCTAAGATTAAATCCAATGTTCTTTCCATATGCATCTTTCCTTTCCAGAATCATTCATTCAAAGGAATTCATTCTTTTTTATTCTGTTTTATTTGATTTTATTATATTTTTATTTATGTTTTTTGTCAATCATCAATTCTTTTTTATTTCGATTCCTGGTTTTCAAAAAGAAAAAGCTATGCCGAAACAAAAAATCGTCATAGCTTTTATCACTCTCTTTTACTTATCCAATAAGCGGATACCATGATTTTCAAAATATGTTCTGTATTCTTCCTGTATCTCATCTGCAACCACACAATCCACCTGGGCAAGATCCGCCACCCTATAAATTCCTATATGACCGAACTTCTCCCTGTCCGCAAGCATATACCAACTCTTATGCATATCTGAAATTGCCCGGTAAATATATGTGCTGATTATTGAGTTTACCGTTATTCCCGCATTTAAATCCAACCCAAAACAACTGGTAAATACCTTTGATACGTATACGCTTTTCAAATATTGAGACGCATTTTCAATACTGGAAAAGAACGTTGCATCGTCCACCGAAGTAACTTCCCCTCCGATGATAAACAGCTTGCAGGGAAAGGCAAGCAGATCAGTGAGGGCCGAAATATTATTGGTTACAACGGTAAGATCCTTATACCGGTTTAGCTTTTTTGCAAGCATACAACAGGTGGAACCTGACCCCAGAAACAGCGTGTCTCCGTCTGTCACCATAGAAGCGGCAAGTTCTGCCGCCTTCATTTTCCCTTCATAATTTTCTTTTTCCCCAAACTTTTCTTGGAAATACTGCAAATCAGAGATTCTGTTTTTGTTATAATCAGCCTCCTTATTCAACAAAGCTCCCCCGTATATTTTTTTAATCAGTCCTTCTTTCTGCAGCATCTGCAGATCCTTGCGAATGGTTACATCACTCACCTGATATTTTTCGCACAATTCGCTTACCAGGACCCGCCCATTTTCAATAATTAATCTTCTGATTTCATTGATCCGCTCTTCCTGGAGCATAATATTTCTCCTTCTCCCTTTAAATGTTCTATATCTCACCGCCCATATAATAACACATCCAAACCCAAAACACAACAAAAGCAAACAAAAGCCGAAACAAAAAGCAGCTGCAAAGCCGCTAAACACTGACTTTGCAGCTGCACTTTTTATACAGCTTTTATCATTTCCCCAGGAAATTAATACCGTCCATATTCCAGAGTTGTCTCATACCATGCGCTGAATTTCTCTTCATCATAATGATCGATTACGATAGAACAATCCATCATGAATCCGCCGCCCGGCGCGCAGATATCAAGCATCCGCTTGGTATTCTCAATGATATCTTCTTTCTTTCCATAAATCAGATCGGCAGAAGGAAGATTTCCACAGATGCAGGCTGTATCTCCCAGAATCTTCTTCGCTTTGGCAATATCTACCTGCTCAAACATATAAATAACTTTTCCCTTCGGCACCTGTTTGAGGATTTCCAGACGGGTATTGTACGGTCCTTCCAGGAAGACATAAGGAATCATGCCAAGATTAATAATCTCCTCTATCTCCCAATCCGTCAGATAGTCGATCAATTCATGCATAGCTTCCGGCTCATCATAAAAATTAATCATAGCATCTTCCATCCCCATCAGATAATGGAGTTTCTCAAACACGCCACAGAAGATTTTGGCAGTGACAAATTTCTCTTTACGATCAATGGATTCCGCCTGAGCCACAGCCTCTTTCCAGGCTTCCGCAGACAGAACTACCTCCGGCGCTTTTACATATTCCTTCCATTTCGCAATGTCTTTGCAGACTTTATCCTCCCCTTCGCAGCTTGGAAACGGTCCCGGCATTCCCACCGGAAAAATATTTTTTACTCCCCATCCGTTAATCCATTCCGTTCCGGGAACGATGTTTCCAAAATAAACTGGAAACAAAGAATCGTTCAGCCATTCCTGGTATTCAAACTGTTTTACGAAACGATCTGGTTTTCCGCCTTTTATAGTTTCCATAAAATTTTCTCTTGCCGTCAGCATAATTCCTCCTCCTATTTTTTTCCGCAGGTTAATACCGCATCAATCATCGTTTCCCCATTCTCTCTCCTGGCGTTATATTTACCTTTCATTCTCCTTCCTCTTGTCAAAAACCTGTTTTCACATTATAGTTATAGTTAAAAAGAGGCGGAAAATTTGTATATATCTGACACGCACAAAAAGAAACTGCTCAGCCAGATCTTTTTTCGTCTCCACAGCCAAAACAGGGGGACTCACCATGAAATTGAGCATGCAGATCGTAGAAAACTGGATTCAGAAATACCACCCAATATCTACCATCTCTTCCACCGAACCAACCATCACCGGGATCCGGCTTTTCTCCTACGATAAAACACCAGATCCCGATTATCTCTATGTAGGACGTGCAAAAGATTTCTTCGAACGATCCAGTTCCGAAGAAGTATTGTTGGTTCACCGCAAAGATGTCATCAGTCTTTCCACCCATGAACTGGAAGATGTCTTTGATGCCGTGATGGACGCTTACGTATTCTACTCCAACTGGGAGCAGAAAATGTTCGCCGCCTTCCAGCAGCCCAACCCGGAACAGCTGATCATCGACGCCTGTCAGCCGGTGTTCGGGCCCATGTTTTTTACCAATATGAGTCTGCAGGTCACCGCCTATTCCAGAAATTACCCGCTGGGCAGTATCAATCAGAACTGGGATGACTTCATCCGTGTGGGAACGCTCTCCATCGAATCTATGGATCGCCTGCAAAAAGGAGTTTTCCTGCAGAAAATAACAGAAATTTGGGGTTGTGAAGAATTTTATGAAGCGACAGCTGCTCCCTACCCCTATTCCCTTATGGTCAGTCAGGAAAACGCTGTCAGTGAACTGACCGGGCAGATGACCTTAATCAGCCAGGAACCCTTTCCGGAATACCAGAAACATCTGGCCGCCTTTTTAAAACGGGCGCTGTGCTTCGTAGCCGTTTCCACCACCTCTTTTTCCGGAAATCCAGCTATCAATCTGTTTGGAGAAATCCTCGCCGGCAAACAGAACCATCAGGCCTCGGATCGTCTGCTGACTTATCTGTCAGAATGGGAACCGGAACATTACTGCCTGACCGCCATCCTGTGTAAAACCGACGGAGACTTTACCCCCATGGACTATTACCTGAAATATCTGCAGTCCCGTTTTCCCAAAGTCCTTTTCATGCTTTCTCAGGAAAATTCTCGTTCAGAGATTATATGCGGGATCTGCCTGCATTCTTTCGAACCGCCGGAACAATATTCTCTTCCGGCTGTTTACCGGCAGGCTTTTCAGAAACTTCATCTGAATGCATACACCAGTTTACCTCTGCGCGGTGTACACCGTTTAAGATTTCAGTATCTGCAGGCGCGTTATGCCCGGGAAATGCAGACACAGGATTTTTATTCCTGCGCGCTTTCAGTTCTCACCTCCTGGAATGCCAGTCAGACACTCCGGGAACATTCTCTCCATCCGGTTCTGGAACAGCTGAAACGGTACGACAGCAAGAAACGCACCGATTTCTATGAACTGCTGAAGATTTACCTGCGCAACGAACGAAACCGGGTTATCACTGCCGAAAAATTGTATGTGCACAAAAATACTCTGGTCTACCGTCTGGAAAAAATCCAGAAAAAATTCCATCTTCAGCTTGATGATCCCTATGAACGGGAATATCTGCTGCTGTCTTATCGGTTTGCAGAGTCTATGAAGCAAAAACCCTGACAGACAGATAAGCCGATGCGGCTCATCCGTAAGCAGCATCGGCTTATCTTATCTTTTATATTTTTCCCGGTTTAATATTTTCCATACTCCAGAGTCGTCTCATACCATGCGCTGAATTTTTCCTCATCGTAGTGGTCGATTACGATGGAGCAGTCCATCATAAATCCGCCGCCCGGCGCGCAGACATCCAGCATCCGCTTGGTGTTCTCAATGATATCTTCTTTCTTTCCGTAGATCAGATCCGCGGAGGGAAGATTTCCGCAGATGCAGGCGGTATCGCCCAGGATCTTTTTCGCTTTCGCGATGTCCACCTGTTCGAACATGTAGATAACTTTTCCCTTGGGCACCTGTTTGAGGATTTCCAGACGGGTGTTGTACGGCCCTTCCAGGAATACATAGGGAACCATACCCTGGTTGATGATCTCTTCCATCACTCTGTAGAGAGACGGCCAGTAGAATTTCTCATAGTCTTCATTGCTCATCATGATATCCGTTCCGCCGTGCAGCGGCATAAATACATAGTGAACGCCCTGCTCTTTCAGCCCTCTTACATTTTTCACTGCCAGATCGGTGAAGAAATCAATAGCTGCCAGCACCTTGTCCGGAACTTCAAAAAGATCCATGGGCACATTGATATAACCGCGCAGATTGTCTGCCAGCATATCATAAGGAGCATTCTGACCTAACGTACAGCCCAGCGGCGTCTGCAGTTCCAGCGCTTTCTGTGCCAGTTCACCCTGGGCAGCCACCCATTTTTGCGCCTGCTCGCCTGCACTCATAAGCGTAATCAGCGCTTCCCGCACTTCCGGATCTGCGAAAGCTGTCATAGAAGCGTAATGGCCAAATTCCACCACATCCTGAAAACTCATCTTCGCCAGACCTTTTAATTTTTTATGTCTGCGCGGATAAACTTTCGTCATAAAGAAATTGGAAGGATCTTTAAGGAATTCATCATAATCATCGATATCCATATAGGTAATATCATTGATCTGATATCCGGAATTGCGGCTCAGTCGTCCGTCCGGACTTGGCCAGTTAATTGCCACAGAATCCAGAACTTCCAACACATTGGAAGGATATGCGGCCGGTCCCCAGTACAGATCAATATCATACTGTGACAGGATCTTTTCCACACCTGGTTTCATGTTCCTTAAGTCCATCAGACCTTCATACATGCTGATTCCGGCCGCCTGCACATAGGCGCCGTAACCAAACTTGGGAGCAAAGGGCACCCGGTCGCCTTCTTTTAATGCTACCGCAGCATCTACCCGCGCCTGCCTTGCCTGTAAATTGTTTTCCATAACGTTCCTCCTTACTCATTATTATCAGTTTCTGCTTTGTTACCCCTGAATATCAGTCAAGTTAATTGTATCTGATTTTTTTCTCCGTGTATATGTCTGAAAAGACTAAAACTGTGTCATGAAAAAAACATTTTTTTGTCTCTGCAGACGAAAGGGAGCCATCGCTTTCGCAGATCCCTCTGTCTTGCAATGACTCCCCAAAACCCCTTATGTAATAATTATAAACCAGTCTTCTCTGCGATGTATTTTCTTGCTTTAATCGCATATTCCAGCGGATTGGCAATAGCCGGATCCTGCTCTGCTTCTACCAGAACGTATCCTTCGTATCCGGATTTTTCAATGATATCAAACAGCGGCGCAAAGTCCACATCACCGTCGCCAGGAACAGTGAACACGCCGTTACGAACACCCTTCAGGAAGCTCCAGTGCTCTTCTTTTGATTTCTTTGCCATTTCCATACGAACGTCTTTCAGATGGATATGTCTTGTTCTGTCGATATATTTACTCAGAACTTTCACCGGATCGATACCTGCAAATGTACAATGTCCGCTGTCAAACAGCAGGAATACGTAGTTCGGATCTACGCTGTCCATGAAACGGTCGATCTCTTCCTCGGTCTGTACCACAGTACCCATATGATGATGGAAGGTCAGATACATATCTTTTTCTCTTGCAATCTTGCCAAGTTTATTAAGACCGCTTACCAGACGATCCCATTCCTCATCATTCATCACGTGTTTGCCTTCCCATACCGGCTGATCCATCATACCCTGGATGCTGTAGCTCTGCTCGGAGACACCGATCACTTTGGATCCAACGGCTTTCAGGAAATCCAGTTTTGCGACGAATTCTTTTTCCACTTCTTCATAGGGCTGTGTCAGAAGGAAGGATGAGAACCAGGAGTTGCAGATGGTCAGTCCTCTTAATTTCAGAGCTTTATTCAGCTCATCGGGATCGGTGGGATATTTGTTTCCGATCTCACATCCGGTAAATCCTGCCAGCGCCATCTCGCTTACACACTGCTGGAAAGTGTTTTCCGCGCCTAAATCCGGCATATCATCGTTTGTCCAGCCAATGGGAGCGATACCTAATTTTACTTTACTCTTATCTAACATTTTATTCTCCTCCAAATGTTTTTATAATTCAATTTTACTATTTATTATAGTATTTTGCAACAAAAGCTTTCGTAACTTCGGCAGCTTTTTTGATGTTTTCTTCGTGATTCATCGCGTAGTATTCCGGACGGAACTCTTCGATGGTACATACGCCGTCAAATCCGATCTCGTTGAGCGCCGCTGCGATTCCGGCATGGTTTACCACGCCCTCTTCCGGCCACAGACGTTTGTCATCGCCGCAGGAACCGATGGGCAGGTCTTCACAGTCATTCAGATGGTATACGAAGATCTTCTTCGGATCTGCTTTTCTGAGCGCTTCCAGGCTGGAACCCATCTCATGGAAGTGGAAGGTATCCAGTGTCACGCCCACGTTGGGAAGTCCAACCTCCTCTACCACATCATATGCGGTCTGGAACTGGTTGATGGAGCAGGTGGGAACTCCGCAGAACTCCAGGGATAC
>DWVJ01000020.1 GCA_019120315.1 Candidatus Ruminococcus avistercoris
AATCAATGGGATCAAAAAGCATTGAGATTTCGAAACGACAGGATATCAAAAGATATCCCAAAAGAAATGGGGTTACAGAAAAGAGTCCAAAGATGTTCTGTATGAAATGCCCGAAACAAAATGCTTTTCAGTATTGTAACATAAAGAAGTGCAAAATACCAGTTTGAATTTATAAATAATAATTCGAAGATCATTCATTTAAGTCCGTTCAGGCGAATATTTCAATTTTATGAAAATAGTAGAGGAATTCTGTGATTTTGAAAGGAAAAACAGTTGACAAACGGCAGTTCGCTATGTATAATTATCAGAGTGTGATTAGGAGATAATTATGCAAATTGATCTGACAGCTATCTTAAACCATGAAGGGAAAACTGAAGAGTATTCCGTTCCCATGGAACTGGATATCATCCGCACCGGCCGGGAGTCTTTTCCGGTACTGGAAAAAGAACCGGTGAAGGTCACGGTAACTCATAGAGGAAACCAGGTGCTGGAGATTGCGGCAGAGACGGATGTAGAGGTCGGGATTCCCTGCGCCCGTTGCCTGGAAACAGTAATGGTTTCTTTTCATATCAGCAGCCATATGGATGCTGATATGAAGATAAGCGATGGAGAAAGAGAAGCGGTGTCGGAGGAAGGCGGATGCATCGCAGAGAAACATCTGGATGTGGATCAGCTGGTGCATAATGAGATTTTGACGGATTGGCCGATTCAGGTTCTCTGCCGGGAAGACTGTAAAGGGATCTGTCCTTCATGCGGCGCCAATCGTAATCAGACATCATGCGGTTGCGATACTGCTGTTCCCGATCCGAGAATGGCGGCAATCAGTGATATATTCAGCAAATTTAAGGAGGTGTAATACAATGTCCATCTGTCCAAAAAATAAAACATCGAAAGCCAGAAGAGATAAAAGAAGAGCAAACTGGAAAATGAGTGCTCCCAACCTGGTAAAATGCAGCAAATGCGGAGAGCTGATGATGCCTCACCGTGTGTGCAAGGCATGTGGTTCCTATAATAAAAAAGAAATCATTTCTGTGGACTAACTGCCAGAAAGAAGGCTTTCCGTTGTGCGGAAAGCCTTTTGTTGTAATCAGGAAAAACCATACAGAAAGTAATGGGGGTAACGAATGGAATTTTTTGAAAAACTGGCAGAGCAGGCCAGGGAATGCGGCGCCTATAAGGCGAAAGTGATTGATACAAACATGATTTCTTTTGATGAGGGGCTTCGAAAGGCCTGTGAGGCAAATTACTGTGGTAATTACGGGAGGAATTATGCCTGCCCGCCTCATGTGGGGGAACCAAAGGAACTGATCGCGAAAGCCAGATCCTATGCCTGGGGGCTTGTATTTCAGACTGTGACGCAGATCGAGGATTCCTATGATATAGAGGGAATGATGGAAGCTTCCAAAAATCATACAAAAACGGCGGACAAAATCGAAAAGATTGTCTCGCGGCACTATGACCATTATCTGCAGCTGACAGCGGGAGAATGTAATCGCTGCAAGGTGTGCGCCCAGGTGACTGGTGAACCCTGCCGCATGCCGGAGAAAGCCATATCTTCATTGGAAGCGTACTGCATGAATTGTTCTCAGGTGGCGGCCATCAGCGATATGCTCTATGTGAACGGCCAGAATACCGTCACTTATTTCGGTATGTTTCTGCTTCCAAGGGAGTCAGAGATTGACGGATGAAATGGCGTTGTGCTATAATGTGAAACAGGATATACATAAAAATGCAAAAGAATTGTAACATTTAAAAGGGGTAACGAGTATGAAAGTAATCAAAAAAGGGATTATTGCAGTAACACTGCTCGGCAGTTTGACACTTTTTACGGGCTGCTCTTCTGTAAAAGAAACCTGGGATCTTCTGTGGGGACACACATCTGATACGGAAGAAACCGGTTCGGCGGATGAAGCGGAAATATATGATCCGGACGCGGTTCAGGTAGACAGCAGCGTGGAAGCTCCAAAGTTTACGACGAATCTGAAGGGGAAAGCGACGTATGCGGTGGGAGACGAGGCGAAGGCTCTGAAAGTGAAAGCGGAAGTAGAGGGAGAAGGAAAGATTTCCTACCAGTGGTATAAAAACACAGTGGATTCCAACGGCGGCGGCATGGTGATCGACGGTGCAACAGAAAGCAGTTATCAGCCGGATACCTCGGAGGAAGGGCATTGGTACTATTTTGTGGTTGCTACCAACACTGTGGGAAAATCTGTCAACATGACCACCAGCGGCATGTATCATATTTATGTGGATCCCGATGCGGAGCCGGCTCCGAAGGAAGGCGAACTGAAAAAGGGTTGGACTGAGGATAAAAATGGCTGGTATTACGTTGGGAAAAATGGCAAAAAGGTAACCAGCGACTGGGCCGAAGTGGACGGAAAATGGTATCTGTTCGATAAGAAAGGCTATATGAGAACCGGATGGGCAGAGGTGAAAAATGTCTGGTATTATCTCAATGAGGATGGTTCCATGGCTACGGGATGGATTACAGTAGACGGTAAAAAATATTTCCTGGAGGACAGCGGAGCCATGCATACCGGTTGGCTGGACAGCGATGGAAGTATGTATTATTCGGCATCTGACGGCGCGATCAAGATTTCTGAATGGGAAGAAATTGATGGAAGCTGGTATTACTTCAATGAAGACGGCATCATGCTCAGCAACTGCGAAGTAGACGGAAAATGGCTGAACCCGGACGGGCGTCTGGCGGAGTAAGAGAAATGAGACAGGAGCAGGCTGTACAAACGGCGGCGCTCCTGTTTTTTATGCGATCTGATTGATATCACAATGTTTTGCAGGGAATTTTCTGCATCTTGCAATTTGCCTTAATGTTTAGTATAGTATTCTTAATATGGTATTTTAGTTTGAAAATATGGAGATGAAGGAATGGATAATCTGGTTAAAGTAGCGGTAGATGCCATGGGCGGCGATTATGCTCCGGCGGAACCGGTGAAGGGGGCAGTGGATGCGCTTGCTGCCAGCGAAAATATATATGTCTTTCTGGTAGGAAAGAAAGATCTTCTGGAGCAGGAGCTGAGCAAATATACTTATCCCAAAGAGCGGCTGGCGGTGGTACATGCTCCGGAGGTCATTGAAACGGCGGAGCCCCCGGTGAATGCCATCCGTACCAAGAAAGATTCTTCTATCGTAACCGGCCTTTCCATGGTGCGAAAAGGCGAAGCGGATGCATTTGTCTCATCCGGCAGTACAGGCGCCGTGCTGGTAGGCGGACAGGTTTTGGTAGGCAGAGTAAAAGGAGTGGAGCGTTCGCCGTTGGCGCCGGTTATCCCCACGGTTAAAGGCGTTTCTTTGCTGATTGACTGTGGAGCAAACGTGGATGCAAGGCCGTCTCATCTGGTTCAGTTTGCCAGAATGGGGTCCATCTATATGGAATATGTAATGGGCGTGAAAAATCCCCGGGTTGCCATCGTCAACATCGGAGCGGAAGAAGAAAAGGGCAACGCGCTGGTGAAGGGAACATTTCCTTTGCTGAAGGAATGCAAAGATATCAATTTTATCGGCAGTATTGAAGCGAGAGACATTCCTTACGGATATGCAGACGTCATTGTCTGCGAGGCATTTGTAGGCAACGTGATCCTGAAATTGTATGAGGGAGTGGGAGGCGCTTTGATTTCCCTGGTAAAACAGGGAATGATGACTTCCGCACGCAGTAAAATAGGTGGCCTTCTGGTGAAACCGGCTCTGAAGGAAACGATGAAAAGTTTTGACGTCACCGAATACGGCGGAGCGCCCCTTCTGGGATTGAAAGGGTTAGTGGTAAAGACCCATGGAAGTTCCAGGGCCATTGAGATCAGAAATTCTATCCTGCAGTGCATTCAGTTTAAATCCCAGGATATCAGCGGGAAAATCCGGGAGAAGCTGGAACAGGCAAAAGTACAGGAAGAGAAAGAGGGGGAAGAGGAAACGGTATGAGTAGTTTGGAATACGAAAAGCTGCAGGAGATCATAGCAGACGTTTTGAATGTGGACCGGGCTGAGGTGAAGATGGATACCCGGTTTGCCGATGACTTGTGTGCCGACTCACTGGACGTCTTTCAGATTATCATGGCATTGGAGGAAACCTTCGATATTGAAATTACCAATGAGGATGCAGAGAAGATCGTATCAGTGGGGGACGCAGTAGAAGCGATCAAGCAGGCAATCAGATAGGAAAAATAGGACGAAAGAAGGCTGTCTTTGGAAACTGTTATCCGTGAGACAGTCTTTTGACGTCATGAAATGGAGCGTATAGATGAAAGAGACACGAAGAAAACTGGAGGAGCAGCTGCAGTATCATTTTAAAAATAAGGGGCTGCTGGATATGGCCATCCGCCACAGTTCCTATACCAATGAGCATCATATGGACCGGAATCAGTGTAATGAGCGCCTTGAATTTCTGGGAGATGCCGTTCTGGAACTCTTATCCAGTGAATTTCTGTATGAAACTTATAAAGAGTATCCGGAAGGAGAACTGACGAAACTGCGGGCCAGCCTGGTCTGTGAGCCGACACTGGCGGGGGATGCGCGGGCGATATCGCTGGGCGATTATCTTTTGCTGGGAAAAGGAGAAGAGATCACCGGCGGGCGGAAACGGGATTCTATCATATCTGATGCGCTGGAAGCAGTAATCGGCGCCATCTATCTGGATGGAGGGCTTTCCTGTGCCAGAGAATTTGTCCGCCGTTTTGTCTTAAATGATATCGAACATAAAAAGTTGTTCTATGACAGTAAGACGATTTTGCAGGAGATGATACAGAGCAGCTACCAGGAAGAGATTGTTTACCGGCTGGCAGGGGAAGAAGGGCCGGATCATGATAAAACTTTCACCGCGGAAGTCTATGTAGGCAGCCAGCTGCTGGGCAGCGGAACCGGGCGGACGAAAAAAGCGGCGGAGCAGTCGGCGGCATACCATGCCATCTGTGCACTGCGGCAAGAACAGGTGTAACATGTATTTAAAAAGTATTGAAGTACAAGGATTCAAATCCTTTGCAAATAAAATCACATTTGAATTTCATAATGGGATCACCGGCATCGTCGGACCAAATGGCAGCGGAAAAAGCAATGTGGCGGATGCTGTCCGCTGGGTTCTGGGAGAGCAGAGCGCCAAACAGCTGCGGGGCGGCAATATGCAGGATGTGATTTTTTCCGGAACAGAGAACCGTAAACCTTTGGGGTTTGCTTCTGTTGCCATCACACTGGATAATTCCGATCACAAACTGGATATCGATTTTGAAGAAGTGACGGTGACAAGAAGACTGTATCGATCCGGCGAAAGCGAATATCTGCTCAATGGATGCGGCTGTCGTCTAAAGGATATCAATGAACTGTTTTATGACACCGGTATCGGGAAAGAAGGATATTCCATCATCGGACAGGGTCAGATCGATCGGATCTTAAGCGGAAAACCGGAGGAGAGACGGGAGCTTTTTGATGAGGCGGCCGGTATCGTCAAATTCAAACGGCGGAAAAATACCGCTTTGAAAAAGCTGGAGGCGGAGCAGCAGAATCTGATCCGTGTAAATGATATTTTAAGTGAACTGAAACGGCAGATTGGTCCGTTGGAAAAACAGTCGGAGACAGCCCGGGCCTATCTGAAAAAGAGGGAGGAGTTAAAGGGTCTGGAGGCGGGACTTTTCTGCCGCCAGATGGAACAGGGAAGCCGCCAGCTGGCTTCCCTGGAAGAAAATATTGACAACGTGCGAAAGGAGCTGGAGGAGCATTCCAGAAGTTTCGAACAGACGAAAGATAAATACGAAAAACTGGAAGAACAGATCGAGCAGCTGGAAGAGCAGACACAGCAAAAAAGAGAGGAATCCTCCCGGCAGGCAGTACGCCGGCAGGAATTGGAAGGACAGGTTAATGTCCTGAGAGAGCAGATCAACGCGCAGCGTCTGAGCGGAGAACATTATCGCGAGAGAATCGATTCTCTGAAGGCGGAAATCCGGAAGAGAAGGGAAAGTGAATCATCCTACCGTCAGGAAAAGAAAACGCTGGAAGAGGAAAGAGACAAAGCGGAACAGCGGTGGGAAGAAGATAAAAAGCAGATGGAGAAAATTCAGCAAGGGCTGACTGCCTGCATTTCTGATATTGAAGAAGGAAAAAGCCGGCTGATTGAGATCTTAAATGAACGGGCTTCCATCAAGGGAAAGATGCAGCGTTACGACGCCATGATGGAGCAGATCCAAATCCGCAGATCCGGCCTGAATCAGAGGATTCTCCGTATGAAAACAGACGGACAGCATCTGCAGGAATCCTTTGCATCCTACCGGAAAAAATACGATGCAGTTACCCGTTCCATCGAGGAGATGAGGAAGGAACAAAGCCGCATCGAAGGCGAGCTCACTAACCTGCAGCAGACCATCGCCGCACAGAGCCGTCAGATGGAAGCAGGACAGGAAGCGTATCACCGGGAATCCTCTCGGCTGGAGTCGCTGAAAAACCTGGCGGAGCGCTATGACGGATTTGGAAGCAGTATCCGTAAAGTGATGGAGCAAAAGAAAAATAATCCGGGCATTAAAGGCGTGGTGGCAGATCTGATTCAGACAAAGGCAAAGTACGAGACAGCTGTGGAGACCGCCTTGGGAGGAAGTATACAAAATATCGTCACGGATAATGAAAATACAGCCAAAGCCATGATTGACTTTTTGAAAAAAGGACGGTACGGAAGGGCAACCTTTCTCCCTCTGACTACGGTAAAGGGAAATAATACCTATCCAAGGCCGGAGGTTTTGAAGGAAAAAGGCGTGATCGGCATCGCCAGTCAGCTGGTGACTTCAGAAAAAATATATGAATCTTTGCTGGCTCAGCTTCTCGGAAAAACGGTGGTGGTGGATCATATCGATCATGCCATTGCCATCGGACGCAAATACCGGCAGTCCGTCCGTATGGTAACGCTGGAGGGGGAACTTTTCAACCCGGGCGGATCCATGACCGGCGGCGCTTTTAAAAACAGCAGTAATCTGCTGGGACGGCGGCGGGAACTGGAGGAGTTGGAGCGCAATGTGACGCTGCTGAAAAAAGAAATGGATGATATGCAGCGTTCTCTTGATGAAAACCGGAGCAGACGGAATGTGCTGCGGGATACGGCGGCGGAGATTTCCGAGCGTATGCGGGAACAGAGTCTGGAGCAGAACACGGCTAAGATGAATCTGGAACAGACAAAGGAGAAAATGGAGCAAAAAGACAAGGACGCTTCTTTGATCCGCAAGGAGCTGCAGGAAATTGAGCAGCAGGTGGGAGAAATCCAGGAAAACAGCCGTCAGATAGACAGCAGTCTGGAAGCGTACAAGGTACAGGAACGGGAACTGGAAAGCCATATCGAAAAACTGCAGCAGGAGCAGGAAAAATACGCGGCTGCGGAAGAAGCACAGCTGCATCGAATGGAAGAAGCGCGGCTGCAGGATATGTCTTTGAAACAAAAAGAAGAATTTACCGATGAAAACCTGAAACGAATCGGACGTGAAATCCGGGAACAGGAACAGGAGATCCTTCAGCTGACTGCGGAAAAAGACAAAGGCAGCGAACGGACGACGGAAAAAGAGGAGCAGATCCGTCAGCTGGAAAACAGGATCGCCGGCGCAGCGGCAAACTTCGAGCGACTGGAGCAGGAAATCCGCGAATACACTGCAAAAAAGGAAGAGATGAACGGACAGTACCGGTCCTTCTTCGTGAAAAGAGATGAACTGTCTCAGCAGATGAATCTTTTGGATAAAGAGAGCTTTCGGCTGAATCATCAAAAGGAAAAACTGGAGGAGGAGCGGGAACGGAAAATTCAGTATATGTGGGAGGAATATGAGATCACCCCCGGATCTGCCGGAGCATACCGGATTGGGGACGAGATGGAACCGGCTCTGCTGAAAAAGAGTGTGGCCGCCTGCAAAGAAGAAATCCGCAAACTGGGACCGGTTAACGTCAATGCTATCGAGGATTATAAGGAACTGAAGGAACGGCATGATTTTCTGGATAATCAGCACGCTGATCTGGTGGAATCCGAGAAAACGCTGCTGGGCATCATCGAAGAACTGGATCAGGGCATGCGCCGCCAGTTTACCGAAAAGTTCACCGAAATTCAAAGAGAGTTTGACAAGGCCTTTAAGGAACTGTTCGGAGGAGGAAAGGGTACTCTGGAGCTGATGGAGGAAGAGGATGTGCTGGAGGCTGGAATCCGTATTATTTCACAGCCGCCGGGGAAAAAACTGCAGAACATGATGCAGCTGTCCGGCGGAGAAAAGGCGCTGACAGCCATCGCGCTGCTGTTTGCCATTCAGAATCTGAAGCCGTCCCCTTTTTGTCTGCTGGATGAGATCGAGGCGGCGCTGGATGATTCCAATGTCACCCGTTTTGCGCGGTATCTTCACAAGTTGACAAAGAACACCCAATTTATTATTATTACTCATAGGCGGGGAACTATGACGGCGGCGGACCGGCTGTATGGAATCACCATGCAGGAAAAGGGCGTCTCTACTCTGGTTTCCGTAAATCTGATCGAACACGATTTGGACAAATAGAGAGGGAATGAAAAGATGGCAGGAGAAAAACAGGGCTTTTTTAAAAGACTGGTGAGTGGTCTTTCCAAGACGAGAGATAATATTGCAGCCGGGATTGATTCTATTTTCAGCGGATTTTCCAGTATTGACGATGATTTTTATGAGGAAATCGAAGAAATCCTTGTCATGGGTGATATTGGTATCAATACCACCAACGCGATTATCGAAAATCTGAAAGAACAGGTAAAGGAAAAAAAGATCAAAGAACCGTCCGAATGTAAACAGCTGTTGATGGACAGTATCGTCAAACAGATGGACGTGGGTGAGACGGCGTATGAATTTGAAAACCGCAAGTCCGTGGTATTGGTGATCGGCGTCAACGGAGTGGGAAAAACCACATCGGTGGGAAAACTGGCCGGCAAGCTGAAAGACCAGGGGAAAAAAGTAATTCTGGCGGCGGCGGATACCTTCCGGGCGGCTGCCGGCGAACAGCTGACGCAGTGGGCGCACCGGGCTGGTGTGGAAATCATTGGCGGACAGGAAGGTGCAGACCCGGCGGCAGTGGTATATGACGCCGTACAGGCGGCGAAAGCCAGGAAGGCAGATATCCTTCTTTGCGATACCGCAGGGCGGCTTCATAATAAGAAAAATCTGATGGAAGAACTGAAAAAGATTTATCGGATCCTGGAGAAAGAATATCCGGAGGCTTATCTGGAAACGCTGGTGGTGCTGGACGGTACGACGGGACAGAACGCATTGGTGCAGGCGCGTCAGTTCGCTGAGGCTGCCAACGTGACGGGGATTATCCTGACCAAGCTGGACGGTACGGCCAAAGGCGGCATCGCCGTGGCGATACAGTCAGAGCTTGATATACCGGTGAAGTATATCGGCGTGGGAGAGACCATCGACGATCTGCAGAAATTCGATCCGGTGGAATTTGTCAACGCTCTTTTTCACCACTAGAATGAACCGTAAAAAGACAGAGTAAATACAGGAGATGAGAAACATGCTTACTTTAGATAAGTTTGAAGAGGCTTCGGAGATCGTCAAACAGGTTACGCAGGAAACGAAACTGATTTACAGTGACTATCTGAGCAGTGCGACGGGAAACAAAGTTTATCTGAAGCCGGAAAATATGCAGGTGACAGGCGCATACAAAATCAGGGGCGCTTATTATAAAATCAGCACGCTGTCAGACGAGGAGAGAAAAAAAGGACTGATCACAGCCTCTGCCGGAAACCATGCCCAGGGCGTGGCCTATGCGGCGAAAAAATTTGGCGTAAAGGCAGTGATTGTGATGCCGACTACCACGCCGCTGATCAAAGTGGACCGCACGAAAAGCTACGGAGCCGAGGTGGTGCTTTACGGCGACGTTTACGACGAGGCATGTGAAAAGGCCTATGAACTGGCAAAAGAAAACGGATACACTTTTATCCATCCCTTTGACGACCTGGCGGTGGCTACCGGTCAGGGAACCATAGCCATGGAAATCATAAAGGAACTGCCGTTGGTGGATTATATCCTGGTGCCCATCGGCGGCGGCGGACTGGCCACCGGCGTGGCCACGCTGGCAAAAATGCTCAATCCCAATATCAAAGTGGTGGGTGTGGAGCCGGCGGGCGCCAACTGCATGCAGGTTTCCCTGAAGGAAGGAAAGGTGACCACACTGCCCGGTGTGGGAACCATAGCAGACGGTACGGCGGTGAAAACGCCCGGTGAGAAGATCTTTCCTTACATCCAGAAATATCTGGACGATATCATCACAGTAAAAGATGAAGACCTGATCGTGGCTTTTCTGGATATGGTAGAAAATCATAAAATGATCGTGGAAAATTCCGGACTGCTGACTGCGGCGGCGGTGAAAGACCTGAAAGTGAAAAACAAAAAGGTGGTCTGTATTTTGAGCGGCGGAAATATGGATGTGATTACCATGTCTTCCGTGGTGCAAAACGGTCTGATTCAGCGGGACAGAATTTTTACCATTTCTGTTCTGCTGCCTGACAAGCCCGGCGAACTGGTACGGGTGTCTCAGGTGATTGCCAAGGAGCAGGGCAATGTCATCCGGCTGGATCACAACCAGTTTTTCAGCATCAACCGGAATGCGGCTGTGGAACTTAAGATTACGCTGGAAGCATTCGGAACGGATCACAAAAAACGCATTGTAAAAGCGCTGGAGGAAAAGGGGTATCAGCCCCGTCTGGTGAGAGCCAACCTGTAAAAGCGAAAAAAGGCGTTGTAAAACAGATCTCTTTGTTTTGCAGCGCCGTCTTTATGGAAAAATCGTACGGAGGAGTAAATTTGACATAATGGATCAGACATATATGAAAAAGCAGCCGGTACTGCCGCTTCTGATGAAAATGGGAATTCCCATGGTAATCTCCATGCTGGTCAATTCCCTTTATAATATTGTGGACAGTATTTTTGTCGCCTGGATCAGTGAGGATGCCATGACGGCGCTGTCGCTGGTTTATCCGATACAGAATCTGGTCAACGCCATTTGCATCGGATTTTCCGTGGGCGTCAACGCGGTGATTGCCAGAAAACTGGGGGAAGGAGAGAAGGAAAAAGCCGATTTGGCGGCCACCCAGGGAACCCTCTTAAGCTTTCTTCACGGACTGCTGCTGAATATCATCTGTATTTTGATCATGCCACGTTTTCTGTCCATGTTCACCGATGATGAGAGACTTATCCGTTACGGACTGCAGTATTCCAACATCATATTCTGCTATGCAGCCGTCATTGCCTTGTGTTTGTCCTTTGAAAAACTTTTTCAGGCAGTGGGCAGGATGACGGTTTCCATGCTGTGTATGCTGATGGGCTGTATTGCCAATATCATTCTGGATCCCCTGATGATTTTCGGCATCGGTCCTTTCCCCAGGATGGGAATACAGGGCGCGGCCCTGGCGACGGGAACCGGTCAGGTACTGACGCTGATCGCCTACCTTTTGGTGTACCGGTTTAGTCCCATCAATGTAAAACTGTCTTTGCGTTATATAAAACCGGAAGGAAGAATCTGCCGGGATATGTATTCGGTGGGGATTGCCGCAACATTAAATCTGGCGCTGCCGTCTCTGCTGATCTCTGCCTTAAACGGGATTTTGGCGCCTTTTTCCCAGCTTTACGTGCTGGTGCTTGGCGTGTATTACAAACTGCAGTCGCTTCTCTATCAGACGGCAAACGGCCTGGTACAGGGCATGCGGCCCTTGATCGCCTATAATTATGGCGCAAAAGAGTACAAAAGAGTCCGCACGATTTATCGCACAGCCCTGATCTGCATCGTGCTGATTATGGCGGTGGGAACGGTGCTTTGCCTTCTTTTGCCGCAGCAGCTGATGGGATTGTTTACAGAGAACGCCGATACCAGACGGGCGGGAGGAGATGCGCTGCGTATCATCTGTTTCGGCTTTGTACCTTCTGTCATTTCCGTCGTCTCGGCGGGAGCGCTGGAAGGCTTGGGAAAGGGTATGCCGTCTTTTCTGATTTCCCTTCTGCGGTATACGGCTGTCATTATCCCGGCGGCCTTCATACTGAGCCGCTTTTTGGGAGCTGTGGGCGTGTGGCATGCTTTTTGGATATCGGAGATTTTGACGGCCGCAGCGGCCTGGTTTATTTACCGGAGCAGTACCGCGGAAACCAGGGGAAAAGAGGAAACATTTACAACCGGTCATGCACAATGATATAATGGCAAAAAGAGAGGATGATCCTATGGAGATACAGAAACTGCTGGAGGAAGTGAAGGTGGGCGCCATATCCATCGAAGAGGCGAAAAAGGAGCTGGTAAAGCTTCCCTATGAGGATATCGGCTGTGCGAAAATTGACCACCACAGGAGTCTGCGAAGCGGCTTTGGCGAGGTGATTTACTGTGCGGGAAAGTCGGTTTCTCAGCTGAAAGATATCTATGGGCTGTTTCAGAGCCGAAAGGAAAATCTGATGGGAACCAGAGCCAGTCGTGAACAGTACGAAGCGCTGAAAGCGCAGATACCTGATCTGATTTATGACGAGGATGCGAGAATCCTGCGGCTGGAATACAAAAAACCGTCAAAAAGCGGGTGTGTGGCAGTGCTGACCGGAGGGACTTCCGATCTGCATGTGGCGGAAGAGGCGGCCGTGACGGCGGAATATTTCGGATGCAGCGTGACCCGGATCTACGATGTGGGCGTAGCCGGGATTCACCGTCTTCTTTCCAGAATAGAAGATATCCGCAAAGCAAACTGCGTCATAGCCGCAGCGGGAATGGAAGGCGCGCTTCCCGGCGTGGTGGCAGGCCTTGTGGAACGGCCGGTGATAGCGGTTCCCACATCCATCGGATACGGAGCAAGTTTCGGCGGGGTGGCGCCCCTTTTGACCATGCTGAACTCCTGTGCGGAGGGTGTGGCGGTGGTTAACATTGACAATGGGTTTGGCGCCGGTTATCTGGCAGCCCAGATGAATCGGATGGCGCAGCCGGAAAGCAGAGGTTGAAAATGAGAGAAGAAATATTGTATCTGGAAGGAAGCTCCGGAATCAGCGGAGATATGACGGTAGCGGCGCTGCTGGATCTGGGAGCGGACGAATCCTATCTGCGCAGTCAGGTGGAAAAGCTGCCGTTGGAGCATTATCAGATCGTGACAGGAAAAACTGTCAAAAACGGAATTGACAGCAAAACTTTCGATGTGCAGGTTGAAGAAGAACATCAGCCCCACTGCACGTATCGGGATATTCAGAATATGATCATGGGATCCGCGATGGATCAGCCTGTGAAAGAGCTGGCGGTGAAGATTTTCCATATTCTGGCCCAAGCGGAAGGAAAAGTGCATGGAGCGCCTGCCGACCACGTTCATTTCCATGAAGTGGGTGCGGTGGATTCCATCATCGATATCGTGGGAACAGCTGCCTGTATCTGCAGCCTCGGCATAGTGGAGACGGCGGTGGGCACACTGCGGGAGGGAAGCGGTACGGTACAGTGTCAGCACGGAGAAATGGCGGTGCCGGTACCTGCGGTGGCGGAACTGGTTTCGGCCTGGGGTCTTTGTGTGTCTGTCACGGATACGGTGGGGGAAATGATTACCCCTACGGGGGCAGCCATTGCGGCAGGGCTTCGCACCAGGGAGCTGCCGGACGAGATGGAGATTGTCAAAATAGGAATCGGGGCAGGGAAAAAAGACTTTTCCCATGCCAATATTCTGCGGGCCATGCTGGTGCGCGAAGTAAAACAGGAATCGGACGTCTGGGTGCTGGAAAGCAACGTGGATGACTGTACCGGCGAACAGCTTGGTTTTCTGCAGGAACAGCTTTTTGCAGCCGGGGTTAAGGATGTGGTTTTCCTTCCGGCTTATATGAAAAAGAACCGGCCCGGTTATGTGATTCAGGTCATCTGTGACGATGAGACGGTACATAAGGCGGAGGATCTGATCTTTCAGGAATCCACCACCATCGGTATCCGCCGGTATCGGTACCGGCGCAGTGTTCTGGAACGGAAAATGGAGCGGATCCCAACGGAATACGGAGATATCCGCATCAAGGTTTGCTATAAAAACCATCGTGTCTATGCATATCCGGAATACGAAGATGTGAAGCAGGCGGCCCAGGTGAGAGGCGAAAGTTTTCGACGGGTATACCAAAACGCACTGAGAAAGGCCGGTGAGCTGTTTGGAGAATAAGAAAGAAAAAAAGCTGCTGGAACAGATGAAGGATCTGACGCGGCAGGATTGCTGCGTGGCTTTTTCCGGCGGCGCAGACAGCAGCCTTTTGCTGCGGCTTGCGATGGATGCGGCAGAAAAAAACGGTACCAGAGTAGCTGCCGTTACTTTTGATACAGTGCTTCATCCGGCGGCGGATATGGATTTCGCAGCAAAAACCGCCCGGAGTATGGGGGCAGAGTACCATGTGATCAAGGTGAATGAGCTGGAGGAACCGCAGATTTTGGAAAATCCCAAAAATCGCTGTTACCTGTGTAAACGGATGCTCTTTGGCAAGCTGCTGGATTTCGCTTCCAGGGAGAATATTCCGATTCTTATGGAGGGAACCAACCGGGACGATGAAAACCAGTATCGCCCCGGGATAAAAGCGGTGGAAGAACTGGGGATACGCAGTCCGCTGCGGGAGGCGGGGCTTTCCAAGGAGGAGGTACGGGCGATGGCCGCCAGAAGGGGTGTGCTGTCCGCCAGCCGGCCTTCCGCCCCCTGCCTGGCCACCAGGCTTCCCTATGGAACCAGAATTGAAAAAGCACTTCTTGACCGGATCGATCAGGGAGAGCAGTTTCTAAGATCGCTGGGATTTACCGACGTCCGTCTGCGGCTTCACGGGGACGTCGCCCGTCTGGAAGTGGATAAAAAGGAGTTTCCGGACATGCTCCGGCTGGCGCAGGAAGTCTGCAATCGGCTGAAGGAGCTGGGATTTTCCTATGTTACGCTGGATCTGGAGGGATTCCGCTCCGGAAGCATGGATGAAAAGATGCAGAAAATGTAAAGAAAAAATACTTGACATGGCAGGACTGCTGTTGTATGATAGCAAAGGTGATTCGGTATGAATAAGATAATGGAACAGACATTGTTGTATGATTTTTACGGTGAATTGCTGACGGATCATCAGAGACAGGTCTATGAGGCGGTGGTTCTGAATGATTATTCGCTCAGCGAGGTGGCGGAGGATCTGGGGATCAGCCGTCAGGGAGTTCATGATATGATCAAGCGGTGCGGAAGAATCTTGTCAGATTATGAAGAAAAGCTGCATCTGGTCAGCAGATTTGTTTCTGTTAAGGAAAAAGTAAATCAGATTCACATTCTGACGAAAAACTGTCAAAATGAGTCAAAGGAATCACTGATGAGGAAAATTGAAGAGATATCCAATGGGATTCTGGAGGAATTATAGCAGATGGCATTTGAAAGTTTATCGGAAAAACTGCAGAATGTTTTCAAAAAACTGAGAAGCAAAGGCAAGTTGACAGAGGCGGATGTCAAGACGGCGTTAAAGGAAGTCAAGATGGCTTTGCTGGAGGCGGATGTCAGCTTCAAAGTAGTCAAACAGTTCATCAAGTCTGTGCAGGAACGGGCCGTGGGACAGGATGTCATGAACGGACTGAATCCGGGGCAGATGGTGATTAAAATTGTCAATGAAGAATTGGTTTCTCTGATGGGAAGCGAGACAACGGAACTGACCATCAAACCAGGGAACGCCATTACCGTAATCATGATGGCCGGTCTGCAGGGCGCCGGAAAGACGACCACAGCGGCCAAGCTGGCGGGTAAGCTGAAGACCAAGGGAAAGAAGCCCCTTCTGGCAGCCTGCGACGTTTACCGTCCTGCAGCGATTACCCAGCTGGAGGTAAATGGCAAGAAACAGGGTGTGGAAGTATTTTCCATGGGTGATCGGCACAAACCGGTGGACATCGCCAAGGGCGCTTTGGAACACGCCAAAGAAAAGGGATTTAACGTGGTGATTCTGGACACAGCAGGCCGTCTTCATATCGACGATGATATGATGCAGGAGCTGGAAGATATCAAAGCTGCTGTGAATGTGGATACCACGGTGCTGACGGTGGATGCCATGACCGGGCAGGATGCGGTGAATGTGGCCGAAACCTTCAATAACAAAATCGGCATCGACGGTGTGATTCTGACCAAACTGGACGGCGATACCAGAGGCGGCGCGGCGCTGTCGGTTCGCGCGATCTGCGGGAAACCTATTCTGTATGTGGGAATGGGAGAAAAGCTTTCGGATCTGGAACAGTTTTATCCGGACAGGATGGCTTCGCGTATCCTTGGCATGGGCGATGTGATGAGCCTGATTGAAAAGGTTCAGGAAAACATCGATGAGGAAAAAGCCAGGGCCATGGAACAGAAGCTAAAAAAAGCTCGGTTCGGTTTTGATGATTATCTGGAAAGCATGAATCAGATGAAAAATATGGGAGGGCTTTCCGGAATACTGAATATGCTGCCCGGAGTAGGGGGCAGGATGAAAGAGCTGGAAGGTATGATCGACGAGAAGGATATGGCGAGGAAAGAAGCGATGATTCTTTCCATGACTCCTGCGGAAAGATCCAATCCTGATCTTCTCAACGTATCAAGAAAGAAGAGAATTGCCAGAGGCGCCGGCGTGGATATTGCCGAGGTGAACCGGCTGGTGAAACAGTTTGAGCAGGCCCGCAAGATGATGAAGCAGATGCCTCAGATGATGGGCGGCAAAGGCGGTAAAAGAGGAGGTTTCAAACTTCCCTTTTAACAATATATACCGTAAGAATAATAAGGAGGTGAAATAAGATGGCAGTAAAAATCAGATTAAGAAGAATGGGACAGAAAAAGGCTCCTTTCTATAGAATCATCGTAGCTGACTCCAGATCTCCCAGAGACGGAAGATTTATCGAGGAAATCGGTCTGTATGATCCGACAAAGGATCCCAGCATGTACAGAATCGATGAAGAGGCGGCAAAGAAGTGGCTGGCAAACGGCGCACAGCCGACAGAAACCGTCAGCAAACTCTTCAAACTGGCTGGTATCGAGAAATAAGCTTTTTGAATGCACTGCTTCCTGTGAAAACAGGAAGGGAGGTATGTGATGAAAGAATTAGTTGAAGTAATTGCAAAAGCCCTGGTGGAACATCCGGAGGAAGTTGCAGTGACGCAAAAAGAAGAAGAACATGCCATTATAGTGGAACTGAAGGTTGCACCTTCTGATATGGGGAAAGTGATCGGCCGACAGGGAAGAATTGCGAAAGCAATTCGGACAGTGGTCAAATCAGCTTCTTCAAAATGTGACAAAAAAGTAATTGTAGATATCATGTAATGGATGCAGGCGCAGCGGATAACTTTTGTTAGAAAGGATTGCCGCTGCGTTTTCATTTGTATTCCTGCAGATATCAGGATGGAGAAAAATATGGAACGATTGCTGCAAGTGGGAGTGATTACATCCACCCATGGACTGAAGGGAGAAGTCAAAGTGTTTCCCACGACGGATGAACCGAAACGTTTTAAGAAACTAAAAGAGGTGATTCTGGACACAGGAAAGGAACAACTGCCGGTTGCGATAGAGAGCGTAAAGTTTTTTAAAAATTTTGTGATACTCAAAATGAAAGGATTTGACCGCATCGAGGATGTGGAACATCTCAGACAAAAGAGTATCTATGTAACCAGAGATCATGCGGTAAAATTGAAAGAAAACGAATATTTCATAGCGGATCTGATCGGTCTTGCTGTGGAAACGGACGAAGGAAAGCATCTTGGCATCTTAAAAGATGTGCTTCAGACGGGAGCCAATGACGTCTACGTGGTGGACACACAGGAGTATGGCGAGGTTTTGCTGCCGGCTATACGGGAATGCATCCTGGAAGTGCATATCGAGGCTGGCCGGATGACGGTTCATCTGATGGATGGGCTGGTATAGGAGGATTTATGAGGTACCATGTGTTGACATTATTTCCGGAAATGGTTGAGCAGGGGCTGCATACCAGCGTCATCGGACGGGCGATGGATCAGGGGCTGATCAGCCTGGAATGCATCAACATCCGTGATTACGCCGGAAATAAACATATGAAAGTAGATGATTATCCTTACGGCGGAGGCGCGGGGATGGTGATGCAGGCGGAGCCGGTATACTGCGCCTACCAGGCGGCCGTGGAGAAAATAGGATACCGGCCCAGAGTTATTTACGTGACTCCTCAGGGCCATGTGTTCCACCAGAGAATGGCAGAAGAATTTGCAAAAGAAAAAGATATGATTTTTCTGTGCGGTCATTATGAAGGGGTGGATGAGAGGGTACTGGAAGAGATCGTAACAGATTACGTTTCCATCGGCGATTACGTGCTGACAGGAGGGGAACTTCCCGCCATGGTGATGATCGATGCTATTTCCCGGCTGGTGCCCGGAGTGCTGAGCAATGAAGATTCCGCTTCGACGGAATCTTTTCAGGACGATCTTCTGGAATATCCCCAGTATTCCAGGCCTGCCGTCTGGCGCGGGAGAGAAGTGCCGGAGGTTCTTCTGTCCGGACACCATGCCAATATCGAAGCGTGGAGGAAGGAACAGTCTGTAAAACGTACCCGAGAGAGAAGACCGGATCTGCTGAAAAAGGAAAAATAAAAAGAGTCTCTTTTTGTGAAAATATACTTCATGAAAAGGGACTCATTTTTTGATTAATTGGATTTTCGCACGGCATTATCTTGAAAACGGAAATAGTCAGGACGGTGGCGGGACTGGGTAAATTCAAACATGATTCCTTCGCTGTTAAAAGTCTGACTGGTAATAACGGCCAGACAATTGTAATCGTTCACATCCAGCTGCAGATACTTTTCATCGATCTGCGTGATCTTTTCTACCGTTACCACTCGTTTGCTGTTGACGATTGTCATGTGCAGCGTATGCTCTAGATAATCATAAATCGACTGTTCGGCGATCTGAGGTGTCAGGCCGGGAATGATACTTTTTAGAAAATAATTGTGGTTGATAATAAGAGGTTTTCCGTCTAAATAATGAAGACGCTGGATATAATAAATTACGGTTTCCAATGGAAAGCCTGTTTTTTTAGCGATTTTTTCATCGACCGTCAGTTCCATGAACTGAAGCACTTTGGTGCGCCCTTCTTTTTTATTACGGATGGAGGACTCTTTAAAGGATTCGATCCCACCTATCATATAGGAGGTCTGCTCTATGGGGCGGAAAATATTGCGCACCCCTTTTCCATGGAGCGTCTGGACATATCCGTCTGTGACCAGGGCGCCGATAGCTCTGCGGACGGTATTTCTGGAACAGTGATAGATCTGAACCAGGGTGTTTTCTGAAGGGAGAAATTCCTGATAAGGGTATTCCTCCCCTTCGATTTTCTGTTTCAGATCTTTGTAGATTTGTTCATATTTCATTTTTGGCATAAGGCACCTCATTTGTCTTGTTTAAACAAGATAAGCAGAGAAAAGGAGAGCGAAAATGGAAAAGTATGGAAATGAAGTAAGGCAGCTTCTGACCATGATCGGCGGCAGGGAAAATATCCAGGCCGTGTCACACTGCATGACAAGGATGCGTTTCGTTCTGGTGGATCCATCCAAAGCGGATGAAAAGGGGATTGAAACCATTCCCTGTGTAAAAGGGACATTTACGCAGGCTGGTCAGTATCAGATTATCATCGGGAACGATGTGGCCGTATTTTACAATGAGTTTACGAAATATGCCGGCATCGAAGGCGTCAGCAAAGATGCGGTGAAAGCGGCTGCCAAGACGAATCAGAAGCCCCTGCAGAAAATCATGGGCGCGCTGGGCGAGATTTTTGCGCCGCTGATTCCGGCCCTGATCTGCGGCGGTCTGATTCTTGGCTTTCGCAATATCATCGGAGAGATCAACTTTTTTGAGGAAGGTACAAAGAGCCTGGCAGATATTTCGCAGTTCTGGGCAGGCATGTATCAGTTTTTATGGCTGATTGGAGAAGCGGTGTTCCACCTTTTGCCGGTGGGCATTGTCTGGTCCATCACAAAGAAGATGGGAACCACACAGATTCTTGGTATCGTTCTGGGCCTGACTCTGGTTTCCTCGCAGCTTTTGAACGGGTTCAGTGTGGCTGACACTCCTGCCGCGGATATTCCCGTCTGGGATTTCGGCTTTGCCAAAGTGGAGATGATCGGGTATCAGGGCCAGGTAATCGCCGCCATGATGGCCGGCTTTGTGTTGGTGTATCTGGAGAAATTCTTTAAAAAGATCTGTCCGGAAGTGATCAGCATGATTGTGGTTCCTTTCTGCTCTCTGGTTCCGGCAGTGGTGATCGCACATACGGTGGTAGGGCCTATCGGATGGAAAATCGGAGATGCCATCGCCACAGTGGTATATAATGGATTGATGTCACCCTTTGGCGTGGTGTTTGCCGGCGTCTTCGGCCTGCTTTATGCACCGGTGGTTATGACAGGACTGCACCATATGACAAACGCCATCGACACCCAGCTGTCCAATCTGTATGGCGGGACGATTCTGTGGCCCATGATTGCGCTGTCCAATATTGCCCAGGGCTCTAGCGTACTGGCAATGTCCATCCTTCAGAAAAAGGATGAGCGTGCGCAGCAGGTGAATATTCCCGCATGTATTTCCTGTTACCTTGGCGTTACGGAACCGGCTCTTTTCGGTGTGAATCTCAAATACGGATTCCCGCTGGTGTGCGGTATGATCGGTTCGGCTGTCGCCGCCGTCATTTCCGTTGGATTTGGCGTACAGGCATTCAGCATCGGTGTGGGCGGCCTGCCTGGCATTCTGTCCATCAAACCGGAATTTTACGTCTATTTTCTGATTGCCATGGCGGCAGCCATCGTGATTCCTTTTGTGCTGACTTATCTGGTCGGCAGAAAAAAACTGGCGGCTGCGCAGGCGGAAGAGCCGGTGCGGGAGCAGAAAGAAAACGCGTTGGAAAAACAGGATACAAAAGAAGAGGAAACGGTATCCGGCGGTTCCTTGAACGAACTGAAAGCCGGACTGGACGGACAGGTTATTCCCTTGGATGACGTACCGGACAATGTATTTTCTCAGCATGTGATGGGCGATGGATTTGCCATCGAGCCGCAAAGCGATACGGTAGTGGCTCCTGCCGATGGAAAGGTAGTGGCGGTGATGAAAGAGACGGGGCATGCCTGCGGTCTGGCACTTGCCAACGGCATGGAACTTCTGATTCATATCGGCGTGGACACAGTGGAGATGAACGGGGATGGTTTTACTGTTTTGATCCAGGAAGGGCAGGAGGTAAAAACCGGCGACCCGCTGATCCGGTTTGATAAAGAAAAAATACTGGCCGCCGGACATCCGGCAGTCACGATATTTATCGTCACTGCAGAAGGCAGCGCAAAAGAAATCGAATATGTGACCGGAATAGACGCCAAAGCCGGAGAGACGACAGTGGCGCGTTTTTCGTAACGGAGGAGAAAACATGACGGATTTTAAGAAAAGCGTAGTTTATCAGATTTATCCAAAATCTTTTTACGATACCAACGGTGACGGCTGGGGGGACTTAAAAGGAATTACCGCCAAACTGGATTATATCAAAACGCTGGGTGCGGATTACATCTGGATCACTCCGTTTTTCGTATCGCCCCAAAAAGATAACGGATACGATGTGGAGGATTATTATCGGATCGATCCTCGGTATGGCTCCATGGAAGATTTCGAGGAGCTGTGTGCGGAAGCGAAAAAAAGGGATATCGGACTGATGCTGGATATGGTGTTTAATCACACGTCCAGCCGCCACGAATGGTTTCAGAAAGCTTTGGCAGGGGATCCAAAGTATAAGAATTACTATATTTTTAAAAAAGGGCCCCAAAAAGGCGTTCCGCCTACGAATTGGGAGAGTAAGTTCGGAGGAAGCGCCTGGGAATATGTGGAAGCTTTTGATGAGTATTATCTTCATCTGTTTGATGTGACGCAGCCGGATCTGAACTGGGACAATGAGGAAGTCCGAAAAGAGATACAGAAAATCGTCAGATTCTGGATGGAAAAGGGAGTCAGAGGATTCCGCTTCGATGTGGTCAATCTGATCAGCAAGGGCAGTTTTGAGGACGATTTTGAAGGAGACGGAAGAAGGTTTTATACGGATGGTCCCAATATACACCAATATCTTCAGGAGCTGAACCGGACGACCTTTGGTACGGATGCGAAGATTATTACCGTGGGAGAGATGTCCAGTACTTCCCTGGAAAACTGTTATCGCTATGCAGGAGAAACAGAAAAGGAACTGTCCATGGTGTTTAGCTTCCATCACCTGAAAGTAGACTTCATGGGCAATGAAAAGTGGGTTATGGTGCCCTTTGATTTTAAAAAGCTGAAGCATATTATCTTTGACTGGCAGACCCAGATGGCAAAACATAAGGCCTGGAACGCCGTATTCTGGTGCAACCATGACCAGCCAAGGGTGGTTTCACGGTTCGGAAATGTGGAAAAGTACTGGAAAGAATCCGCAAAGATGCTGGCAGCGACGATTCATTGCCTGCGGGGCACTCCATATATTTACCAGGGAGAAGAACTGGGGATGACCAATGCCGATTTTACCGATATGTCCCAGTATCGTGATGTGGAGAGCCTGAATCATTATCAGATTCTCCAGGATAAAGGGCTTTCGGCGGATGACGCAAAGCGGATCGTCCAGATCCATTCCAGAGATAACGGCAGGACGCCCATGCAGTGGAACGACGAAAAAAACGGCGGTTTTACGAAAGGAAAGCCCTGGATCGGATGCAACGCAAACTTCCATACGATCAATGCCTGCCAGGAGCTGCAGGATAAAGATTCCATTTTCGCTTTTTATAAAAAACTGGTGGCATTGAGAAAAGAGTATGATATCATTGCCTACGGTGATTTTGAACCGAAGGCGGAAAACCATCCGCAGGTGTTTGCTTACAAAAGATATTATGAGGGACAGACGCTTTTCGTGATCAATAATTTTTATGGCAAAGAAATCTGCTGGGACAGTCAGGAGAATCTGGAAGATTACACATGCCTTCTTGGCAATTACGAAAGCCAGCAGATAAAAGGACAAGAGGCTGCGCTGAAGCCTTATGAAACCATGATTTTGTATAAAAAGTAAACAGTTCAGGAGTCGATAAGACAAGAAAAAAACACTTGCAAACTATCGTCAGATACGGTATAATTAATCACGTTGTGAATAAAACGAGATGGTCCTCTGTTACAGAATGTATTACGAACATCCAGAGATCAAAGGAGAATTAACATGAACGACATTATCAAAAACATTGAAGCAGCCCAGATGAAGGCTGAAGTGGATCAGTTCCGGGTAGGCGATACCGTCAGAGTACACGGCAAGATCAAAGAGGGAAACAGAGAAAGAATTCAGGTGTTTGAAGGAATCGTGCTGAAACGCCAGGGAGGCGGAAACAGAGAAACCTTCACCGTCAGAAAGAATTCCAACGGAATCGGCGTGGAAAAGACATGGCCGCTTCATTCTCCCAACGTGGTAAAAATCGAGGTAATCAGACGCGGTAAAGTAAGACGTGCAAAACTGAATTATCTGAGAGACCGCGTAGGTAAAGCCGCCAAAGTAAAAGAACTGGTAAGATAAGGAAAATGAGTGACAGGGACAATTACAGTTGTAGTTTGTCCCTGTTTGCGCATCTGAAAGAGGAAACCATGCAGGTTAATATAAGATACTTAAGAGATTATTTCGCTCAGACCAAATTAAAGAAAGTGCTGGTGTGGGTTTTCCAGATCGGGCTGACAGTCGCGCTGGCAGCCGTCATTTCTCTGATGTTCTGCCAGACTGCAGCGCTTCAGGAAGGTTCTATGGATCCGTCTTTTTCGGCGGGTGACAAGTTTCTGGTGAACCGGGCTGTTTATCGGATCACTTCGCCGAAAAGGGGTGACGTGATTGCCTTTCGCACCAGTGATGACGAGAAGGCCAGCACTCATATCAAACGGGTGATTGGCGTACCGGGTGACACGATCCAGATCAAAGACGGAAATATCCTGATAAACGGCGAGACATATGTGGAAGAAAGGGACGTCCCCCGCATTGTCAATGCCGGTCTGGCAGAGGAACCGATCACTCTGGCGTCTGACGAGTATTTTGTGTTGGGAGACAACCGCAACAGCAGTGTGGACAGCCGTTTTGCGGACGTGGGGAATGTGAAAAAGGATCATATCATCGGCAAACTGTGGTTTGTGATTTCTCCCATGAACAAAATCGGTTTTCTATAGAATCGAGGTGACCTATGAATTATCAATGGTATCCGGGCCATATGACAAAGGCGCGGAGAATGATGCAGGAAGATATTAAATTGATCGACCTGATTATAGAACTGGTGGATGCACGGATTCCGCTTTCCAGCAGGAATCCGGATATCGATGACCTGGGGAAAAACAAGGCCCGCCTGATTTTACTGAACAAGTCGGATCTGGCGGATGACAGATATAATGAAGAGTGGAAGGATTATTTCCAGTCCAGGGGATTTCTTGTATTGAAAGTGAATTCCCAGCGGGGAACGGGGCTGAAGGCGGTCAACGGCGCCGTGCTGGAAGCGTGCCGGGAAAAGATCGAGAGGGATCGAAGAAGAGGTATCAAGAACCGGCCGGTACGGGCCATGGTGGTGGGTATACCCAATGTGGGAAAATCCACATTCATCAATTCCTTTGCGGGGAGAGCCTGTACGAAAACCGGTAATAAACCTGGTGTGACGAAGGGAAAACAGTGGATCCGTCTGAATAAAAGCGTGGAGCTTTTGGATACGCCGGGTATTCTCTGGCCCAAATTTGAAGATCAGAGCGTGGGACTTAAACTGGCGATGATCGGATCCATAAAGGATGAAATCCTTAATATGGATGAACTGTCTTTGGAACTGCTGGCGGCGATCAGGGCACATTATCCGGGGCTGATCGGCGAACGGTTTGAAATCGACGAGGACGGAACGAATGTGGAACTTCTGGAGCGGATCGGGCAAAAAAGGCAATGTCTTTTAAAAGGCGGTCAGATTGACTATACTAAGACGGCAAAGCTGGTTCTGGATGAATTCCGAAGCGGAAAGATCGGACGCATCACACTGGAATATCCGAAAGAAGATGAAACGCATGACGGTGAATGAGATAAAAAAGGAATTGGAAGGGGCGAAGGGCGAAAGACTGCAAAAGCTCCTTTCGCTTTACCGGCAGGATCCGCGCTCATCCGTTGCGGCCCTGGTAAAAAAGCAGGAAAGGAAGCTGGAAAAACTAAAGCAGGAATACCGGCGCCTGGAAGAAATGACGGAGTATGAACGCCGTTATGAACAGATGGATCTGATCTGCGGCATTGACGAAGCCGGAAGGGGCCCTTTGGCCGGACCGGTGGTGGCAGCCGCGGTCATTTTGCCGAAAGACTGCCGGATTCTTTACCTCAATGATTCGAAAAAGCTTTCTGCCGCAAAACGGGAGGAACTTTATGATGTGATCATGGCACAGGCAAAAGCAGTGGGGGTAGGGTATGCTTCCCCGGCCAGAATCGATGAAATTAATATCCTGCAGGCCACTTATGAAGCCATGCGGGCGGCTCTGGATCAGCTTTCGGTTAAACCGCAGATTTTGCTGAACGACGCGGTGCGTATACCAAAAGTGGATATTCCTCAGGTGCCCATCGTCAAAGGGGACGCCAAAAGCATTTCCATCGCTGCCGCCAGCATCATTGCCAAGGTGACCCGAGACCGGCTGATGATGGAATACGACCGGATCATGCCGCAGTATGGATTTGCCAGTCATAAAGGATACGGTTCCAGCGCCCATATTGCGGCGCTGAAGCAGTACGGACCGTCGCCTATTCACAGGAAAAGTTTTATTACACATTTTGTGTGACGGGGGACAAAAGCAGCAGGGATTTTGTCTTAAGAGAGGGAAAGGCAAATGGTTGAAAAATAAAAGAGAACTGGGAAAGGAATACGAAGCGGCTGTCAGAAGGATACTGGAAAAAAGGGGATATCGGATTCTTCGGGAAAACTATCGCTGTCCGATAGGAGAGATCGATCTGATTACCAGGGACGGGAAGACCCTCGTCTTTGTGGAAGTCAAATACCGGAGCAGCAAACGGTGCGGTCTGCCGGAGGAGGCAGTATCGGTTGGTAAACAAAGGCGGATCAGCAGGACAGCCCGCTGGTATCTGATGGAGCAGGGATATGCAGATGAAGTTATCTGCCGTTTCGACGTGGCTGCTGTGTCGAAAGACGGGGTACGGATTTATCAGAATGCGTTCGACTGTCAGAGTTAAGAAGATAGGGATATGAGTATGATAAAGATAAAATGGTGTGATCCAAAAGGCGGGAAAATGGTTGTCAATCATAAAAAGGATTTGGTCTATCTTAGCTGGCCGCAGCTGGATATGCTGCATTTTGTCCGGCATTGTTTTTCCACAAGACTGGGAGGCGTCAGTGAAGGAATGTTTTCTTCCATGAATCTAAGCTTTACCCGGGGAGATAAGGAAACGGCGGTGAGGGAAAACTTTGAAAGGCTTGCGGCTGCGGTGGGATTTTCCACAGAGGATATCGTCTGTTCCGATCAGACCCATACCACTAACATTCGTGTGGTTACCGCAGAAGATCGGGGAAAAGGGATCCTTCGGGACAGGGACTATACGGATGTGGACGGTATGATCACCAATGTTCCGGGAATCGTGCTGGCAACTTTTTATGCGGACTGCGTACCGATTTACCTGGCAGATCCGGTGAGCCGTTCCATCGGTCTTCTCCATTCCGGCTGGAAAGGGACGGTACATAATATTATTAAAAATGGTATTCGTGCCATGAAAAAAACGTACGGCGCAAAGCCGGCGAATATTCTGGCTGGTATCGGCCCTTCCATCTGCGGTTCCTGCTATGAAATCGGAGAGGATGTGGCGGCCAAATTCCGGAAAGCTTACCCGGCGAGTCAGTGCAGACAAATGCTTTTTGATGACAGAAACGGAAAGTATCATCTGGATCTGTGGAAAGCATGCCGTTTTAACCTGGCGGCCAGCGGGGTTCAGCCGGATCACATTTTTGAAGCGAATCTGTGCACTTGCTGCAATCCTCAGCTTCTCTTTTCTCACCGGGCATCCGGCGGAAAAAGGGGAAACCTGGGCGCGTTCCTTCAAATCAGGAAAGAGGACTGATAAAAAAGCTGCAGAATCGGATATGGTTCTGCAGCTTTTCCTATGTATGATATCATTTCAGATTTTTCTGGCGTTCCAGCAGCTGTGTGATCTTGGAAGTGGTGGAACGGACCTTTTCCACGGACACATCGTGATTTAAAATATCCAGGATACTTGCCAGGTATTTTCCCATGCGTGCCGCTTCATAATAGGGTTTGGATTTCAGTTCCGGCGTGCGGTAGATGAGATCCGTGGTGACGACCTTTTCAATATATCCTTTTTCATAGTATTCGTCGAATTTGGAAAGGCCTTCGGTAAACAGGCCAAAGGTAGTACAGATGAATACCCGGTTAGCTTTGCGTTCCTTTACTTTTCTGGCTACATCCAGCATACTTTCTCCGGAAGAGATCATATCGTCGATAATGATCACATCTTTTCCTTCGATGGAATCTCCCAGGAACTCATGCGCTACGATGGGATTCTTTCCGTTGACAATCGTAGAGTAGTCTCTGCGTTTGTAGAACATACCCATGTCAACGCCCAGCACGTTGGAAAAATAAACGGCACGGCTCATGGCGCCCTCGTCAGGGCTGATGATCATCAGATGCTCGTTGTCCAGTTTCAGATCCGGCACGGAACCGATCAATGCCTGAAGAAACTGATAGGTGGGCATGTAATTGTCGAATCCGTTTAACGGTATGGCGTTTTGAACCCGCGGGTCGTGGGCATCGAATGTGATGATATTGCTGACCCCCATTTCCGACAGTTCCCGCAGAGCGATGGCACAGTCCAGGGATTCTCGCTGAGAACGTTTGTGCTGACGGCTTTCATAGAGAAAGGGCATCACCACATTGATGCGGTGGGCTTTGCCGGTGGCTGCGGAGATAATCCGCTTCAGATTCTGATAATGATCGTCCGGCGACATATGGTTTTCATATCCGCAGACCTTGTAGGTCATACTGTAATTGGTGACATCGCACATTATATATAAATCAGTGCCTCGTACAGATTCCCGAATCCGTCCCTTTGCCTCGCCGGTACCGAAACGGGGGCATTCACATTCGATGAGAAAGGAATCTTCGAAATAACCGGCAAACGGAAGAGGCGTTTTTTCCTGCGAAAGAGCTTTACGGTATTCCACAAGATAATCATTAACCGTATTTGCCAGTTCTTCACATCCCGGGAGGGCAGCTATCTTAATCGGAGCCACAGGAATGGATTTTTTCAGTAAATCTAAATTTACCATTGGTTACCTCCATGCACATTTAATACTCATTTTATATTAACGCCTGCCGATTTTAAAGTCAAGAAATTTGGAGAATAATGTAAAGTGCATGTAAATTCATACATTGATTGACAGAAAGCGGATTGCTCTCTATAATTGAGGGAGCAGTAAAAAGGAAGAGGAACGGGTAAAATGAGCAGAGTACGTCATATAGTCAAAGCAGTGGAAGAAGGAAGTATCGCCCGGGAGCTGGATATCGAACCTGGAGATGAACTTCTTTCCATCAACGGATCTTCAGTGAAAGATGTTTTTGATTACCACTATCTGCTGAATGAAGAATATGTGGAAATCCTGATCCGCAAAGCCGGCGGCGAGGAGTGGGAGCTGGAAATTGAAAAGGAATATGAAGAAGATCTTGGTATTATCTTCGAAAATGAATTTATGGACGACTATCGTTCTTGCAGCAACCGGTGTATTTTCTGTTTCATTGATCAGATGCCGCCGGGTATGCGAAAGACATTGTATTTCAAGGATGATGATTCCAGACTGTCGTTTTTGCAGGGGAATTATGTGACGCTGACCAATATGTCCGATCAGGATATGGAACGGATCATACGATACCATCTGGAGCCCATCAATATTTCGGTTCATACGGTAAATCCCGCTCTGCGCTGTGAAATGCTTCATAACCGGTTTGCCGGCGATATCTGTGAAAAGATTCAAAAGCTTTATGACGCAGGGATAGGGATGAATGGCCAGATCGTGCTTTGCAGAGGAATCAATGACGGGAAAGAGCTGGATCGCACCATCGAAAAACTTTCTGAATGGATTCCTCTTTTTGGAAGTTTGTCGGTGGTTCCGGTGGGGCTGACCCGCTATCGGGAGGGATTGTATCCGCTGGAACCTTTCAAAAAAGAAGATGCGCTGCAGGTAATCCGTCAGGTGGAGTCCTGGCAGAAGAAGATTTTGCAAACCACGGGGAGTCATTTTGTCCACTGCAGCGATGAGTGGTACATTTTGGCCGAAAAAGAACTTCCCGAACAGGAGCGTTACGATGGCTATCCTCAGCTGGAAAACGGCGTGGGTATGCTTCGTCTGTTGTGTTGTCAGATAAAAAAGGCTCTGGCAGAAAGAACGGGAAGTTCGCTGACAAGAAAAATATCTCTGGCAACGGGCGAATTACCGTATGAATTTCTAAAAAAATATATTATAATGATACAAGAAAAGTATCCCGGTGTACAGGCGGATCTGTATGCGGTAAAGAATCATTTCTTCGGCGAACGAATCACGGTATCCGGACTGCTGACCGGTCAGGATCTGAAAGAACAGTTGAAAGGGCGGCCGCTGGGAGAGGAGCTTTTGCTTCCCTGCAACATGCTTCGGGAAGGCGAAGAGGTATTTCTTGACGATATGACCGTAGGGGAACTGCAGGAGGCGCTGGGCGTATCCATTCGGATCGTAGGCGAAAGAGGAGAAGATTTCGTCAGGGCCGTGCTGGGAGAAAAGCCGGACGGAAAAGAAGCGAGGAGACAAAATTATGAGCAAACCGATTGTAGCCATTGTGGGCAGGCCGAATGTGGGGAAATCCACACTATTTAACGCGCTGGCCGGTGAAAACATTTCCATTGTAAAAGACACGCCAGGCGTGACACGTGACAGAATTTATGCGGATGTGAGCTGGCTGAACCACAATTTCACACTGATTGATACGGGAGGAATCGAACCGGAAAGCAGCGACATCATTCTGTCTCAGATGAGAGAACAGGCGCAGATCGCCATCGATACGGCAGATGTGATCATCTTTATCACAGATGTGCGTCAGGGACTGGTGGATGCGGATGCGAAGGTGGCGGATATGCTGCGGCGAAGCGCCAAGCCTGTTGTTCTGGTGGTCAATAAAGTAGACAATTTTGACAAATATATGGTGGATGTGTATGAATTTTATAATCTGGGAATCGGCGATCCCATCCCCATTTCGGCTTCCTCAAAACTGGGCCTGGGTGATATGCTGGATGAAGTAAGCCAGTATTTCGATGACAGCGCCGAGGAAGAGGAAGAAAATACGATCCCCCGGATTGCCATTGTGGGCAAGCCCAACGTGGGGAAATCCTCCATTATCAACAAGCTGCTGGGACAGAACCGGGTGATCGTATCTGATGTGGCGGGAACCACCAGGGACGCCATCGATACCACGGTGATGTGGAAAGGCCGGGAATATATTTTCATCGATACTGCCGGACTGAGAAGGAAAAATAAGATAAAAGAAGAACTGGAGCGTTACAGTATCATTCGCACAGTCACCGCGGTGGAACGGGCCGATGTGGTTGTGGTGGTAATCGATGCGATGGAGGGCGTGACCGAACAGGACGCCAAAATCGCCGGCATCGCCCACGAGCGCGGAAAGGGCATTATCGTTGCCGTCAATAAGTGGGATGCCATTGAAAAAAACGATAAGACAATCTATCAGTATACCGGAAAGATCCGCGAAGTGCTGTCCTATATGCCCTATGCGGAATTGATGTTTATCTCGGCGCAGACCGGTCAGCGGCTGCCCAGATTGTTTGACACCATCGATATGGTTTTGGAAAATCAGACTCTGCGGATTCAGACCGGCGTTCTCAATGAAATCATGACGGAAGCAGTGGCGCTGCAGCAGCCGCCTTCTGACCGGGGTAAACGGCTGAAGCTGTATTACATCACCCAGGTTTCCGTAAAGCCGCCTACATTCGTCATCTTTGTCAATGACAAGGAGCTGATGCATTTTTCCTATGTCCGTTATCTGGAAAACCGGATCCGGGATGCCTTTGGTTTCCGGGGGACGTCTTTAAAATTCATTATCAGAGAGCGAAAGAGTAAGGAGCAGTAGATATGGAACGTGTGATATGTCTTTTGATCGGATATTTGTTCGGACTGATTCAGACTTCTTACATTTACGGGAGATTACAGGGGATCGATATCAGGGAATATGGCAGCGGAAATGCCGGAACGACCAACGCGCTGCGTACGCTGGGGAAAAAAGCAGGCCTGATTACCCTTCTGGGGGATGCGGTGAAATGTATTCTGGCGGTGGTGACGGTATCTTTGATCTACGGCAGCATCCATCCGGAATACATACTGCTTCTGCGGCTGTATGCAGCGGCGGGAACCATTCTTGGACACAACTTTCCTGTCTATCTGCGGTTTCGCGGCGGAAAAGGAATTGCCGCTACGGCCGGCCTTCTCATTTCCTATGATCTGCGGGTGGCGGTGACGGCGCTGATTGTTTTCATCATCGTATTTCTGACGACCCACTATGTTTCGCTGGGATCTATGCTGGTATACGCCGTCTTTTTGATCGGAACAGTGATCCTGGGGCAGACGGGACAATTCCATATGGCACAGAATTATCTGTGGGAAATGTACGCTGTGGCGGCGTTTCTGACTGTTCTGGCAATATACCGCCACAGAGCCAATATTATGAGACTGGTAAAGGGAAATGAAAATAAAACGTATATAAGCGGCAAAAAAAAGAAAGAATAATTGGAGGTTGAATTATGGCGAAAATTAGTGTAGCCGGCGCAGGAAGCTGGGGAACGGCGCTGGCGATTCTGCTGCATGACAATGGGCACGAAGTGATCCTGTGGTCGGCGCTGAAAGATGAAGTCAGCATGCTGTCGGAAAAACGGGAACACGAAAGCAAACTGCCGGGTGTAAAGATACCGGAAGAGATTGCGATCACAGACGATCTTGAGACGACGTTAAAAGACCGGGATCTGATAGTTCTGGCCGTACCGTCTCCGTTTACCAGAAGCACTGCCCGATCCATGAAAAATCTGGTGAGAAAAGGTCAGATCATCGTAAATGTGGCAAAGGGAATTGAAGAGAATACGTTGATGACGCTCAGTGAGATCATCGAAGAAGAAATTCCCCAGGCTAATGTGGCGGTTCTTTCCGGGCCAAGCCATGCAGAAGAAGTGGGACGCAAGATGCCTACGACCTGTGTGGCCGGCGCCAGGACAAAGGAGACGGCCGAATATATCCAGGGACTTTTTATGAGCCCGGTGTTCCGCGTCTACACCAGCCCGGATATTCTTGGAATCGAACTGGGAGGCGCGTTAAAAAATGTCATTGCTCTGGCGGCAGGAACCGCCGATGGACTTGGCTGCGGAGATAATACGAAGGCGGCGCTGATCACCAGGGGAATTGCGGAAATCAAGCGGCTTGGCGTGGCCATGGGAGCCCATGCGGAAACGCTGACCGGCCTGTCGGGAATCGGCGACCTGATTGTCACCTGCGCCAGTGTGCACAGCCGCAATAGAAAGGCCGGTTATCTGATCGGGAAGGGCTATACCATGCAGGAGGCCATGGATGAGGTCAAAATGGTGGTGGAAGGCGTGTATTCCGCCAAAGCGGCGCTGGCTCTTTCCAGAAAATACCATGTGGAAATGCCCATTGTGGAAGAAGTAAATCAAGTGCTCTTTGAGGGGAAATCGCCGAAGGACGCTCTTGGAGAACTGATGATGCGGGTACGAAAAGAAGAGACAGGCGAAGGCCTGTGGGAAAAATAGTAAAAAGAAAAAGCTGCGCGGTTCTGTTTTGGCAAAGCAAAACTGCGCGGCTTTTTGTCACCATCCAAATATCTTAAAGAAGATCCGGCGGAATCGAAGCGCTTCGAAATTTCTCATCCATACCGTCTATAGCCCTCATCTCATCATCGGTAAGCTGGAAATCAAAAATTTCAGCATTTGCGGCGATTCGTTCTTTCTTTGTAGATTTTGGTATTACAGAAATGTTTTTCTGGACGGACCAGCGAAGGCCGACCTGGGAAACGCTTTTTCCGTGATTTACTGCGATTTCCACCAGTTCGGGCCGGTCCAGATATGCGCCTCTTGCCAGCGGCGCATAGGCCTGCACGGCGATGCCTTTGGACTGACAGTAGGAAACCAGTTCCGCCTGATTCCAAAGGGGATGGATTTCAATCTGATTTACGGCGGGGACAGTATCAGAATGGGCAAGAAGATCTTCCAGCTGATAGATGCCAAAATTGCTGACGCCGATGGAGCGGATCAATCCTTCTTTATAAAGCTTTTCCATCTGTTTCCAGGTTTCCAGGTAACAGCCTGGAACCGGCCAATGTATCAGATACAGATCGATGTAATCCAGTCCGAGACGTTCCAGACTTCTTTTGAATGCGCCGTCAATATCGCCGATACGCTGAGCGTTATTCCAGATTTTTGTCGTGATAAAAAGTTCTTCCCTCGGGAGGCCTGCAGCGCGGATTGCCCGTCCGACACCGTCCTCATTTTTATAAGCGGAAGCGGTATCAATCATCCGATAGCCTTCCTCCAACGCCCAGGAAACGGCATTTTCAACTTCTCCGTCAGCGGCTGCTTTGTACACGCCCAAACCAAGAAGCGGCATCTGCTGATGGTTGTTTAATTTAAGACACGGTATATCTGCCACTTGTGATTACCTCCTTTTCCTGCGCAGATTATAGGAGTATTATACCACAGTACCGGGAAAATGTGCAAAAAAAGTATCACGAATGCAGTTTGGTATTTTCTCATGGTTTTTCGTCATTTTTTATAATTATTGAGATTGGATAAAAAAAAATACACTATTTTGCCAAATAAAACTGTCCGATATGTATTGAATATTCAGTAATAATAAGATATAATGAAACATAATTGACAAAATAATATCATATTCACAAAGAGTGTGATGGAAAGGAGCAAATCATGCATTTAGTACAGGATGAAAATGGCAAGTCTTTGGCACATGCCCATGGTGATGATCACAGTCATTGTCATGAGCATTCTCATGACTGCTCCTCCTGCGGCGGTGACTGCAGCAAGGAGACGGTCGCTCTCCTGACTTATATGCTGCAGCATAACGAGCACCATGCAGCTGAGCTGGAGCAGATGGCTGAAAATCTGAAAAAACTCGGTATGGATGATGCGGCAAAGCAGATTTCAGAAGGCGTTTCGGAGTTTCAGAAGGGCAATATGCGGCTGAGCCTGGCATTGACTTTGGTAAAGGAACAGTTGAAGGAGGCATAAGGGATGTGTTTGGCAACAGTAATTAAAAAAGCAGACGGAACTGCTATTTTCAGAAACGTCAGCCGTATCGATGTGAACGGCGATACGCTGGTGATCCGCGATATTCTGGGAGAAGAAAAAGAAGTAACCGGAAAAATTCTTATGGTGGATCTGGCTAACAGCGTGGTAGAAGTGGAATGCAGCTGACAGACGGCAATAACATTCTGTTTGAACATAAAATAGGAGGCATAAAGATATGGCACATGTAATTGCAATGGCAGGGAAGGGCGGTGTTGGAAAGACGACGCTGACCGGAATCCTGATTCAGGAAATGTGCAGGGCAAAAAAGGGACCGATTCTTGCTGTGGATGCAGATGCCAACTCTAATCTGAACGAAGTTCTCGGCGTGGAAGTGGATTATACGCTGGGAGATATCCGTGAGGAAATCGCTCAGGCTGAGATGCAGGTAAAAAGTCCGATTCCGGCCAGTATGAGCAAGGCGGATTATGCGGAAATCAAATTTACCTCTGCTTTGGTGGAGGAAGACGATTTTGATCTGCTTGTCATGGGCCGAACCCAGGGCAAAGGCTGCTACTGTTATGTAAACGGTCTTTTGCAGGCACAGCTTGCCAAACTTCAGAACAATTATCCCTATATCGTTGTAGACAACGAAGCGGGAATGGAACATATCAGCAGGGGTATCCTGCCGGGAATGCAGACAGCCATACTGGTGAGCGACTGTTCCCGCCGGGGCGTACAGGCTGCAGGAAGAATCGCCCAGCTGATCCATGAATGCGGTATGAAACCCGGGATGATTGGTTTGATTGTAAACAGGGCGCCAAACGGTGAACTGAATGAAGGCACTGCCCAGGAAATTGAAAAGCAGGGTCTGAATCTGCTGGGAGTAATCCCACAGGATGATACGGTTTATGAGTATGACTGCGATGGAAAACCGACCGTGCAGCTTCCGGAGGATTCTCCGGTGAAGATCGCGATGCGGGAAATCATTAAAAAGTTGAATTTCTAAAGCCGGATAACTCACAGATTTTTCTCCTCTTTTTTTGAAAAAAGAGGAAAAAATAAATCTTTCAGAACCCATGGGGGAGGATGGGATGTCGTTCTCCTGGGTGAAAGAATAAAAACTATAAGGAGGCTTATAATGAGTGAATTCAAATTAACAACTGTAGAAGAATTCGAGGCAGCGACAGACCGGCTCCTCGAGACAGGTGCAAAAGTAGGTGCTGACGCTTGGCAGCTTCGTGTGAAGAACCAGACTCCTCACTGTAAATTCGGTGAGCAGGGTATCTGCTGTCGTATCTGTTCTATGGGCCCATGCCGCATTACTCCAAAAGCTCCCCGCGGAATCTGTGGATGTGATGCTCATGGTATTGTAGGAAGAAACTACCTGAAATTTACAGCAGGCGGCGCTGCAACCCATTCCGACCATGGTCGTGAAATCTGTCATACTCTGTATGAAGCAGCAGCAGACGGTAACTATAAAGTAAAAGATCCCGACAAGCTGATCCGCATTGCAAAAGAATGGGGAATCGAGACAGAAGGAAAAGATATCTACGATCTGGCTCATGAAGTTGCAGAAACAGGTCTGATGGAATATGGTAAACCTTTTGGAACACAGCGTTTCTTAAAGAGAGCTCCTCAGTCTACTCAGGATATCTGGGAAAGAGAAGAGATCGCTCCAAGAGCAATTGACCGCGAGGTATCATGTTCCTTACATATGTCCCATATGGGATGTTCCTCAAAACCGGAAGCGCTGGTTCGTCAGTCCCTGCGTGCAGGACTTTCCGACGGATGGGGCGGTTCCATGATGGGAACAGAATTCTCTGACGTTCTGTTTGGTACTCCGAAGCCGATTGACACGGAAGCAAACCTTGGCGTTATGGTGGAAGAGAATGTAAATATCGTTGTGCATGGTCATGATCCGTCACTGTCCGAGATGATCTGCGAATATGCAGACGATCCGGAGATGATCGCATATGCAAAAGAAATGGGCGCTAAAGGCATCACCGTATCCGGTGTATGCTGTACATCCAACGAAGTTGCAATGCGTCGCGGTATCCCGATGGCAGGTAACTTCCTGCAGCAGGAAAATGTGGTTCTGACCGGTGCATGTGAGGCAATCGTCGTTGACGTACAGTGTATCTTCCCGGCGCTTGGCCCGCTTTCCAAATGTTTCCATACGAAGTTTATCACCACTTCTCCCATCGCTCAGATGCCAGATTCTGAATTCATCAGATTCAACGCAAAAACAGCAGGCGAGAATGCAAAAGCCATCGTAAAAATGGCGATCGAAAACTTCAAGAACAGAAAACCGGAACTGGTACACATTCCGGATATTAAACAGAAAGCAACCGTTGGTTACTCTGTAGAAGCAATTGTAAAAGTTCTGGACGGCGTTACCAATACACAGGTTGACGAGACCGGAACTACAAAACCGCTGATCGAATGTATTACATCCGGCGTTATCCGTGGCGCAGTTGCTATGGTAGGATGTAACAACCCGAAGGTAAGACCGGATACCGCTCACATCGAGCTGATGAAAAAATGTATCGCCAACGATATCATTATCATTGCTTCCGGATGCTCTGCACAGGCAGCAGCCAAAGCGGGTCTGATGGACAAACGTGCCAAAGATCTCTGCGGCGCAGGTCTGAAGAGAGTCTGCGAACTGGCTGACATTCCTCCGGTACTTCATATGGGATCCTGCGTAGATATCAGCCGTATGATGAATCTGGCTGCAGAACTGGCAAAAGATTCCGGATTGAAGATCTCTCAGCTTCCTGTAGTAGGATGTGCTCCGGAATGGATGTCTGAAAAAGCAGTATCCATCGGTAACTATGTAGTTGCCACCGGTATTGATACCTTCCTCGGCGTTGATCCCTATGTAGCCGGCTCCGATCAGATGGCTCAGCTTTTGACAAGCGGAATCAGAGACTGGGTAGAAGCTGCATATACAGTGGAAACAGATATCGAAAAACTGGTTGATCTGATGATCGAAAGAATCGAAGAGAAACGTGCGGCACTTGGTATCTAATTTATAATTGAAACAAAAAGGTGGATGAAAGAGCATGAAAATTGCAGTAACAGGAAAAGGCGGCGTTGGCAAGACAACAATCTCTGCAACACTCGCCAGATTATACGCAGATGAGGGAAGACATGTTCTGGCTGCAGATGTGGATCCGGATGCAAACCTGGGGCTGGCCCTGGGCTTTTCGGAGGAGGAACTGGCCGGCATTACTCCCATCAGCAGAATGCGTAAACTGGTAGAGGAAAGGACGGGGGCGACTCCGGACAATCAGTTTTATAAACTGAATCCCAAAGTGGATGACATTCCGGATAAGTACGGAAAGCTGCATAACGGTGTGCGGCTGCTGGTTCTGGGCACCGTGGAAACGGGAGGCGGCGGATGCGTCTGCCCGGAGCATGTGATGCTGAAACGGATCATCAGCAACCTTGTGTTAAGACGGGATGATGTGGTGATCCTTGATATGGAGGCAGGACTGGAGCATCTTGGAAGAGGAACGACGGAAGGCATGGATTGTTTTATCGTCGTGATCGAACCGGGAGCAAGGAGCGTGCAGACCTACCGTAACGTCAAACGTCTGGCAGAGGATCTTGGAGTTTCCCAGGTGCGTGTGGTAGCCAATAAGGTCCGTGATGAGGAAGATGAACAGTTCATCAAAGAGCGGATTCCGGCCGAAGACCTGCTGGGTTTTGTCCACTATAATTCAGAAGTAATAGATGCTGATCGCAAGGGATGTTCCCCATACGATTTCAGTCAGTCTGCAACAGACGAAATCAGAAAAATAAAAGAGACAATTGATACGACGATTGCCTAAAGGAGGAAAAAACAGTGACATTATTTGAACGGGTATTTAGTGGAAATGATGCTGTATACGGCCTGACAGAGGGAGCCATCGACGGCGCCATCGCCCAGTACGGCGAGGACAAAGCAGTCAGCTTCCCGAATACAGCATACAGCCTTCCCTGCTACTACGCAGTGACAGGAACCAAAGTAACCAACTTAAAAGAATTAAAAGAAGCGCTGGGCGTGGTGAAAACCCT